>JAYQSR010000018.1:0-54549 GCA_038146945.1 Ilumatobacteraceae bacterium
CAATTTGGCTGTCACCCGACGTTCGGTACAGGGTCATCTTGATGGACAGCACCTTGGGATCACGGGCGGCTTGTTCCACGAACAACTCCGTCGACGAGGCGAAGGATTCGTAGGGATGATGCACCAGTAGCTGGCGCGAACGAATGACATCGAACATCGATCTGCCTGCTTCATCGGCTGCAGCCAACCTCCCGGCGGTAACCGGGGTCCACGGCTTGAAGCGAAGTTTCGGGATGTCGAGGCTCGCCAACTGTTGCAGTGCGGAGAGTTCCACGAAGGATTCGTGCCGAATCACGTCGACGGGCTCCAACTCGAGCTCGTCGCACATCTTCGAGAGTGCCGCCTCACGTATGTTGGCCTGCACCTCCAACCGAACTGCTCGACCGAATCTGCGACGACGAAGTTCCATCTCCACTGCCGCCAGCAGATCCTCGGCATCCTCGTCGTCCAGTGAGAGATCGGCGTTGCGGGTCACACGAAATCGCGAGACGCTCACGATCTCCATGCCCGGGAAGAGTCGGTCGAGGTGGGCTTCGATGAGGTCTTCGAGCAGTATGAAATCGTTCGAGTCGGGTATCGGAACGAATCGCGGAAAGTTCCTCGGTACTTTCACTCGCGCAAAACGCTCCTCGCCCGACTCCGAATCGCGCACCGTCACCGCCAGGTTGAGCGCCAGATTGGAGATGTAGGGAAATGGATGGGACGGATCGACCGCCAGCGGCGTGAGAATGGGGAAGATCCGGCTCTCGTAGTCCGTGGTGAGCGCTTCCCGCACCCTCTTTCCCAGCTTGGCCCGCTTGACGAGCCTCACGCCGTTGGTTGCCAGTGCGGGAAGGAGTTCGGTAACGAGGAGCCGTTCTTGTTCGGCGACGAACCGTTGAACTCGGCTGGAGATCTCGGCCAACTGCTGGGTCGGTGTGCGACCGTCGAGACTCAACTCATACAGCTCTGCAGCGATTTGGTCGTGAAGGGCTGCAACTCGCACCTGGTAGAACTCGTCCAGGTTCGATGCGCTGATTGCAAGAAACCGGATGCGTTCAAGAAGCGGCAACTCCTCGCCGAGTGCCAGTGAGAGAACCCGCTCATTGAAGTCGAGCCAACTCAACTCGCGATTGATGAACGGGGAGTCGATACCCGTACCGTATTCGTCGCCGCCACGCTGGCTACGAGAAGTTCCCCGATTTTTCTGCCTGGTCATGCAAGGTTCATTCGGTGTTCACCGAGCTCGACGCCCGCCCGACGAGAGCCGACGAAGCAGGTGTTAGTTGTTGACCTCGGCAGGGAACCACTCCACGCTGACACCCTCGTTCTCGGCATCCTTGTTGATGCGCTCACGGTTTCGACGGAACTGACTGTCCTTCATCGGCACGTACAGCAGTCGCATGTACGCCCGACGCGCGAACTCGTCGATAAGGTCGGGATCGCCGTAATCTCCGACGATCTCCCAGTGGGGGTACACCGGGCCGGTGTAGGTGATGCGAATGTGGGCTCGTGGTGGTTCTTTGGTGACGTCAGACATCGGGACTCCTCGGGAACTGAGAGGCTATCGTCGGAACGAATGAGCGACCTCGTGGCGGCGCTGGATATCGGCACCAACAGCTTCCATCTGGTGATTGCCAAGCCGGTTCCCGGTGGCTTCGAAGTGGTGACCCGCGAGAAGGACGTGGTGCGACTTGGTCACGGCGGAGGTGACATGAAGGAACTCTCCGACGAGGCGATCGCGCGCGGGGTGAAGAGCCTGGCTCGCATGGCCGAGATTGCCGAGTCGCACGACGCCGACGTTCGTGCGGTTGCGACGAGTGCCGTTCGCGAGGCGAGGAACCGCTCGGACTTCATCAAGCAGGTACGCAAGGCCACCGGTATCGAGATAGAGGTGGTCTCGGGGGTGGAAGAGGCACGCCTCATCCACCTCGGTGTGTTGAATGCGATCGGAATCCATGATCAAGCGATGTTCGTGTGCGATATCGGTGGCGGAAGTACCGAGGTGGTGGTTGGCATCGACGACGAGGTGCTGTTCGCGCGAAGTTTCAAACTCGGCGCGGTACGACTGACCGATCGATTCTTCTCCACTACCGCCCTTCATCCGAGTGCCATTCCGAGCTGTCGTTCGTTCATACGCTCGACATTGTCGGTGGTGGCACCCGAGGTGCTGGAGCTCGGTTTCGAGGCAGTCGCGACGTCATCCGGAACCGCGGAATCCATCGCCCGCATCATTCTGAAGTCGCGTGGTTCGTCCGAGCCCAAGAGCATGAACCGGTTCGAGTTCTCCGCTGACGAAGTCCGCTCGGTGGTTGCGGCGATGCAGAGCGCGCCGACCATAGGTGAACGTGTCGAGCGATTTGGTCTCGAACCGAATCGTGCAGACATCATCCTCGCTGGTGCGCTCATTCTGGAGGGAATAGTGGATGTCTTCGGACTCACGTCGTTGATGTTCTCCGACTACGCACTGCGGGAGGGCCTCCTCCTCGACACGCTTCGTCGCGAAGGCTTCATCGAAGCAGATGTGGAGCACGATGCCGCTCGACGAAGTGTCCAGCAACTTGCGGATCGATGCGACGATCGACCGGAACATTCCCAGCACGTTGCCGAGCTCGCCACCGGAATGTTCGACGAACTGGAGGACTCCCTCGATCTACAGCCCGAGTGGCGCCGGTACCTCGACTTTGCGAGTCTCCTGGCAAACGTGGGTGTCGTGGTGTCGCATGCCAAGCATCACCTGCACTCCTACTACCTCATTAGAAACTCCGAACTGATGGGGCTCACCGATCGTGAGGTGGAGATCATCGCACAGGTTGCCCGGTACCACCGCAAGAGCGTTCCCAAGGCGGAGCACGCGGAGTTCTCCGCACTCTCCGGTTCCGATCAGCGCATCGTGCGGAGTCTGGCCGGAATTCTGCGAATTGCCATCGGACTGGACCGCACCTACGACGCGCGCGTCAAGTCAACTTCGATCAAGGTCACCGACAACGAGCTGGTGATAACCGCGAAACCTCGTGGCAAAAAGAATGATGTTTCGCTGAACCTCTACGCAGCGAACGAGCGCAAGGGTCTGCTTGCAGATGTGAGCAAACGGAAGGTCAAACTCAACGAGGCGTGAGCCTCGACGCCTCAGGCTGGTGGTGTCGAGCCACCCTCTTGTTTTGGCTCCTTGTTGACCTCGGCGTTGCCCTCCGAGAGTCCCTTCTTCAATTCACCTTGGGCTCGACCCAGATTGCGTGCGATTTTTGGCAACCGTGAGCCACCAAAAAGGACGACGACGAGGGCAATGATGATCCAAATTTCCGGTCCGCCTGGCATACCCGCACCCTAGCAGTAGCCGTGCAGGACCGAAAGTGGTGAACGGCCACCTCGTGGTGCTGCGAAGGTTACGCGGTGATGGAACTGCGGTGAGCCTGGGCGCGCTGACGTCGCAGGCGGCGGCGCTCGCGCTCAGAAAGCCCGCCCCAGATGCCGAATTTCTCACCGTTGGCGAGGGCGTACTCGAGACACTGTTGTCGCACTTCGCAACCTCGACAGACTTCCTTGGCCTCGCGGGTGGATGCGCCGCGCTCGGGAAAGAAGAGGTCGGGGTCGACCCCCAAGCAATTGGCCTGGTCCTGCCATGCGCGGTCGTCGCCTTCCGTCGCTTCGATTCGTTGATTCACTGAGTCCTTCTTCCTACCCCACCCAAATAACAGCCGTGTCATTCTGACAGATGCCGAGGTGGCAATGCAAGTCGGACGGTCCAGCCGACGACCGAAAACGTCGAGCGACGCCCGGTCCGACTAACTTGCTCGACGTCGACCACCAGTGGCACGAAGCGATCGCTTGTGCTCCAGGAAGTCGACCAACACGTACTCACCGAGCGTTTCGGGTGTGGTGAAGAACGCCCGTCCCTTGTTGATGGCGGTGAGCTGCTCGATGAAGCTTCGAAGCGCTCCATCGGCATCGAGCATGAAGGTGTTGATACGTATGTCGTCCCTGGTGCATCGCATCACCTCGCGCAAGGTGGCTTCCACGGTCGAGTACGCCGGGGGGTAACTGAAGAACACTTCCCCATCCGGGCGAACGTGGGCCGTTGGTTCGCCGTCCGTGATCATGATGATCTGCTTGGTCCCTGATTGCCGAGCCAACATACGGCGAGCCAGGGCGAAACCGTGCTGCATGTTGGTGCCATAGACGAAGTCCCACGAGACCTCGGGGAGTTGTTCATGGCGCAGCTCCCGAGCCGTCTCACTAAAGCCGACGAGACCCAAGTAGTCCCGAGGAAATTGGGACGAAATCAGGGAGTGCAGCGCCATCGCAACCTTCTTGGCCGGCAGGAAGTTGTCGCGCATGGGCATGGACAACGAGAGATCGACCATCAAAACGGTCGAAGAACGGGTGAGCTGTTCGGTTTGGTCGATTTCGAAATCATCCGGCGAGAGGCGCAGCGGCAGCCCACCACCCTGCCGACGCAGCGTGTTTCTCAACGTGCGCTGCAAGTCCAGGTGGAACGGGTCGCCGTATTCGTACGGTTTGGTGTCGTGCGCCCGTTCATGCCCGGTGCCGACACGCTCGATCCGATGTTGGCCGAGTGTGTCGCGTTCCAGACGACCAAAGAGGTCGCTCAATGCCTGCTTGCCGATCGTGCGCAGTCCCCGCGGAGTGAGCTCCAATCGACCCTCCTTCTGGTCGACGAGCCCTGCTTGGCGAAGTGTTTCGGTGAGTCGCGCCAGCCGGTCCAACGACTCCGCCGTCTCGTCACCCAGGAGGTCTCGAACCTTGTCGAGATCCACTTCTTGCAGGGCGGACGGCGAACTGGCGTTCTGGAGAAACCGCTCGAGCTCCTCGAGGTCGCCCAGTTGTTGCATGCTTCGTAGGGCCTCCCCGAACGGCATCGGCTGTTCGCCCGTGAATTCCTGGGAATCTCCCCACCCCATGTCGGGGAACATCGACTGCATGTTGGCACCAAGACGCTGCATCTGCTCACGCACCTCGTTGTCACCAAGCATTTGATCGGTGAGCTCCTGAAGTTCGGCACGTTGCTCGGGAGTCATCGAGTTGAGAATGGCTTGGGCCGCTGCCATTCGCTTGGCGATGAGTTCGAGCAGGTCATCGAGGGTGGCGGGGTTCTCCGGGAAGAACTCGCCGAACTTCTTCATGAACTCCTCGAACTTCGGATCCTCACCGCGCTGGCGACGCTCGATCATGTCGTTGAGTGCCTTCATCATCTCGTTCATCCGTGCCAATGCCTCGGGCGTGATGCTCTCGATGCCGCTTGCCACTTGTTCGAACTGTCGCCTGGAGAGTTGGTCCTTCAAACGCTCCGAAAGTCGCTCGAACCGCAACTGAGCGTCGGGAGACTGAAAGTCGTAGTGGGAAAGCGCCTCGATCTTCCGCGCAAGGTCGTCGGGCAACATGTCGAGGCGTAGGCGGCGATCCATTGCGGACTCGCGCGCCACGTCGGCACGGCGAGTGTCACCCGATTCCATTGCGGCACGCTCCACCGAATCCACGGTGAGACGTTCCTCGTCCACGATGTCGTCGAGTTCACGTGCCACGTCGTCGAATTCATGCCCGATATTGCCTCGCTCGCGAATCTCCTTGCGCTTGTTTCGAATTCGGTCGAGCGCTTGACGAATACCTTCGATGTTCCGCCCGTTCCTGTCGCGAATACCCTGTTGCATGATTCGTCGAAGAGCGGCGTTCGGGTCGCCGTGGTGAATGAGTTCGTCGGTGAGTTCGCGCATCAACGAATCGGCATCCAGTTCGAAACCCTTTTGTGTGCCGTCCCAGCGCGAATACGTGAATCGAAGGCCCACGTGCGAACCGTAGCATGAGGGGCACGATGCGTTACCCACGCACGATCATTTTCGTCGACCTCTCGGGGTTCACTTCGTTCATTCAACGCACGGACGACGACCAGGCAAAATCGATGTTGAAGGACTTTCGCGAGGTATCGCGTGATCTCGCGTCCGAGGTGGGTGTGAGGATCGCAAAACACCTTGGTGACGGATTCATGGCCATCGCCGTGGAACAGAACGCGGGGGTCATCTTCGCCCTCGAGCTGCAACGTCGATTTGCCGAGCGCCTCGGTGAATTGCGACTGCGCATCGGCATCGCCTCCGGTCCGATCATCCTGTTCGAGGGCGAGGATTACATCGGCGACGCACCAAACCTGGCGTCTCGACTCTGTGACGAGGCCGCAAATTACGGCATCCTCATGCCCACCGAGGACGCCGTCCACCTCCCGGAAGGCATCACCGCCGAACCGATCGGCTACTTCAACCTGCGCGGGTTCGATCACCCGGTGCATGCGTCGCGATTGGTCGGCCTCGCACCAACCACCTATCGAAACGACACCGGCGAACACTGGACCCGCACGCCATTCGCGGTGTAGCGGTCAGGGCTTCGACGATCAGACGGCGGTGGATCGGCCCCGATACACCGCTCTTCCGCCGTGTGAATCCTTGTTCAGTCGCTTGGCCAGGTGAAGCCCCTCGAGGACGAATTCCACGGCACTCGCGACCGCTGCCGGTGACTCGTCGCCGTCGCCGAGCGTGACGGCGAGCGTTCGCAACTCGGGAACCTGCGCAGCGAATGCAAGGAGGTCGGCCGACGACACGTCCTCACCGGTGTTCGCCACCGCACCCGCCTCGAACGCAGCCACGACCTCCCTGGTTTTGTCGCCGGACACTCGTCGCTTGAACACCTGCAGCACCGAGCCGCGCAGAATCTGCTCGAACACCGCTCCTTCGCGTCCGTCGTCGACGCTCTCGATCTCGATCTTTCCGGCCGTCGACGCCACCAACGCCTCGAGGTCGCTCACACGTGGAGCCACCGCGGTCTCCCCCGCGCGAAGCCCACGACGTACGGCATTGGCGGCGAGCAATTCCTGGTTGCTCACCGACACACGAACACTCACACCGCTGCGCTGGCTTACGTTGGCATTCGCGCGCGCCGAATGGCTGATCTCGGCAACGATTTCTTCCATGAACGACGGGTAGGTCACCGCAACATCGCCGATGCTCGCTGGTCGTGCTTCTTGCCGGACGATTTGCATCTCGGTTTCCACGTCGAGTGGATAGTGGGTGCGAATCTGACTGCCGAACCGATCCTTCAGTGGCGTGATGATTCGACCTCGGTTGGTGTAGTCCTCCGGGTTGGCCGATGCCACGAGGAGCACGTCGAGTGGCAGACGAATCTTGTAGCCGCGAACCTGCACGTCACGTTCTTCCAACACGTTGAGCAAGCCCACCTGAATACGCTCCGAAAGATCCGGCAATTCATTGATCGCGAAGATGCCACGGTTGGTTCGTGGTACCAACCCGAAATGAAGGGTGAGTTCATCACTGAGATACCGACCCTCGGCAACCTTGATGGGATCGACTTCGCCGATCAGATCGGCAATCGAGGTGTCGGGGGTGGCAAGTTTCTCGCCGTAACGATCCTCGCGGTGCACCCAGGTGATCGGCGTATCGTCGCCGTGTTCGGCTACCGAGTCACGTCCGTGTCGCGAAACAGGATGGTAGGGATCGTCGTTGATTTCACTCCCAGCCACGATCGGCATCCACTCATCGAGGAGTCCCGTGAGCGAACGAATGATGCGTGTCTTGCCCTGACCACGCTCACCGAGGAACACGATGTCGTGGCCGGCCAACAACGCGTTGTGCAACTGCGGCATGACGGTGTCGTCGTATCCGAGAATGCTCTCGCTCAACGGCAGGCCGGCGCGAATCCGCGACACTGAATTTTCGCGAATCTCCTCCTTCACCGAACGCGACTTCCACCCCGATGCCTTCAATTGTCCGATGGTGCCTGCGGTTGGTTTCATCGGTTCTCACCGTAGACGCTGAAGTGTCGTTCTACGAAGTTTGCGATTTCCGTCTACTTTTTCCCTTCAGCGTGTCGTCGGTTGAGCGCCGACCGGCGACGTTCCTGGATCGTGTGGATGATGCCTTTCCGGACTTCGTCGATGTTTTGGTCGCCGCCTTTGCTGCCGCTTTTGCCGATGCCTTTGCGCCAGACCTTGCCGCAGACTTTGAGCCAGACTTTGCCGACTGGCGCCGCGGACGACTGCTCATCTGCTTCTGGTCAATTGGTGTCGACATCACCGCACCGGTTCGTGTCACCACCACGATCTGAATGTCCTCGGCGGTCGCACCGTCCGCAGGAATCTTCAATTTCTTGATTTCGTCCGGCGTTACCGACTTCCAGAGCTGGCCATTGCGGTACAGGTGAATCAACGCACCCTTGGGTGCGGCGACCTCCACCTTCAACAATTTTCCGACGGCACGAATTTCGGCCACGAGTGGTCGGGTTGACGGTGGCAACTCTGGAATGGGCGTACCCACGATCGGTCGCTCGCCAACCGCGGGGACCGGTGGTCGAACGTCTCCTGGCACCCCTGGTGCCACCAGACGTCGCTGTGACGTCGGAGTTGGTGTGGTCACGGGTACCGCTGGGGGCACGGTCGTGGTCGGAGCAAGTGCACGCGTCGGCCGCGGCACGGTCGTTGTGGGTGCGGGCTCATTGTCGCCGCCACCGTCATCTCCACCACCGCCGTCACCGCCGCCACCACCACCGTCATCTCACCGCCACTTCCACCGTCATCGCACCGCCACCGCCGCCACCACCTGGTACTTGGCGCAAGTGGTCGTCGTGGTCGTGGTGGGCGCATCATCGTCACCATTGGGCACCGGAGTGAGGAGCGAATACACCAACCGATTGAGCGATCCAGCACCAGGATTGCTCACCGCATTACGCGTTGCCGATGTGGCAAGTGCGGATGCAACATCAGCGGGGCTGAGTTCGGCGTTCTGGGACAATGCAAGTGCCGCAATACCGGCGACGTGCGGAGCCGCCATCGACGTTCCCGACATCGTTCGCGTTGCCGTATCCGAGGCATGTCCGGCAGAGACGATGTTGGACCCCGGTGCGAACACATCCAGGCACGAACCGAAGTTGGAGAACGACGATCGTTCATCGTTCGACGTGGTCGAACCCACCGTGATGGCGAGTGGCTCACCCGCAGGCGACACGGTGCAGGCGCTGACGTTGGAATTGCCAGCAGCAACCACGAACGTGACACCGTCGGCAACTCCGCGGGCAACCGCAAGATCCAGTGCAGCCGAACGTGGGCCGCCCAGACTCATGTTTGCCACGGCTGGAACGCCACTTTGGTGATGGTTGATGATCCAGTCGATGCCGGCGATGATGTCCGATGTGCTTCCGGACCCACTGCAATTCATCACCCGAACGGGAACGACGAGTGCGGCTGGTGCAACGCCGTAGTTGGTACCGGCGATGGTTCCGGCAACGTGGGTGCCGTGGCCGTGGCAGTCACCACTTCCGTTTCCGTCGCTGATCGTGGAAAAGCCGGCTGCCACTCGACCGGAGAGTTCGCTGTGGGTGGAACGAACCCCGGTGTCGATCACGTAGGCAGTAACGCCGGCTCCGGAGTGCGTTCGCGTGTACCGTGCATCGAGCGGAAGACTCCGCTGATCGATCCGGTCGAGACCCCAAGAGAGCGTGGCAATGCCATCATCGGAGTCGGCTCGCGGTGTAACTGGTTCGGACGCCAACGACGGATCACTCGTTCCTGCGGTATTGGTGGCGGTCACCGTGAAGGTGTACGCCGTGCCGTTCGTCAGGCCGTTGATGGCGCAGGTAAGAGCTCCGGTGGTTGAGCACGCACGCCCACCCGGCGAAGCCGTTGCCGTGTATGTCGAGATGACGGCGCCACCATCGGACTCCGGGGCGGACCAGTACGCAACGATCTGCTCGTCACCTGCGACGCCACGAACGTTTCGTGGAATGGAAGGTTTCTGCGTAGGAGGCGCCTCGGTGAAACGCCACGTGAGCACCGTAGAACCCTTGCGATTGCCATAGCCGTCGATGGCCACCCAGTACGTGGTGTCCACCGCGGGAACGAATTCGACTCGACTCCAGTTGCCACCCGGCGCATCGTCGTTGGTGGTCACCGTGGTGAGGGCATTCACCGAGCTACCCGTGTAGACGCCGAGCAGCGTGTCGAAGTCGCTGCCTTGGGTATCGATGGTCACCGTTCCGGCACGGCCGATACTGAACGAATACCAGATCGAGGCCGACGCACCGTAGCCACCATGGGTCGGCTCGCCGGGTTCACGGGTTGCGGATCGTGTCGAGCTCGTGACTCGTACCGAAGTACCCGACGCACAGTCGTCGGCGCAGAGGATTGGTGTGGCACCGCCGAATGCATCATTTGCGAGCGCCGGAAGCGGCACGATGACGCTCGATGCCAACGACGGCAGTCCGACCCCCGCGGAGTTCACTGCACTGACACGAAATACGTGGTCGACACCAACCATGAGATCACGCAATGACGCCAACGTGGCGGTGCTCGTACCATCGGCGAACGTGGTCCACGATGATCCTGCGTTGGTGGAATACTCCACCACGTAATCCGTGATTGGGGCTCCTCCGTCGCTCGTCGGCTCGTCCCAGTCGAGTTCGACGAGTGCCGGCGTCGCCGTGCCGCTGAGATTGAGCGGCTGTCCGGGAGCCGCAGGTGTGAGTGGCGTCATGGGATCGGTGGACTCCGATGCTGGACCGGTGCCGACAGCGTTGTATGCCTTTATTCGGAAGATGTGAGGGATTCCATCGGTGAGGTCGGTGACGGTACGTGCCATGTACTGACACGTGCATCCGTCGACGCCGGTGTTGTTGGGCCACACGATCCAACTTGAGCCACCGTCGGTCGAATACTCGATGGTGTATCCGCGCAAACCACTACCACCGTTCGATACGGGTTTCTCCCAACGCAACATGATGCGCCGCGGACCCGCCTCGGTGGCGCGCACATCCTCGGGCACACCAGGGATACCCGGCGCTTGGGGTGCCGTGGGGCTGGACGCGTCGGAGTTGCCACCCGAGTTCGTGGCACGCACACGGAAGCGGTACTCACGTCCTGACGACAAATCGTAAACGGTGGTGAACCAGACGCCGCCAGCCCTGCCACCGGTGCCGGTCACCAGCGACGTGACCCATGTCGTGCCGTCGTCGACAGACTGCTCGACGACGTACCCGGTGATGAAACCACCACCATCGGTGGCGGGAATTCGCCATTCGAGCGAAATGGATGTGGTCATCACGGAGGTAACCACCAAATCCCGAGGCGCGCTCGGTGCACTGACTTGCCATGGCACCGCGGTTGCCGATCCCGATGCCGCACCAACTCCGACGGAATTGGCCGCGCTCACCCGGAATGAATACGTCGTTCCATTCGTGAGACCCGTCACCGTTGCCGTGAGCGCGGTGGAGACTCCGTCATCGAACGTGCTCCACGAGCTCGCGCCGTCCGAGGAGAATTCCACGACGTAGTCGGTCACAGCCGAACCACCGTTCTGCGTCGGAGCATTCCAGCGCAAGGTCACCTCTGCACCTCCTGCCGTGGCGACGAGTCCGCTTGGCGCGGTCGGGACACCGATGGTGGCGCGTACCTCGTCGCTGGCGGGGCTCGAACCGCTGGAATTCACCGCACGTACCCGGAACGAGTACGTCGTGGCGTTGGTAAGGCCGGTCACCGTTGCAGTGAGATTCGTGGAAACTCCATCATCGAACGTGTTCCACGAGCTCGCGGCGTCCGAGGAGAATTCCACGACGTAGTCGGTCACATCCGAGCCGCCGTTCTGCGTCGGAGCATTCCACGACAGGTTGGCCTGCCCCACCCCTGCAACAACGGTGAGGTCTCGCGGGCTACTCGGAGCCTCCGGGGCCGGCGGCGTCCAGCGGGCACGGGTGTACAACAACCGATTCACCGATCCGCGCGGATCGGTGACGACATCGGGTGTCGCGTAGGAGGCAAGCGTGCTGGCAACTTCGTCGGGCGAGAGGCCGGGATTCTCTTCCAGGAGCAAGGCGACCGCGCCCGCCACGTGCGGCGCCGCCATCGATGTTCCGGACAGCATGATGGTTTCGATCGACGAACGATGGCCGGCCGAAACGATGCTGACACCAGGTGCAAAAATGTCGAGAAGCGTTCCGAAGTTGGAGAACGACGCCCGCGAATCGTTCGACGCCGTCGCACCGACGGTGATGGCCGACGGTTCCGAAGCGGGGGAAATGGTGCTGGCGTCGCGGCGGTTGTTGCCCGCCGCCACCACCATGGTGATGCCATCGGCAACCGCATTGGCAACCGCACTATTCAACGACGTATTGCGGTTGCCACCCAGACTGAGGTTGGCAACGGCGGGCACACCCGCCGTGTGATCCTGGATCATCCAATTGATGCCGGCAATGACACTGAAGATGCTGCCCCTGCCCGTGCACGACAACACACGAATGGGAATGATCGTGACGGCTTTGGCCACACCAACGGTCTGACCGCCGACGGTACCGGCAACGTGCGTGCCGTGCCGGTTGCAGTCTTCGGTGCCGCGTCCGTCGCCGATCTGCGTGTTTCCTGTGCCAACTCGCCCACCGAACTCCCGGTGGTCACTGCGCACTCCGGTATCGATGATGTATGCGTTCACGCCCGACCCCGTGAAGTTGTAGGAGTAGTTGCCGTCACGCGTGACCGACCGTTGGTCGATGCGATCAAGTCCCCACGACGGTGGATTTGCTTGGTCGGCTTCGATTCCCACGACGGTGTTTTCTTCGATGAGCACCACGTTGGGATCGCTCGCCAGGCTCGACAGTTGTGACTTGTTGAGTCGTGCACCGAACCCGTTGATGGCATCGGTGATCGAACCGAGCACTTCCACACCACCATCCGCCTGTGCAGCCGCAAACGCCGTCGCACCAACACCCGCACGCAAGGTGATGATGTACTCACCAGGAATTGCATCGCCGATGTCGAGATCGTCGGGAGACGTTGGCACCGTGGTGCTGGTCGACGAGGCTGATGTGTGCTTGATGGGTCGATGTTGTGGAGGTGGAGGTTGATGTCGAGGTGGAGGTTGTCGATTCGATTCGAGCGTGGTCGTCGTTGGGTCAGTCGTACTTGTCGGCTCCTGCGTGTCGATCACCGACATCACCGAGTCGGGCTCCACGATGAGCACTTGTGCGTCGCTCTTTAGTCGTCGAACATCCGCCGTATCGAGTTCGGCGACAAAGCCCTTCACCTTGCTCGCGAACACATCGGTGACGTCGTTCCCTAGCGCAGTTTCCTTCCTCACTTTGGCAGCGACGCTGACGGAGTCCTTCAGAATGACGATGTAGTCCTTCGTTGCGCCATCGGCAGTCGCTGGCACAACGCCTGCAACTGTCGGCGTGACGCCTTGTGCCGTCGCGGGCGCGACCGGCGCAAGCCCAACAACCAGGGTCGTTCCGAGCCACAAGGCTGCGCGCCGACGTTTCCTCACACCCACCTAACGGCAAGATATCCCCCCTCTGTAACAGATTTTCCGGAAACGTCCCGAGGAGGGCTCCCTGGGTGGTCACCACCTACGGTGGAATCCATGTCCCCTACGACGAAACCCGACCCCAAGAGCCCAACTGCGGTCATTACTGGGGCCAATTCAGGCATCGGCCGTGCCACGGCATTGGCCTTTGCCCAATCGGGCTACCACGTCTTTGGCACCGTACGGGGGCTGTCCAAGGCCGAAAAATTGGTCACAAGGGCACGAGACATGAATGTCGCCGAGCGACTCACCCTCGTGGAGATGGATGTCGGCGACTCCACGTCCGTCACCGCGGGGTTTGCGCAGATCTTTGCTGCCACGCCCCACATCGACGTGCTCGTCAACAATGCCGGTGTCGGTGGCAATGCCGTTACCGAGGAATGCCCCATCGACACCTACACCGAGGTATTCAACATCAACCACAACGGCTCGGTGCGATGCATACAGGCGGTGCTGCCGTCGATGCGTGCACGTCGGAGTGGTGCGATCATCAACGTGTCATCCGTGGTCGGCAAGATCACCGCCATCGCACAATCGCCCTACTACGTATCGAAGTGGGCGGTGGAAGGGATGAGCGAGGGCCTCGCCCACGAACTCGCTCCGTTCGGAATTCGTGTTGCAATCGTGGAACCCGGTATCACGCGCAGTTCCATATTCGGCAAGAACATCGACGCCCCGAATCAGTCGGGGGCATACGACGCCCACTACCGACGTCTCTTTGCGTTCTACGCCGCAGGCATCACCAACGCCACACCGGCAGAAGAAGCCGCCGCCACCATTCTCGAAGCAGCAACCACATCCGTACCGCGACTTCGATGGCACTGCTCTTGGGGCGCGGAAGCACTTCTCGCTGCCCGCGCTTCGATGAGCGATGAAGAATGGGTGTCGTTCGGACGACACCTGGATGACGAGGCGTACTATGACGAATTTCTTGCCCGATTCGGTCTCGATATTCGACCGCAGCAATAGTCTGAAACGGTGACCGCACTTCCACCGCCGACATTGCAACCAACCACAAACGCTGCTGCGCACGCAACAGGTGCCTGCAAGGTGTACGGGGCGGGTGACAGCGAGGTTCGAGCGCTCGACGGTGTGGACGTGAGCTTCGAGAAGGGCAAGTTCACGGCCATCATGGGCCCGAGCGGTTCCGGAAAGTCCACGCTGATGCACTGCATCGCCGGTCTCGATGCACTCACCAGTGGGAGCGTGTTCATCGGCGATACCGATCTCTCCACCCTCAATGACAAACAACTCACCGAACTGCGTCGTGAAAAGATCGGCTTCATTTTCCAGGCGTTCAATCTGATTCCCACCCTCAACGCGTACGAGAACATCACACTGCCGCTCACGTTGGGAAAAAAGAAGGGTGATGTCGCGTGGATCGACCGAGTAATCGACACCATCTCGTTGCGCGACCGTCTCGATCATCGCCCGAGCGAGCTCTCCGGTGGACAGCAGCAACGAGTTGCGGTGGCTCGCGCACTCGCCAGCCAACCCGACATCATCTTCGCCGACGAACCGACGGGCAACCTTGACTCAAAGACCGGTTCCGAGGTTCTTGCCTTCATGAAGCGTGCGGTGACCGACCTCGGCCAAACCATAGTCATGGTCACCCACGATGCAGTCGCGGCCAGTTACGCCGATCGCATCGTCTTTCTCGCCGACGGTCGCGTCGCAGGTGAGATGTTCTCGCCGACAGCACAGAAGGTTCTCGACTACTTGAAGCGCCTCGGCGAGTAATTCACGCATGTTTCGTCTCGCAGCGAAGATGACGCTCGCCCGCACGGGTCGACTCATCCTTACGTCGCTGGCCGTCATCCTCGGCACTGCATTCCTTTCCGGAACGTTCGTCTTCCGTGACACCATCAACCAAACGTTCGATCGACTCTTTGCCGATGTCTTTCGAGATGTCAATGCGTACGTTCGCTCCACCACGTTCCTAGAACTGAATTTCGGTGGCGAACAACGTGCAGCAACGCCAATCGAGGTACTCGATACCGTTCGTGGCGTCGAGGGTGTCACGTCGGCAACAGGCGACATTCAAGCCTTCGCTCGAGTCATAGGCAAGGACGGCGAACCACTCGGCAGCGAAGGCAACGGTCCACCAACGTTCGGCGGTATCGCTTCGTCCGATTCGGCGGGTCTGTGGTCGATCACCGAAGGTCGCCTACCGATCGGACCCAACGAAGTGGTCCTCGACTCGGCCACCGCCGAGAACGGCGACTTCGTCGTCGGGGACAACGTTCGGGTGGTTGCGGTGCGAGGTACTCGTGAGTTCACGCTCGTCGGAATCGCCAGCTATGTCGACATCTCGTCACCCGGCGGGGCAACGTTCGCGTTGTTCGATCAACCAACCGCGTCGGAATTCCTCCTGCAACCCGGCTTCGTCGACGCAATTCTCATCGAAGGCGACGACTCCGTCTCCGACGAGGTTCTGGCGCGCCGAATCGATGCCGCACTCCCGGCCGACCTGAAACTCGAGACGCTGACGGGGGCAGAAATCACCGCGGAGGTGCAGGGGCAAATCAAGGACGTGCTCAACATCTTCTCTACGTTCCTCATCGTCTTCTCGTACATTGCGCTCGGAATCGGATCCTTCGTCATCTACAACGTGTTCTCCATCACCGCAGCACAACGCCAACGCGAGAACGCCTTGTTGCGTGCGATTGGTGCAAGCCGACGTCAAGTGTCGCGGGCGTTGCTCATCGAGTCGACGGCCATGGGGGTCGTCGGTTCGATCATCGGATTCGGCATCGGAATCCTGCTCTCACAACTGCTGAATGCGTTGCTGAAGGCGACCGGTTTCGAGGTTCCCACCCAGGGTTTGGCCATCGCCCCCGGCTCCTTCATCAACACCCTGATTGCCGGTGTGCTCGTCACGATCTTTGCCGCATGGTTTCCGGCGCGGCGCGCCGGTCGCGTTCCCCCGCTTGCCGCCCTCCGCGACACCGCGCTCGATACTGCCGGCAGCATCTCACGTCGAGTCATCATTGGGCTGATCCTGGTGGTTGCCGGCGGCGCAGCCATGGTTGCCGCCATGAACGACGCGCCGATTCAGGTGCTCGGTCTCGGGGTACTCGGGGTGTTCTCCGGCATCCTGGTGCTCGGACCGGCCATCGCACGGCCCGTCGCACTCTTCATCGGACTGCCCGTGGCGGCACTTCGTGGTGCCAGCGGCGTGATGGCACGACAAAACGCCGCTCGCAACCCCAAGCGCACGTCGCGCACCGCAGCTCCGGTGCTCCTCGGTGTCGCACTCGTAACCGCATTCACCGCACTTGCAGCCAGTATTCGTGCCGAGGTTCGTGACACGTTCGGCGACGCATTCAGTGGTGACATCGCGCTCACGGTGGATTCGCAGGGTTTCGGTGGAATTCCGCTCTCGCTCACGGACCGGATCGCACAACTCGACGGTGTCGCTCAGGCAACCGGTGTCGGATTCACCTCCGTACGGCTTGTCGACCCGAGCGAAACTTCGTCGGCGACGCCGACCGGCGCCGACCAGCGTGGCGTGTTCGTGCAAACGATCAATCCCGCGACCATCACGGGCCTCTTTGATCTTGGAGTCACCGAGGGTGATCTCACCACGCTGGGCAGTGATGGCCTCTTCGTCAATGCCGGTCGAGCCGAAAGCAAGGGTTGGGAGGTCGGCACGCGACTCAAGGTCATCCGAATAGACGGAGTCGAGGTGGATGCCGTCGTTCGCGGACTGATGTCCGGCGACACGAGTTTTGCCAACTACGTCGCCAGTCGCGAGATGTTCGCCGACGCCCCATCGCCGATCTTCGATGCTTTCGTGTACATCAAGGTCGCTGATGATGCCGTCTTCGATACGGTTCGTGATCGCATCGCCACCATCAGCAGCGATGCAGGCATCGGAACCCTGCAGACCAAGGACGAATTCATCGACGACCAGGCGGCACAAATCAACCAGATTTTGGCCCTCATCTACGGTCTCCTCGGGCTGTCCATCATCATTGCCATCGTCGGTATCGTCATCACACTGCTGTTGTCGGTGTTCGAGCGTCGACGCGAAATCGGATTGCTGCGCGCCGTTGGAATGACCAAATCTCAGGTTCGCACCACGGTGCGCTGGGAGAGCGTCATCACCTCGCTGCTCGGTGCCGTTTCGGGAGTGGTGCTCGGCATCGTGATGGGTGTCGTCGTTGTGGCCGCGCTGAGCGACGAGGGTGACATCGCCTTCCGATTGCCGGTCAACGAAACTCTCTGGATCGTGGTCATCTCGTTCGTACTCGGCGTGGTGGCCGCGGTTTATCCTGCGTGGCGCGCCACCAAGGTCAACGTGGTGGAAGCGATCGCCGCGGTCTAGCGCTCCTCGAGCGGCTCGGCGAAGATCCTCGCTGCAGGGTGCTGATCCGTCGGTGTGTCGTCGGCAAGTCGGCGCGGTGCAGTCACCGATGGGGTGTGCATCGTCTGGCAACCAGCGCACCAGTACAACACGCGATTCGCTTCACCGTGATGCGTAACCCGAACCAGATCCCCGCATCGACCGCATGACTTCCCCTGTCGTCCATACACCGCAAGGCCACCGTCCACAGCCGACGTCGTGATTCGATTCACGCGCTGCAGGTTCGCCCGCAACATCTCGTGGGCGAGCGACACCAGCTCACGACACTCGTCGGTCGACAATTCACCGACCCTCGCCCACGGGTTCAGTTCACATGCCCAGAGAAGTTCGCAGCGATACACGTTGCCGACACCACACATCACCCGCTGATCCAGCAGGACCTCCGCGATGGTGCTGTCCGACGGATCGTAGGCACGCATGCGCACCACACACTCGTCGATGTCGGGTTGCTCGTGGCACAAATCCGGGCCGAGTCGCCCGAGGATCGGGTGCCGCCGTGGGTCGAAGTCCCGGTACGTTTCAACGACCGGTGCCGAGAAGCAGACGGCCACCCAGTCGGCGACACCGATCACCGCGCGCGCACGATGCGGCGGTTTGCGCCAACGCTCGCCAACTCGGTACACGTGCCACGAACCGGTCATCCGCATGTGCGTGTGAAGCACCACGCCGTCGTCCCACACGATTTCCAGGTGTTTCCCGTGGCTTCGAACCTCTTCGATGGTTTGTCCCACGCGGGGCGAGGCTCCGTCGAGTCGTGTGGCCTCGAACCGCACCATCTTCTTACCGATCAGCGCAATTCGCAGAGCTGCGGCACTGCGGTAGATCGTGTCGCCTTCTGGCATACGGAAAGAGTATTCGTCACGAACCGGACGATGAGTGATTGTTCGATCACTTTTCTCAATAGTTTGGACTTCGTGACGAATGAATCAACGGAGCCGACTGATCCCGCGGAGCCGACCAATCCGACCAACCCGACCGATCCCACGGCACTGCCTGAATCCGCACACATGGTGCGTCGTGCCGCCCAGCGTTACGGAACCGTCGGCGCAATGTTGGCGGGTGGAATGGTGGCCTTCGATCGTCTCCTGGGGCGAAAACCCAAGGAGGAACCCGCCGTCGTGATCGAAGCGGCAACCGAGCCCGAGGACATTGGTGAAGGAATCTCGCTCACCCTTGAGCAACCCAACGGCGAGGCACTCGAGGTGTTCGCCCCACCCCCTGGTCGACGTAGGTCACGGGTTCGACGTCGCCGACGACAGCCGTAGTCGCCTCCGGGCGACGGCTGCCCTACGGCAGCACGCCGACGGACGCCAAGGCCAGTCGGATGAGTCGATCGTGTCCACTCGTCATCTCGCGACGAACTTGATCGCTCACCGCCTCGACGGGTGAATACCAGGCCAAGTCGAGGGCGGCTTGCGTGGGTTGACAATCCCCTGAGACCGGTACGACGAAGGCAAGGCTCACCGCGTGTTGACGGGGGTCGTGAAAACCCGACATGGTGGGATCCGGAAAATACTCCACCACGGTGAAAGGAGCGGGCTCCGGTGGAATCTTGGGAAGTGCAAGAGGTCCGAGATCCTTCTCCAAGTGACGCAACAACGCTTCACGGATTCTCTCGTTCAGCAACACACGACCCGATACGACGGTACGTGAGATGCTCCCGTCGGGAGCTTGTCGCAGCAACATCCCGACATGGGTCACGTTGCCTTGGTCATCGATCCGCACCGGGACGGCGTCAACGTACACCAGGGGTACTTGATCGCGGACGGCGTTCAACTGTTGCGGATCCAACCAATTCGTGCGAGTGTCGATGCGATCAGTCATGTGGTGGGTTCTCGGCGTCCTCCGTCGGGGCGGGGTCGTGCGCGACGACCTAGTCTTCGCGCATGACTCGTGGAGAGAAACTACTCGCTTTCTTCCTGCTCGGTGCGGGGATTTCGCACTTCGTGAATCCTGAATTCTTCGATGCCATCGTTCCTCCTGCGCTCCCCGGTTCGGAGCGATTCGCCACGTATCTGAGTGGTGTCGCCGAAGTCGTCGTTGGTGTTGGTGTGCTCGTACGCCGCACACGTCGAACGGCGTTGTGGGCTGCGGCGGCACTCTTCCTGGCGGTGTACCCGGCCAACATCTACATGGCCTGGGATTGGCGTGATCGGGAATTGTCGGAACGACTCGTCGCCTACGGGCGACTGCCACTCCAGATACCACTCATCTGGTGGACGGTCGTAATGGCTCGCCGTCAGCGGACGGCGCTGTAGCGGGGTGCTCGGCCCTTGCGTCGTAGCACCACCTGCCAGAGTTGCAGCGATCGCGCGCGAAAACCGGCCGCCGAACCCAACACGTAGAACCTCCACATTCGGCGGAAACGCTCGTCGTAATGCGGAATCTCCACCCAACGTGCCTCGATGTTGGTGTTCCATGCCGAGCGTTCGGTCGTAGTCCGGTCCGAAGTTGTGGACGTCTTCGATCACCCACTGTGGTTCGGCGGCCTCGGTGAACTGCGCGAGTGACGGAAGCACGCCTCCCGGGAAGATGTAGCGATCGAAGAAAGGATCACTGTGATGCTTCGACACCGTCGACCCGATGGTGTGGTGCAACATCATCCCGCCGTCCACCAGCAATCGATCGCACGTATCGAAGAAGGTCCCCAGATTTTTTGGGCCAACGTGCTCCAACATCCCAACGGACACGATCCGATCGAATTCCCCCGTCAGGTCGCGATACTCCATTGCATGGATGGTCACCGGCAATCCGGCGCATCGCTCCCGGGCCTTCGACACCTGGTGCACCGCCGGGGAGATACCGGTACCGATGATGCCATAGCGTTCGGCCGCGAACTGCAGGAAACCACCCCACCCACAGCCGATGTCGAGTAGCCGCATCCCCGGCTCGAGTTCGAGCTTTCGACAGATGAGATCCAACTTCGCTTCCTGCGCCGCGTCGAGATCCTCGGCGTGCTGCCAGTAGCCGCACGAGTAGATCATCCGCTTGTCGAGCATGCGCTCGTAGAGGTCGTTGCCGATGTCGTAGTGATGGCGGGCGTTCTGCGTTGCGCGGCGTCTGGTCTGATAGTTGGCGATGGTGGACATGGCCGCATGCCACGCAATTCGTGGTCGAAGCGGAATGCGCTGTGCTGCGTCGATGGCGATTACTCGCGTGAGCATCTCGTCCAACTGGTCGCAGTCCCACCAACCATCCATGTAGGCCTCGCCCAGACCCAGTTGGCGTTGCGCGACGATACGCGACCAGAGGCGCTCATCATGAACCTTCACCGCGAACGAAGCATCGCCGTCGATGGGCACTCCCGCTTCCGCCAACAAATCGGTGCAAATCCTGCGAGCGCCGGCTCCCACATTTTTTAGTGTGCCAGCGAATCTCCGCGGTTGCTACTCGGTCGCAACGCGACAGCGCCCGAAACGAAACGGTGCCACAACGGTGGGACACCGAGGTATTCGTCTACCAATTACCCGCCACATACTTGGTTTCAAGGAACGCCAGCAAGCCGTCATGGCCACCTTCCCGTCCGATGCCCGAAGCCTTGACCCCACCGAACGGTGCGGCCGGGTCGCTGACGAGACCACGGTTGAGTCCGACCATTCCGGTCTCCAATGCTTCGGCGAATCGCAATCCCTTGGCCACGTCGCGGGTGAATACGTACGACACCAGTCCGTGCTCCACCGAATTGCAGTGCGTAACGATGTCGTCGGCATCCCGAAACCTCACGATCGGAGCAACCGGGCCGAACACCTCATCCTTCAGGATCGCTGCATCGAATCCCACATCGGTGAGCACCGTTGGGTGGTAGCCAAACGATTGGTCACTCGCACGCTTGCCGCCGCACACGACGGTTGCTCCGCTCGTGACGGCTTCGTCGACCAGGGATGCAACGTTGTCTTGTTGTGCTCGAGTGATGAGTGGTCCCACGTGCGTTGCGGCATCCATACCGTTGCCGAGTACCAACGACGACATCCGTTGTGCGAATGCCTCGACGAACGTGTCATGGATGGCTTCATGGACGAAGAAGCGGTTGGCCGCCGTGCACGCGGCCCCTCCATTGCGCATCTTGGCCAGCATCGCACCGTCGACTGCGACCTCCACGTCGGCATCGTCGAACACCACCAACGGAGCATTGCCACCCAACTCCATCGAACAGTTGATGATCCGCTCCGCGGCTTGCGCCAACAACAATGCACCAACCCGGGTGGAGCCGGTGAACGACAACTTTCGAACCTTGCCCGAGGCCAGCATCGCCGACACCGCGTCACCTGGTGGGTCGGGTACGACGACGTTGACCACGCCATCGGGTACACCTGCGCGACGAAGGATGTCGCAGATGGCAAGTGCCGTCAGCGGCGTATCGCTCGCCGGCTTCAACACCACGGTGCAACCTGCTGCGAGGGCGGGCCCGATCTTGCGGGTGGCCATGGCTGCGGGAAAGTTCCACGGAGTCGCCAGCAACGACACGCCGACCGGCTGACGTGATACCAACAGCCAGTTGGAACCGGATGGCGCACGTCGATAGTCACCGTCGATTCGCACGGCCTCCTCACTGAACCAGCGCAAGAACTCTGCGGCATAGGTGACCTCCGCCCGCGCATCGGCGAGTACCTTGCCATTTTCACGAACGATCAATCGCGACAGCGCGTCGTGCTCGGCAATCATCAACTCGAAGGCCTTGCGCAGCATTTCCGCCCGCACGCGCGGCGCCGTCGTACGCCATGCGGGAAACGCGTCGTGCGCCGCGTCGACGGCGGCAAGACAATCATCGGTACCGGCGCGAGGAACCGTGCCGACCACGGATTGATCGAACGGATTGAGTACCTCGACGACGTTCACGCCTCCATTGTCGCAGATGGGTCAGTAGCCTCGCTGCGTGCCACGCAGGCGTTTGCTCATCGCATTGTTCGTGGCCATTGCGGTGAAGTCGTCGGCCTACGGGGTGATGTTCACCATGTTGGACGACTATCGCGAAGAGTTCGGGATCAGTGAAGGTGCGCTCGGCTTGGTGATAGCAATCGGCTTCTTCACCTCGTTCTTCGCCCAGCTCACCATCGCGCCGATGGCCGATCGCGGTCGCTCGCGACAACTCATCTTCCTCGGCTTGTCGCTCGCCATCATCGGGAACTTTGCCATGGCCTTCTCGAATTCGTTGCCGGAGTTGCTCGGAGCTCGATTCCTCTCGGGCATCGGGCTGGGAAGTGCCCTGCCCGCGATGCGCCGCGTCATCATCGTGAGCGAGCCAGACAACCTCGGCCGAAATCTGGGACGAGTACTGTCATGCGAAGTGGGAGGCTTCGCGGCCGGACCGGTCATCTCGCTCTTCCTGGTCGACTCCTTCGGCATCCCGGCGCCGTTCCTACTTATCGGAACGGTCCTGCTGGTGATTTCGATCGTGATCTTCACCATGCGGATCCCCGAGACCGCCGCAGAGGACCACCCGACCGAACGTTTCGCCGTCGACCTGCTGCGTGACCGGGCCATTGCCGCGGGCGTGCTCATCGGTATTGCCGTGTTCTTCATGATCGGTACGTTCGATTCGTTGTGGGCCCTGATGATGAACGACCTCGATGCACCGACGTGGATGGCGAACACGGGTGTGACACTCTTCGTGCTGCCGATGGTGTTCATGGCGCCGTACGGTGGCCGGTTCGTTCAGCACATCGGTCCCTTCCGGGCCGGAGGATTCGGAATGCTGTTCGGCGCCGCCTGCATGACCCTCTACGGAGCGCTCTCGATTCCCTGGCTTCTCATGGCGGTGTTCCTGGTTCACACGCTCAACGACGGCATGACGGTGACCGGTGCCGGAGTCGCGGTGGGGATGGTGGCACCAGCGGAACGCCAGGCTGGTGCACAGGGCCTGTTGGGTGGAATGCAAACGCTCACGGGCGGTGTGTCGGCGTCGTTTGCCGGTGTGTCGTACGAGGTACTGGGACGCACCGCCACGTTCGTAATCGCCGGGGTGGTCATGACGTCGCTCGTTGCCGGTGCGCGGTTGCTGGCAGGAGATCGTTGGGTCGTTCGCGGTGGCACACCCCAACAACCCGTGCACGCCTAGGGCGATCGGCGTAGACCGGTAGATCACCATGGCCCACCGGGATGGCGACGGATTTCTCTTCTGCGACTGCGGTCGCGAGCACTGGGGTTTGCACGGAGCCGCCGGGCTGCTGCTCGTGCGAACCGACCTCGATGCTGCACACGTGTTGTTGCAGTTGCGCGCAGGTTGGACGCACGGAGGTGGAACATGGGCCCTTCCCGGCGGTGCCCGCGATTCACACGAGGACATCGTGTCGGCGGCCATTCGCGAAGCGCACGAGGAGGTCGGGGTTGACTCGACACGTATCGCGGTGCGTCACGTATTCACCGACGACCACGGCAGCTGGAGATACGACACCGTCATCGCCTTCACCAACGACGACGCGGGCGTCTATGCCGCGAACCACGAGTCAGCAGAAACCCGGTGGGTGCCGCTCCACGAGGTGGGGAGTTACGACCTTCACCCAGGTCTTGCGGCACATTGGACCGACATCGCCGAACTCGTGCGCAAACAACTCATGAGTTGACCGGTGGGTCGTGAGCGCACTGCCTCACCAATCGACCCGAGTCGCCGTTTGATCAGTGAGTCTTCGAGGCGTGGGCGTAATCGGTGGGTGTACGAGACGCGGGCGTAATCGGTCGGTCTACAACGCGCGGGCGTACAACTCGTGCACGTCCCCGCGGGTTGGATACTTCGCCGTGTTCAGGATGATGAGGTCGCGCAATGCATCCTGTGTGAGGTCGGCGATGTTGTCACTCGTGGCTCCCAACTCACGCAAACGCTTGTTGGTTCCCACCGTTGCCGACAACTTTCGACCGCGGCGATGCCCGCCTCGGGATCGTGTTCGGAGCCGAGTGCCTCGCCCACGTCGGCGTAGCGCTCGGCCACCACGTCACGGTTGTATCGCATGACGTGCGGCAACATCGTCGCCAACGTTTGGCCGTGCGCCTGGTGCAACTGCCCGGAAATCGGATGACCGGTTGCGTGCACGAGACCGAGCAGCGGACCCGACGAGAACGCACGACCAGCGAGATGCGAAGCAACCTGCATTTGCGCTCGCGCCTCGAGGTCGCTGCCGTTGGCGACCGCCTTCGGCAACCACTGACCCGTCAATCGAATGGCATGCAACGCGAGGGCATCGGCGTACGGATTTGATCCGGCCGACGTGTAGCACTCGATGGCATGAGTCAGTACGTCCATGCCGCATGCAGCCGTACCGCGAGCCGGCATGCCAACGGTAAGGGTGGGATCGAGAAGAATCGCCACCGGCGCAACGGACGGGTTGCTGAAGGTCAACTTGCGATGCACCGCCGGGTTGGTGAGCGTGTCGGTGATGAGACCACCGCCATTGGTTTCCGACGCCGTACCCGACGTGGTGGGAATTGCGATGGTGGGCAAACCAGGTTTGGAGGCCTGTGCTTTCGGCGCAAGTGTGCCGAAGTCGATTCGGTCGTTTGCATCCAAATTGGGGGCGAACGCCAGGTGCAAATTGTCGACGCCGTTCGGTGCCGCGAGTGCAATGTACTTTCCGCAATCCATGACCGAACCACCACCGATGAACACCACCACGGTGCCGTCGATACCGAAACGGTTAAGGGCAGCAACACCGGCCGCCACGTTGACGTCCGTCGGGTTCGGCGAAACTTCATCGAAGACGAACGTCTTCACACCGGCCTTCTCCAAGTTCTCCACGATCGGTGCAACGATTCCAGCCCCACGCACGCCGTGGTCGGTGACGATGAAGGCCCTCTGACCGCGCTTCATCACGTGTTGCGGCAACGACGCCGCAACTCCCGGGCCCGACACCGTTTCCGACAATGCCGCAAGGTTGAACATTCGCTGGGCGGACACCACGGGTCCGGTCGTGCGAGATGCCTTTGCCGGAGCCGCCCGCTTTGCCGAGGTAGCGCTCCTCGCCGACGTCTTCTTTGTCGCCTTCTTCTTCAGTGTCTTCTTTGGCGACTTCTTGTTGGTCTTTTTCACCGACTTCTTGACGGACTTCTTCTTCGACGATTTCTTCTTTGCTGCCATGGTGCTGTGTTCCTTCCCGGACGACTATGGGTGCTCGCACCCGTAGCGGTCACGGTAGCAAAGCAGCCGCACCTCAGGATGGCCCAGAGAACCGCTGGTGCCGTTGGTCGTATTCGGTAACGGGCTGCTTGTCGTCTTCGAACCGGCTGATTTCCGCGCGACCAACCACGTGCCAGTGCACCTCATCAGGGCCGTCGGCCAATCGCAGGGTGCGTTGTCCCGCATACATTCGCGCCAGCGGGGTCCATTGCGAAATCCCCGTACCACCGAAGATCTGGATTGCTTCGTCGATGATCTTGCACACTCGCTCGGGCACCATGGCCTTCACCGCACTCACCCAGATGCGGGCCTCGGCGTTGCCCATGGTGTCCATGGCCTTTGCGCCACGCAACACCATCAGGCGCATCGCTTCGATTTCAATTCGAGCCTTGGCGATCGTCTCGGTGTTCTTGCCGAGTCGTGCGATTGGTTTGCCGAACGCCTCACGTGACAACCCGCGACGAACCATCAACTCCAACGCACGCTCCGCGGCACCGATGGACCGCATGCAGTGGTGGATTCGCCCGGGTCCGAGTCGCACCTGGGAGATCTCGAATCCGCGTCCTTCGCCGAGCAACATGTTGCTGGCCGGCACGCGCACGTTGTTGAAACGAAGATGCATGTGTCCGTGTGGTGCGTCATCCTCACCGAACACTTCCATCGGACCGAGAATCTCCACGCCGGGCGTATCCATCGGGACGAGAATCTGCGAGTGTCGCTTGTGCGGCGGTGCGTCGGGACCGGTGAGCAACATGCAGATCATGATTTTGCAGCGAGGATCACCCGCACCGGAGATGTAGTACTTCTCTCCGTTGATGACCCACTCTTCACCGTCACGCACTGCACGGCATTCGAGGTTCTTTGCATCGGACGACGCCACGTCGGGCTCGGTCATCGCGTATGCCGAGCGAATCTCACCGTTGAGGAGCGGCTTCAGCCACTTTTCCTTCTGCTCGGGCGTACCAACGCGCTCGAGCACCTCCATGTTGCCCGTGTCTGGTGCGCTGCAATTCATCACCTCGGATGCGATGGGGTTCTTCCCCAACTCCACGGCGATGTATGCGTAGTCGAGGTTCGACAATCCCTCGCCGGTCTCGGCGTTGGGCAGGAAGAAATTCCACAAACCGGCCTTCTTTGCCTTGTTCTTCAATTGCTCGAGGAGCTCCAGCTGACCTTCGCCGTAACTCCAGCGCTCGGCACGTCCTTCACCCAACTCGAAGTACGTGCGAGTGACCGGCTCGATCTCCTCGGCGATGAACTTCTTCACCGCCTCGTACAACGGCACGGCCTTGGCCGACATTGCGAGGTTCATTGCGTCATCGGTTGCCACACCGGAGTACATTCCAGGTCGAGTCATGCGCTCACCCTAATCGTGGCGTTCCCAATACGCTGAGCCGAGAAGGACGGCATGATCGATCCAAAACTCAAGCGTGCACTCGGCCAGGCGGTGAAGGGTGTCGAGGTGGTCGCTGCAACTCACGAGGGCATCACTCGCGCCTATACCTCGCACTGGGTCACCCAGGTTTCCTTCGAGGAGCCGATCATCATGGCGAGTGTTTCACCGAAGCACGACACCTACCCGCTGATGAAGGCAAGTGGCGAGTACACCGTGTCGTTCCTCGCCGGGGATCAGGTGCACATTGGTCAATACTTTTCCTATCCGGGGCGCAAGTTCCATTACATCGCACCCGAGTACCTCGCAGAGGTTGACGGTCATCCCGTGGTACCCGACTGCCTCGCGTGGGTACATGCTCGTATCTTCCAGACGATGCCGATGCGGGACCATGAGTTGATGTTTGCCGACGTCGTGGAATATGGATATGGCCGCCTACGCGAAGCGCCACTCGTATATTCGTCCAGACATGGCTGGCGAGTCGCCAACGACAAGGCACGTGCACCCGGCACAAGTCCTCGCGACGAGCTACTCGCTCGGTTGGCAGCAGCGGGTTTTGCCACCATTGCCGACGAAGATACCGACGACGAGTAATGCTGCGTAGCATCGTCGAATGCTCGATAGCCACGGCACGAAGGTTGGACGATGACCTCGCCGTTTGATCTCGCCGCCGAAGCTGCCGCATTTCTTCGTAACCGCTTCGACGGCAGTCATGACATCGTTGCCGTGCTCGGTTCGGGTTGGGCCGATGCCATCGACATGCTCGGTTCGGGTGATCGCTGTCCGATCGGAGACGTGCCCGGCTTCAAGAAACCATCCGCCCTCGGCCACGGTGGCGAAGCCGTGTCCATCACCGTTGGTACGTCGCGGGTGCTGGTACTCACGGGACGTACGCATCTCTACGAGGGGTACGGTGTCGCGCCGGTTGCACACGGAGTTCGGACTGCCGCGGCACTCGGCTGTGGTGTCGCCGTCATCACCAACGGCGCCGGCGTATTGCGAGAAGACTGGAAGATCGCCGAGCCGGTGATGATCAGCGATCACATCAACCTCACGGGCCACTCCCCACTCACCGGCGAAAATCCCCCTGCACCGTTTGCGGGGCGATTCGTCGACCTCACCGACGCCTACAGCAAGCGTCTACGTGCCATCGCAAACCGCGCAGTCCCGATGAATGAAGGCGTCTATCTCGGGTTGCACGGCCCGCATTACGAGACACCGGCCGAGATTCGCGCGGCAAGAAGCTGGGGTGCCGACTTGGTCGGCATGTCCACCGTGCTCGATGTGATTGCGGCTCGACACGTGGGACTGGAGGTGCTCGGCTTGTCGTTGCCCACCAACCTTGCCGCTGGTATCTCACCGACGCCATTGTCGGGAGAAGAAGTGATTGCCGTCGGTAAGCGTGCCGCAGCCCGGGCTGGTGCGGTGTTGCGCGACGTTCTCGTTGCAATCGACGCCGCGAACTAGTCCGGTAGCCCCGCCAGGATTTCTCGCGTCGCGGAAGCTCCGATTCGCGTTGCGCCAGCCGCGATCATCGACAGTGCTGCCGCGGTCGTGCGTATTCCGCCACTCGCCTTCACGCCGATGTCCGCACCAACCGTCTCACGCATGATCATGACTGCACGTTCCGTGGCGCCTCCCGCCTTGTGGAATCCGGTACTCGTCTTGACGAAGTCGGCCCCACCAGCCACGACGGCCTTGCACGTCGTGCGCAATTCGTGATCACTCAAGGCAGCCGACTCGCAAATCACCTTCAACACCACGCCACGCCGAACGGCATCCACGGCACTCCTCACCATCCGTACCTCGTCCTGCACTTCGAGCCACCGCTCGTCGCGCACCGATCCGAGGTTCACCACCATGTCGACTTCGGTTGCACCATTCATCACGGCAAGGCTCGCTTCGTGCGACTTTGCAAGCGACGAATGGGCACCCGACGGAAAACCCACCACGGTGCAGAGTGCAGTCTCCGACTCGCCATCACTCGCAACCGACACTGCCCCCACGGGTAGTGGTAACCACGACGGCGAGATACAAACCGCTGCCACGTGCCATTGTGTGGCGTCGCGACACACGGCGAGCACCTCACCTTGGGTCGCTTCGGGAGCGAGCAACGTGTGATCGATGTATCGAGCCAGCTCACTGGCCGTTCGTGGCGACATCAGGTGAAGGTCAAACCGACGAACTCGCCCGTCTGACGCCATGAGTCGAGGAACTCAAAGAATGCCACCGGACCACCCGGATGGCCGCTTCCGTTGAACATGTCGCTTCGAGAAATTGGTTTGCCTTCGTTGTTGTAGTAGCCGGGGGTGCAGTCGGGATTGCCCCGCAGTCCACGTTGGCTGCTCGTAATGAAGGTGAGCCAATCATTCTCGGCTTCACGTGTCGGCTCCACGCGAGTAGCACCCGTCGACTCGGCGTGACGAACCACGTCGGCAATCGCGAGCCCGTTCTCGACGTAATTCTGTGGAACGTTGGCGATCTGGTTCGCCCCCTGCGTGAATCCGATGACGAAGAAGTTCGGAAACCCGTGGACATGAATTCCGTGCAAACTACGCATGCCCTCCGCCCAGTAGTCGGACAGCGCGACGCCGTTCCGCCCTATCACGTCGAAACCACTTCGTCGCGTGTACGGCGTTCCCACCTCGAAGCCCGAGGCAACGATGAGGCAGTCGAGCGGATAATGGGTGCCGCCGACCCACACACCGTGCTCGTCGATTCGTTCCACTCCCTTCCCATCCGTATCGACGAGATGCGTCGTCAGGTTGTTGAACGACTGCAGGTACTCGTCATGGAAGCACGGTCGCTTGCAGAGTTGTCGGTACCAGGGTTTGAGTGCCTCCGCCGTTCGCCGATCACGCACGATGGCGTCGACCCGGGCACGGATCTCGCTCATTTTTTCGTCATCGGAGTCTTCGTACGCTTGCAGCAGCGTGGCGGGACCAATCTCCGCACCGGCCTTCACCATTCGGGCCATCCGATCTCGGATTCGAATGGAGATGTCAGTCCAGCCGTCCTTGACGAAGTCATCCTCGGCGAATCCAAGGGTCTGCAGCACCGTGAAATTTGCCATCCACTCGCGTTGCCAGCCCGGTGCAAGACCGGCGAACCATTGCGGATCGATCGACTGGTTGTTGCGAACGTCGATCGATGATGGCGTGCGCTGAAACACGTACAGCTCACCGGCGGCACGCGACAGATGGGGAATGCATTGCACCGCCGTTGCCCCCGTCCCGATGATGCCGACACGTTTGTCGGAGAGACCCGACATCAATGCTCCCGCCGGATCACCACCCGTGTACGCATAGTCCCAACGACTCGTGTGGAACGTATGGCCCGTGAAGGAATGGATTCCGGGAATTCCCGGCAACTTTGGTCGATGGAGCGGACCCGTGCTCGCACACACGTACCGCGCTCGCAACACATCACCACGGTCGGTGCGCACGATGTAACGCGCAGCGGACTCATCCCACGCAATCGACTTCACGTCCGTGGAGAAGAGTGCATCGCGATACAAGTCGAACGTGGTCGCGATACGCCGTGCATGTGCCTGAATCTCGGGAGCCGGTACGTACTTCGCTGAAGGAACCGTGCCGGTTTCCTCCAAGAGCGGGAGGTACACCATCGCTGCGGTATCGCACATCGCTCCGGGATATCGATTCCAGTACCACACACCTCCCACGTCGCCCGCCTTGTCGATGACCCGAATGTCACTGACACCGGCTTGTCGGAGACGTGCAGCAGTGACGAGTCCACCGAATCCGGCGCCCACCACCAGTACCTGCACATCAACGTGGAGTGGCTCTCGCGGAGCAACCGGTGTGTACGGATCGTCGAGGAGATGTGCATACCGACCGGTGGCCTCCAGGTACTGGTCGTTGCCGTCGGATCGCATCCGCTTGTCGCGCTCGGCTCGATACCGAGCACGTAGCGCTGCTCGATCGCTTTCGGTGAGCCCGGTAGTCACGACGTCAGAGTACGTGATGATACGGTCGACGACATGATCCAAGTGAGCGTGTACTACCCATCGAGCGAAGGATCCACCTTCGACCACGACTACTACCGCAATACACACGTACCGCTGGTACAACGGGCCTGGAACCCGGTCTCCACCATGGTCGAAAAGGGTGTCAATGGGCCGCACGTCGCCGCAGTACACGTAACGTTCGCATCGATGGATGCCTTCAATGCCGCGATGGGTTCACCACTCACGGGTGACGTCATGACCGACGTGGCCAACTACACCAACATCGCACCCGTGATGCAAATTTCCGAAGTCGTCGACTCACGCAACTGCGACGCGCTCGTTACGCGGCGACGCCAATGCCACTGGCAAGCCTCCGGACACCAATGACAACGACCCTGACCCGCGGCGTGATCGCCGGAGCAGTGCTTGGCGTCGTCGCTCGGTGCTGGATGCGCCTCATCTCCAACGATCCTGAATTCAGCTGGAATGGAACGCTTGGCATCGTCGGTGGCTTCACGTTGTGGGGGTTCGCCCAGGGAGTCGTCATCGGCGTGCGACATCGCAGGTCGCGGCGATGGATCGTTTCGTTGACACGTGCGTTCGGTGTCTTGGGAACGCTGCCACTCTTCGTTGGTGCGGGGGGAATCTTGGCGCCAACGGTGATCCTTGGCGGACTGGCAATCCATCGAACTGAGTGGCGATCCGTGTACCGATTGCTGCTCGGCCTCGTTGCGTCAGCCCCCGTGGTGTTCGTCGCCGTGCAGATCCACGATGACCACGGCTGGTCGTGGCGTTGGTGGCTCGGCGTTCTCGGGCTCGTCGTCATCTGGGGTGGTCTCACCCTGGGAAGTCGGCCGACCTTCGCTCGACACGGTGAGCGCGTTACTCCACCCGCATCCCGCTGATCGCTCGCGCGATCACCAACTGCTGAATTTCCGAGGTGCCCTCGAAGATCGTGTGAATCTTGGCGTCGCGGTGCCAGCGTTCCACCGGATACTCGCGCGTGTAGCCGTAACCACCGAGAATTTGGATGGCTTCCTCGGTTACGCGAACGGCTGTTTCCGACGCGTAGTACTTGCTCATCGAGCCTTCACCGTTCTTGAAGCCACCGTTCTTGGCCAACCAGGCCGCACGCCAAATCAACAACCGCGATGCATCAACACGGGTGATCATGTTCGCGAGTTTGAAGGCAATCGCTTGGTGCATGATGATGGGCTTGCCGAACGCCTTGCGCTCTTTCGCATAGTCGAGTGCGTACTCGTACGCCGCTCGCGCGATACCGAGTGCTTGAGCACCCACCGCAGGGCGAGTGGCTTCGAACGTCTTCATCGCCGGTTGCGCCTCCCCCGACTTGCCCTTCTCGCGAGCACGCGCCAGCTTGGCGTCCAACTTCTCCTTTCCACCGAGCAAGCACCGCCCCGGCACGCGCACGTCGTCGAGCACCACTTCGGCAGTGTGCGACGCCTTGATGCCGTGCTTCAGATACTTCTGGCCCTGTGAGAGTCCCTTGGTTCCCGGCGGAACGACGAAACTTGCCTGTCCACGGCCCTTCAACTCGGGGTCGACGGCTGCAACCACCACGTGCACGTTGGCGATGCCACCGTTGGTGATCCATGCCTTGGTGCCGTTCAACACCCACTCGTCGTTCGCTTCGTCGTACACGGCACGGGTGCGCAGGGAGCTCACGTCGCTACCTGCATCCGGCTCACTCACGCAGAACGCGCCGATCTTCACGTCGTCGGCGGTGCCGTAACACTGCGGCACCCACTCCATCACTTGCTCTGGAGTGCCGTTGCCGGCGATTCCGGCTGCTGCCAACCCCGAACCCATGATTGCCATACCGATACCGGCATCTCCCCAGAAGATCTCCTCGATCGCCACCGGAAGCGTCAGTCCGCTCTGGTCGCCCATCGCATTCATGATGAAGTCGATTCCGTACAAGCCGATCTTTGCTGCTTCTTGCACGATCGGCCAGGGGAACTCTTCGCGCTCGTCCCATTCGTGTGCTGCCGGTCGAATGACGTCGACGGCGAATTCGTGTATCCAGTCCTTCAGTTGGAGTTGATCGTCATTGAGCGCAAGGGAAAATTCGGTCATGCCCCCAAGTTACCAGCGAGTAGCAACTCTCCATGTGGCGTGGCGGTCGTGGCTCCGTTCACGCACGACGAAGTGATGTACCTGCTTTGGTGGTTTCCACCACGTAACCGAGTGCCTGCAACTCGGCACGCAGCGCATCGGCTCGTGCGAAATCTTTCGCCGAGCGAGCCGCGTCGAGGGCATCCGCCAGCGCGCTCCTGCATCGGTCGCGACCTCACCCGTGGAACCAAGTTCAAGACCCAACGCACTGCACATCCCACGTACCGCGCCGACCAGCGCGTCGGCGACAGAATCGCCTGCGTCGATCGCGATGTTGGCACGTCGCACCGTGTCGAAAACGAGTGCCATGGCGTTCGGTGTGTCGAGGTCGTTGTCCATGATCTGAACGAATCGGGCCATCGTGTCGGCGTCGGCCGGTGCGTTTCGCCCCGCGCTTCGTGCCACGAACGAGTCGAGTCCTGCGAGTGCCTTCACCGAGGCATCGATGTTGTCCTGCCCCACCTTCACCGGCGAGCGATAGTGCGTTTGCAGCAGCAACATTCGATACGCACGTGGATCGAACTGATCGAGCAGGTCCAACAAGTTGGTCACGTTGCCCAAACTCTTCGACATCTTTTCGCCCTCGAGGTCGACGACGAAGCCGTTGTGCATCCAATGTCGTGCGAATTGCTTGCCGAGTGCCACGGCTTGTGCGCGTTCGTTCTCGTGGTGCGGAAACCGCAGGTCGGCACCGCCACAGTGCAGGTCGAACCCTTCCCCCAACAACTCCAGACTCATCACCACGCACTCGCTGTGCCATCCAGGCCGACCATCGCCCCACGGCGACGGCCACGCCGGCTCTCCCGGCTTGGAGAACTTCCACAGTGCAAAGTCGGCGGAGTGGCGTTTCTCTTGGGCGCCGAGCACCTCGCGGTCACCACCGCCGGCCAGCATGTCGTCCAACGACTGATGAGCCAATGCGCCATAGTCGGACACGCTCTGTACGGAGAGGTACACGCCGTCACTGGTGGTGTACGCAGCACCGCGCTCGACGAGCGTGCCGATCATGCGTACCATCTGCTCCACGTAGTCGGTTGCATGCGGAACGTCGGTCGGGCGCTTCACGCCAAGGCGACCCATGGCATCGAACCACACCGACTCGCATTTGTGCGTGATGTCCTGCCATGGTCGGTTCTCCCGATTGGCGCGATCGATGATCTTGTCGTCGATGTCCGTGATGTTGGACACCAATCTCACGTCGATACCTCGCCACTCGAGATACCTGCGCAAGATGTCGTACACCAACGTGGCTCGACCGTGCCCCAGGTGCGGTGGACCGTAGACGGTTGGACCACACAGATACACGCCGAGCTTGCCCGGCTCGCGCATTTCCAGCGGTCGAACCTCGCGCGTCAGGGTGTCATAGAGCGCGAACACGCAATAATCCTACGAATCGAGCGGTAACACACACCGAGACACGTCGAGGGTCACCATGTTGTTCGCCACTACCGTTGAGTGAGCATGTCGAACGGTTCCCCGACGCGCAGAGTTCCCGAGAAACCGACACTCTCCGGGGTGGAAGCCCGTTTCATCGAACGCTGGAGCGACAACAACATCTACGCGTTCGATCGCACGGCCACGCGCGACACCGTATTCGCCATCGATACACCGCCCCCCACCGTGAGTGGTTCGCTGCACATGGGACACGTGTTCTCCTACACCCATACCGACACCATCGCTCGCTATCAGCGCATGCGAGGCAAGCACGTGTTCTACCCGATGGGTTGGGACGACAACGGTCTTCCGACCGAGCGACGAGTGCAGAACTACTTCGGTGTCACGTGCGATCCATCGCTGCCCTACGTTGCCGGCTTCACACCGCCCTTTCGCGGCAACCCGCCCAAGGACCATCGAGCCGTACCGGTGTCGCGCCCGAACTTCATCGAGTTGTGCGACGAACTCACTGCACAAGATGAGCAGGTCTTCGAGGACCTCTTCCGACGACTCGGTCTCTCGGTGGATTGTCCTTGCTGTACACCACCATCTCCGAACACGCACGCCGTACCTCGCAGCAGGCATTCCTCGACAACTTGGCGCGTGGCGAGGCCTACACACAGGAAGCACCAACGCTGTGGGACGTGGACTTCGGCACCGCCGTTGCGCAAGCAGAGTTGGAGGATCGCGAACGACCCGGTGCCTATCACGCGGTGTCATTCCACGGTCCGAATGGCGACGTCGTCATCGAAACCACGCGTCCGGAGTTGATCCCAGCCTGTGTTGGTTTGGTCGCTCATCCCGACGATGCGCGTTACGTGCCGCTCTTCGGCAAGACCGTTCGTTCCCCGTTGTTCGATGTCGAAGTCGGGGTCTACCCACATCCCCTCGCCCAGCCAGACAAGGGCACCGGCATCGCCATGATCTGCACCTTCGGTGATCTCACCGACGTGGTGTGGTGGCGCGAGTTCGATCTTCCTACTCGCGCCATCATCGGACGGGATGGCCGAATACTTGCCGAACCACCCGACGCGATTGTTTCCGATCGTGGACGCGCCCAGTACGCAACCTTGGCCGGAAAATCGGTGAAGCAGGCGCAGAACGCAATCGTCGAATCGTTGCGCGAGTCCGGTGATTTGAAGGCCGAGCCACGTGCCATCACGCACCCGGTGAAGTTCTACGAGAAAGGTGATCGCCCGCTAGAAATCGTCACCAGTCGCCAGTGGTACATCCGCAATGGTGGGCGGGACGAATCGTTGCGGTCGGCCCTGCTCGCCCGCGGCGAGGAAATCGCGTGGTACCCCGACCACATGAAGCATCGCTACTCCAACTGGGTGCAGGGGTTGAATGGTGACTGGTTGGTATCACGTCAGCGCTACTTCGGAGTTCCGATTCCGCTGTGGTACCGCCTCGATGCCGACGGAGCCCCCGACTACTCCACTCCGTTGGTGCCGAACCGCGACCAACTTCCAATTGATCCGAGCACCGACGTGCCCGATGGTTTCACGGCCGAACAGCGCGGTGTCGCCGGTGGCTTCGTCGGCGATCCCGACGTGATGGATACCTGGGCGACGTCATCACTCACTCCGCAGATTGCATCGCACTGGGCGGATGGTGACGAATTGTTTGCTCGTGTCTTCCCCATGGACATGCGTCCACAGGGCCATGACATCATCCGGACATGGCTGTTCTCCACCACCGTTCGATCGCACTTCGCGCACGGTGCGAGCCCATGGAAACGCGCCGCCCTCTCCGGGTGGATTCTGGATCCAGACCGAAAGAAGATGTCCAAGTCGAAGGGCAACGTGGTGACACCCATCGACTTGTTCGACAAGTACGGCAGTGACGCCGTTCGCTACTGGGCGGCATCCGCGCGACCAGGCGTCGACACCGCATTCAGCGAGGACCAGATGAAGGTCGGCGGAAAGCTGGCCAACAAATTGCTGAACGTCACCAGGCTGGTGCTGAGTTTCGAAGGAAACGAGGGCCAAGGTCCGGATGCCGGATCTCATGGAGACATCAATCAGCCCATCGACTTCGCCATGCTCGAACGGCTCTCCCGCGTGACGGCCGATGCGACCACTGCATTCGAAGAGCTCGATTATGCGCGGGCCCTGGAGCGCACCGAGGCATTCTTCTGGTGGTTCTGCGACGACTACGTGGAGCTGGTCAAGACGCGAGCGTACGGGGTGGGTGGAGAGCACGGAGTGCCGGCAACGATCAACGTCTCCCCGGAATCGCATTCGGCACGCAACGCACTCACTCGGGCAATGAGCGTGATGCAGCGTCTCCTGGCGCCGCACATGCCGTTTTGTACCGACGAAGTGTGGTCGTGGTGGCATGACGACAGCGTGCACCGCGCAGCCTGGCCGACCATCTCGACGATGTCCGCCGCTCACGGCACGACGGATGCCGACTTGTTTCTCGACACGGTCTGCAGCGTGCTCGCCGAGATCCGTCGCACCAAGACCGAGGCGAAGGTCTCGCAGCGTGCCGAAGTATCGCTGGTTGTGGTCAAGACGGACCCCGCCCGCGCCGAAATCATTGCGCAGGCGGCGGTGGATCTGGTGAATGCGGGTAACGTCACCGACCTCCGTGTCGTCGACGGCAACGAATTGTCGGTCGGCGTCACGCTTGCACCGGGAACGTGAGCGGAGCCAACCACTCGATGGCCACTCGATCGCACGGTGCCACTCGACCGAGGTCGCAACTGGTGGTGCTCGGGGTGAACCTGGTCGTCGCGAGTGCACTCATCGTCACTGGCTTGCTCGTACTTTGGGCCAACAACAAGGTCGGCGAGCGACTCGTGGTGAGCATCGACGAAGCAACCACGCAGGCGACCACACCGGATGGCGCCCCGGTGGATGGCTGGGAGTACGACACCAGTTCGTTGCGCGCCAAGAATTTCCTTCTCACCGGATCGGACAACGGCGCGTGCCCCGACAAGGGTGATGGAACGGCCGGAGGTATCGGCGACCGGGAATCATTCGGTGAGCGATCCGACACCATCATGGTGTTGCGCGTCGACCCCACCATCAACGACGTTGCCGTCCTGTCCTTTCCGCGTGACTTGTGGGTGAGCATCGCCGGTACCACGCGACAAGCACGCATCAACTCGGCGTTCGACAGCAAGGATCCGAATCGGCTCATTCGAACGATCAACGACAACTTCGGTGTACCCATCGACCACTACGTCAACGTCAACCTGTGTGCATTCAAGGAGATCGTTGATTCCGTCGGCGGCGTGAAGATTCCCTTCGCCTACCGCACCAAGGACGAAAAGGTCGGATTCCGTGAGGTCGGTCCCGGATGCGTGGAACTGCGCGGATCGCAAGCACTCGCCTACGTTCGTTCGCGAACGGGATACCGCTACTTCGACGAAACCAAACAGAAGTGGTCGAGCGACCCGACCGGCGACATCGGACGGATCAACCGACAACAGGATTTTCTGCGACGTTCCATGCAGCGTGCACTGGACCGCGGCACCACCAATCCAGCCACCGCAAATGCGCTGCTGAACGTGGCGCTCACCCGTGTGATCACGGATGATCGTCTCACTCCGCGTGACCTCCTCAGCCTGGCTCAGGCGATGCGCAACCTAGACACCAGCGGCGTCAGTTCGTACACGGTGGAATGGTCGATGCGGCGAATCGGTGGAGAGTCCGTGCTCATCCCGGTGATCGACACGGAATCGATGCAGGCCATCTTCGCGATATTTCGCGGTTCGCTGGATCCGTCCGGACAGTCTGAGGACCAGGGTACCGAGGGCGATGCCGCCGGCGCACCATCACTGCGCAGCGCAACCATCAGCATCGCACCCGTCGTACAGGTGCTGACTGGCCTACTCTCCCGCATGGATGCGAACGACGAGGTGGCGACCACCGACACCACGTTGCCACCGCTCCCCGTGCAGGAGCGACTTGGAGTGTTTCCACCGAACGATCCAGCGTGCCGCTAGTTCGCCTCCCGCAACACCTTCGAAACGACTGCAACAACTACACTCACCTCGGGAGCAGCCATGGACCTATCTGATGTCGTCGTTGTGGTTGCGGCATACCTTCTCGGCACATTTCCGAGTGCGGAACTGGTCGCCAAGCGATTCGGCAAGGACATCACCAAGGTGGGTTCGGGAAATCCCGGGGCATCGAACGTCATTCGCGAACTCGGCTGGAAGGCGGGGATGACCGTCTTCCTCATGGACATGGCGAAGGCCGCGATTGCAGTCGGTATTGCCTGGGCGGTGAGTGGTGAGCAACGAGGGCCACTTGCGTATGCCGCCATGTGCGGAGCAATCGTCGGACACGTTGCCCCCGTCTGGCGAAGGTTTCGCGGTGGCAAGGGAGTTGCATCGGGCGGTGGCGCACTCTTCGTTCTGTTTCCGGAAGTGAGTGCGGTGTTGTTCGTGTCGTGGTTCGTCATCAGCAAGATCACACGCAAGGCATCGGTTGCATCGCTCGCAATCACCGTCGCAACGCCGGTTGGCATGCTCATCGACGACGCTCGACCATGGGAGTTGTACGTCGTCCTCGGCGTGGTTGGATTCGTGATCATCAAACACCTGCCCAACATTCGACGCCTCCGCTCGAAGACCGAACCGTCGCTCTAGGAAATCGACCGTCGCTGTAGCGTGCGGTAATGCTCGAGTTCGTTACTCAGGCTTTCGACTGGCTGAAGGACTTCTCGTCAGGACCCTGGTTCTACGTCATCATCTTCGTCATTGCAGTACTCGACTCGGTACTGCCGATCGTTCCGAGTGAGACCTTGGTCATCATCGGCGGCGTCAGTGCCGGACTCGGCAATCTGTGGATACCACTCGTCATCCTGGTCGCCTCGAGTGGTGCATTCATCGGTGACAACATGAGCTACCTCATAGGTCGTGAGGCAAGCGACTGGGTGATTCGTCGACAGACCCGCACCGAGAAGGGCGCGGCACGCATGGCAAAGATCGTCGAGCAGGTGCACGAGCGAGGAGGACTGCTGCTCATCACCGCACGTTTCATCCCGGGCGGACGCACTGCGCTGACGCTGTCGTGCGGTGTCACGCGCCAACCACGGCGATGGTTCGTCGGGTGGTCGGTGATAGCGGCGGTCATTTGGGGTAACTATGCGGCCCTACTCGGCTTCATCGGTGGAAAATCCTTCTCGAAGAAAATCACACGACCGCATTCATCATCGCTTCGTCACCGCGTTCAGCATTACGGCGTTGATCGAAATCGTTCGCTGGCTATTGAAGCGCGCCAGATACCGTAAAACTGCATGACCTTGCGACTCACGGTCGAGTCCGGTGCTTGGAACACCCACGTACGTAGCGTCGTCTCGGAGCTCGTCGAAGTGCTGCCCGTGGTGAAGGGAAATGGCTACGGATTCGGACGATCGCAACTGATCGAACATGCAAGGGTCGTTTCTCGCGATGTTGCGGTTGGCTCGATTCATGAACTGACGGAGGTCCCTCATGACCTGCGACCATTCGTCCTGACTCCCGTCGGGGTTGGCATCGAAGACATTCCCCGTGCCGATGCGGTACTGACGGTTGCATCACGTCGCGACCTCGACGTACTCGCGATGCTCCATGTCTCGAATCCCGTGGTCATCAAGGTGGAATCCTCCATGCACCGATACGGGGTGGATGTCGCCGACGCCACCAACCTTCGACGGGCGGCAGAAACCGCCGGTCATCGAGTGGTGGCGTGGTCTGTTCATTTGCCACTGTCAGGCAGCGACGACTCCCGTGCGCACGAAGCCATTGCCATCGCACGTGAACTCAGCGACGATCTCCCCCTGCATCTCAGCCACATCGGAGCAGCGGTACGGCAGGTTCGAGCATCCGTGGCACATCGCGTGGTGGTACGAACCGGAACCCACCTGTGGTTGGGGGACAAATCCATGTTCGGCCTTCACGCCGACGTGATTGCCGTTCGCCCGGCGGCATTTTCCACGGCCGGCTACCGGGCTGCGACCATCCCCGCCGCTCCCGGTACGCAGTTGGTAATGGTGGGCTGCGGCTCGGCTCACGGTGTTGGAAGTCTCGACGATGGTCGAAGCCCGTTTCACTTCGCTCGCAAACGCCTCGACATGCTCGAGGCTCCGCACATGCACACCACCATGTTGAGCGTTGCCACCAGTCCGTGTCCGCAACCAGGTGACTGGGTCGACGTGCAACAGCCACTCACGCGTGTCCTTCCCGACCAGGTGGTATGGCGCTAGCGCGTACGGATGGTTCCACGGTTGCGGAACGTTCAGGTGACCCGATTCCCCGAGTGTTGCACTGACTGATAGCGACCACTCGACACCAGGTCGCGAATGCGCTCGAAACCGTCCCAAACTTCTCGAAAACTCGTCGCCAGTGGAGAAATTGCCAGGCGAATGCTTGACGGTTCGCGGTAATCGGGAATCACTTTCACCAATTCGCGCATCGCGGCGGCGATCCGTTTTGCATCGGGATGGCGCAACGTTATGTGACCTCCCCGCCGCTCGGGTTCACGAGGTGTAATCAGTTCGAATCCAAGTGGTGCAAGCCATGCATCGTGCAACTGCACCATCAATTCGGTTCCCCGTGCCGCCTTTGCCGAAATCGCGGGCAGCCCCGCTTCGGCAATCATCGAGAACGACGCCTGGATGCAACGCATGCCGACGATCGACGGGCTGGCAATCTGGAAGCCTCGCATCCCGTCGGCGCGCTCGAACCCTTGCCCCATCGCAAACTGGTCGCGCTGCGCGAACCAACCTTGGATCGGAACTCGTAGCTCCCCCTGCAGTCGCTGGTTGACGTACAACCACGCTGGCGAACCGGGTCCGGCGTTGCAGTACTTGTAGGTGCAGCCCACCGCCAAGTCGACGTCGTGTTGATCGAAGTGAAGATTCACCGCGCCCACTGCATGACTTGCATCCCACACCACCAGTGCCCCGACGGAGTGTGCCAACCGGGTGAGTTCTGCCACGTCGTGCAGCGCACCCGAGCGGTACTGCACCACGGACAGCGTGACGAGAGCGGTGTCGTCGTCGAGGTGCTCCGCGAGCATCGCGGGGCTCACGTACTCCGCCCCGAACTCGTCATTGATCAGCTCGAGTCGCTTGCCATGACGATCGCAGAGACCCTCGAGAACGTACCGATCGGTCGGAAAATTGGCGAGGTCACTCACCACCCTGTTTCGATCCGGTCGGGCACGAAGCGCGGCATCACACAGCTGATAGAAATTCACGCTCGTGGTGTCCACTGCAAGTACCTGCCCCGGCGCAGCCCCGAGCGCGACGTCGCCGATGAGGTCGCCCACCTGCTGGGCTTCATCGATCCAATGCGACCAACCTGCTACCAGTTCACTGCCCCACTCCTCGACGAGGTACCGATGCACGATGTCGACCGTTCGTTTCGGCAATCGACCCAACGAGTTTCCGTCGAGATAACACACGTCGGGGTCGGCCATCACGAACTGCTCGCGATACGACGCCAACGGGTCGTGACGATCGAGGGCGTCAACGTCGGGTAAAGCCACGGATGACATAGTGTCACGTTATGAGCGGTACGCACTCACAGAGCGCCACGACGTACGCCACGTACCTGCAGATTCCGGAGTTGCTCTCCCTGCAACAGCCCCGAGCCAGCGGCCCCGAACACGATGAGTTGTTGTTCATCGTCATACATCAGACGTACGAGTTGTGGTTCAAAACACTGCTCCACGAACTGTCTCGGGCAGCGGAACTGCTTCAGGTGGGTAGGTCGCACGATGCAGTGGCGACGTTGGGCAGGATCCGTACGATTTTCAAGACGCTCGTGTCACAAGTGGACATCCTCGAAACGATGACACCCCTTCAGTTCGGCACGTTTCGTGATCGGCTGGATGCAGCAAGTGGGTTTCAATCCGCGCAGTTCCGTGAACTGGAGATAGTCCTCGGTCAACGCGACGACGCGGTCCTTGCCAGATTTTTCTGCCTGGTTCTCCCGAGCATGATCGGCTTTCCGGGGCACTCACCCGTCCCGACCCTGGCACCACACGCTGACCTATCTGGCGTCCCGATCGAATTCCAGCGCGCTTGAAGAGGCCGATTCGGCGGCGGTTCGTGACGTCGTGCTGAACGCCTACCGAAACGACCCGGAGGCCGCATTGGTGTTGGAGCGACTGGTGGACATCGACGAAGGACTCCAGGAGTGGCGTTACCGACACGTGAAGATGGTCGAGCGAACCATCGGGCGAAAGCATGGCACCGGCGGCTCGTCCGGAGCCGAGTACCTGACATCGACGTTGTTTCGGCCGGTCTTTCCGGAGCTGTGGAATGTCCGAAACGACTTCTGATCGCTCCTTCCCGTTTCCGAACGTTTCGGAGTAGTCGGTCCGGTCATGACCACCGATTGGAACCCGCTGCTTCGTCACGAGTTCGAGCAACCGTATTGGAAGTCGCTGCAGTCCTTCGTCGCACTCGAACGTCAGCATCACGCGGTGTATCCGCCCCAGGCGGATGTCTTTGCCGCACTTCACCGAACGTCGTACGCCGAGACAAAGGTGGTGGTGCTCGGACAAGACCCGTATCACGGGCCGGACCAGGCTCACGGATTGTGTTTTTCGGTTCAGCGCGGAGTTCGCCCACCCCCCTCACTGGTGAACATCTTCAAAGAACTCCATTCCGATCTCGATGTTCCCGTACCTCAGCACGGAGATTTGTCGGCATGGGCACGGCGCGGCGTACTCCTCCTCAACACCACGTTGACCGTGCGGGCCGGAGTTGCAGGATCGCACCAGGGTAAAGGATGGGAAACCTTCACCGACCAAGTGATTCGAGCGGTCAACGACAAGACGTTCGTGGTTTTCGTTCTCTGGGGAGCACATGCGCGAAGGAAGAAGGACCTCATCGATGTCACGCGACATGCAGTGATCGAGGCTCCTCATCCGTCGCCGTTGTCGGCACACCAAGGATTCTTCGGTTCCCGACCGTTTTCACGAATCAACGCCGCACTTGGCGATGCCGGACTTCCCCACGTGGAGTGGAGTCTCGACTAACCGCTACATTGCTCGCATGGGTTCCGTGCGTCGTCACGTTCACATCAACCGAGATCCCGACACCGTTTGGGCATTGGTGGGTGACCTTGCCCGTCAGCACGAATGGTTCCCGTTCAGCAGTTGTCGCGTCGAGGGCAACAAGCGGTGGATGACGACACCAAGTGGCATCACCTTCGAAGAAGACATCATCACGCACGATCACGCACTGCGCAGGTTCCAATACCGCATCGTCGGCAATCCAGGGATCACATCGCACCTGGGTACATGCGACGTCATCGACGACGGTCACGGTGGCTCCACCGTGGTGTACTCGACCGACATGGAACCGGAGGCGCTGGCAATCGTCGTTGCCGGTGCGGCAGGAGAAGGTCTCGGCAAGTTGAAACGCTTGATGGAGACGACGTAATGGGTCGAAAGATCCTGTTCATCACCACCGATCAGCAGCGATACGACGCGCTCGGCTGCAACGGTGGTCGGGTGGCACGCACTCCGGTCATCGATGGTTTGGCGGCGAACGGCATCGTGTTCGACCGAGCGCACCCTCAGAACGTGGTGTGCATGCCGTCGCGCAGCACCATGCTCACGGGCCAGCATGTGAGCACTCACGGAGTGTGGATGAATGGCGTACCACTCGCCGGTGACGCCCCGAGCATCGCCAGCGACTTACGACGCCGGCTACCGAACCGCACTCATCGGCAAAGCGCACTTCGAGCCGTTCATCGACCCGTTCCTGCGATTCGCAGAGAATCGAATCGGCTCCGCGGGATTGGAAACCGAGATGGTCGTGGGTGAGGATGGCCTGCCGACGCCACACCGCGGATTCGAACATTTTGCACTCGCCACGCACGGCGGAATGGGGCCATTCCACTACGCACGATGGCTACGTGAGAAGAACCCCGCTGCAGCAGCAATGTTCTTCCAGGTGCTCGATCAACAGTTGCAGGTGAATGCAGGAGGCGGCGGCGATACCAATGCACCGCAGGTCAAGCACAACGACATTCCGCGCGAGTTGTACCACACGGAGTGGGTTGCCGATCAGACCATCGACTGGTTGTCCTCGCTTCCCGCGGACGCGGATTGGTTCTGCTGGATGAGTTTCCCCGATCCACACCATCCCTGGGATCCCCCGAAGTCGGAGATTGGTCGCGTGAACTGGCGCGACTTGGATCTACCCGACGGCTACATCATCGATGCCGCCGAACGCGAGCGCGTACTGGACGCCAAGCCACGACACTGGCGCATGTGGTACGAGGGCACGTTCGTGTCCAATTACGAGGCTCCCGCCAAATGGGTGCCGAAGACCCTCACCGCCGACAACGTACGAGAAGTCAACGCCATGGCACACATCGAGAACGAGTTGATCGACGAGGCAATCGGTCGGGTGCTGGCATCCGTTGCGTCACGTGGCTGGGGCGACGATGTCGACGTGCTGTACACCACCGACCACGGTGAACTGCAGGGTGACTACGGTCTGTTGTTCAAGGGTCCGTACCACACGGATTCACTGATGCGATTGCCGCTGGTGTGGAGCCCGGCCACGTCGGCGAAGGTGGCGCCCGCACGAGTGTCTGCACCAGTCGGATTGGTTTCCCTTGCCGCCACCTTCGCCGGCATCGCCGGCATTGCCCGGCCCGATTACACGGAGTCGGCCCGCCTTCCAACGAACGACGAGGACGCACGCGAACTGGGTCACGAGCGTGTGCTCACGGAATGGGACAGCGTGCTCTTCGGCAAGATCGTTCATGCGCGGACCATCTGTCGTGACGGTTGGATCTGCACCGCGATGTTGCCGGGTACGGTGCACGACGGCACCGAGGGCGAGTTGTACGACCTGGCCAATGATCCACTGCAGCACAACAATCTGTGGAGCAGCGCCCAGCATGCCGCCCAACGGGCCTCACTCCTCGACGACATGTGGTCGTCATTGCCTACTCGCGTGCTTCCGCTTCGTTCGTGCGACGCCCCCGTGTAGACCCAGGCGCTACGGCGCGGGGACTTGCTGGGTGATGCAGTGGATTCCTCCCCCGCCGAACGCGAGAATTTCGCCAACGTCGAGCCCGACGACCTGGCGTTCGGGGAAGCATTCCGAGATCAACGCCATCATGTCGTCATCCGCATCATGCCCGCACACCGGAACGATCACGCCTCCGTTGACAACGTAGAAGTTCAGGTACGGCACCGCCATTCGTCGCCCATCGGTGGTGACGAACGGAAGCACCGGAATCTCACGAACCACGAGTCCGGCTTGCTCGGCTGCGGCACGATTGGCTGCACAGCGGCCATGGTCGGCTTCACGAGAGTCGTCGCAACCTTGTAGCACCAGCACTCCTGCGGCACAGAATGCCGCAACGTTGTCGACGTGTCCGTCGGTGTCGTCATCGAGCGCAAGTCCGTACGGCAACCATACGAAACCCGCTCCTGGCCCAACTCGCCACACAGGCGCGCCGCGATTTGCTCGCGCGTCGAAGGTGATGGATTGCGGTGGCGTGGGCTCTCATCACCAAGCAAATCGCACTGCTCGGTGGTCACCAGGGTGCCCGCACCATCCACGTTTATCGAGCCGCCCTCCAACACCATGTTCACGTGTCGTACGGCGTGTCCCTGTGATGTCAGCCATGCCTCGGCAATCACGGCATCGTTGCCGTGCGGTACGAACTTGTTTCCCCAACCGTTGAACACCCAGCAACCCTGGGTTCCCTCTCGTGCACCGTCTCCGACGACGTACGTCGGACCGGTGTCACGACAATCCCCCTTACTACCGCCGCGAGCAGGCAGTCGTCGAGTCGGCAACACCACGGAAACGACATTCCAAGGTTGGTGGGATAATCGGGGTCGAAGTAGCTCTTTGAAGTGCTCCGCCTAATGATCCTCTCGGCTGGACATGAAGTGCCTGATTCCAGCGAGGCAATTGCAGTTCCTCTGCGTCGGCTGGAATTCACGATCATCGTGACCGGCTCGAACCCAGAGATGGTCTTTGCCACGGTGGCGTGGGCTCGTTTTGCATCACCAAGTCGGTGTTCGTACAAATCGCGACGAGTTGGCCAGCACATCACGGTTCGCTCGTGCCGAGCAAACTCGGCGGGCATTCGCATCATGATCGAAACCGGTTAGTGCCGCATGCCATCGAGGCTGGTGATGGCACCATACAAATCGGGACGCCGATCGCGAAAGAGTCCCCAGCCGATGCGCAGTGCACGATTCGCCTCCGTATCGATGTCCGTTACGAGGACTCTTTCGTCGTCCCGCCCGGCCTCGGCAACCTTGGCACCCGTCGCATCGGTAATGAAACTCGATCCGTAGAAGGTCACCTCCGTGGGGTGCCCCACCTCGCGTCCCGTGCGGTTTGCGGCCACTACCGGCACGATGTTCGCCGCTGCATGGCCTTGCATCACACGTTGCCAATGACCACTTGAATCCCACGCTGGATTCTGCGGTTCGCTACCGATCGCGGTCGGATACATGAGTACATCGGCCCCCAACATCGCCATGCTGCGTGCCGCCTCGGGAAACCACTGGTCCCAGCAGATACCGACCCCGACGACGCCGAACCGTGTCTTCCAGACTCGAAATCCCGAGTCACCCGGGGAGAAGTAGAACTTCTCCGAGTAACCGGGGCCGTCCGGGATATGACTCTTGCGGTACGTTCCCATCGTGGTGCCGTCGGCATCGACCATCACCACCGAATTGAACAATGCGTTGTTGGCCCGTTCGTAAATGCTGACGGGTAGAACGATCCCGAGTTCCTGCGCAACCGCGGAAAAGTGTGACACCGTCGGATGTCCCTCCACCGGCAACGCTCGTCGTAGATCTTCGGCTCGTTGATCCTTGCAGAAGTAATGACCCTCGAAGAGTTCTGGAATGAGAACTACTTGTGCTCCGTCGGCTGCGGCAACTCGCACCAACCTTTCGGCCGTAGCAACGTTCGTGGCGACGTCGTTCGCCATCGACATCTGAATTGCAGCAACACGCATGGCGAACTCGCTCAGCCAAGCGCCTTGGTGATTTCCGCACGCAGCACGGCGTCGTCCGGGGAAACCATGGGGCTGAATCGCGCGAGGACCGATCCGTCTTTGCCGACGAGAAATTTCTCGAAGTTCCAGCGGATATCCCCAGCGTGACCCTCACTGTCTGCGGTGGCCGTCAAGAGGTCGTAGAGAGGATGACGGGAATCGCCGTTCACGTCCACTTTTTCCGTCATTGGAAACGTCACCCCGTAGTTGGTGGCGCAAAAGGTGGTTATCTCCTCGGGTGATCCGGGTTCTTGCCCGCCAAATTGGTTGCATGGCACCCCTACGACACTGAATCCCTTGGGTGCAAGTTCCTTGTGCAGTGCTTCAAGACCCGAGTATTGCGGGGTGAGACCACACTTCGACGCCACGTTCACCACCAGTACCACTCGATTGGCAAGCGTGCTGAATACATCGTCTCCGGAACTGAGGCCCTTGATCCTTACCGAGAACACCGACATGACACGCACCTTTTGACTTGATCGTGGTTGATGGTTGGAAGGCTACTTCGGTTGCTGCTACACACGATGCGTGACAAATCAGAAGTTCGACAAGACGTATTTCGATCGGTACTACGGAAAGCAACCGGTTCGCTCGCTCAACGAGGTTGCTCACCTTGCGACCGCCGTTCATGAACTTGCCAACTGGTGGAACTCCCCCATTCGGTCGGTGCTCGAGGTTGGCGCAGGGCCCGGTGATTGGAGCACGTGGTACAGAACGGTACGGCCACATGTGCGTGTCATGTCCGTCGATGTAAGCGAGCACGCCTGTGCAACGTACGGTCACGAGCAGCGCGACATCGCAACATGGTCACCACCTCGACCCTTCGATCTGGTCATTTGCATGGACGTATTGCAGTACTTGAACGAGGCCCGGGCAGTGCGCGCCCTGAGAAATCTCACGAAGGCAACTCGTACGTACTTGTACTTCGATGCCCTCACCATGTTCGACGCCAGGCATACCGTCGACCGATCGTCCACGGATCTCAATGCCCATCTACGAAGCGGTGATTGGTACCGACGACGACTTTCTCGACACTTCACACAAACTGGCGTGGGGCTCTGGGTTCGTAAAGGTAGTCAGGTCGTACTCCACGAACTCGAGCGGACGAGATGACGCCCGACTGACTATCGTTGCCTGCAGTGAACAACATCAACTGGGACGCCCTTCGCCAGGCAGCACGAGACGCAATGCAGCATGCCTACGTCCCCTACTCCAAGTTTCGGGTTGGCGCGGCGGGCCTCACCACCGATGGACGAATAGTCACGGGATGCAACGTGGAGAACGCTTCGTACGGCGTCACCCTGTGCGCCGAGTGCGGAATGATCAGCGAACTGGTTCGACATGGTGGTGGTCGACTCGTCGCGGTCTGCACACTGGGCAACGACGAGGCCGTTACACCCTGTGGTCGATGTCGACAATTGTTGTGGGAACACGGCGGGCCCGAGCTCCTCGTTGAGTTGGAAGGAAAGCCCGTGCCGATGACGGAACTGTTGCCGCACGCATTTCCCGAAGCCTCAAACTTCAGCAATCCAAACGGTTGAGAAGGACCACGAACCATGGGCAAGTACCTCACGGAAGGTCAACTTCAGTCGTTTCGCGACGACGGATTTCTGGTGGTCCCCAACTTCGTCTCCGACCAAGACTGCCTGCAGCTTCGCGAGCGTGCGATGAAACTGGCCGAGTTGCATGTCCCATCGCCCGAGGAAGCAACGGTGTTCACGGCAGACGGCAAGCCACAACACACGAGTGACGACTATTTCCTCACCAGTGGCGAACAGATTCGCTGCTTCTTCGAAAAGGATGCCTTTGACGAGGATGGAAACCTCCGCGCCGAACCGCATCTCGCGCTGAACAAACTCGGGCATGCGATGCACGACTTGGATCCCGTGTTCGATTCGTTCAGCCGTACACCGGAACTGGCTGCCGTCGCGTCGGACATCGGCATGCGAGATCCCGTGCTCTTGCAATCGATGTACATCTTCAAGCAACCGCACATCGGCGGTGAGGTCACCTGCCACACCGATCACACGTACCTGTGGACCGAGCCGCAGAGTGTCGTGGGCTTCTGGTTTGCCATCGACGATGCAACAAACGAAAACGGTTGCATGTGGGCGCTGCCCGGTGGCCACCGCCTTCCCGTTCGCTCGCGCTCGCGGCTGAACGAATCCCGAACGGCAACCGTGATGGACGTCCTCGATCCGGAACCGTATCCGCTGGACAATCTTCAGTGTTTGGAGGCCAAGCGAGGCACGCTCGTTCTGCTGGATGGCGCGGTCCCACATTTGTCGGCGGCCAACACCAGCGACAAGCCCCGTCACGCGTACACGATTCACGCCATCGATGGTGCAGCGCGGTATCCGGATGACAACTGGTTGCAACGCCCCACACTGCCGTTGCGTGGCTTCTCGCTCAACTGAGGTTTTCGGTGGCAACGCTTCGCTTCAGCTTTGGCACCATGGGTTCGGGGAAGAGCACGCTCGCGCTGCAAATCCACCACAATCTGTCCACACGCGGTTTGCGTGGACTGCTCATCACCAAACTTGACCGAGACGGAGCCCAGGTAAGCAGTCGGCTTGGTGTCTCGTCACCGGCGGTGGACATCAGCATCACGCCGAGCCTGGTTGCATTGGCGAGACAACACATGCCGCTCGATTACCTCGTCTGCGATGAGGTGCAGTTCTATTCGATAGACCAGTGCGACGAGCTCGCCACCATCGTCGATGATCTCGGTATCGACGTCTATTCGTTCGGGCTCATCACCGATTTTCGTGGATTACTCTTCGATGGCACCCGGCGAATGCTGGAGATCGCCGATCAGCGAGTCGAGATGCAGGTGGAGGCACGTTGCTGGTGCGGAGCGCGGGCGACCAACAATGCCCGATTGGTGAACGACAAGGTGGTCTTCGAGGGTGAAACGGTGATGGTGGGTGACACCGCCACCACCCGTAAGGAACCGTTGTTTGGTGACGTGGTGAGGTATGAACTGCTGTGTCGCTACCACTATCGACGCGGTCAACTCGCCCCAAACGTTTGACCAACGCCTGCTTTTGCTTGCACCGTGATTTCGCCGTAAGTTCACCCTGCCAGGAGCGACTCGAACTCGTCCTGCCACGCATCCAACCAGTTGACACTGAAGTTGGCATATCGAGCAACGAAGGCTTCCCGGGCTTCCTGCACCTCCACGGACTTCCACCAATCCGAGGGATCTCCGCGGAGTGAGTTCACAAACTTTGCAGCCTCGCGACCCGAATAGTGAATGATGCCAACTCGTGCAAGTGCATCCACAAAGGGCTGCGCCGCTGCCCGAAAGCGGTGTATCCCTTCGGGAACGAAGCACACAGTTGGAACATTTAACGCGAGGGTTTCCAGCCAGGAAACTCCGAAATAGTTGTGTACAACCAACGCAGATTTCGATGCAGAAACGGTCCCTGGTACTGCAAAGTCCTCGTAGACCACAGGTGCCGCGAGTATGTAACTCTGCGATGTCGGACTTTCCACATCGATCACCGTGGGAAGACTCAGCCAGACGAGATCATCTACGAACGATCGAGTCTCACTGGCGCAACGACGTACGTGCGACGGTAGACAAAAAGGTTGGAGCCGATAGATCACTTCAGTGCTCGCAACTGACATGAAAAGTAGTCGCGTCGCAATTGAGCTACGGGAACGTTGCGGCATCGCACTGGGTAGGGCCTTTAGTGACGTGCGACTATCGGTCCATCCAAATGTGTAATGACGCTCACTTGCTCGTGTCTCATAGTTTTCGGCAGCACAGACCTCGTCTAGACCCTGGTGGCCACCATGTTGGTGGGACAATATCTTCGTTCCATCTTCCCCCCAAAATGCTGACAGTACTTGATATGGCAGATGAAACTGCGAGGCGTTGGCTGAATAGAGTGCTGCAGTTTGGCGAGCCAACGGCTCAAGTTCCACTCGCAGTGATTTGAGCCCCTCGGCATACCCAACCGGAAGAACCAATGGCAGAATTGCCCTAGCTACAGTGCCTAAATCATCAGAGCTCGAGTGCGGTACGAGCGACAGACGCTTCGGTTCACGGCGCCGGCGGGAGTGATTTCGTTTCCAGGTCATTCCGGGGCGCAGATACTTTACTTCGCCAAATCGCACGAGTTCGCTGGATCGCACTTATTTTTGTATATGGACGAACAATCGTCACCTTCTTGCGACAGCGCATGAGAGCTTTTGTGCCTTCTTCTAGTTGCTGACGAGCGCGACTCATTGCAGGAGCTGAGGATGGTCTGAGTTACCGCTGTAGATACCGAGGTTGCTCTCCCTGTCCGGAATGCTCAACGAGTGACGCGAGCTGTTGTCTGTAGGAAGCGGATGAGACGTACTGGCGGTGATGACTCCAACTATCGAATGGAATCGTCAGTCTCGACAACTCAGCCTTCCCGACTCTGTCCGTCCCCAGAGACGCGATCTGTACCAAGCGAAGCAACCACATTCCCCTCAAGCGTCGAAACATCGCTGATTAACGTCAATACTCCTTTTGACAACTCCGTGTGGACAAACCCGGCACAGTACTGCTCATGGGGACGGCAAAATTGCCTCAACCTGAGCGATTTTTGAATAAAGCTGCTGGGCGCCCCACTGGTCGTCAGCGAGCACGTGCAACCTCCATGATCTCACTGGCAGTCGACGAGAGTGTGATTTTCCCTCTCGTTACGAGACCTTCTAGGTACAAGAGATCATTCAGTACATCAACGTCGAAGGAACGGTCATCCGCCAGAGCCGGAGATGGAAGTAACGACCTCGACGTCGAACAAGTCTATGTTCCCACAGTGCCGATGTGAGATGTTCCCGGTAGCGGGGTTCGGAAATCGGTGCCTGATTGTTCGTAGGACCGAGTAGTCGAAAATCTCGGCCCGGAAGCCATCTGCAATCGTCAATCCCAATCCCAAGCGATGATTAAAGAGAGATAGTCACACCAGTTGTTTGTAAGTGACGCACCAGGTCAGAGACCAGGTTCGGCTCGATGAACGGATTGTCGGCACAGATTCGGACAACAGCATCCGGTTGATGTCGCCCGAAGCGTCAATCACACGTTGAAGTACGTTGTCGTGTTCGAGCTGCGAAATACTTGATTCCGTAATTCCGTCCGAAGTCAGCAATGACGTCATCGAGTGGCAGGTCCGAAGTTGCGAGCAAAAAGTGGTCCGAGTCTGAAATATGCAGTGATTCCCGTTAGGACTTATTCCAATATTGGGATGGTCCGAGCAATGCCATCATCTTGCCTGGGAAACGACTGGAGCCCATTCGGGCGTGAACGACAGTTACGACAGTACGTCTTCTATTCAAGATCACTCCACTGAATGACAGTGTCCGCCTCCAATGAACAACTGGTCACTCGTCCGATTACTTCGTCCCATGACAGCGGGCTTATGCCGGTGCCTGGCCGCTTATACGTGATGTCTTCCTCGGTTATCCGATGCCCAGAATCAAGGTTGCGTGACACCACGATGCTTCTACGAGCGTTCTTTCGGGCAATCTCTTCACTTCCAGTGGATTTATGTCGCGCCCAATAATGCAGTAACCCTGTCCACCTCCGTTCGGTGCCTTGCATGTGGTTAAGAGTCACGCGTGATAGTGATCGTTCCTGGGGAAGCGACGCGTCGTGGGTGAAGTGTTTCTCCAGTATCATCAGCCAAGCAACCACGTTACCAACAAAGAGGGTAAACCTGATTTCGGCGTTGTGTGGTCGGAGTACCCAATGACGCATTCCGGATATCGAGTAGCAAGATCGCTGATCATCCGAAGATTCGTATTCTCATCGGATTTTGGATAGTTGAGAATGCAGTGCAAAGATAATGCCGCTTTGCTCCCGCAGACCTCAACGTTGAGAGTGCTTCGTCGATTTCAGAAATTGTCGCAGCACCAACCGACAACACCACTGGTTTGTAGCCGTGCAACGCGCCACAACAACGGTATTTCCGTAATGTCCGCCGAGGTCTTTGAAAACGGAACGAGCGGATTTGAGTGACATTCCACTATACCATCGTCGAAGGGTGTCGAGATGAACTCAATCCCTACTTTCTTGCAGTGATCCGCAAGAGTCTCATACTCGGATGCTCCAAATGCGTCGTATTTCTTGAAAGACGCCTCATACTGGCTGAGGGTTGGTTCCTTCCAGAGGTGTCCCAGCATGTGCCAGTCAGTTCGCGCCGCGAAGCGTCTCAGCCTTGTACGCTTGGAACTTGGCCGCATCGGCAATTCCTGTCCTCGGCTAGTTCCACGAGGCTTTTGCAAGTTCATGCAGGCCTTCACGATTGACGCCAATCTCGGCCATGACGGCCGGTATCGAATCGGAGTCAACCCGTCGAGATCCAAGCTGGATACTGGATTTGCCTCTCTGTCCGAGCGACTGTCGCGGGGTCATACTCGGCGACTACGGTGCTTTTCTTGTAGCCGTAGCTCATGATGCGCCATCAATTCCTCGATCGTTGGCAGATGTTGTCTTGGTGACGAGCGGTACCGATACTAAGCGGTAGCGGTACGTGATGAATGCGCTTACCTATCAAGAAACTCTCAATCGCAAATCTTGGTCTTCATGACGCAAGAATGATTCATCATACAAACCGATATCAATGAGCTGTTCGGTTCGGAACATGACTCCACATGCAATCGGGTCTTTGGCGGCATCACCCCTACCCAATACCTCCTCGCGGTCATCCACCAACCAGTAGTCGCACGCCACGGCGTCAAAGTTGGGGTTTTCCGTGAGAAACATATAGAGAACTTCAAGGAAGTTCTGATTCACGTAGTCATCGGCGTCGACTCGGACTACC
>JAYQSR010000019.1:0-62313 GCA_038146945.1 Ilumatobacteraceae bacterium
ACAATCAGTATTGCCTTTGCGTTCAGTTGCATGTGTGCTCTCCCGACTCACGCCATGGCTCACCCGACCGGCGAACTGATCGATCAGTCGCCCCGTGTCGATGGACTGCTCCACAACGCTGCGAACGTTGGCGCGACGCTCCGTGTCGTAGGAATCGAGCAGTTCCGCCGTGCTCCATCCACGGGCCACGTACGCGAGTTTCCAGGCGAGATTGAAGGCGTCGCGCATCCCGGAATTCAAGCCCTGCCCCATGAACGGTGGCATTTGATGCGCGGCGTCGCCGGCTGGGGAGCACCCTGCCGTTTCGTAATCGCTGCGCAACGACGGCGTGGAACCGGTAGGCGGCAGTGCGGACGATACGGGCATCCGATGTCGCCAACCACGGGGCAAGCAGGTCCCGCACGCGGGCCTCCGCAGTCATCGTCGCGGGGTCCTCGTTCGGTTGAAGTTGAAACTCGAACCGGTAATAGTTGCGAAATCCGCTCACCAGCGTGGTGGGGCGCTGCGGATCGCACACCTGACGCGTGACGTCGGGTAGTCCGGACCCTTCCCGATCGGCGAGTTCGACGTCGACCACCAGCCAGTCCTGATCGAAGCCCAGGTCGTCGAGCGGGATTCCTGCGACCTTGCGGGTTCGACTCGACGCACCGTCACATGCCACGAGGAAGTCCCCGCGCAACATCGACCCATCATCGAGTACCAACTCCACGTGGTCGCTGTCCTCCCGGTGATCGACGACTTCCCGCCCCACCCGCAGGTGCGCACCGCGTCGTTCGGCCTGCGTTCGCAACATCGCGTCGAGGAGCGGCTGGAAGTGCTTGCTCACTGCCGGACATCCCAGGAGTTGGACGTCGCGAAGGTCGATTCCCGTGAGTCGATTCCCCGATGCGTCGACGAAATCCGCCGCAAGCATCGGCTCGAGCACCTCGTCGAGTTGTCGGGTGAGTCCCGTTCGAGTGAGCGCATGACGAATCTCCGCATCCATCACGATCGCCCGCGGCAAGCCGTAGACGTCTGCGCTCTTCTCGACCACGGTGTTGGATACCCCCACCGACGACAGTGCGATGGACGTGGTGAGTCCCACCGGGCCACCACCAGCGATCAATACGTGCACGGGTAGTCCAGAAACTACGGTGATGGGCATGTCCCAATTGTCCGCACACCTCCGCTTCGCCAACATCAACGGACGGGCATCGATCATCGCATCGACGCGTCCCGACGGCGGTGGCACCGCCATCGATCTCGAACGAGCCACCGATGGCACGTTCGGTCATTCACCGATGGGTGTGTTCGCCCGTTGGGACGAACTACGAAACGTTGCGCCATCGCTTCAGGCGACACCCGTTGCGTTCTCGGCAACGGATCTCGGGGCGCCGTCCCCCGAACCGCGTCAGATCTTCGGTATCGGACTCAACTACCGCGCCCACGCCGTGAGACGGGTGCGCCGATACCTGATTCTCCGCTCATTCACCAAGTTCGCGTCGTCGGTGAACGCGCCGCACGGGGACATCCCCATCACCGTGGCTACCGCGGACTGGGAAATCGAGCTCGTTGCGGTGGTGGGGTCCGGTGGACGCGAGATCCCCGAATCGAACGCCTGGGATCACGTCGCCGGTATCTGCGTCGGGCAGGACGTGAGCGACCGCTTGTTGCAACGTGCCACCCAGCCGCCGCAGTTCAGCCTCGGCAAGAGTCGTGCCGGATTCACCCCCTTCGGCCCATGGTTGGTGGACGCGCGAGAACTTTCCCAGCGCGACTCGCTCGCGCTCACCTGCACGCTGAACGGCGAGGTGGTGCAGCAATCGAACAGCAACGACCTGATCTTTTCCATTCCCCAGCTCGTTGCGTACCTTTCGACGATCGTCGAGTTGCTCCCCGGCGACGTCATCTTCACCGGAACACCGAGCGGCGTCGGCGCAGCCCGCAAGCCGCCCCGCTTCCTCGCGCCGGGGGACGTCCTCGTATCCAGCGTCGACGGCGTCGGAACGCTCACCAACCGCTGCGTCTAGACGACGACTAAACGACGGCCGTCTTCATTTCCGCAACGAGCGCGGCGAACTCGCCCCGCTCCGCTCCGGTCAACGAACGCTCGTAGATGTCGGCCATCCGCTGCGCGGTGACCTCCTCGGCATGGGCCCGGGGTTCGGCAAGGTGCGACACGTCGGGGTACGGCTCCTGGTACCCGTGCAGTTTGGCGAAGAATTCCCCGTTCTGCGACGCCAGCACCGCCTCGATGCCCGAGAGCCCTTCGGCAACCACCGCATTGATGTGGAGACAGCCGCGCAATTCACGCAGGTACGTCACCAATCGGTACGTACGCTCCACCGGGTCGCTCGAGAGCGGTTCGGCTCGCAGTCCGGCGAACAACGAAAGACCGCCAACGTCGACGGAGTCCACGACCTTCTGCGCCAGTTCGTTGAAACGTTTGGCGCCACCGAAGCCCGCGAGATGTGCCTTGCCCCATGCGTCGGCCGCGCCCGCGTAACGGGTTCCCGCCTTTCGTGCGCCTTCCACCGCAATGCCGCGTTCCCACATCTTGCGCACCAGGTTGTGGTCGAAGAACATGAATGCCGAATACACCACTCCCGCATCGACGTCGCCCAACACGCCTCCGCGCCCGGCCATGTAGAACGAGAACCCGTCGGAGTAGCCGGCGGCCTTGCCGATCTCGGCGGTCGCGGGATCGAGCATGTACTTGCTTCCCAAGTCGCCAAAAAACGGGCTGACGGCGTCGGTGAGGGCTCTGGAGGTGATTGGTGCTGCGGCCATGGCGTCACTCTAGACGGCGCACCGTCGCGGTGATCACCCGGTTGCGTACTACGCTTTCGACTGCAATCGTCGCCTCGGGAGAGTGAAGTGCACGTCCGGTGCACCGTCACACCGAAGGAGCAACCACCCCGGAACCTCTCAGGTCCCCGAACCGAGGCGACGTGCAACGCTGGAAAGCGAGGGGGCTCACGCCTTCTCCACCGACGGGGATAAGCGAGTCATCGCCAAAGCTCTCAGGTATCAGGGACAGCGGGGGTGCCGGTGCGGTCACGCACCGGGATCACCACCGTCGACAGCGAGGCACCATGACTTTCGAATCACGCCACATCGGTCCGAACGCAGACGAGCGTTCCGGGATCGCTCGCGAACTTGGATACGAGTCCAACGATGCGCTGGTTTCGGCCGTCGTTCCGACTGCAATCATGCACGACCGGGCGCTCGACCTCCCCACTGCGCTGTCCGAGACGGAGGTGTTGGCGGAACTCCGCGAGATTGCGAAGGAAAACGTGGTGCGTCGATGCGCGATCGGTGCCGGCTACTACCCCACGATCACCCCGCCGGTCATTCTGCGAAACGTGCTCGAGAATCCGGCGTGGTACACGGCCTACACCCCGTATCAACCAGAGATCAGTCAGGGCCGACTCGAGGGGTTGCTGAACTTCCAGACGGTCATCACCGAACTCACCGGGCTCGGCATCGCAAATGCGTCGCTGCTGGACGAGTCGACCGCCCTCGCGGAGGCGGTAACCATGGCTCGCAGAATCACCAAGTCCGAGAGTCGCACCGTCGCGGTGCACAGCGACACCCACGCCCACAGCATCGCCGTACTCAGGGCAAGATGCGAACCGGTGGGTGTCGAGGTGCTACTGGTCCCGTTCGACGAACTGTCGTCGGTCGATGCCTTCTGCGTGGTGGTCTCGCGACCGTCGTCGAGCGGCATCGTGGCGACCGACGCTGAGGTACGGTCGATCGTCGATGCCACGCACCAACGCGGCGGAGTGGCGGTGTGCGTTACGGATCTTCTGGCGAGCACGCTGCTAACGACTCCGGCATCGCTGGGTTTCGACATTGCCGTCGGCAGCGCTCAGCGCTTCGGCGTTCCCATGGGATACGGCGGTCCGCACGCCGCATTCCTCGCCGCCACCGACTCATTCGCGCGCTCGCTGCCCGGTCGTCTCGTCGGCGTGAGCACGGACACCAAGGGTCGCCCCGCCCTTCGGCTGGCCCTGCAAACCCGAGGCAGTTATTCGTCAGGAGAAGGCCACCAGCAGCATCTGCAGGCGCTGCTCGCTGCCGGGCACATGCCTTAAAGGGTTCGCCGCGTGGCACGGTCGCGACGGCCTCCAAACCATCGCCCGTCGTATCAACTCACTCACGCAGGCCGCCGTCTCGCTGATTCGCGAGCACGACCTCGGCCACATCGACGCAGGCTCGCGATTCGACACGATTCTCGTACGTGGGGTCGACGCTGCGTCTGTGCACGCACGCGCGACGAAGCACAACATCGCCCTCCGCGTCGTCGACGACACCACGGTTGGTTTCAGTCTCGACGAAACGACGGATCTTCGAATGGTGGTCGACATCCTCGACTGCTTCGGCATCGTTTGCTTCGCAGAGCAAGTCCAGGAACGCACGCTCGGCCTCGCACTCGCCGACGACCTTCAGCGACGCGACGACTTCCTGCATCAGGCAACGTTCCGTCGCTACCGAACCGAGACCGAGATGCTTCGTTACCTGCGACGCCTCGCCGACAAGGATCTCGCACTCGATCGAACGATGATTCCGCTCGGCTCGTGCACGATGAAACTGAACGCAACCACCGAGATGATTCCGATCACATGGCCAGAATTTGCCGACATCCATCCGCACGCACCGGCCGGCGACACCCGAGGGTACGCGCGACTCATCGACGAACTGCAACGAATGCTCTGCGAGGTCACCGGCTACGACGCCGTCAGCCTTCAACCCAATGCGGGGAGCCAGGGTGAATTCGCGGGACTGCTCGCTATCCGCGGTTACCACGCCAGTCGGGGTGATTCACGACGGACGGTATGCCTCATTCCGTCGAGCGCCCACGGCACCAACGCCGCGAGTGCAGTCATGGCGGGAATGGATGTGGTGGTCGTTGCCTGCGACGGCGAAGGAAACGTCGACATCGCCGACCTCGGCGCGAAATGCGAGAGAGCGGGCGATCGGCTGGCCGCGCTCATGATCACGTATCCATCGACCCACGGCGTGTTCGAATCGGGAGTGCGCGAGATTTGCGACCTCGTGCATTCCCACGGAGGTCAGGTGTACGTGGATGGCGCCAATCTCAACGCCTTGGTTGGCGTTGCAAAGCCTGGTCACTTCGGTGCCGACGTGAGCCATCTCAACCTGCACAAGACCTTCTGCATTCCCCACGGCGGTGGCGGGCCGGGAGTTGGACCCGTGGGTGTACGAGCGCATCTGGCCCCGTTCCTTCCGGGAATCCCTGCAACCTGTCGCTAACACACCGGCTCGGTCGACTAGTCTGGCGCCGGTGCGATTCCGCCGGTCGTCAGTTTCGGCCGCACCGTTCGGCTCGGCCAGCATCCTGCCAATCTCGTGGGTGTACGTACGACCTGATGGGCTCCGATGGCCTGCGGCGCGACGCAACGGCGATTGCAAGTGCGAAACTACGTGTCCACCGACTGCGCGAGCACTACCCCACGCTCTACACCGGCACGAATGGACTCGTCGCGCACGAATGCATCCTCGACATTCGGGACATCACCAGACGCACCGGCGTGACCGTGGAGGACATCGCCAAACGATTGATGGACTATGCGTTCCATGCACCCACTATGAGCTTCCCCGTGAACGGCACGCTCATGGTGGAATAGACCGAAAGCAGAATCGTTGGCAGAACTCGATCGATTCTGTGACGCGATGATCGCGATTCGCGCGGAGATCGACCGCGTGGAATCCGGTGAGTGGAATCTCGAGGACTCACCGTTGCGCCACGCGCCACACACCGTGGAGGACGTGAGTGGCGATTGGGACCGCGTCTACCCGCGCTCCTACGCCCTGTACCCACTCCCCTCGCTTCGGAATCGCGGTTATTTCCCACCGGTGTCTCGAATCGACGCCGCGCACGGTGACCGAAATTTGGTGTGCTCGTGCGAGCCCCTAGAGTCGCTGGCAACCAACGTATGAGCACGACTCCACCACCCCAGTTCGACGTTCAGAAAATCGTTGGCGACCTCCTGACGTTGTTGCGCAGCATCGATCCCATCACCGAGGGCGTCAAGTTGGCCGATCAAGGCCGCCGTACGGTCGAGGCACTCATCGTTGCGCTGGAGAACGTCGGCGCAACCATGGACAATCTCAATCACGCTGCCTCCCGCGTGAACCGCCTGCTCGACGACGTGGAGGAACCAATCCGACGCATCGCCGGAATGGCCGATCAAGCCGGATCGCTGGTGGGATTCCTGCCGTCGCTGGCGAGCAAGGCGATGTCCAACCTGGCGCCAAAGACCGCCGCACCCCCGGCGGGATCTACTTCGGAGCAGTCACAAACGGCGTAGCCTGACGAGTGCCCCAGGAGTTCACTGTCCCGAACTTCACCACCACCGAACGACCAACCTGCGTCGCCTCGGGCGTAAGCAATGCGAATGCGATCCCGGCCCCGAGGACCGGCGAGAATTGCCGCTCGTCACGACGCCGCTATCGACACCATCCACCATCACGCGGGCGCCATCACGCGGGGGACGACGCCCGATCGTACGAATCCCGCAGAGTTTTCGTTGGATACCGACGGCCCGCTGCTGGACCAAGGCCGTTTTGCCCCGAAAATCTGCCTTGTCCCAACCAATGACCCAACCAAGATTGGCTTCGAGGGGGCTGATGTCAGCGGAGAGCTCGTGTCCGTGCAGCGGCAGTCCTGCCTCGAGGCGAAGGGTGTCACGAGCACCCAGACCCGCCATTGTGACTCCGGCGGCAACCAATGCCGCGCCACGGTGGGTGCGTGATCGACGGGAACCGAGATCTCGACACCGTCTTCGCCCGTGTAACCGGTACCCGCCACCGCGCACGGTACGCCGAGCACATCCACTGTCTCGACGCGAAACCGCTTGACGTTCGCCGCACCCTGGGACACGGTGGCGAGGCGGTGTCGTGCGCGCGGTCCCTGCACCGCAAGAATCGCGCGCTGGGACGTGGTATCGGTACCGCCGACCACGGAGCGCACGCGCTCGGTGTTCGAGGCGTTCGGCATCACGTCGAAACACTCCTCGGACAACCACCACACGATGATGTCGTCGGTGACGCCACCTTGATCGTTGCATGCGTGGGTGTATTGCGCACGTCCTGGAGCCACCTTGCGCAAGTCGTTGGTGAACTCGCGTTGCAACACGTGGAAGGCCCCGGCACCCTCGACCCGCACCGTGCCCAAGTGCGACACGTCGAATACTGCGGCGTCATTGCGGCACGCCATGTGCTCAGCGATGGTTCCGGTGGGATACGACAACGGCATTTCCCATCCACCGAACGGCACCATCTTGGCGCCCGATTCACGGTGCAGATCGTCGAGCGGTGAGAGGCGATGCCCGTTCATGCTGAAATGCGATGCCCGCTCATTGTGAGATGCGGCGCCCATTCGTACGGCGACCGAACGGCATCCCGTTATCGGGCGATGCTGCGACGAGTTGGCAACGAGCGAGCCCTTGAAGCGGATTTGGCTTCATTGGCCTGCCGCACGGACGAGTACTCCTGCTGCTCACGACGCTTCAACTCGACGATGCTCGCGTCCAGTTCGTGTTTCACGTTGGCAAGTGGCAACACGTTCAGGACACCCTGGCCGTTGCGCACGGCGTCGATCAGATGCTCACCGTCGCAAAGTACGACGCTTTGTCCGCTGATCACCACGTGGGCCGATGCCACGTCGGTGGTGACGTGCCTGCGCAGGTAGTTGAACACCGCGCGCACCGACTCCAGTTTTATTCCGGCATCCAACAAGTTCTTGATGACCTTCAACTCCAGGAGGTCCCGGTAGACGTACTCACGTCGCGACCCACTTCGAGGCGTCGTGTGCCGATGAGACGCACAGATCCACGCGCCCAGTAGAAGTTGCCGGTAGGTGGATACCGACGATCTGTGCCGCGGTACCACTGAACGTACGAACCGAATCGAACTGGCTCACCCGCGTCACTGCCATGAGACCTGACACGCTACGGCTACGGCGGCTCACCGCCAACCGTGGGCTACTCCTTCCCCGAATCCTCCGGGTTCTCCTGGAAATCTTCGGGGCTGATGTTGTCGATGAAATCGCGAAACTCCACCAGAATCTCCTCGGAGTCGTCCTCGTCCGACCGCACGATGATCCCCGCCTCGTCCATCACTTCCCGATGCGCCGAAATCGGGATGGCGGCGCGTACGGCAACGGCCACCGCGTCCGACGGGCGACACGAGATCGCATGGGTCTGACCTTGGTGTAGCAACTGAATCTCGGCATAGTAGGTGTTGTCGCGCATCTCCGTTATGACGACGCGACGTAGATGTGCCCCGAGATCCTCGAACACGTTCACGAGCAAATCATGGGTGAGCGGACGCATTGGAACTCGTCCTTCCAGCGCGTGTTCGATGGCCATGTACTCCGACGCACCGATGTAGATACGCAGGAGTCGTCGATCACCCTCGGATTCCCGCAACTGCATGAGCGGTTGGTTCGCCGGGGCTTCGATTCGCACGCCGAGCAATTCAAGGTCAACCGAATCGCTGGCGCTCATGGCGTCAGCGTAGCAATCGGTCAGGCGTCGTTGCGCAGTCCTTTGGTGACGTTGCGCAACAGGGCGGTACGCAACTCCTCGCCGAGCGCAATCAGATCGTCGAGCAACTTCATCGCGTCGTCTCGGTTGCTGACCGATGTGGGGGAACTTGCACCACCGGCGGCATCCGAGCCTCGTCGCGACATCGCCGCACGCACCAGTGGCTCGAACACGTCGGCTTCTCGCTCCGCGGAGAGCCGCCACGACATCAGCAACCGCGGATCGATACCGAATGAAGCCAACCGACCCGCGAGATGGACGATGTCACGATCGGTTTCGTCGTAGTACGGCTCGCTCCCCACCATCAACGGACGTACGAACTTCATCTTCTCGAGCGAGCCGAGCATCTCGCTCGACACGCCGGTCGCCTCGAGCATGTCGGCGTGCGTGAGGCGCTCGTTGCGCTTGCGTGCACCCGACCTTCCGCCGGGCGCGGAGTGGTCCGCTCCCGCGCGCTGGGTCGCCAGCCGATGCGTGGGGTGACCGGCTGACGGAACGCGAATACCGCGTGGCATGCTCGGATCGGTCACGTCCTGCGGACGAAGCAGACCGTCACTCGTCTCGCCATCGAGCCGATCGCGAATGACGCGAAGGGGAAGGAAGTTGTCTTTTTGCTCGCGCAGGATGAATCGGAGTCGATCCACCTCGGCCTCGGTGAACTTCCGGTAGCCCGCACTGGTGCGCTCCGGATTGATCAATCCCTGGCTCTCGAGGAATCGAATCTTGGAGATGGTGACATCGGGGAACTCCTCCGACAACACCGCAAGCACCTCTCCGATGGAGAGGAAGGTCTCCGACACGTCGCTCAACCGAAGAAAGCAACGAGGTGAAAACGGCCGATCTGCAGTGCATCGCCGTGCTCGATTACACACTCGTCCACGCGCTCGTTGTTCACGTACGTGCCGTTCAGCGAGCCCAGATCACGCACGAGCCATGCCGCGCCCTGCCGGACCAGCACCGCATGTTGACGAGATACGGTGACGTCATCCAACTGGATGTCGTTGTCGGGGACGCGACCGACGGAGATCTGTTCACCCACCAGGGAATACCGCGTGCCAATCTCGGGGCCCTGCCGAATGACCAGCATGACCTCACCGGGTGCAACCTCCCCTTCCTGCACGACCGCGTTGTCATCGTCGAAAATGCCATCGAGCAACGGGTCGGTCTTGGGAAGCACCCCGGTTCGCAGACTCGGCTTGTCCAATACCCCACCGCACGCCGAACAGAAGGTCGACACCGGTGGATTGCGGTGGCCGCACTGGTTGCAAAAGACGTATTGCACGGTCACCCAGCGAGCAGTGCCTCGTATGCCGCGGCGTCCATCAAAATGGGAGCCGATCCGTCGATGGTGATCTCACAAATCCACCCGTCACCATAGGGATCCCGGTTCAGCAGCTCCGGTTGGTCGGCAAGTGCTTCGTTGACCGCAGTGATCGTGCCGGCTACCGGCGCGTAGATGTCGGAAACGCTCTTGGTGCTCTCCACCTCGGTGAACGACTCGTCGACTGTGACGGTGGCCCCGACGCTCGGCACCCCGACGAACACCACGTCACCCAACGCATCCTGTGCATAATCGGTGATGCCCACCCGTGCCACGTTGCCGGTGATTCTCACCCATTCATGTTGCGGTGTGTACGAGAGGTCCTTCGGTATCAACATGCCCTCAACCGTAGCCTCAGGGTGAGGTTGCGGCTGACGCGGACCGGCTGCGTCGTGCCGCCCGTACGCCACGTATCACCTGTGGAACGTACGCCGCGGCAGTGAGATAACTGATCACGAGCCCGGGAATCGCGATGGCCCAACCGGCGTTCCTTCCACCGAGCGCCCAACCGGCGTCACTAGCGCCGATGAGGAGCAGTGGAAATGCGATCATCAACGCGAACGTGTAGTTCTTGCCCCACTGGTTCACGGGAAATCGCGCCATCCCCAACGCGGTACCGCCGACCATCAGCGCGCCGATGAACACCTCACGTGCCACCACCGACCATCGAACCACGCCGGCACCGCCCGTCGAGCACGATGGAACCACCCCCACGATGAACAGGAGTCGATCCACCGCCGGGTCGAACACGGCACCGAATTCACTTCGTTGATCCAGCCGCCGGGCGAGCCAACCATCGATCCAATCTGTCATCCCCAGGACACCGAGAAGGTATGCGGCCGCTTCACGATCGTTCCGGGAAAAGAGAAGCCACAGGAACACGGGCAAACATGCGAGTCGGGCGAGCGTGACGACGTTCGGCCATGTTGCGAGGTTGCGCGCCACCGCAGGGAGGCTAGTTCGCCCGGACCGTGAACTATCGTCGCTCTGCATGACGTCGCTCTTCTCGAAGATCATCGCCGGTGAACTTCCCGGACATTTCGCCCTGAAGGACGATCGCTGTGTCGTCTTCATGACCATCGCGCCGATTCGTCCAGGACATGCCCTGGTCGTACCTCGTGAACCGATCAATCACTGGATGGACATGCCCGCCGATCTCAACGCCCACGTCTTCGAGATCGGCCGTCGCGTTGCGCTCGCTCAACGCGTCGCATTTCGTTCCGATCGAGTCGGACTGGTCATCGCCGGATTCGAGGTTCAACACGTGCACTTGCACTGCATTCCAGCCGAGGAAATGTCGCACCTGAATTTCGCCAATCAAGAGCAGAACGTTCCTGCCGAGCGATTGGCCGCCGATGCAGCACGACTCGCCGCACAACTTCGCAAGGACGGCGTTGCGGGCGCGGTCTCGTCAGATTGACGGCGGCGTGACCGGCGCGGTCTCATCCGAATGACCGTCGCATCACGCACGGGTGCGTGACCGCCCGGGCAACGTCAGAACAGCGTCGTCCTCGTCGGCTCGATCAATTCGGGACCCTTGTTGCGCACGTTGTTCACCGCGGTACTGACGGTCGTCGCCGACAGTCGATCATCGGGAGCGGTTCGCAGCAGATGCAGCGGAGGTTCTGGGGCGCACAACCATTCATCCACGTCATCTCCATCGAGGATGCAGGGCATACGATCGTGAATCGCCGCCAACGTGGCGTTCGGGGTCGTGGTGATCAAGCTGCAACTACGTACCTGTTCACCACCACGCTGGGGATCGCGCCAGGTGGTCCACAAGCCGGCAATTGCGAATGGGCTGGCGTCCGCCGACCGCACGAAGTACGGCTGCTTGGGTTGCTTCACCCTCGGATCCACGTCCGTGGTCTTCCACTCGTAATAGCCGTCCACGGGAACCACGCATCGATGCGTTGCGAGCAGTGGGCGGAAGCTCGGCTTCTCCGCCAACGTCTCACTACGCGCGTTGATCATGCTTGCTGCCCGACGGCGATCCTTCGACCATGCTGGAAGGAGACCCCAGTGGGCCCGCCGGAGCACGCGTTCTTCTCCGTCGGACGTGACGGACCCCGTCAGGTGCAGGATCTGGGTCGTTGGCGCGACGTTGAAGTTCGCCGTCCATTGATCGACCAATGGATCGTCGAGGACGGCATCGAACAGTAGGGCGAGTTGTTGCGGCGTGGTGGTGGCAACGAATCGCCCGCACATCGTCGGGCTGGGGAGATTTGAACTCCCGACCTCTTGTCCCCCAGACAAGCGCGCTAACCAAGCTGCGCCACAGCCCGTAGCTACGGCTCCGTCAGTCTACAAACGGAGCGACGATCCGCCAGCCGAGATACGCAACGAGCATCGCCATCAACAGTTTGAAGTGCCACGGTGTCTTCTCACCACTCATCTCCGAGAGTTCCCGCAAGGTTGGCGCATGGGTCGATCCCGAACGTGGTGACGGCTCGATTTCGCGTCCACACTCCGGACAACCACCGTCCTTCGTCATTGCCGACGGCGCGAAGTACCGCGAGCACGGTTCACACCACGGCACGTGTCAACCTTGTTCGGAACGAGTACGGACTCGCAGTTTGATCGGCGTCGAGCCGAACTCGAACGCCTCACGAATGGAACGCTCCAAGTACCGCAGGTACGTCCGGGGCAATTCTCGATTCACGAACAACGTGAAGGTGGGAGGATCCACCGCCCCTTGCAGGGCGTACAGCACCCGGGCACCCTGACCGGCGGGCTGCTTTTGTTGTGCGGCTGCCAACACGCGATTCACGTCCCGGGTGGGAACGCGTTTGTGATAGTTGGTGATCGCATCGGTGAGAAGCGGCTGGAGTCGATGCACGTTCTTGCCGGTGAGTGCCGAAAGTCGAACGATCGGTGAGTCCCCGATGAAGTACAACCGGCGCTTCAGTTCGATCTCGACCTCCTCGCGGCGCTCGACATCGAGCAGCTCCCATTTGTTGAGCACCAGAACGATCGGACACCCACTGGCGTCGATTCGTTCGGCCAAGCGTTGGTCCTGGCTCGTCACTCCTTCGCTTGCGTCGATCACGAGCAGGGCGATGTCGCTCTCGTCGACTGCGCGCAATGCGCGGATGATGCTGTAGTACTCGGTTCCCGGTTCGACCTTGCTGCGACGACGCATTCCCGCAGTGTCCACGAACACCACGGGACCGTCGGGGGTCTCCACGCGTGTATCGACGGCGTCGCGGGTGGTGCCGGCCATGTCGTGCACGATGGATCGCTCTTCACCGACCAGTCGATTGAACAGCGTGCTCTTCCCCACGTTCGGTCGCCCCACGATGGCGACTCGCGGTTCCTTGGTCTCCGGGTTGCGAACGAATCCGGCGGCTTCTGACGGATCGTCGGCTTCGATCTCCAACTGGTCGACGATCACGTCGAGCAAGTCGCCCGACTTGCGCCCGTGGATTGCCGACACCGGAACCGCGTCGCCCAACCCAAGGCTGAGGAACTGCCATAGATCCGTCTCGGCGTTCGGGCCGTCGACCTTGTTGGCCACCAGCAAGATCGGCCGTCCGGTGGTGCGAAGCCACGCCGCAATCGACTCGTCGTCGTCGTTCAGTCCGACCGTTGCATCCACGAGGAAGATGACGATGTCGGCGGCTCTCGCCGCCGCCTCGACCTGGCGACTCACCTTGGAGTCGAGTGCGCTTCCACCGGGCATCCAGCCACCGGTATCCACCAGATCGAAGTGGTGACCGCACCACTCCACCTCGCGTGTGTGTCGATCGCGCGTGACGCCGGGATGATCCTCGACGATCGCCGCTTGCTCACCCACGAACCGATTGAAGAGCGTGCTCTTCCCAACGTTCGGACGTCCGACGATGACGACGCTCTTGCGGGCGTCTCCGTTCGTCACTTCGTTAACGGTACCGTGGTGATGTCGCATGACCGTGGACAACGTACTGCTTGCTGCTCCCCGTGGTTTTTGTGCGGGTGTGGAAATGGCCATCAAGGCATTGGCGTGGATGGTGCGCACGTTCGACGCACCGGTGTACTGCTACCACGAGATCGTCCACAACAGAATCGTCGTGAATCGGTTCACCGAACGCGGTGTGATCTTCGTCGACGACGTCAGCGAGGTACCGGTAGGACGCCCGATCATGTTGTCGGCGCACGGTTCGGCGCCCGCGGTCGTTGCGGATGCCCGCAGTCGCGGCAGCTACATGGTCGACTCCGTCTGTCCACTCGTCACCAAGGTGCACCACGAGGTGCGCACGCGAGCCGGCAAAGGCTTCCACATCGTCTACGTGGGTCACGAGGGCCACGAAGAGGCCGTCGGCACGATGGCCGTTGCTCCGGACGCCATCACGCGAGTGGAGACCCTCGACGAGGTGGCCGCACTCCCCGAATTCACCGAGCCTGTTGCTCTGCTCGCCCAAACCACGTTGTCACATCGCGAATGGGAGGGCGTTGCCACGGCCGTGAAGGCACGCTTTCCAAACGTCTGGACCCCCGGCCGTAGCGATCTGTGTTTCGCCACCACCAATCGGCAGGCGTCACTCACCAAGATTGCCGGCGAAGTCGATGCAATGGTGGTCATCGGTAGCGCCAATTCCAGCAATACCCTCGCCTTGGAGCGACTCGCTCGTGAGATCGGCTGTCCGCGCGTCGTTCGCGTGAACGAGGCAACCGAACTCCCCGACGATCTGCACGGAACCATCGGTGTGACCGCAGGGGCATCGGCCCCGGAAGAACTCGTGGTTGCGGTCATCGAACGTCTCGCTCCCGCGGGCGGATTCACACAGGTTCGCGCCACCGAGGAGGACGAATACTTCCCGCCACCCCGGCACATTCGCGAACTGCAGAGCGCCATGGAGACCGCCATCACCACCACGTTGGGTGGTGCGATTGATTCGCGACGCACCTACGACGATCGCAGCATCAGTGCGAGCGCCGTTCTGGCCGCGCTGGCCAACGCCTAGCTCCGCTAGTTGCGCGGCACCTGACTCCACGGCTTGTCCCGATCGACACGGGCGTCGCCGGGCAAACCAAGTACTCGTTCACCAAGGATGTTTCGCATCACTTCGCTGGTTCCGCCTTCGATGCTGTTGGCACGACTGCGCAGAAAGGACTTCTGCAGTGCGTCGGTGGGACCCATGGCCGTGTTCGGGCGCACCATCGAGTAGTCGCCGTACAGCATTCCATCGGCACCCATCAAACCCATGCAAAAGGCGTAGGTGTCCTTGTTGAGATCCGCACTCGCCATCTTGCCGATCGAACCCTCGGGCCCGGGGGCGCCAACTTTTCGCATCTGGCCCGCACGAATGTTGGTGAGTCGCAACACCTCGGCTCGAATCCACAAACGCATGAGATCGTCGCGCGTCGCCGCCGATTTGCATTCGGGTGACAACGCCTCCCACAACTTGAGCGCCTCACGAATCGGACCTGACGCCTTCGGTGGGATGACGCCGCCGATTGCGACACGTTCGTTCATCAACGTGGTCAGCGACACCCGCCATCCATCACCGGGCTTGCCGAGTGTCTCGGCCACCGGAACGCGGGCGTCGGTGAAGAACACCTCGTTGAATTCGGCCTCGCCCGTCATCTGGCGCAGCGGACGTGTCTCCACGCCATGGGCGTGCATGTCCACCACCATCGCCGTCAATCCCGCATGCTTGACCGCCTCGGGATCGGTGCGAACGACGAGCAGTCCGAACTTCGACACGTGCGCCAGCGTGGTCCACACCTTCTGCGCGTTCACGATCCACTCGTCCCCATCGAGAACGGCCTTGCCGCTCAGCCCGGCAAAGTCCGATCCCGAGCCGGGCTCGGAGAACAACTGACACCACACTTCCTCGCCGGTGAAGAGTGGACGCAGGTATCGCCGCTTCTGCTCCTCGCTACCCCACTCCACCACGGTGGGCCCGCACATGCCGTACCCGATCGGATTGCGATAGTACGCATTCGGTCCACCTGCGGCGGCAACCCGCTCGTTGACGATGCGTTGGTACTTGGGTGACAACCCGAGACCCCCGTGTCCCACCGGGAAATTCACCCACGCCAAACCGCGGTCGAATTGAGCACCCAGGAAGGTGACGGGGTCGGTGGAGGCTGGGGGCAGGTCGTTGAGGAGTTCTTCGACGAGGTCGATGACGTGTTTTTCGTCGGCTGAGGTGGGCACTGCGTTTACGGACATAGTTGGAGGGTAGTGGCTGCGCTACCTTCGGTGTCATCATGTTCCCTGGAAAAGTCGCCGAAACCACCCCCGACCAACTCGCCGTCGTGATGGCCGGCTCCGGTGCGACACTCACCTACCGCCAGCTGGACGAGGGAGCCAACCGAGTCAGCAATCTGATGGCCAGTCACGGACTGAAACCCGGAGACCATGTGGCCATCTGCCTGGAGAACCACCCGAGATTCTTCGAGATGGTGTGGGGATGCCACTACGCAGGACTGGTGTACACCTGCTGCTCGAGTCGCCTCACGACCGATGAACTCTCCTACATCATCAACGACTGCGGCGCGAAGGTGTTCATCACCTCCAAATACAAGGCCGATCAGGCCGATGCCGTCGTGCCGACGACTCCCAACGTGGTGGCGCGCTACATGGTCGACGGCACCACGTCCCACTACGACGCGTACGAAGGTGCGGTCGACGCCCAATCGAGCGAACCGCTCTCCGAGCGATTCGAGGGCACCGACATGCTCTATTCGAGCGGCACCACCGGGCGCCCGAAGGGTGTCGCGTTCGTCTACAAGCCCGAACCACTGGGCACTCCACCGAGTTTGTTGATGTTGGCACAGTTCGTGTTCGGTTTCGATGGCAACACGAAGTACCTGTCACCCGCTCCGCTGTACCACGCAGCACCGCTGCGCTTCAACATGGCGGTACATCGCCTGGGTGGCACCACGGTCATCATGGAGCACTTCGACGCCGAGGAATATCTGGCGTGCATCCCGAACCACGGGATCACGCACTCGCAGGTGGTACCCACCATGTTCGTACGGATGCTGAAGTTGACCGATCAACAGCGCCTCGCCCACGACGTAACGACGCTGAAGACCGTGATTCATGCTGCGGCTCCATGCCCCATCGAGGTCAAGCGAAAGATGATCGAGTGGTGGGGCCCGATCATCCACGAGTACTACGCCGGAACGGAGGGCAACGGGTTCGTCTACTGCAACTCCGAGCAGTGGCTCGCGCATCCCGGCACCGTCGGCCAGGCCATCTCGGGCATTCTGCACATCCTCGACGAGGAGGGAAACGAACTCCCATCCGGCGAAACCGGAACCGTCTTCTTCGAATCACCCGCGGTGTTCGAGTATCACAACGATCCCGAGAAGACGAAGTCGTCGCGCGACCCGAAGGGACGGGGCTGGAGCACGCTCGGTGACATCGGCTACGTGGACGACGACAAGTTTCTGTACCTCACCGATCGCAAGGCGTTCATGATCATTTCCGGCGGCGTCAACATCTATCCGCAGGAAGCCGAGAACGTGCTGATCAATCACCCGAAGGTGGTCGACGTCGCAGTGTTCGGAGTGCCCAACGACGAATTCGGCGAGGAAGTCAAGGCCGTCGTGCAACCCGTCGCCATGCCTGCGAGCTCCGAAGAGGCGGCGGCCCTCGGCAAGGAACTGATCGCGTTCTGCCGGTCGCAGTTGGCCGACGTGAAGTGTCCGCGAACGGTGGACTTCCGACCCGACCTCCCCCGTCACCCGACCGGCAAGCTCTACAAACGACTCTTGAAGGACGAGTACTGGCAGAACGCCGGACGCTCCATATAACCGCCGTCATCCGGGTGGACGAGCAGGTCGCGACATGAACGTCACCCACCCGTTCCTGGATGGCCCACGACCGATCGCGTTCGCCCACCAGGGCGGGGCCAGCGAGCACCCTGAAAACACCCTGCCGGCATTCGCCCACGCGTATCGACTCGGCTATCGCTACATGGAGACCGACGTACACGCGTCGAGCGACGGCGTGCTCTTTGCCTTCCACGACCCCGACCTGCAGCGAACCTGCGGCCGTCCGGGAGTCATCCGGGAGATGACTGCAGCTGAGGTGGAAACCGCGCGAGTGGCGGACCGTGAGCCCATCCCGCGGCTCGATGAACTCCTGGCTTCCTGGCCCGAGGCTCGATTCAACATCGACTGCAAGAGCGATCACGCATTGCCACATCTCTTGGCCCGTCTCGACGCTGGCGACGTGTTCGATCGTGTTTGCATCGGGTCCTTCAGCGATGCGCGACTCGACGCCGTTCGACGGCGCTACGGCACGAAGGTGTGTACTTCGATGGGGCCCCGCGATGTCGCGAAGGTCCGTCTCGGCACGTGGGCGCGACGTTCGGTTCGATTTCGTGGTGAGGTGACGCCACTGGCGGCACAGGTTCCCGTCAGACAGGGACCCCTACCGATCGTCACACCGTCGTTCGTCGACGGGGCACACGCCGCCGGTTTGCAGGTGCACGTGTGGACCATCGACGACCCGGACGAGATGACGCGACTTCTCGATCTCGGAGTCGACGGAATCATGACCGACCGAGTCACGACCCTCCGTGACGTCATCCAGTCGCGCGGACAATGGCAGTAGATACCCGCATCGCCGCGCAACTTCGCGACGTTCACCACCGATTCGGCGAGGCCGGTGTCCTGCAGGACGTGGCGCTGACGGTCCGATCAGGCGAGATCGTCGCCATCGTCGGGCCGAGCGGCTGCGGCAAGACGACCCTGCTGCGAATCGTTGCGGGGCTCCTCAGACCATCGGGTGGCGAAGTGGCACGACCCGACTCCGGCGTTGGCTTCGTGTTCCAGGAGCCGGCGCTCCTTGCCTGGCGGCGGGTGGACGCCAACGCCCGACTGCTCGCACGCGGGGACGACACCATCGTGGAACGTCTGTTGTCGGTGAGCGGACTCCTCGAGCACCGACACAAATGGCCGCACGAACTCTCGGGCGGAATGAAGATGCGTCTGTCCCTCGTTCGTTCGTTGGCGGCGCGACCCCACCTGCTGCTGCTCGATGAACCATTCGGCGCCCTCGATCAAATCATGCGCCATCGTCTGCACGACGAATTCGGCGCACTGCACGAATCGGAGGGTTTCTCGGCGCTCCTCGTTACCCACTCCATCGATGAGGCCGTGTATCTCGCCGACCGGGTGCTCGTCATGTCGAGTGCCCCCGGGCGGATCGTCGGGGAATTTGCAGTGCCCTTCCCGCGCCAGCGATCCGACGATCTGCGTTATTCATCCGAATTCGCCGCCCTCGTGGGCAACATTGCCCGATCGCTGTATCGGCATGCGGGTGACGCATGAACGAAATCCGACCACCCACGACACCCTCAACCTCGGCGCACCGTTCACCCCGGCTTGCCCGACTGACTCCGCCCCTCGCGGTGCTCGGCGTCGTCATCGCCGGTTGGTACGGGCTCGCATACTCCCTGGACAACAACTTCGCCTCCGCTGACGGCTCCGCACTCATCATTCCTCCACCACACCAACTGTTCGTCGGACTGAACGCCGCCACCGTCTCACGCATCGCTTCGGCGACGTGGGTATCCCTCGGCACCGCCGCGGTCGGTTTCTTGTTGGCAATCGTCGTCGGCGTGTTGCTCGGTGTTGCCATGTCGTTCTCACGCTCGCTCGAATCCGCACTCTGGCCCTGGCTGATCGCCGTTCAGGTAACACCGGTCATCGTCCTGACGCCGATCATCGTTCGGGTGGTCGGCGCATCGTTCACGGCGCGCCTCATCGTGACCGTTCTCATCGCATTCTTCCCGGTCGCATCCAACACGCTGTTCGGTATGCGATCGGTCGGCACGGCACTGCACGATGTGTTCACCCTGGCAGGAGCCTCGCGCTGGCATCGTCTGATCCACCTGCAGCTTCCCGCCGCCAGTCCGGCCATCTTCGCGGGGTTGCGGGTGTCCGCCGGCCTGGCAGTGATCGGTGCCGTCGTCGGCGATTTCTTCTTCACTCGAGGCACCCCGGGGCTCGGACGCTTGATCACGTTCTTCTTCCAGGACACGAGATCCGGGCCGATGTTCGTTACTGCGCTCATCGCTGCACTCATCGGGCTTTGTTTCTTCGTCGCGGTGGCGGCGCTGCGTAGGCTTCTCGTCTCACCATGGCATCGCCCCTGACCTCCCGCGTCACGCGCGCAGTACTCGCCACCGTTCTCGGCGGCGTGCTCGCTGCGTGCGGAACAGACGCAACGAACACTGACGACCAGAACACCCCATCGACCGACGTCTCGACGACCAATGCAACTGATTCGGCGGCCAACGCGGGCCAACTGGCGACGGTGTGCGACTCACCCGTGGTGGTTCAGACCGACTGGTATCCCCAAACCGAGCACGGTGGCATCTACGAACTGCTGGGCGACGACTACGTGGTCGACGCCGAGCGTGGCGCCACCACGGGGTCGCTCGTGTTTCGTGGTGCCGACACCGGAGTCGACCTGGAGGTTCGTGCCGGTGGTCCGTTCATCGAATCCCCCGTCGTCACGGAGATGTTCCTCGATGACACGATCACCCTCGGTTACGTCGGGAGTGACGTGGCACTTTCTCGGTACGCCGAGGCGCCCACGCTTGCGGTGTTCAATGCGCTCACCATCAACCCACAAGTCATCCTCTGGGATGAATCCAAGCACCCTGGCGTCTCCACCATCGCCGAGATTGCCGCGCAAGTGCGTGCAATCAGTGTGTTCGGCGACCGCCCGTACATGCGCTACCTCGTGGCGCAGGGCGTCGTGCCCGCCGACAAGGTCGACACCAACTACAAGGGTGTGCTCATGCTGGCAACCGACGACATCGCCCATCAAGGTTTTGCAACGAGCGAGCCGTTCCGATACGCCAATCTCGAGTCCGGTGCCGTCGCCACTGCGTACCAGCTGGTGCACGACGCGGGATGGACCTCCTATCCACAGAATCTGGCGATCAACAAACTGCGTCTCGAACCGCTGCGGCCGTGCCTTGCCGCATTGGTGCCGTTGATGCAGCAAGCACAGATCGACTTCATCGAATCACCCGATCGAACGGTGGCGACGATCCTCGATGTGGTGGAGCGGCTCGACACGACATGGAGCCAGAGCCCCGAACTTGCCGCCTATGCGGTCGAAACGATGGAGCGACTGGGAATCGTGGACAACGGCACTACACCGATCTTCGGCGACTTCGAATCGCCACGTCTGGACGACTTCATCGCGCGTTCGGTTCCCATCCTGCGCGAGCAGGGTCTCCCGATCCCCGACATCGTTGCCGGCGACATCGCGACCAACGAGTTCCTCGACGCCGACATCACGATGCCCTGATGCCGGGCGGCCACCGCGCATTCCACGGTGCGCGGCGCGCTCAGGCGTCCTTCACGCTCCACTCGCGTTTGGCCACGGGATCCTTGTCGCTCCAGGGGAAGTTGATCCATTCGTCGGTTCGTTTCCACACGTAATCACACTTCACAATCGACGCCGACTTCTCGTACAACACGGCGATTCGCGACTCCTTCACCTGGCCGGCACAAAAATCGTTCACCAGTTTCAGCGTGTGGCCGGTGTCGGCAACGTCGTCGACGATGAGCACACGGGAGTCCTTGAGATCGATCATTGACGGAACGGGTGGGAGCATGATGGGAATGGCCAACCGTTCGTTGACACCGGTGTAGAACTCCACGTTCAGCGTGTAGGTGTTCTTCACGGAGAGCGCATAGCCGAGCGCTCCCGCGGCGAGCAGCCCGCCGCGGGCGATGGCCAGGATGATGTCGGGTTCGTAGCCGGACTTTGCGATCTGCACTGCGAGTTCACGACTCGCACTGCCGAAGATGTCCCAGGTCATGATTTCTCGAGATGACACGTCTCTCCCCCGTGGTGCGATGCGAAGAATCTAGTACTCGGTGCCATTGCCGCGTGGCACCGCCCGCCTACCGTCGTGGGTATCACTCATCACACCTACGACCTCGCCCTTCTTCGAAATGGTTTCCACGACCCCACCACCCGCGTCTCCATGGGCGCAACTCCCGGTGGTTCAAGCGCGCACATCGAGCGGGCCACTCTCACCCCGGACGGTCCGGGAGCCATCGCCATCCACGTTCATCCCGACGGGAATCACGAGGTTCGTGCGTGGGGCGACGGCGGCGATTGGCTCACGGCACGACACCACCGATTGACGGCTCGCTCGACCGACGCACCGGTGGTTCGTAGCCATCACCCGGCGGTCGACACGGCGCTGCGTACGGTCGGCACACTGCACCTGCCCGCAACCGACACCCCGTACCACGAACTGCTGCCTGCCATCCTGGGGCAGCGAATCACCGCGCTGCAGGCGTTCAAACAGTGGAACCTCCTGTGTCGGCGCTACGGCGAGCCGGCACCAGGGCCACTCTCGCTCATCCTTCCTCCAACACCTGAGCGACTCCTTTCCATTCCTTCGTGGGAACTGCACGGCCTCGGCATAGAAGCGCAACGTGCCCGCGCCATGAAGAGCGTTGCTCGCCATTGGCGATACGTCCAACAATCGGTGGAGCTCGCGGGCGCCGATGCCCGACGTTCGCTCATGCAACTGCCGGGTATCGGCGAGTGGACCGCCGCCGTTGCCGTCGGGGTGTCGCACGGCGATCTCGACGCCCTTCCCGTCGGGGATTTCCACGTGAAGAACACCGTGGCATGGGCCCTCACCGGAACGCCGCGCGGTACTGACGAAGAGATGTTGGCCACGCTTGCACCGTATGCGGGGCAGCGGTGGCAGGTGGTGCGGATGCTCGAACGGTGCGGAATAACCGCACCCAAGTTCGCCCCCAGGCGGCGCATCCTCGACATCTCGCGGATGTAGTCACCCGACGTTGCGCCGTCAGCCGATCCCCAACCCGCTTTCCATCGACGTCCAGAATGACGGCCACGATTTCGACACCACGTCAGGATCGCGCACCTCGATTCCATCCCGACACATGCCGAGCAATGCCAGCGACATCGCCAAACGGTGGTCGTGGTGCGGCTCGATCGACGCGGCCTGCAACGAGCCACCTCGTACATCGAGTCCGTCGTCCGCGACGCTCACGTCGACGCCACACTTTCGCAGCTCCGATGCCAGATCTCCGAGACGGTCGCTCTCCTTGGCCCGAATGAACCCAACCCCGCGAATACGCGTGTTGCCCTCGGCGCATGCTCCGAGCACCGCCAACGTAGGAACCAGATCGCTGATCTCCGCCATGTCGACATCGACGCCGCGGAGTCGATGCTCGGGATCACGGGACACTCGCACCCCCGATTCATCGACGTGCACCGTGCAACCCATCCGCTCCAAGACACCCGCGAACGCCACCTCGGGCTGCGACGACGATGTTCGCAAGTGGGGCACCAGCACCTCTCCCCCCACGAGTCCGATCGCTGCGAACGGATAACTCGACGACGACCAATCGGCATCCACCACGAACGTGGTGGCGTGGTATTCACCCGCATCCACCCACACGGTGGTACCCGAGGACTCACGTCGCACACGTACCGACGCGCCGAACGACTGCATCACGTCGGCAGTCATGTCGAGATATCCGGCGCTCACCACCGGCCCCGACAGGTGCAACCGGACACCGCCGCTCAACGGCGCGATCATCATCACGGCGGAGACGAATTGACTCGACACGTCACCTCGCGCCTCCAGGACGCGCTCGCCCGTCGGGTTGGACGTCCCTCGTGAAACCGTCACGGGCAGACGACCGTCATCTTGGCTCGTCACCACGACGCCCATTTCCCGCAGGAGCCGATGCAACTCGCCCATGGGTCTACGCAGCAGTGCTTCGGCCCCGGTCACGGTGGTCTCGTATTCGCAGAGTGCCGCTACCGCAGTGAGGAACCGGGACGTCGTTCCGGCAAGACCGGCATCGAGCGTGACTGCCCGACTGCCGCGTCGTTCGACTGCGGTCCCGATCCGGGCCGTGGTTCCGGCGACGTCGATCCGGGCACCCAGGGTTGCCAGACCCGCGACCATTCGCGCGGTGTCGTCGCCCTCGGCGAGACCACTCACCGCGCACGGTCCGTTCGCCAATGCCGCACACACGAGGGCGCGATTGCTGACCGACTTCGATCCCGGCACACGCACCTCGCCGCGCAGCGGTCCGACCACCCGAGGGAACGCTCGTGCAGCCACGTTGTTACCCGTTCCGGGTGACTGCAGGTTTGAACCTCGCGCAATGAGACCCCCACGGAACACATCGACCGACGTCGCTTCGACCACCATGACCAGAACACCACGGTCACCCTCGACGGAGTGCACCACTTCGAAGTTGGCGGTGTTCACGCCGAGTTCTGCAGCCAGGGTGAACACCTCCGCCGCCGCGCCTGCCCGGTCGGGAATGGGGATGCGCACTTCGCTCACGTCGGTGAGCTCGCGCACGCGTCCGGGCAGATTGGCGCGAACCGAGCGCGCATCGTTCAATCGTCGCAGCAGCCCGTCCGCGTCATTTCCACTCACGATCGTTCGCATTTCGGACAGTCCACCGATCAGTGCATCGAGTGCCTCGACGATTGCTGGCTGGTTCTCCCGACAAATGTCCAGCCAGATCGCCGGATGTCCACTGGCCACACGTGTCATGTCGCGGAATCCACCTGCTGCGAGTCGCATCACCGCAGCATGGTCGTCGGCGCGGGATCGTGCGAGTGTGAGCAAGGTTGCAGCCGCCAGGTGCGGTAGATGACTGGTTACCGCCACCAACTGGTCGTGTCGCTCGGCGGGCAGTGCGAGCACGTCTCCTCCTATCTGTCGTACGACGTCGGCCACCAACTGGAATGCGGCGTCGCTCGTCGTGGCGCTTGGTGTCAACACCCAAACGGCACCACGAAACATGTCGGCGTCGGCCCCCTCGAGACCCTGGAGTTCGCTACCGGCCATCGGGTGTCCTCCGATGAAACGAGGATCGGAGATCGCCCGCACGATTGGCGCCTTCACCGAACCAACATCGCTGACCACACCCGAGGTTTCCGCGAGCATCCGACGCACCCCGTCGGCAACGTGGGACACCGGAGTAGCAACGAACGACACGTCGGCAGCCGCGTCGACCCCCGCTGCGTCGACCAGGCCGAGCGCCAGTGCTTCACGTTCGTGGTCGGAGTCGCCGTCGGAACCGCTCACGTGCCATCCGCTCCCGCGCAGCGCCGCCGCAACGGATCCACCGATCAGACCCATTCCCAGCACGTTTGCGCGTCGTGTCACGGCTCTTCAGCGTACGGCGGATGATGCCGTGGAACTCACGACGTTGCGAATCAACGTTCGCTGAGTGCGCGAACTTCCTGCGTGGTGAGATGGCGCCACTCACCCGGTTTCAGACCGTTGTCGACGATCGGACCGATTCGAGTTCGAACCAGTCGGTTCACCTCGTGCCCCACTGCGTCGCACATGCGTCGGACCTGTCGATGTCGGCCTTCGTGAATGACGATTCGCAATACCCCGGGTTGCACTTGTCCCACCTTCGCCGGCGACGTGACACCGTCATCGAGTGCCACGCCATTGCGGAGTTTGTTGAGTGCCGACTCGGGCACTCCGCCTTCACCGCACCGCACATGCACCAGGTACTCCTTTTCGACGCCGAACCGTGGGTGCGTGAGATGGTGCGTCAACTCGCCGTCGTTGGTGAGCACGATGAGACCTTCGGAATCGAGGTCCAGTCGCCCAACCGGATGCACCCGTGGCTCCGCGGGGACCAGGTCGACCACCGTGACTCGGTCGTGGGTGTCCTTGGCGGTGGTGATGACGTTGTACGGCTTGTGCAACAGGTAGTACACGAGGTCGGGCCGAACCCCGACGGGATTCCCGTCGACTGCCACCGTGTCGACCTCGACGTCCACTCGGCGCCCCAACACGGCGACTTCGCCGTTCACGGTGACGCGTCCCGCGGAAATGATCTCCTCGCACACGCGACGGCTTCCAAAACCGCGTTGTGCAAGAACCTTCTGCAGCCGCTCCCCGGAATGTTCGACGGGAGCGGTCACGTCGTGGTGTCGGGCACCACGCGCAGACCAGCCTCGAGCGCCTCCACCACTCCGGCATCCGGAACGAAATCACTGATCGGTGGAAGGTCCTCGAGTGAGTTGATACCCAGACGTTCCAAGAACAGTGGCGTCGTTCCGTACATCACCGCCAAACCCGGCCCATCGTCACGGGCGATCTCGGTGATGTATCCACGGGCTTGCAACGTGCGTATGACCGACTCGGGGTCGACGCCACGAATGGCAGAAATCTGCGTACGCGAGATCGGTTGCTTGTAGGCGATGATCGCCAGTGTCTCGAGCGCCGCCGAGGAGATACGAGCCTGCTGACCATCGAGGATGAATCGCTCCACGTACGGTGACACTTCGGGACGACTTTGCAATCGGTATCCACCCGCCACCCGCACCAATTGGAAGCCGTGCCCTGCCTCGTCGTAAGTCGCTGCCAGTCGATTGCACAGCACTTCCACCACCGACGTGGGTTGCTCCAACACCTGTGCCAGCAACTTGACGGTGACCGGCTCCACCGCCACGAGCAAGATCGCCTCCAGCGCCTTCACCACGTCGGGATTCAGATCGCCCTCGGTAACTCGTGCCATCGTCTACTCCTCACCCGTCATAATTGTCGATTGCGCCCAGTTCCTCGTCGATTGCGTCGGGATTCCACACCACCGCAATGTCACCGAATCGTTCCGCCTGCATCAAGTCCACTCGACCCTGCTTGAACAGTTCGAGGAGCGCGAGGAATCGCACCACCACTTCGATGCGATCGGTGATTCCCACAATCAAGGTGCGAAACGAGGTGGGTCCACTCGTCGGGAGGATTCCGAGGAGTTCCTCCAGGGCATCGGCCACGCTGGCTCGAATCGGCGCCACGTGGAAGAGGTCGATCGACACCGGGGCCTTTGGCTCGGTGGCACGAAAGAATGCCCGTTGCAGTCGAAGGGGTGTCACGCCCTCCAACAAGTCGGGCATCAGTGTTTCGAAGCGCTCATCGGGCCCCGCCAGGCGCGGCTGGGAGAGTTCGGCACGCTCGATCAAATCGTGCATCACCGTGGCAACGTCCTTGAAGGTCTTGCAGTCCAAAAGGCGCGCCAGCAGGATGTCCCGCTCCTCCCAGAGCGCCAGTTCCTCGTCAAGATCGCCGTCGTCGCCGGTTGGCAGCAATCGGCGTGTCTTCAGATCGATGAGGGTTGCGGCAATCAGGACGAACTCCGTCGCCACCTCCAGATCGAGCGACTTCATCCTCTCCAGTTCGGCGAGGTACGCCTCCACGATCCGACTGAGTGACACCTCGTGGATGTCCACTTCCTCCTGCAGGATCAAGTGCAAGAGCAGGTCGAAGGGACCCTCGAAGACGGGCGTGGACACCGCGTACGGCATTCGTACGAGAGTACCGCCGTGCGCGCGAGTAACTTGGGATTGTGGCTCGTGTCCTGTCGTGCATACAACCGACGGGCGAGGTGCATCTCGGCAACTACCTCGGTGCCCTGCGCAACTGGGTCGGTGGCCAGCATGAAAACGACGTGTTTCACGGCATCGTCGACCTGCACGCGCTCACCGTCACCGAGACACCGAACGTTTTGGGCGAGAACACCCTGTCGTTGGCGGCCATGCTCTTTGCGGTGGGTCTCGACCCCGATGTCGCGACGGTTTTCGTGCAGAGTCATCTGCCCCAGCATTCGCAACTCGCATGGATCATGGAATGCACGGTGTCGTACGGCGAACTGAGCCGCATGACCCAATTCAAGGACAAGGCAGCCAGACGCGAGGCCGACTTCGTCTCCGCCGGTCTCTTCACCTACCCTGCCCTGCAAGCCGCGGACATCCTGTTGTACGACGCGCACGAGGTGCCGGTTGGTGACGACCAACGTCAACACATCGAGATCACGCGCGACATCGCGATTCGCTTCAACCACCGATTCGGCGACACCTTCGTGTTGCCGAAGGCCGTCACACCCAAGGCCGGGGCTCGCGTGATGGACCTGCAGAACCCGGACAACAAGATGTCCAAGTCGACGAGCGGCGACAGCGGAATCGTCTACTTGTTGGACGAACCAGCCGCCATCGAGCGCAAGTTCAAACGTGCCGTGACGGACAGCGGAAGCGACGTTGTATACGACCGGACCAACAAGCCGGGTGTCGCCAATTTGCTGGAGATTCTCGCCGCTGCCACCAACACCACCCCCGAGGCGGCGGCCGCGCAGTTCTCGCAATATGGCGCCTTGAAGGCCGCCACCGGGGCGGCCGTCGTGGAGATGCTCGCCCCGATACGTTCCCGCTATCACGAACTCATGAACGACCGTGGCGAACTGGCACGACTCGTGCGGCGCGGCGATGACCGCGCGGAGCAGGTGGCAGCAGCCACCTTGGCACGCGCGCATGCAGCCATCGGCATGCTCCCGCGATAACGGTCGCTACACGGCGTCGGCTCGCCGAAGCGCGTCGCGCCACTGCGTGATCGACTCCGGTGTCGGTGCGTCGGACCCCGGTGTCGGCGCGTCGGCTCCGACCCGCAACAGGTCCAGGGTTCGCGCGTCACTTCCCGCGGCACGCAGCAACTGCACACCCAGCGACTCGTGCTCGAGATAGCGGCGAAACGTCGTGGTCCGCGGGCCGAGCACGGTGGCAAACCACACGACCTGCGGTTCCGAGGGATGACTCGACCTTGCCGATGTCGTGCAGCAGAGCCGCCCGTCTCGCAAACGCCGGCGCATCCGTCGCGAACGCATCGAAACGGCGCAGTACGTGCAGGGCATGTCGTTGGTCCGCCACCGTTAACCGTTGGAACAAAGCGTGCTCCGATGCAAGCAACACCGATTCCACTTCGCAATGCTCGCTCTGCGTCAACGCCGTCGCAGTGACACTCCCCACCAAACGCTTGATCAAGTGCCACGGTGTTCGAAGTACGTTCATCGACGTATCGCCCGCGGGTGCGACTCCCGATACACGCTCACCAGCAACTCGTCGTCGACCTTCGTGTACACCTGCGTGGTACTCACCGAGGCGTGGCCCAGCAGTTCCTGCACGATGCGCAAGTCTGCTCCGTGCACCAACATGTGCGTCGCGCACGAATGTCGCAGGGTGTGGGGTGACACGTCTTCCTTGATTCCTGCCAATCCCGCATACTTGCGAACGATGTGGAACGCTGCCTGCCGCGTCAGTCGCGTGCCGCGCACCCCAAGGAACACGGCGTCGGCATGGTCGCGATCCTTCCATCGCTTCGGAACCAGCATTCCACGGCCACCTTCGTCCAGGTAGTCGCGCAATGCGCGGTGTGCACTACCGCCGAACGGCACGATCCGCTCCTTGTTTCCCTTGCCCATCAAGCGCACCAGCGAGTCCTCCATGTCGAGGTCCCCCATCGACACTACCGCATGCTTCGGAGATTCGCGCACCGGTGGCATACAGGAACTCCACCAGCGCACGGTCGCGACGAGAGAACGAATCGTCACCGGTTATGGCGGCAATCAGTCGCGACACGTCGTCTTCGTGCAATGGGTGGGGTAAACCGCTCGGCACCTTGACGCCGTCGACCAGGGCTGCGGGGTCGTCGGGACGTTCCCCTTCCACGACGAGAAACTTGTGGAGCATACGAACCGCGGCGAATTGACGGGCCACCGACCTCGGTGCCCTACCGTGCTTGCGCAAATACTGCACGAACGCTTCCACGTCCGCACTCCCCACGGTGTGCGTTGTTTTCCCTCGGGCGACGAGCCATTCGTCGTAGTCACGCAGATCGCGACGATACGCCTCGATGGTCTTGCCGGCACGACCTTGTTCGATCTGCAACCACGAGAGGAACCGCTCGGCGGCGTCGAGCGACATGCGTTCAGCCCGTACGCAACAGGCGCTCGGTCAGGAGCAACCCGATCACCGTTTTTGCATCGTCGATTCGTCCGTCGGTCACCATTGCGAGTGCATCCGCCAACGCCAAACGCTCGATGGTCATGTGTCGCTCCTCGGGACCATGACGATCGAAACCAACCTCACGCAAGTTTCGCGCCAAGAAGATCTCGACTTGCGAATCGGAGATTCCCGGTGCCGAGACGTGCCGACCCAGCCGCGTCCACCGGGAGGCCTCGAGCCCCACCTCTTCGCGCAGTTCGCGTTGTGCGGTAACCAACGGGGCTTCCCCTTCCACGTCGCGCATGCCCGCAGGTAGCTCCAGTGTCAAGCGGTGGAGTGCGGGCCGATACTGACGCACCAGCACCACCTCGTACCCCATAACCTCGGCGCCACCCGCACCATCGGCACCACTCCCGCGGGAGTCGCCACTCGCGCCTTCGGCAGCCTTCGAGGCGGTTGCGGCTCCGTGGAGGGCCACCACCCCAACGGCACCGGGCGAGGTGACGAAGCTTCGCACGAACGACGCTCCATCGGGATCGATGAATTCGCCACGAACCAACGACCACAAGGCCCAGGAGTGAACGGTCGAGGTCGCGGTGGAGCGGAAGCCTCCGACCGGCTCGGACGCGTGCTTGGGCATTCTGCCGCGCGTTATCGCGCGTGCTCCACCGAGCCACCGCGCACCTGCGCGGCATCGCGTTGTGCGCGGTGCGCCAACGCTGCTCCGATCAACTCGCGGAACAACGGATGCGGTCGATCAGGACGACTCTTGAATTCCGGGTGCGCCTGCGTGGCGACCCAAAACGGATGGTTTTCCAGTTCGATGAACTCGACGAGCCGCTTGTCCGGCGACGTACCGCTGCAGATGAAACCCGTCTCTTCGAATCGGGCGCGATACGCGGAGTTGAATTCGTAGCGGTGCCGGTGTCTCTCGCTCACCACCGGTTCGTTGTACGCCCTCGACACCTTCGTCCCCGGTTGCAGCACGGCGTAGTAGGCGCCGAGTCGCATGGTGCCACCTTTGTCGGTGACCTCCCGTTGGTCGTGCATCAAGTCGATGACGGGATGCGGCGTTGCCGGATTGAACTCGGTGGAATTCGCGTCGGCGAGCCCGAGAACGTGGCGTGCATATTCGACGGTCATCACCTGCATGCCAAGACACAGCCCCAGGCACGGCACGAGATGCTCACGCGCAAACTCCGCGGCTCGAATCTTCCCTTCGATGCCGCGGGGCCCGAAACCACCGGGGATCACGATGCCGTCGAGGCTCGTCATGCGGTCGTCGGCAAGCAACCCTTCCACCTCCTCGGCTTGCACCCACACGATCTCCACCTTTGCTCCGTGGTGGAAACCCGCGTGACGCAGCGACTCCGCCACCGACAGATACGCGTCGTGCAAGTCGACGTACTTCCCGATCAGCCCGATTCGTACCGGCGTGGTGGCCGCTTCGACTCGCGCCACCAACGTCTGCCACGGAGTGAGGTCGATGTCGCGCTCGATGCGCAAGGTTTCGCACACCACGGTGTCGAGTCCTTCGTCGTGCAGGATGAGTGGCAACTCGTAGATGTTGCCCACGTCCGCGGCGTTGATCACATTGCGCACTGGAACGTCGCATTGACCCGAGATCTTCCGCTTCAATCCGTCCGACAGTGCCTGGTCGCTCCGACACACGATGACATCGGGCTGAATACCACGGCTTCGAAGTTCGGTGACGCTGTGCTGGGTGGGTTTGGTCTTCTGTTCACCGCTCGGGCCGATGAAGGGCACCAACGTGACGTGCACGTAGCACACGTTGTCTCGACCCACCTCGTTTCGCCACTGGCGGATCGACTCCAGGAACGGCAGGATCTCGATGTCGCCCACGGTTCCACCGACCTCCGTAATGACCACGTCGACGTCGTCGGTGGTGAGTCGCTGAATGCGCCGTTTGATCTCGTCGGTGACGTGCGGGATCACTTGGACGGTGCGCCCGAGGTAATCACCACGACGTTCCGCCGCCAGGACGGACTGGTAGATCGATCCCGTGGTGGCGTTCGACGCCCGGGTCAGGTTCTCGTCGATGAACCGTTCGTAATGCCCGAGATCGAGATCGGTTTCGCCGCCGTCATCCGTGACGAACACTTCGCCGTGCTCGAACGGATTCATCGTCCCCGGGTCCACGTTGATGTAGGGATCGAGTTTTTGCATCGTCACGCGCAGTCCGCGCATCTTCAACAGGCGTCCGAGCGACGAAGCCGTGAGTCCCTTGCCAAGTGCGCTTGCCACGCCACCCGTAACGAACACATGCTTCGGCACTTTTCTTCTCCCGTTCACTTCACCAGGCGGGAGATCCGCCAGGTGCAACCTTGACGGAAGTTCAGCCTACCCCTATCGACGAGCCGAGCGTGACTTCCTGCGGGTTTTCAGCATGTTCCTCGCGTGTTCCACGCCGGATGAAACGGCCAGACTGCCCGACAAGAGTCTCGCAATCTCCTCGGGACGCTCGTCATCGTCGAGCGTGCGCGCCGTGGCGAAGGTGATTCCCTTTCGCACGTCCTTACTCACCAGCACCTGCTGCGCCGCATACGCCGCAACTTGTGGCAAATGTGTGACAACCAGTACCTGATGGCGCACGCCCAGATCCGCGAGCGAGTCCGCCACCGCAACGGCCGCGTCCCCACCAATCCCTGCGTCGACTTCGTCGAACACCAGGGTGCCGGGCGCCTGCGTGAGCACCAATCGAAGCGCCAACATCGCGCGAGCAAGCTCGCCACCCGACGCCACCTTCGACAACGGCGCCAATTCGCTCCCCGGATTCGCCGCGAACAGGAACACCACGTCGTCTCCCGCCACATCATCGGCACGAACGCCGCCGACGGTGATACCCACCCGAGCCCCCGACAGTGCGAGGCGCCCCAGATGTCGTTCGACGGCTCGCGCCAACTTCGGAGCCGCGGTTTCGCGCTGTGCACGCACGCTGCGAGCAGCGCGCTCGAGCACCGCAAGCGCGTCCGTACGTCGCCGGTCGAGATCGCTCGCGCGCTGCTCCCACGACTCCAATTCGTCGAGTCGACCGGCGGTTTCGGCGCCGTAGGCAATGACGGCCGCGAGCGTGTCGCCGTATTTTCGACGAAGGTCGAACAACGTCTGGCGACGCTCGGCCAAGGCCGCCAACCGCTGCGGATCCTGTTCGATGTCCTCCAGAACTCGTCGCATGTCGTCGGCGGCGTCACCGATCAGGGACTGCAACTCGCGAATACGTTCCACGTGCCCACGCATGGCGTCGCCACGACCCAACACCCCGGCGGCACTTCCCAATCGGTCGAGGGCCCCATCGTCGTCAGCAAGCGCAGCGATCGCCGTGGTCAACGCATCACGGTGCGATTCGGCATCCTGCAGGAGGTCGATCTGCATCTCCAGCGTGGCGTCCTCGTCCGGGTCGTTCAGTCCGGCACGAGTGATTTCATCGACTTGGAACCGCAGCAAGTCGATCTCGCGGGCGCGTGCCCGCTCGTCGCCTCCCATGGTGGCCAGTGCCGCATCGATCTCCGTCAGTGTGGCCCGAGCAGCGCGTAGCGGCTCGAGGTCGGTGGAGGCGAACGTGTCGAGTGCAACTCGCTGCGCAGCGGCGCCGAGCAGGCTTTGATGTTCGTGTTGCCCGTGCAAGTCGACCAACTCCACGCCCAACTCGCTCAGGTTGCCGACGGTTGCCAGCCTCCCGTCGATGTATGCACGTGAACGCCCCTCGCGCGGCACGACACGACACATGATGCGTTCGGTTCCGTCGGGCAGAACGAATCGACCCTCCACGCGGAGCTCGTCGGCGCCAGGTCGTACCATGCCCGCGTCGGCTCGCTGTCCAACCAACAAGTTGATGGCTTCCACCACCATGGTTTTCCCCGCACCGGTCTCCCCCGTCAGCGCGGTGAGACCTTCCCTCAACACGATGCTGGCTTTTTCGATGACACCGAGATTCTCGATGTGGAGTTCTACCAGCACGCCTACTCCGACAATCCGAACTTTGAACGGAGAATCTGGTGGAACTTCGGCGGAGAGAAGCGAATGAAGTGGGCGGTGCAGGAGTCCGGGGAGAACGTCACAACGTCGCCCGTCGTGAGACTCACGACTCGTCGCCCGTCGATAGACACGTCGACCGGGCGGGTCCCGGCCACCGTCATCGAGAGGTGCTCCTCCGGCCCGAGTACGAGCGACCGGTCGAAATTCATGTGCGGTGATACTGGCGTGACGATCACCGCACGATGTCGTGGCGACACCACGGGACCCCGCGCCGACATGGAGTACGCGGTGGATCCGGTCGGGGTGGCCACGATGACTCCGTCGGCGGAATAACGCTCGAACAACTCGTGATTCACGGCCACATCGATCCACACCGTGTGTCCCGATTGCTGCTTCTCCAACACCGCCTCATTGAGTGCACGCCAGACCGTCGATGGTTGGTCTTTTTTTGCCACACTCACCTGCAGCAGCATCCGCTCGTCGATCACGAAATCCTCGTCACGCCTGCCGGCGAGGCTCTTTTGTACCGCCGAGAGCGCAGCGTCGATACCTACTTCGGTGAGGTAACCGAGCACTCCGACGTTCACACCGAGGATCGGAACCGGCGCCCCGTTGAGCATGCTGACCGCGCGAAGCACCGTGCCGTCGCCTCCCAGCACCACCACCATGTCGGCATCCGAGGCATCGCGATCGCTCGCCAACTCCTGCATTGCGTGTGCCTGCGCATCGGCCGGGCACAACCACAGATGATGGCCGTCACGGGTGAGTGTGGAGCGCAGTTCAGCCAGCAGTGGCGGAACTTCGTTTCGGGTGTGGTGGGCCACCACCAACACGTTGGCCATGACGTTCAGACTATTGAGCCGTCACCTGCAACCAGTGCTCGCGGTTGCCTGCCGGACCCGGCACCGAACACTCCACGTCGGCAACGAACCGGGCACCGATCCGCTCGAGTGACTGCCGAACCGTGTCCACACACCGTCGGCGCACAACGTCGTCGGTGATTACTCCCGACCCCCTGTCGACTTCCTCCCTCGTGGCTTCGAATTGCGGTTTGACCAGGAGCAGTAACGTCCCCCCGCTTCGCGTCGCTGCCACCAAACTCGACGCCACCGTGGTGAGCGAAATGAACGACAGGTCGGCAACGACGAGATCGAAGTCACCCGACAGCGTTCCGTTGCGTACCAGCGCACCGATGTCACGGGCATTCACCTCGTCGCGCACCTCCACTCGGTCGTCCCGCGCAATCTTCGGGTGGAGAAGTCCGCGGCCCACGTCGCAGGCGACCACCGTCGCAGCTCCCCGTTGCAAAAGGCAATCCACGAATCCCCCGGTGGAGGCGCCTGCATCGAGCACTCGAGCACCGACCACCGGGATACCGAGATGCTCCAAGGCCGCATCCAACTTGAGTCCACCACGACTGACGAACCGTGCCACTTCGATCACGGCCACCTGGTCGCGCGACGTCACCTGACGAGCCTCGTTCAACACTGGTGCACCGTTGACCGTTACTCGGTCGTCGGCAATCAGCGCTCGGGCCTCCTCGACCGTTCGAGCCAATCGAGCCGATACCAATGCGCGGTCGATGCGCTGCGGGCGCGCCACGCGTCAAACGCCCGACGAATCGCCCAGCACCTGATCGGCGAGCGCAGCGAGATTGTCGAAGACGCCGTCGGGTGCCACGGTGCGATCGTCCTGGGTCTCGCTCACTCCCGAGAGCATGAGTCCGAACCTTGCCCCGACCAATCGCGCGAAGGCGCCATCGGTGGAGTCACGGTCTCCCGCCATCCACGCAACGCCGAGATCTTCGATGCCCAATCGCTGGCGAACGAGTTGCCCCATGGGAGCGAACGGCTTTCCTGCGATGATCGGGCGAACACCACCGGCTTTGGCGATCGCCGCCAGGATTGCGCCACCACCGGGAATGAGTCCAGCCGGGGTCGGATACGTCGGATCATCATTCGTGCCCACCAGGCGGGCACCCGCCAAGATGGGCGTCACGGCACGGGTGAGACCGCGGTAACTGAACGACGAGTGGTATCCCGCCATGACCGTGTCGATCCCAACGGCGCTCGCCGCAAACTCCGCATCCGAGACCTCGTCATCGGTTCGTGCCACCACCACCGCACCCGCATTCTCGATGGCCTCCACCAAACCCGGGCCTCCCGCCACCAACACTCGCTCACCGGGAGACAGCAGCAGCGCCGCAGCCTGTGCCGACGTGCACACGTCGCCGGTCGCGGGAACGCCAATCTTGGCCAGTGCACCCTCCTGCGTCGCCACGGTGGCGGAGGAATTGTTGGTGACGAACAGCACCCGATGGTTCGCCGCCCGCAGTCGAGCGATCGCCTCCACCGAACCGGGAATCGGTTGGTGCATCAACCAGATCACACCGTCGAGATCGCAGAGAATCGGTGCTTTCACGCACACCCGACGCTACTTGGATCGGCACCGTCGACCTGCCAATCTTGTTCGGTGCCAACCTTCGTGCCGTTTCGTGCGCTTCGATACGGGCCCGACCACGACCTTTCGTTGGTGACCGCTCCGCCGTACGACGTACTGAGCGATGCCGACCGACGCACACTGCTCTCGCTGCACGACCACAACATCGTGGCGGTCGACCTGCCCGTCGGCGACCACCCGTACGAGCAGGCCGCTGCCACCCTCGCGGCGTGGCGCGACCGGGGTGTTCTCCAGTTGGATGATCGACCGTCGTTCACCCTGTATCGAATGAATTTCGTCGATACCCGTGGCGAACGCCGAAACACCGTCGGCGTGATCGGTGCCCTCGAAGTGGTCGACGAGGGCGCCGACGGCGTGTTGCCCCACGAGCGCACTACACCAAAGGCCACCACCGATCGCCTCGATCTCACCCGCGCCACACGCACGAACATGTCACCCGTGTGGGGACTGTCGCTTCGAGAGCAGCTCACCGATGCGCTCATCGCCGCCGGTGAGCCTCTCGGAGAGTTCGTGGATGAGCACGGCGTCACCCATCGTGTGGAGCGGGTGGTTGATCCGTTGCGGATCCGTTCCATCGCGTCACTCGTGTCGTCGGCTCCCGTCCTCATCGCCGACGGCCACCATCGCTACGCAATCGCCCGCACGTACCGCGACGAGATGCGCGGCACGCCCCTGGGGGATGCGGCCGGCACCACCATGGCCTACGTCGGAGAACTGGTCGAACAACAGCTGAGCATCGATGCCATCCACCGTTTGTACCGGGGTATCACCGCCGACGAACTTCGCCGTGTGGCCAATGCGCGATTCGACGTCGAACCGGTCGGTGGCGGAGTTACTTCGCGCATCATTGCAGAGATGGCGCGGCGGGGCTCGCTGTGTCTGGTGGACGACTCCGGTGCCGGATGGTGGCTCACCCCGAAACCCGACGCGTTCCATGGCTTGCGCGATCTCGACAGCGATCGCCTGGAGTTCGCGCTTCGGACCGTGAGCCACGAAGTGGCGTACCAGCATGGATTCGACGAAGTCATGGCCCAGCTCCGTGCCGGCCATGCGCACGCGGCGGTGTTCATCCGACCGACGAGCATCACCGAGATTCGACGTACCGCCGATGAACGACTCCTCATGCCGCCGAAATCCACTTTCTTCACCCCCAAACTTCGCACCGGGCTGGTGATGCGTCCGCTCGACGCCTAGTTGCGTGGCGCCATGGCTTGTCGAGTGGCGCCGTGCCTAGTCGAGTGACGCCGTTCGCAACTCCCGTTGTCGTGCCGACGCCGAGGTGAACAGTTTCTCCAGTCGCTGAGACTTCGAACCGGGCACGATCTGCTCGGCCAAGAGTTCGGTCACGCTCTGGGTACGCGCACCGACTCGAAAGAAACGGCGTCGAACGTGCCCGAAGGCGGTCACCACGTCGCCAACCTTGATGATCGGCAGATCCATGTTGAGCGCTACCACAGGCACCACGGCACGACGACCGTTCACCACGGTGGCCACATCGAAGGTCGTCGCGCGCTGATGTCGATCGATCACGCGCACGGTGGGCAGGGCCACGAGTCGCCCGCGCACCAGCGCCAGATTCGTGGAGATTCCGGATTCTTGTTCTGCCCCGCGGGCGATGCGTGCTGCTCGTTTTGCCATGAGCACTCCTTTCGGCGACTGTAGGAAACAGTCACCGAAGTGTGTGCACGAGGTTGCTTTCTTGGTCGAGCTTTCTCGCTGAGTGCTCCGTGTAACGAGAACCGCTATTCGCCGAGACCGGCGAGTCGCGCTTCCACGTCGAAATACTTGGCGTCGCTGTGGGCAACCTTGACGAAGTAGCGCTTGGCCGTCACGGGGTCACCCGCTCGATCGTGCAAATCACCCAGCACGTACCACTCCAGGAGATGGTGAGGCTGCACCTGTCGTGGTTCGGCACCGTGGGTCATGATGCGAATGGCGGAGTTGAGGTCTCCCCGATCGGCGTACGACATCGCCGCCGAAACACGACCCTCGGCCATGATCATCGGGTGGGGTGATGCTTCCTTGAGCTCGTTCCACAACTCGTCGACGAGTTCGTAACGCTTCAACGCCCGGTAACAGTCGATGAGGACCGGCATGTTGGTCATGTCGCCGCGGTCGCTGCCACGGGCGAACTCCAGATGCTCTGCTGCCGCCTTCCAATGGTGAGCGCGATACTCGAGCCGACCAGCCAGTACTCGAACATCGGCAATCAGCCACAGATCCTCGAGCACCGGGGCAAGTACACCAAGTGCCTCCCGGTAGCGCTCCGCATCGTAGGCAACCAACGCCCTCGAAACGATTCGACTCACGAACTCGTAGCGGCGGTCACCGACCGCGCGTCGAACTTCGCCCGCCAAGGGTTCCTGTAGTGCAGGTGGTGTTGGAAACAGCGGCCCATCTTGCTTGCCATGAGCGCGCGGCTTGCCCCGGGCGCCGTCTCGACGAGGACGTTTGTCGGCATCGAACTTGCGGCGCCGAACGGAGCCTTCATCGACGATGCGCTCTTCACGCTCGGGGCGATCGCCAAACGGTTTGTCCTTCCCGTACTTGCGCGGACCCTTTCGCGCAAACACCTCGGCGCGACGACGCTGGGCCTCAGTTTGTGGAATGTCCTCACGACGATCGTCACGACGCGGCGGGCGACCATCACGACGTGAACCCTCCGACGCGGCCCCCTGCGATCATCACGGCGCGGACCGCGCCGCTCATCACGACCCTCTTCCGCGCGGCTTCCACCCCGACGCGGCCCACCATCTCGACGCACCATCTCGACCCGGGCCATCACCACGCGGGACTTCTGCGGTCATCTCGACGCCACCATCTCGACGCGGCTTCCCTCCCGACGCGACCCCTGCGGTCATCACGACCCTCACCACGCGGCTTCCACTCCCGACGCGGCGCACCATCGCGACGCGAATCCCCGCGACCATCACGACCATCTCGGCCCTCACCACGCGGCTTCCACTCCCGACGCGGACCGTCTCGACGCGGCGCACCACCGCGTCCCCTGCTGCGGGCAGGACCCTTACGCCGATCGTCACCGTCGTCGTCGTGTCGCTTTTCGTCGGGTGACATGGCTGTCCAACGCTACGGCAAGAGGTTCAGGTGAACGGGTGTGACCCCGACGCTATGGCCACCAGAAACTTTGTGTCCCTCCGATCCATCGATCGGTTGAAGACTTCAGAGTAAGCACGAGCACAATCCAAGCCCTCGGCCGATTAGTACCGGTCAGCTGAACACATTGCCGCGCTTCCACTTCCGGCCTATCAACGTGGTGGTCTTGCCACGGGCCTTACTGCGTTAACCGCATGGGAACACTCATCTTCGAACGGGTTTCCCACTTAGATGCTTTCAGCGGTTATCCCTTCCGGAGGTGGCTAATCTGCCGTGCCCTTGGCAGGACAACAGACACACCAGAGCTCCGTCCGTCCCGGTCCTCTCGTACTAGGGACAGCCTTCGTCAATGTTCCTTCGGCTGCGGAGGATAGGGACCGAACTGTCTCACGACGTTCTGAACCCAGCTCGCGTACCGCTTTAATGGGCGAACAGCCCAACCCTTGGGACCTGCTTCAGCCCCAGGATGCGATGAGCCGACATCGAGGTGCCAAACCTTCCCGTCGATATGGACTCTTGGGGAAGATTAGCCTGTTATCCCCGGGGTACCTTTTATCCGTTGAGCGACCACACTTCCACACGTGATGGCCGGGTCACTATGCCCTACTTTCGTACCTGCTTGACTTGTAGGTCTCGCAGTCAAGCTCCCTTGTGTCATTGCACTCGACGGCTGATTGCCAACCAGCCTGAGGGAACCTTTGAGCGCCTCCGTTACCATTTAGGAGGCGACCGCCCCAGTCAAACTACCCGCCTGGCGCTGTCCCTGATCCGGATAACGGATCGAGGTTAGGGCCCCAAATGACGCAGGGTGGTATTTCAACAATGACTCCACGCTGGCTAGCGCCAACGCTTCCAAGTCTCCCACCTATCCTACACAACGACATTCGAAACTCAACACCAAGTTATAGTAAAGGTCCACGGGGTCTTTCCGTCCTTCTGCAGCTAACGAGCATCTTTACTCGTACTTCAATTTCGCCGGGTCTGTGGTTGAGACAGCGGGGAAGTCGTTACGCCATTCGTGCAGGTCGGAACTTACCCGACAAGGAATTTCGCTACCTTAGGACCGTTATAGTTACGGCCGCCATTCACTGGGGCTTAGGTTCACAGCTTCGCCTTGCGGCTAACCGTTCCCCGTGACCTTCCAGCATTGGGCAGGCGTCACAGCGTATACATCGCCTTACGGCTTCGCACGCTGCTGTGTTTTTGTTAAACAGTCGCTGCTCCCTAGTTTGTGACACCCACAACAGCTTTGAGACGCGAAGTCTCTGACCGCCATGGGTCCTCCTTATCCCGAAGTTACGGAGGTAATTTGCCGAGTTCCTTAACCACAGTTCTCCCGATCGCCTTGGTATTCTCTACCCGCCCACCTGTGTCGGTTTGGGGTACGGGCACCGTGTCAACTCACTGCTGGGATTTTCTCGACAGCATGGGATCAGTGACTTCCCTCAAACGAGGTCGGCATTGCGTCTCAGTGTTACGGCCCCGACTCTCATCGGACCCACCTACGCGCTTACCCGGAAATCCATTAATCCGGATCACCTATCCTGCTGTGTCCCGCTTTAGTTACCCGCATCCAACTACGCAGATTCGCCCGAAGGCAGCCTCTGCTTTATTGAAATTGGGCTTGACGTGTACACGGCGGTACTGGAATATCAACCAGTTGTGCATCGACTACGCCTTTCGGCCTCGCCTTAGCTCCCGACTAACCCTGGGAGGATTAGCCTTCCCCAGGAACCCTTGGGCTTTCGGCGGAGGGGTTTCTCACCCCTCTCTCGCTACTCATGCCTGCATTCTCACTTGATACCGCTCCACGACTGTTACACACCCGCTTCGCTGCACTCCATCAACGCTCCTCTACCGCTCGTACAACGCGAACGTACGAACCCATAGCTTCGGCTCTGGACTTGAGCCCCGTTACATTGTCCGCGCAGGATCACTCGACCAGTGAGCTATTACGCACTCTTTCAAGGGTGGCTGCTTCTAAGCCAACCTCCTGGCTGTCTGGGCAATCCCACATCGTTTTCCACTTAGTCCTGAATTTGGGGCCTTAGCTGATGATCTGGGCTGTTTCCCTTTCGACCAATGAAGCTCATCCCCCGTGGTCTCACTGCCGTGCTCTGGAGTACCGGTATTCGGAGTTTGACTGGGTTCGGTAAGCTTGTAGGCCCCCTAGCCCAATCAGTGCTCTACCTCCGGCACTGAACACACGACGCTGCACCTAAATGCATTTCGAGGAGAACCAGCTATCGCCAAGTTTGATTAGCCTTTCACCCCTATACACAGCTCATCCCCGCCATTTTCAACTGACGTGGGTTCGGTCCTCCACGGAGTCTTACCTCCGCTTCAACCTGGCCATGCATAGATCACTTGGCTTCGGGTCTACAGCATGCGACTGAACGCCCTGTTCAGACTCGCTTTCGCTTCGGCTACCCCTCACGGGTTAACCTCGCCACATACCGTAACTCGCAGGCTCATTCTTCAAAAGGCACGCCATCGAGGCCACCCGAAGGTGACGACACTCTGACTGCTTGTAAACCAACGGTTTCAGGTACTATTTCACTCCCCTCCCGGGGTACTTTTCACCTTTCCCTCACGGTACTGGTTCACTATCGGTCGCCAAGGAATACTTAGACTTATGGAGTGGTCTCCACAGATTCACGCCGGTTTTCACGGTCCCGGCGCTACTTGGGATCCCAGGCGGAGGCTGCGTGTGTTTCGAATACGGGGCTATTACCCACTATGGCGCACCTTTCCAGGTGACTTCTTCTACACAGCAACTTGGTAACTCCGTGCGTGATCTGACGCTCACGCTCCTGGTCCCGCTACCCCACATCAGCAACGCCGTCAGGCTTGGCACTGATGTGGTTTGGTCTCTACCCTTTTCGCTCGCCGCTACTGAGGGTGTCGCGGTTGCTTTCCTTTCCTCGGGGTACTGAGATGTTTCAATTCCCCGGTTCCCTCCTCTGGCCCTATGTATTCAGGCCGGGGTAACACTCCATGACGAGTGCTGGGTTTCCCCATTCGGACATCTGCGGATCGAGGCCTAGTCGACGGCTCCCCGCAGCTTTTCGCAGTCACTCACGTCCTTCATCGGTTCTTGGCGCCAAGGCATCCACCGTTGGCTCTTTGTAGCTTGGAAAATACTCATTATTCGATCGTTATTAAAACGAACAAGATGCTCGTGCTTGCTCTGCAGTTCTCAAGGTGCGCGATGACGCATACGGATCGAAGATCGACGTAGCGGCGCCTGAGGGGACTCCCTCAAAACGGAAGAGAAGACATGTCGACGAACGTCATCCACGAGGAGGGACCGAATCCCTGCAACCCGTTTCCGAGGAACAGACGACACGCCAGTGCACCAACTGGAAGTGTCTCGCACCGGGTAGCCGAATGACTACTCAACGGTGGAGAGATACTCCTTAGAAAGGAGGTGATCCAGCCGCACCTTCCGGTACGGCTACCTTGTTACGACTTCACCCCAATCACCGACCCCACCTTCGACGGCTCCTTCCCACAAGGGTTAGGCCACCGGCTTCGGGTGTTGCCGACTTTCGTGGTGTGACGGGCGGTGTGTACAAGGCCCGGGAACGTATTCACCCCGGCGTGCTGATCCGGGATTACTAGCAACTCCAGCTTCATGGAGTCGAGTTGCAGACTCCAATCCGAACTGAGACCGGCTTTGTGGGATTCGCTTGCCCTCGCGGGTTCGCAGCCCTTTGTACCGGCCATTGTAGCGTGTTTGCAGCCCTGGGCATAAGGGGCATGATGACTTGACGTCATCCCCACCTTCCTCCGAGTTGACCCCGGCAGTCTCCTATGAGTCCCCAACTAAATGCTGGCAACATAGGATAAGGGTTGCGCTCGTTGCGGGACTTAACCCAACATCTCACGACACGAGCTGACGACAGCCATGCACCACCTGTGTAAGGCCCCGAAGGACACCCTATCTCTAGAGCTTTTCGGTACATGTCAAACCCAGGTAAGGTTCTTCGCGTTGCATCGAATTAAGCAACATGCTCCGCTGCTTGTGCGGGCCCCCGTCAATTCCTTTGAGTTTTAGCCTTGCGACCGTACTCCCCAGGCGGGGCACTTAATGCGTTAGCGACGGCGCGGATCTCGTTGGTTGAGACCCACACCTAGTGCCCAACGTTTACGGCGTGGACTACCAGGGTATCTAATCCTGTTTGCTACCCACGCTTTCGCTCCTCAGCGTCAGTTACGGCCCAGAGCGGCGCCTTCGCCACTGGTGTTCCTCCTGATATCTGCGCATTTCACCGCTACACTAGGAATTCCCCGCTCCCCTACCGCACTCTAGTCACAGCAGTATCGGGTGGCGTCTCTGGGTTGAGCCCAGAGTTTTCACACCCGACTTACTGAACCGCCTACGAGCTCTTTACGCCCAATAAATCCGGACAACGCTTGGTGCCTACGTGTCACCGCGGCTGCTGGCACGTAGTTGGCCGCACCTTCTTCTACAGGTACCGTCATTTTCTTCCCTGCTGAAAGCGGTTTACAACCCGAGGGCCTTCTTCCCGCACGCGGCGTTGCTGCGTCAGGCTTTCGCCCATTGCGCAAAATTCCCCACTGCTGCCTCCCGTAGGAGTCTGGGCCGTGTCTCAGTCCCAGTGTGGCTGATCATCCTCTCAGACCAGCTACCCGTCGATGCCTTGGTGAGCCGTTACCTCACCAACAAGCTGATAGGCCGCGAGACCCTCCCGATCCGGTAACCCTTTCGTCGGTCCGCCATGCGACGGTCCGACGGCATCCGGTATTAGCAGTCGTTTCCAACTGTTATCCCAGAGACCGGGGCAGGTTTCTCACGTGTTACGCACCCGTTCGCCACTAGGTCTTCACCAATCCGAAGATCGGATGGACCTCGTTCGACTTGCATGTGTTAAGCACGCCGCCAGCGTTCGTCCTGAGCCAGGATCAAACTCTCCGTCAAGAATTTCTCGCGTTACTCACACGACGATTGCTCGTCGAGCGCTGTAGGCGAGAGGTAATTCTTCGAAGGGCTCATGCCGACTTTTCAGATTTGCATCTGTCCGCATCGACATGTCCTGACCGATCAGATGCTCATCTGATCTGGTTATTACTTATGTCAATGTCACTGCTGAGGTGACATCAACGAATTGACAGACAGTATCCGTCGACACGAGGTCGCCGTTACTGCCCGCACTGGCGTTCAGTCTTCTCTTCCGTTTTCAAGGAGCTTCCAGGGCGGACACGTGCTCTCGGCAGAGGTCTCCGCTCTTTTCCGCCTTCGGACCCGAACAAGTCGAGGTCCTGAAACGCGGACTCGTCACCCTAGCGGATGGATGGTGGACCCCCAACCTCGGGTCGGGCGGATCCGCGCCGAACGATCCCGATGGGACTACCGGGCGAAGTCCACCAGGTGGTAGGTGGTTTTCCCCTTGCGCACCAAGAGCCAGCGGTCGAATAACAGCGGAATTCCTGCTAAATCGGCGTCTCCCGTGAGCACCACGCCGTTGGCATCGGAAACCGCGCCTTTGGGTCAAGGGTTCGACGAGCGTCGGTCTTGCTCGAGGCAATGCCGGGCAGCGCTGCAAGGAGCTCCGGCCGCGTCCGCCAGCACCGCGGTACCCATCTTCGTGGCAGGAACCTCAGCCGCAATGAAGGCCATAGTCGAAGACGAAGCCGACATCGGGTCGCCTCCGAACAGGATGGCCGCCGCTTCGCTTGCGGCCCGAGCGGCCTCGGCGCCGTGCACCAACGACGTAAGTTCGTCGGCCAGCGTGCGCTGCGCGACTCGTGCCGACGGGTTGGCATGCTGCTCGTCGAGCACGGCAGCGATCTCATCCAGCGACTTCAGCGAGAACTGTGGGAGGTACCTCTCGACATCCTCGTCGGCCAATTGCATCCAGAACTGACGGAACTGATACGGCGACGTCTTCTTGGCATCCAGCCAGACCGCTCCGTCGGCCGTCTTGCCGAACTTGGTTCCATCGCTCTTGGTGAGCAACGGCCAGGTGAGCCCGTATGCGCTCCTGCCGAGCCGCTTGCGGATGAGGTCTATTCCGGCGGTGATGTTGCCCCACTGATCGCTGCCGCCCATCTGCATTTCACAATCGTGGAATTCGCACAGATGACGGAAATCGTTCGCTTGAAGCAACATGTAACTGAACTCGGTGTACGACAGTCCGTTTTCGTCACTCAGTCGTGACTTCACGCTGTCCTTTGCCATCATCTGATTGACGGTGATGTACTTGCCGACATCGCGAAGGAACTCGAGCACCGGGACGTCGCGGGTCCAGTCGGCGTTGTCGACCAGCGTGGCGGAGTTCTCTCCGGCATCGAAATCGAGCAACCGTTCCAGTTGCGTCTTTATGTTTGCCACGTTGGCAGCGAGCGTGTCGGCATCCAGGAGATTGCGTTCTTCGCTGCGACCCGATGGGTCACCAACCATGCCCGTCGCGCCGCCTGCCAACACGATCGGGCGATGGCCGAGCAGTTGAAATCTGCGCAACGAAATCTGCCCGAGCAGGTTTCCGGCATGCAACGAATCCGAAGTCGGGTCGAACCCGACGTATGCCGCCATTTGGGCGCTGATGCTTCGCTCGGACAGGGTCTGGCGATCGGTGGAGTCATGGATGAGCCCACGAGAGGCAAATTCGGCAACGACATCACCGAATTTCGCCATGGGTACAGAGTAGAGCGCACCTCGCGGCACGGTTGCTATTGCGCCGAGAATGCCTCGTCCACCGCGAACGCTTCGCGCACCCATTCGGGTACGGGCACCACCGTCGGTGCCCCCGGCGTAGTGGACACGTAGACGATGGTGGTGTCGAATGACGGTTCGTCGCCCACGTGCCCGTTGATGGAGACGTCGAATGACGAGTTTCCCCAGCGCGTTACCGAGCATTCCAGCGACGCCACGTCGCCGAGGCGTAGCGGCCGATGCCACACCACGTTGACGCTCTTCAACATGCAGTCGAATTCGTGCATTCGCTCGCCCAGTCGTGTCGAAAACCAGCACATTGCCGCATCGTCGCAATACGCCAGATAGTGGGCATTGAACACCACTTTCTGCATGTCGCAGTCGCCGTATCGAACCCGGATTTCGTGGTGGTACACGGCGCCAAGACTAGGCGTCGGTTGGGAGAGGATGCTCAACGGACATGGTCGACCGTGTCATGGACGGAACCGTAACCCTGTAATGCGAGTTGTCACGCAACGTCGTCGGTGCGGATCAGTTTGCGGGTTCGCTGGCCTTGTGCAGCAATCGTGCGACGGTCATCACGGCATCGGCGTGCACACGCGCTTGTGCCGACGACAAGGTTGGACCCAGTTCCACCACGAACGCCATGGCATCCGCGATGGCAGATCGCTGCCACGTTGCCGCAACACCGGTGTACCTTCCGCCGGTTATTCGCACCAGCGGAAGGTCCGTCAGCCGCGCATACCGGGCACGCACTCGACCTTCGGGTCCGCTCCCGGGCGAAATCATGTTGAGGTCCTGGTGGTACCAAATGCCGAGCGCGGGGCGAATTTCGCGCACGAACCTGACCATCGCCTTGGTTTCGGGCTCGGACGCTGGACGCAAACCCGAATACTGCCAGTAACCAGGAGCGCCCTGTCGCGCCCATGCCTTCGGAAAGTTGCGGTTGAGGTCCACTTTGTTGGCATTGCCGCGCGTCTGGGAAGCCGTTCCGTCGGGATTCATGGTCGGCACCACCCACAACTCCACTCCCCTGGGCGGTGTCATCGCCATGAGCCGATCAGTGATGAGAAGTCCGGCATCCTCGTCACCGTGGATCACCCCGACCACCAGCATGGGAGTGCCGCCTGGTGTCCCGAGACGAAACGCTTCGATCTCGCGTCCCTCCACCGACACCCCAATGACGCGCCGGGTGACTTCGAGCCTGTCGACCGATTCGGCCGTCGCGAGGGATCCGCCGAACGACGAGAGTGCGCCGAAGAGCACCACACCCACCAGGAGAATGCGGTGAGTGCGCCGGCGATGAAACACTGAGCGAAGGTTACGACACGCGACGCCGTGGTTACGGTAGGCGGGATTGGAGCGCTGCAACGACGCGATGCAACTCCTCGCGCTGTGCTCCTGCCGCGCTGGGACCAGCCGCACCGTGACTGGAGCGACGCTGCACGGCCACGCCACGATCGAACAACGCTGCGACCTGCGGGCCAAGCTCGCTGTCGGCTCCAACCAGTTCCACCAGTGGCACTCCACTGCTCAGTGAGCGCGACACCAACTCTCCCACCTTCGCATGCGCCTGTCGAAACGGCATGCCACGTGCCACCAACCACTCGGCAACGTCGGTGGCGACCGCCGTCGGGGCATCGGCTGCGCGCTGCATTGCGTCGGTGTGGAAGGTGGCCGCAGCAATCATCTCGGCGACCGCCTCCAGCCCCCGGTTCACCTGATCGAGCGAGTCGAACAACGGTTCCTTGTCCTCCTGGAGATCGCGGTTGTAGGCCAACGGCAAACCCTTCAATGTGGCGAGCACGCCCGTAAGGTTGCCGATCACCCGGCCGGCCTTGCCGCGAGCGAGTTCGGCAATGTCGGCGTTCTTCTTCTGCGGAAGCATCGACGAACCCGTTGCGTGCTCGTCGCTGAGCGTGGCAAAGCCGAACTCCTCGGTGGTCCACAACACCCACTCCTCGCCCATGCGCGACAAGTGCAGGGCGATCATGGCGAGCACGAACGTGGCTTCGGCGACGAAATCGCGGTCGCTCACGGCGTCGAGCGAGTTGGCGAACACAGCGCCGAAACCCAACCGTTGCTGGGTGTCGCGTGCGTCGATGGCGAGCGAAGTTCCTGCGAGCGCTCCGGCACCGAGCGGCGACACGTCGAGCCGGGCAATGGCATCGATGATGCGTTCTGCATCACGGGTGAAGGCCCATGCATGGGCCCGTAGATGGTGCGACAGCAGGACGGGTTGCGCCCGTTGCAGGTGCGTATAACCCGGCAGGTACGCATCGCCGACCCCGTCGGCACGACGATCGAGCACGTCGATGAGCGACAGTACGCGACGTGCGGTGGAAGCCAGTTCGCGCTTGACGAACAGTCGAAACGCCGTTGCGACCTGGTCGTTGCGACTACGGCCCGTGTGCAACTTTGCGCCGGCAGCACCGGCGATCTCGGTGACCCGTCGCTCGATGGCAGTGTGGATGTCCTCGTCGCTCTCCACGAGCGTGAACGTTCCGCCCTCGAACTCCGATTCCACCCGTCGAAGCGCTGCAACGATGGCATCGCTGTCGGCCTGTGGAAGGACACCGGAGGATCCGAGCATCTGCGCGTGGGCAATGGAACCCGCAATGTCATCGCGCCAAAGTCGGACGTCGAAGCCGATGCTCGAGGTGTACGCCATCAGCGAGTCGGCCGGCGGCTTGCTGAATCGACCGTGCCACAAGTGTTTGTCGTTCATCGGGACACCTTCGACAAGCCGGCGAGCCCCCGAATGTCGCTGGCCAACCGCTTGGCGCCGTACTTGGCATCGACGACGCACAACAGCGTGTCGTCACCCGCCACGGTGCCGATGATGCCCTTGATGCGCGACCTGTCGAGGGCCGACGCCACCACGTGCGCACACCCCGGAGGCGTCCGCACCACGACCATCGGGTCGTTGAAGTCCACTTCGGCAACCCATTCGGACAGCACTCGTCGCAACTGGTCTTGTGGCGCAATCCGATCCGGCGCGAAGTCCGGTATGGCATAGGCGGTCTGACCCTTGCGAACACGCACCTTCACGGCGCCTAGATCCTCGAGGTCGCGCGACACCGTTGCCTGCGTCGCCTCGATCCCCTCCTTGTCGAGGAGATCGAGCAACATCGGCTGGCTCGTCACGGAGTTCTCCGAAATGATGCGAGCGATCGTCTGCTGGCGTTGCACTTTGCTGGTCATTTGGTATCACCCTTCGTGATGTCGTTTTCCTCGCACAAGAACGCCAGAACCCCTCGGGCGGCATGCATGCGATTGTGCGCCTGGCGCACCACGCGGCTGGCCGGTCCGTCGATGACGTCTGCGGCGACCTCCACACCACGGTGGGCAGGCAGACAGTGCATGAAGATGGCGTTCGGATCCGCGGCCGCCATCACCTTCTCATCGACTTGGAATTCAGCAAAGTCGCGCAGACGGCGCTCGGTATCTGCCTCCTGCCCCATGCTCACGAACACATCCGTGTGCACTGCATGGGCCCCCTCGGCTGCTGCTTCTGCGGAGTCGAGCTGTTCCACGCTCGCCGCCCCGAGCGATGCAATCCGCCTCAACTCCTTACCGTCAGCCCCGTAACCGTCGGGGCACCCCAGTCGAAGGTGCATGCCTTCGAGGGCACACGCCTCCGCGAGCGAGCGGGCAACGTTGTTGTAGTCACCGATCCAGGCAACGGTCAATCCACTCAACGAGCCGAGTTCCTCGCGCATCGTGAGCACATCGGCCACGCTTTGCAGCGGATGCGACTTGTCGCTCAGCATGTTGATGATCGGTACGTCATCGAGCGACGCCATTCGCTCGAGCACGCCGTGATCGATGACTCGAGCCGCAATCATTGCGTGGTATCCGGCCATGATCCTGGTGATGTCCTTCCACCGATTCACGCACATCGAACCCCACCTCTTCTCCGCGCGTGAAGATCGGGTGCCCACCCAGTTGCACCACCGCCATCTCCATCGACTGGCGGGTGCGATTCGACGGTTTTTCGAAGATCAGTGCCACCCCGTAGTCGGCGAGTGGCCATCCGAGTGCTTCCTGACGCTGGGACGCCAACTCCAACACGCGACCCAGTTCCTTTCGACTGAGGTCTGCAGTATCGAGAAAGTGCCTCACACCAGTACCTCCCCCATGATCTGCATCGCTTCTGCGATCTCGTCGTGCGAAACGGTGATCGGCGGTGCGAGGCGCAGCGCCGTCGCGGTGACGGCGTTGGTTACCAAACCACGCTCCAGCAGGGCCGATTGTTTCTCCTTGGCATCGACGCCTTCGCCGAGCCCCACTCCCAACAACAGTCCACGACCGCGTACCGACCTGACCGCGGGAATTCGCTGCAGGTGTGAGGTGATTAGCTCACCTTTCTCGCGGGCCAAGCGGGGAGCGTCGATTCGACGCATGATCTCGATGACCGAACAGACTGCGGCGGTGGCCAGCGCGGTTCCACTGTAGGTGCTGCCGTGATCACCGGGCACGAACAACTTGGCGATGTCGCGGGGAGCCCATAGCGCCCCGACGGGCATCCCGTTGCCCATCGCCTTGGCCATCATCACCGCGTCCGGACGTATCCCTGCGTGCTGAAACGCGAACCAATCGCCGGTGCGTGCAAAACCCGTCTGTACCTCGTCGATCAGCATCAGCACACCACGCTCGGTGCAGAGCGTGCGCACCTGTTGCAGCCATTCACTGGTTGCAGGAATCACGCCACCCTCTCCTTGAACGCACTCGATCAGCACTGCCGCCACGCTTCCATCGACGGCGGCGTCGAGCGCCGCAATGTCGCCGAACGGCACGTGCACGAAACCTTCCGGCATCGGCTGGAACGGCTCGTGCTTGGCCGGCTGACCGGTGGCAGCCAGTGCCGCCAGGGTTCGGCCATGAAAGCTGCCGAGCATGCTCACCACCTTGTACCGACCACGTCCACCGAACTTTCGTGCCAACTTGATGCCGGCCTCGTTGGCCTCGGCACCCGAGTTACAAAAGAACACCTGGCCACCGCCACCGAGCAACTCATCCACGAGCATGGCTGCGCGCGTTGCAACGGGATTGGTGAAGAAATTGCTGACGTGCAGCAACGTGTGCGCTTGTTCGGCAATGGCGTCGGCAACCTCGGGGTGCGAATGTCCAAGTGAGGTAACCGAGATTCCCGACAGGAAGTCGAGATACCGCTTGCCGTCGAGATCCCACAGTTGCGTGCCCTCACCTCGCACGAACATCACCTGCGGAGCACCGAACACCGGCATGAACGGACAATGTGGACTCGTCGATTGTCCGACCATTTCGGTCAACCTCGGAGACGAGGCGAACGTGTGTGCCGATGCCGACTCGGTCACGGTTTTGCTCCTACCGAATCGGAGACGAACATGGTGCCCACACCGGCGTCGGTGAGCAACTCGAGCAGGGTCACGTGCGCCATGCGGCCGTCCAAGATGTGCGCTGCGCCCACTCCGCCACGCACCGCATCCAGGCAGCTCTCCACCTTCGGAATCATGCCTCCCGAAATCACTCCGGACTCCCGCAACTCGGCAACTTCACCCGGGGTGAGGGTGGAGATGAGCGAGTCGGCATCGTTCGGGTTCCGCATCACCCCGGCGATGTCGGTGAGGAAGAGAATCTTCGTGGCCTTGAGCGCGACCGCGAGCGCACTGGCGGCCGTGTCGGCGTTGATGTTGTAGCTCTGTCCCTTGTCGTCCGTGCCGAGCGTTGCCACCACCGGCACCACCCCGTCGTCGAGCAGCCCCTGGACTGCCGCGGGATTCACGTTGACGACGTCACCGACGAACCCAAGCGCGGGATCGCGTTGCACGCAGTGGAACAGACCCATGTCCTGTCCGCTCACCCCGGCTGCGTCGGCCCCGGCCGTATTGATCATCGACACGAGCATGGGGTTCACCGTTCCCAACAGCACCATGCTGACGATTTCCATGGTTTCTGCATCGGTCACACGTAGTCCGTTGTGAAAGGTGGCCTGCTTTCCCAACCGATCCATGAGCGCGGAAATCTGCGGCCCGCCACCGTGCACCACCACGGGTTTGATACCAACGGCATGGAGCAACGCAATGTCGCGTGCGAACACCTCCATGGCGTCGTCGCCCGACCCGGCCAAGGCGTTTCCCCCGTACTTCACCACCACAACGTGGCCCGCGAAACGCTGCAAGTGCGGCAATGCTTCGCTCAATACCGCCGCTCGCGTGCTGGCCGCGATCTTCACGCCCGTGCGCCTGACTCGATCATGGATACATACCAACCGCCGACAATCCGGCCGTCTCGGAGATTCCCAGTGCAACGTTTGCCGCCTGGATTGCCCCACCTGATGCGCCCTTGGTGAGGTTGTCGATGGCGCAGATGACCATCACCGTGTTCGTGCGTTCGTCGTATCGTGCGGTGATGTGCGTGGCATTCGATCCGAGTGTGGCCTTGGTCGATGGTGAAGTAGGCCGCACGACCACGAACGGCTCCTTGGCATACGCCTTGGCCAAGGCGGCGAGCAACGATTGCGTCGTCGGCGTCGATCCTGTGGGCTTGGCATAGCACGTTGCGAGGATGCCACGATTCATCGGGGCCAGATGCGGGGTGAACAGCACGGTCGCACCCGTGACCTGCTCGATTTCCGGCGTGTGTCGATGGTCGAGCAAACCGTAGGCGGTGAAGTCTTCGTTGACTGCATTGAAGTGGGTGTTGGGTTTCGGCACGCGTCCGGCACCCGAGACCCCGACGCGGCGTCGACGATGATCCCCTCTGTGTCGATGAGTCCCGCTTGCACCAACGGAGCGAGCGCCAAGGACGCTGCGGTTACGTAGCACCCCGGCGTGGCGACAAGTTGCGCACCCACGAGTTGGTCTCGGTACAACTCCGGCAACCCGTACACGGCACGGGCAAGCAACTCTGGTTGATCATGGCTGAATCCGTACCACGTCGGATACAACGAAGCGTCCTTCAGCCGATATGCAGCCGAGAGGTCCACCACCAAACGAACGTTGTCCACCAGTTGCGGCGCCAATGCGAGCGATGCCTCGTGCGGCAATCCCAGGAACACCACGTCGCAGCTGGCTGCCTGCGCGGGGTCATACTCGGCGAACACCAGTGATGGATACGCGGCCGCCAGCGACGGATACACGCTCGATGCCAGGCTGCCTGCCTGTGAATCCCCCGTCGCGTACACCACCTCGATGGTGGGATGCGCCGCCAGCAAGCGGAGCAACTCGGCGCCGGTATAGCCGGAGGCCCCGATCACACCAGCGCGCAGCGTGCCAGAAAATCCCACCTGAATGATGATACAGGCATTTGCATAGTTATGCAGTACGTCACATGACGTTTTGAAGGCTGCGCCGTGGTGCTCGATCGAGCCTGGCCTAGTCTGGGGCCGAAGTGACGTCCCCTCGCCCCTTCCCAACTGACGTCTTTTCGGATGTCCTTGCGGCCAATGGTCAGTACGTCGGGGCCTTCCAAGATTCGGGGCTCACTGGCTTTGCCCGTCAGGGTCTGGCAATCGTCACCTGCATGGACAGTCGTATCGATCCGCTTGCAATCGTGGGGATGAAACCTGGGGACGTGAAGATCTTGCGCAATGCAGGCGCTCGAGTTACCGAGGACGTCTTGCGAACCCTCGTGCTCGCCACCCACCTTCTTGGTGTTGAGCGCGTGCTCGTGATGCCACACACCGATTGCCGAATGGCCAAGGGCGACGAGAGCGACATTCACCGACTCATCGCCGAGCGAAGCGGGGTGGACACCACGTCGATTCACTTCGCCACGGTGAGCAACCAGCAGGACCAGCTCGTCAGTGACGTCGCCGCAATTCGCGGATTTGAACTGCTGCCTGAATCTCTCGTCGTCGGTGGCGCAATCTACGACGTACATTCGGGCAAGCTCTCCACCGTCAGCTGCTAGCCGTGAGCACGGCGGGTCGGCTTCTTGTGGCTGCTCCACCGCTCAACGACCCCAACTTCGAGCGCTCCGTCGTACTGATGTTGACGCACGACGGCGATGGCGCGTTCGGGCTCGTCATCTCGCGTCCCACCGAGGTGGACTCGGTCGGAATCGAAGCCGCACTCGACGATTGGATTGCACACACCTCCGCACCTTCGGTGTTTTTTGAGGGTGGGCCGGTGCAACAGAACTCCATCATCGGCCTGGCACGGTTTGCAGACGACCACGAGCGTTCCTGGACCAGCACGGTGGGTGGCGGTCTGCACACCGTGGATCTGAACAGCGACGCCGTGAACGCAAACGAGTGTTCTGCACTTCGACTCTTCGTCGGATATTCGGGATGGGGTGCGGCCCAATTGGATGGCGAGTTGGCGGAAGACCACTGGTACGTGCTCGATGCACATCCTGACGACGCATTCGACGACGAGCCCGAAACGTTGTGGCGCCGAGTGCTCGAACGAGATCCGCTGCACCGCACTTGGGTACGCGAGTTCCCGGACGACCCGAATCTCAACTAGGCGAACTTCCGGCGAGCCGGTCAGTGAACCGCTACGGTGCCACCAACCGTGTCGACCGTCAAAGAAATCGTGTCGACTGTCAGAGAATCTGGGACAAGAACTTCTTGGTTCGCTCTTCGCGTGGAGCGCTGAAGAACTGGTCGGGAGTACCGATCTCCACGATCTCGCCCGACTCCATGAAGACCAGCCGGTCGGCAACTTCGCGGGCAAAGCCCATCTCGTGGGTCACCACGATCATGGTCATGCCCGAGTTGGCGAGTTCCTTCATTACGTCGAGCACTTCCTTGATCATCTCGGGGTCGAGCGCCGATGTGGGTTCGTCGAACAACATGATCTTGGGCTCCATCGCCAACGCCCGCGCGATCGCCACGCGCTGCTGCTGACCACCGGAGAGCTGACCCGGAAACTTGGCCGCCTGTTCGGGAATACCCACCCGCTCGAGAAGTTCCATTGCCTTTGCCAAGGCATCCGCCTTGGGCTTCTTGCGCACCCACACGGGGGCGAGGGTGATGTTGTCGAGCACCGTGAGATGTGGGAAGAGGTTGAACTGCTGGAAGACCATGCCCACTTCCGAGCGGATTTTTTCGATGTTGCGCAGGTCATTGGTGAGCTCCACGCCGTCGACGACGATTGATCCCTCCTGGTGCGCCTCCAGCCGATTGATGCATCGAATGAGCGTCGACTTGCCCGAACCCGACGGGCCGAGCACCACCATGACCTCGCGGTCCTTCACCGTGAGATCCACGCCGGCGCAGCGCCTGGAAGTCGCCGAACCACTTCTTCACGCCACGGCACACGATCATGTCGCGGCGCGAGGCCATTCCGTCGGTGAGTGACTGATCGGCGATGCTCATGATGATTGCTGGTCTGAACGGTTGGTTATCGAACGCGGCCCCCGCTTCGAGTTTTTTCTCGAGGTTGCGCCGATTTGGACATGGAATATACGCGAAGACGAAGTAGACGAGCGAGATGAACAGCAGCGCCGGGCGCTTCTGCCCGAGAAAATCGGGCTGATTCGGAATGGTGGAATTCGCGATCCGCAGGATGTCGAACCCACCGACGATGGCGATCAGCGACGTTTCCTTGAACGTGGCGATCGCTTGACCGACGAGGTTCGGGAATCAGACACGAGCGCCTGCGGCAACACGATGAACACGGTTCGCTGCACCGTGGTGAGCCCAAGCGCGTCGGAGGCGTCGAACTGTCCCCTGCGCACGCTCTGCAGGCCACCGCGCAAGTTTTCGGCCATGTACGCGGCGGAGAACAGTGTGTAACCGGTGAACACCGCCGCCAGGTCGCTGATGCCCATGCCGCGGGGAAGGAACAGCGGCAACATGATGGAGAAGAAGAACAACACCGTGATGAGCGGAACACCGCGCACCACCTCGACGAAGCCCGTCGACAGCACCCGGAAGATCGGCAGTTTCGACGTTCGCGCCAGCGACAACACCACGCCTAGCGGGAAGGAAGCGAGCATCACGTAGTACGCGATCGTGATGGTGAGCACCAGCCCACCGATGAACGGTGGAGCACTGATCACGAGCGTGGATGGCGTGTTGATCGCGGTGATCAACCAGTGCAATACCACCATGAGTCCGATCCATCCAGCCGAGAGTCGTAGCCGGGCCCTTCTCTCGCCGGCGAACGTGGGCACCAGCAGCGCCGCGATTGCGAACCAACGCGAAACTGATTCGCACCTTCTGCAACATCCCGTACCAGCCGAAGAAGCCGGCCACCCAGTGCAGGAGTGCAAAACCCACCAGAAGCGCTCCCACCACCCGGGCCAGATCCTCGCGACCGGGTCGTGCAAGCACGTAGAGCACGGCGCCACCACCGAGCGCGAAGGCCGCAGCAATCGGCACGTCCACCGACCAGATTCGCAACCAATCAAAGGCAGGGTCGCGCAACACGAGAAACAACACGAATGCCGGGCCGACCACCCACCAGGCGATGAGCATGATCTTCAATTGTTGGCGAATGCGAACCGCAACGGCACGACCCGCAAAGAAGGTGGTGACCAGAACGATGCAAACAGCACCGTCCACGGCATCTTGGTGCTCGATGCGATGGTGACGCCTCGTTCCACCGCAATCGCTCCGTCGATGAACGAGTGTCTACCGAACGGAACCAACCACACCACTGCCATCGCGAGTCCGGAGACCGCCACGAGCAGACGACCGAAGCCAACACTGCGCTCCCCTGCCCGAGGTACCAGGCGTCCCGCAGCCAGCCCACCCGCCACGAGCACGCCGCCGATCACGAACATGCTGGTGCGCACGACTGTCGGCGTCGTGTCCGGTGTAACGAGCCGCAGATCAGCGCAAAGCATCCAAACCCGACCAGCGTCGTCAAGAGGCGCCGGAGACCGATAGTTGGTCTCACGTTCCACGTCGCGAACGACAAGCCCGCAGCGAAGAAGAGCGCACCGGCCGACACCCAGATGCGAACGAACTGACCCGTCGGGTAGTTGTAGGCCATCAGCAGACGAAGGTTCGTAGCGACCGACTCCCAATTTGATTCCTCGGCGAATGCCTGGCCGAGTAGCCACCGCAGCAGTCCGAGGATGACCAACGAAAAGACCACGGTCTGTGCGGAGTTGCCAACCGACGAGAACAGATTTTCTCGAACCCATCGCACGGGGGTGTTCCGAGTGTTCACGTCATCGCTCCACGATTGCGAGTCGGCGGTTGATGTAGTTGACGATCGAAGAAATCGTGAGCGAACAGGCAAGGAAGAACATCATGTAGATGCTGAACACCGCCAGCGTCTGGGAATTCTTGTTGTACACGGTTTGTCCAACCTGGACGATCTCCGAGAATCCCACGGCGATACCCAGCGAGGTGTTCTTGGTGAGGTTGAGGTACTGGTTGCCGAGTGGCGGCATGATCACTCGAAACGCCTGCGGAAGGATCACCTTGCGCAGCGCCTGACCGCGGCTGAGGCCAAGCGCCGCCGCCGCCTCACCCTGACCCGTCGGCACGGCGAGAATGCCACCTCGCACCACCTCGGCGATGAACGCCGAGGTGTAGAACACCAATCCGAAGAACAGCGACGCATAAAATACGGTCATCGTCAGACCGGTAGTGCCGTAGTTGACGAACCGACCAGTCGCCAGTGTGGGCCGCATCGCGTCAAGCGGGCGCGTGCCCCTTCCGTCACCGAATTTGTCGCTCAGCAACCCGAAGAAATCGCGACCGGAGTTGATGATCCAGCTCGAGAGTCCGGGCCACACTCGCAACACGATGAACGCCGCCACCACGGCAACCAGCGCCATGAACACCAGTCGGAACCAGTCGTCATCGGTGAGTTTTGCCATACCCGCCGGTGTGCGGCGACTGCGCAGGAATGCCCGCACGCGCATGGCCCCCACCCCAACGGCCAACCCAGCGAGTCCAACCTGCACGGCAACCTGCGGAATCAAACCCCAGGCACTCTCCAATGACGCAAAGACTCCGCGAAGAAATGCCATCGGTGCATTTGCAAACCAGCTCACCACGAGCGCAGCAACGACGAGTGCGGTGGTGATCGAACCTACGTGCTGGTTTCCGCCGCGTCGTTCTTGACGGGCCACTAGGCGTCGCCGAACGAACCAGATGCCGAGGAACAGCAGGAGAAACAGGGAAAGGAACTGATAGAAGCCATCGGCCAGGAACACACGAGGAATGGAGATGCCCTTCTGCGACACGATCACCCAGCCCTTGATCGGGCCGGTGTCGGGAGTGAGGGCGCCGATCGAACCGAGGATCGCCAACCACAGGATGATCTGCACGAGGATCGGCACGTTTCGCAACATCTCCACGTAGACGGAGGAGGCGCGACGCGCAACGTAGTTCTTCGAGAGGCGCGATACGCCGACGATCACACCGATGATCGTCGCAAAGATGATTCCGGCGATCGCCACGCGGAAGGTGTTTGCCATACCCACCCACAAGGCGCGGCTCATCGTGAGTCGACGTTCGGGAGAGTCGACGGTTTGTATGCCTTCCCCAAGTTGGAAGTTGGCCGGATCGTCGAGCCAGTCGTACCCAACGGGAATTCCCCTGGCGGAGAGGTTGCTGCGGGCCTGCGTGATGAGGAACCAGAACGCAGCCAACACCGTGAGAAGCACGGCGACTTGAACGGTCCACTTGAGCAACGTGGTATTCCGCCAGAAGGGTGGGCGGCGCTGACTGTCAGCCGCGAGGGAAGTTGCGCGCGTTGTGGACGTCACCGTTGCCCGAGCCCTCCCGACCCATGTACCAAGTCAATGTATGTCACAAGTTGTATCTCGCGCTCTGCGTGCCCGCCTCGCGAGCGTTGCCGAGTACGGGAAGAGCGCCGCCCCGGTCGGATCCGAAGACCCGGCCAGAGCGACGCTCTCCGTAAAGAGTGTCGCCGAAGCTCAGCGAGCCGGCGGGGCGTACATCAAGCCACCGTCGGTCCACAATGCGTTGGCCGAGCCAGTGCGCACGAGTCCCACCGGGGTGAGGTTACGGTCCCAGATTTCCTGGTAGTTGCCCACCTGGGAAATCACGTTGTAGAACGCGTCAGCCGACAGACCCATGACGGACTGCAGTTCACCTTCGCCGCCCATGAGACGGACCATCTCCGGTCCGAAATCACCGGCAAGCGCTGCATCGACGTCACCCGAGGCAACCCCGGATTCGTCGGCGATGAGCGTTACGTAGACGGTCCAGTTGATGACGTCAGCCCACTGGGAGTCGTTCTGGCCGTACACGGGGCCGAGCGGTTCCTTGGAGATCGGCGTGGCGGGGAAGATGACCCACTCCTCGCCGGCTGGCTGCTGAACGGACTTGCGTCCCACGAGGCCCGAACCGTCGGTGGTGATGACGTCACACGTACCGGCGATGAACGCCTCCGTGACCTGGTCGTAGTCCTCGAACGTGGTGAGGGTGATGGTGATGCCCAGTTCGGATGCCAGTTCGGAGATGTTGGTCTCCGTGGTCGTACCGGCGTTGGTGCACACCATGGCTCCGTCGATCTCGTCTGCCTCGATGCCTGAGGTGAAACCCGTCGCTTGCGCGACCCATCAACTGCTGACCGTCGTAGTACGTGGTGGGACCGAAGTCCATGCCCACGTCGCTGTCACGGCTCTGGGTCCAGGTGGTGTTGCGCATGAGCACGTCAACTGCGCCGGTCTGCACGGCTGTGAAGCGCTCTGCAGCAGTCAGCGAGACGAACTCGACGGCATTTGCGTCACCGAGCACCGCTGCGGCTACTGCTCGGCAGTAGTCGGCATCGATACCCTGCATCGAACCATCGGCCTGGGTGTACGAGAAGGCGACTGCCGCTCCCGACACGCCACAACGTAGAACGCCGCGCTCTTGCACTGCTGCGAGAATGCCACCTTCCGTTGCCGACAATTCCACTTCTTCTGCTGCAGCCGTCGTCTCGGTCGACGTGTCGGCAGCGTCATCGCTTCCGCCACAGGCCGCCAAGACGATCGTCGATACAGCGACGATTCCTAGGACGCGCTTTCGTACGCGCGAGCCACTGAATTTCATGAGTGCATTCCCCCATTTGTGTTGTGTAGGGACAGTGCGTGCCCCGACGCAGCGTCAAGGACCACCACATGGCCCGCAACGATGCTCGAACGGTAACACGACCCGCCTCTGTCCCACCCCGAACCGGTTGGTTGGTAACAAAGTCGTTACACAGCGAGGGGGTCAGCCGACCGCCTACTGCACGGCCAGGCTGGCGCGAAACTCGGCGTCGGCGATCAACTCCCGAACGGCAGCGGATGGTTCGCTCAATCGTTCCAGGGTGATGCCATGGATCTGGCCGGTAAATCGGTAGATGTGCGGATAATCACCAACTGCTGCCCCGCTGTCGAGACCAACATCGAAGGTTTCACCACTAATGGAAAAGATGACCGGCACCGACCGCTCGATTCGAACATGACCAACCGGCTTTCCATCGATGCTCATCACCGAGTCGCCACCGGCCCCAAAACCACCGTCGTAGGCATGGTCGACCACCACCGTGTGGCGGCCTGGCGACAACTTCTCGGACGACACCGCCACCGAGTGTTCGTGTCCGAACCAGTTGTAGTGGTATCGGGGCCTGCCATCCCCTCCTACGTACAGCGACCAGCCGGCCATGTTGCCGCCTTGCGCGACAATGACCCCCTCGCATCCGGACTCAGGCACATCGATCTCGGCGGTGATTCGGAACGAACAGTTCTTCAGGGTTCACCACCGAGCGCTCGGGCATGCGGATGTTCACGGTGGTGTAGGTCATCTTGGTGAGACCACCAAGCGAGTCGGGTACCGCAAACGCGGGCCCGAATCCCTGGATCGGCTCCTTCAGCGGGTACACGTTGTTGCGCCGCGCTTCTTCGTCGAACAACTGCTGCAGTTCCTGCAACTTCTCCGGATGCACCTGCGATAGATCGTTGCCCTGTGAGAAGTCGTTCCGAATGTCGTACAACTCCCACTTCTCTTGTGGGCCGTCGAAGGGGACGGTGTCGAATCGCTTCCAGGAACTCGCCCGTGGAAGCACGATGCGATCCAGCCGTCGTGGTAGATCGCCCGATTGCCGAACATCTCGAAGTATTGCGTGTTGTGGGTTTCGGGCGCACTTGCCGACGTCATCGTCGGCAACATCGACACCCCGTCGATCGGCATCTGCGCCAGACCATTGACGTATTGGTGCCTCGATTCCTGCGGCTTCGAGCACCGTGGGAAAGATGTCGGTGATGTGATGGAAGTTGCTCCGTAGCGCGCCTTTGTCGACGATGCGCTTCGGCCACTGCACGGCCATGGCATTGCGAGTTCCACCGAAATGCGATGCCACCTGCTTCATCCATTGGAACGGAGCATCGAGCGCCCACGCCCAGGCGAGGTTGTAGTGGTTTTCGCAGCGTGCCGTGCCGAAGTCGTCAATGTGCGCAAGGAGCCACTCGGGATCCTCGGGAAGTCCGTTCTGGAACGATGGTGCGCTCCACGCTCCGTGCACCGTGCCTTCTGCGGAAGCGCCGTTGTCGCCAGTGATGTAGATGAACAACGTGTCGTCGGTGACGCCCATCGCGTCGAGCGAGTCCAGCAACCGCCCGACTTGCTCGTCAGTGTGGGCCATGAAACCGGCGAACACCTCCATGAGGCGGGAGGCAACCGGCTTGTACTTGTCGGGGTACTCATCCCACGATGGCACCTCCGCGGGGCGAGGCGTCAACGTGGTGCCGGCAGGAATCACCCCCATTTCCAACTGGCGTCGATACACGCGCTCACGCAAGGCGTCCCAACCGTCGTCGAATTGACCCTTGAAACGTTCGATGTACGACGGCCAAACGTGGTGCGGACAGTGCATCGCGCCCGTGGCGAGGTACGCAAAGAACGGCCGATGCGGGTTCGAGGTTCGCTGGAGTCGAATCCAGTCGATGGCTCGCTCGGTGATGTCCTCGCTCATGTGGTAGTCGTCGCGTCCCTCGTACGGCATCACCGGTGTGGTTTGGTCGAACATCGGCGGTTCGTACTGGCTCGCTTCTGCACTGAGGATTCCGTAGAAGCGTTCGAATCCGAGCCCGGTCGGCCAGCGATCGAACGGCCCGGAGAGCGACTGCTCGTGCGCGGGCGTGACGTGCCACTTACCGAACGCGCCGGTGGAATACCCGTACTGGCGCAGAATCTCCACGAACGTGGCGGCTTCCTTGGGGATGATGCAGTCGTAACCGGGAAACGCACTGGCGCCCTCTGGAATGTTGCCCATGTGCACCGCGTGGTGGTTTCTGCCCGTCAACATCGCAGCGCGGGTCGGCGAGCACAACGCCGTGGTATGAAATTGATTGAATCGCACACCGTTGGCCGCCACGCGATCGAGTGCCGGCGTCGGCACCGGGCCACCGAAGGTTTCGCAGGTTCCGAATCCCACGTCATCGAGCAGGATCAGCACGATGTTCGGCGCATCCGGCGAGGGAAGAGCCACGGTCGGCCGTGACGGCACCGACTGATCGATGAGGCGAG
>JAYQSR010000020.1:0-103574 GCA_038146945.1 Ilumatobacteraceae bacterium
CACAACATCAGCGCACGTGCGGCGTCGTGCGCACTGATTGCCGAAAGATCAAGACCACCACCGGAATTCATCGGAACCGCCACGGCCCGGCACCCGGCGAGCGTTGCACCCATCTCGTACGTGGGATAGGCAACGGCCGGAAACAGCACGGTGTCGCGGTCGGGTCGACGAAGCTTCAGATAGTGCGGCGTGGTGGCGACGAACTCCTTGGAGCCGACGCACGCAGCGACCTGTCCGAGTGGTACCTCGATTCCGAACCTGCGCTGCATCCACGCGCGGGCTGCCGTGCGAAGCGGCTCGGAACCGATGCTGGCGGGATACCCTCGCTCCGCGCCCGACGACGAGAGTGCCGCGACGACTGCAGCCGTGGGTGGGTCGCACGGTGTGCCGATCGACAGGTCGATGACACCGCCGTCGTGCGTTGCCGCAATCTTGGCCAAGGCGTCGAGACGGTCGTACGGGTACGGGGGCGGAACGAACGGCGTGGCGGTCATACGAGCAGTTGGCTGATGGCTGGAGAAATCATTGGACGACAAATTCTGTCAGGCGGCCGCGGGCGGCATCGGCGAGTCGGGCTCGCACCCGAATACCAGCATCCTCGTGTGACGTGGACACCACTTCACCCTCACGGTGAAGCGACGCCATCACGTCGCCCCGTTCATACGGCACCAGCAACTCCACCACTGCGGTGAGCGATCGAACACGATCGCCGATGGTTCGCAACAGGTCGTCGATGCCTTCGCCCGTTGCCGCGGAGATGGCCACCGAGCCGGGGTTGTCGTACACCAACCGCTTGGCTGCCTCGTGATCGGCATCGCACTTGTTGAACACCAACAGCTCCGGCACCCTGTCGGCAGCAATTTCACCGAGCACCTCGCGAACCGCCGCAATCTGCCCGTCCGGGTCGACGGCACTGGCATCCACCACGTGCAGCAACAGATCGCTGCGGGTGGCAACTTCGAGCGTGCTCTTGAACGATTCCACCAGGGTGTGGGGAAGTCGTCGAATGAAACCGACGGTGTCGGTGAGCAACACCGGCTCTCCACCCGGAAGCGAGAGACGCCGCGTGGTGGGGTCGAGCGTGGCGAACAAGCGGTTCTCCACCAGCACGCCGGCATCGGTCAAGCGATTCAACAGTGTGGACTTACCGGCGTTGGTGTATCCCACGATGGTGACGTTGGCCAAGCCGCTGCGCGAACGGCCCTTGCGTTGCTCGTCGCGCGTGCGTTGTAGTTCGCGCAATTCGCGCTCCAACTTGGCGATGCGATCGTTGATACGCCGGCGATCGGTCTCCAACTTCGTTTCACCCGGACCACGCGTGCCGATACCACCGCCCTGCTGCGTGAGTCCGGCGCTGGCACCACGACGAATTCGTGGCAGGCGATAACGCATCAGCGCCAACTCCACTTGAGCCTTGCCCTCCAGCGTGTGGCTGTTCTGGGCGAAAATGTCGAGGATTACCGCCGTGCGGTCGATCGCGGTGCGCCCGAGCGTTTTTTCCAGGTTGAACTGTTGAGCAGGCGACAACTCGTTGTCAAACACCACCGTGTCGGCATCCAAGGCAAGACACGTGGCCTTCAGTTCCTCCACCTTCCCCTTGCCGATGTACGAGGCGGGGTCCGGCGCGTGGCGACGTTGCGTGAGCCGCGCCACCACATCCGCACCCGCGGTATCCACCAGGCGCTCCAGTTCGTCGAGGCTTTCCTGGGTTTGTTCGTCGTCCCGATCATCCAGCGTCACACCTACGAGGACGATCTTTTCCCGAATCGTGCGCTCGATGAGCGTGCGGCCCAGCGCCTCCTGATACGGCGTGCTCATTCGAGTATCGCTTCGGCGCGATTCGCTGCGGGCACCGTGATCACGATGCCGATCCCATCGCGGCCTGCCACGCAACCTCGTAGGCCCCGACATGCCGTGCCGGTCCGGTGAGCGTGACCCTGCCGCGGGTCGGGGCATGCACGGTGACGATTGCGTCGCCACCCGGCATGTGCACGAGCACCTCGGTGCGTTCACCACCCTGCGGCACGAGTCCCCACGACAGGGCCGCCCATGCACTGGCACACGCGCCGGTACCGCAGGCTCGGGTGATGCCGGCGCCGCGCTCGTGCACGCGCATGGTGATGGCGTGTTGCTCGGGGCCTGGTGCTATCACTTCGAGGTTCACTTGCGGAACCATGCGACCGAGTGACAACAGATCGACGTCGTCCACGTCCTCCACGCCCACCACGCTGTGCGGGTTGCCCACCGTCAGGTGCATCACCGGGCGGTCGGGATGGGTGCCGATCTCGGCCCAACCCTGTGGCGGGGAGAGCGGTGCGATCTCCCCCATGTCGACACTGGCAACCACCGTGTCTGCGTCACGCTCGCCGACGGTCACCTCGCGAATTCCGGCATCGGTGTGCAAGCGATACACGCGCTCGCCGCGAGCCACGTCGCTGCGGAACAACGCATGCGCGAAGCATCGGGCACCGTTGCCACTCATCTCCGCCGCGGAGCCATCGCTGTTGAACAGGCGCATTCGAGCGTTGACATCGTCGATCCGCTCGAGCAACAACAATCCATCGGCACCGACCCCTACCGACCGATCGCACCAGGCACGTGCGGCAGCGGACCAGTTGATCAGTGACGGATCGCGAAAAATCGGGCCGGTGGCATCGCCCTGCGAGCGCACGTCGGCCATGTCGAGCACGAGGAAGTCGTTGCCCCAGGCGTCGAATTTGTGGACTCTCACGGCGATTTCCTCTCCCGTATGCCTATCGCAGGAGCGCCAGAACGTGTGGTGTCACCTCGGCCACGGGGTCGCTCTCCACCGTCACCCAGTGGATTCGCGGATCACGACGAAACCACCGCTCTTGACGCACCGCAAACTGTCGCGTATGGAGCACGATGTCTCGGACCGCCTCGTCGAGTGACGTCTCTCCGGCCAGATGGCCAAGGAGCTCCCGGTATCCAAGCGCTTGTCGAGCCTCCCGCGAGAGCTCTCCAGCGCTCACCAAACCACGCACCTCGTCGAGGAAGCCGGCGTTCATCATGGCGTGTACGCGCCGCTCGATGCGGTGAGAAAGCGTCTCACGCGGCCAGCACATGCCGACTTGCCGGACGTCACTGGGCGGATACGCACCCGTGCCGGGTCCGAACGATGAAAATGGCCTGCCACTGCCGATACACACCTCGAGTGCCCGTTCGATACGGCGACGATTGGATTTGTCGGTTCGAGAGGCCGCCACCGGGTCGAGGTCGCGTAGCCGGGCGAACAGGACCGCAACGTCGGATTCGGCCTGAAGCTCGGACCGAACCTCGGGCCACTCGCCGGGCAACTGCAGATCATCCATCACCGCAGTGAGATACAGCCCGGTTCCGGCCACGAACACCGTCGGTGCCCCGGACGCTGCAATCTCTTCGCGCGCCCGCTGCGCGTGCACCTTGTACTCGGCCACCGTGAAACGGGCGGTGGGTTCCACGAGGTCGATGCAGTGGTGACGAACCTCGGACTGGTCGGTCTTGGTGGGTTTCGCGGTGCCGATGTCCATACCGCGATACACCTGCATGGCGTCCACCGCGACGATGTGTGCGCCGGATTGTCGGGCGACCGCCATCGCCACGTCACTCTTGCCACTGGCGGTGGGCGCAACGATGGCTACTTCGCGCATGCTTACGCCGACGCGACGGTCAGTCGCGTGCGATGCGTTGGCAACGCGGTCACGTCCAGCAATCGACCCGCCAGATGGAACCGGGCGGCATCGGTGATTTCCACCCGGGCATAGGTACCGAGACGCAGTTTTTCGTCGGATGAAAAATGTACGAGCTTGTTCTGCCGCGTGCGACCCGTGAGGTGGTCCGGATTTCGTTTGCTGGTTCCCTCCACCACCACCTCTTCGATGCGGCCGATACGTTCACGGTGTTTGCGCACCGCGCTGCGATCGAGCACCGCCTTCAACCGTTCGTAGCGCTCGCCCACCACCGGCGGGATCGCAGAATCTGGTCAACCATGTCGGCCGCCTCGGTGCCGGAGGCGAGAAGATGAAGGTGTAGGCAGAGTCGAATTCGGCTGCGGCGGCAACCTCCATGGTTCGCACGAAATCCTGTTCGGTTTCACCCGGGAAACCGACGATCACGTCGGTGGTGACGGCCAGGTCGGTAATGGTGCGACGAGCCTCCGCAAGCCGACCCAAGTAGCGCTCGGCGTCGTATCCGCGGTGCATCGCCGCCAACATGCGGTCGCTTCCGGACTGCAACGGGTAATGCAGGTGCTCGCACACCGCCGGTGTTTCGGCCATGGCCAACAACGTGTCCTCGCGCATGTCCTTGGGGTGAGGACTCATGTAGCGAACCCGCTTCACCCCGGGAACGTCACCCACCGCACGAAGGAGCGCGGCAAATTGCGGCGCCACCCGAACGGACCCATCGCCGGCACGACGGCTGGCCAGCGAGAGGTCGCGACCGTACGAGTTGACGTTCTGACCGAGGAGGAAGATTTCACTCACACCACTCGCCGCCAACGAACGAACCTCGTCGAGAATCGCGTCGAAGGGCCGACTTATCTCCTTGCCGCGCACGGCGGGCACGATGCAATACGCGCAGGTGTTGTCGCATCCGATCTGGATGGTGACCCAACTGCGATAGGAAGTTTCGCGCCGCACCGGCAAGGCCGACGGGAACAACGCGTAATCGTCCACCACCGCTTCGTCGAGAATCTCGGTGATGGCACCCGAGGACTGAGCGTGGTGCAGGAGGTCCACCGTGCGGTGCACGTTGTGGGTGCCGAGCACCACATCCACCCACGGTGCACGCTCACGCACCGTTTCACGATCCTTCTGGGCCAAACACCCGGCCACCACGATTTGGCGGGCCGGACCGGCATCCTTCCACTTCTTCAGCGTGCCGAGCGACCCGTACAGCTTCATATCGGCATTTTCGCGAATGCAACAGGTATTGAGCACCACCACGTCGGCGTCGTTCTCGTCCGTCACGGGTTCGAGCCCATCGTGTTCGAGCAAGCCGGCGATGCGCTCCGAGTCGTGCTCGTTCATCTGGCAGCCGAACGTGCGCACCACGTATCGACGAGTCACAGCACGTTGAAGGCTACTGAGAGGCCAATCGTGCGGGTGCCGCCCGTGGGCAACACCCGCACAGGCACTGCGGGTGTTGCGGCGTCAACCGCACCGCAACACCCGAGCGAAGTTGGCTACGCCAGGTCGATCGGTTCTTCGTCGCCCTTGGTGAAACCCGCTGTCTCCTCTGGCGCCGGCAATGCCATGGCTTTGTCGCGGACACGAGCCGACATTTGCATCATCACGTCGGGGTTGTCGATGAGGAACTGCTTGGAATTCTCACGACCCTGACCGAGCTGCTCACCGTCGTAGGTGAACCAGGCACCGGACTTCTTCGCGATGCCCATTTCCACTGCAAGGTCCAACACCGAGCCTTCGCGACTGATGCCCTTTCCATAGGTGATGTCGAACTCGGCCTGACGGAATGGCGGAGCCACCTTGTTCTTCACCACCTTGACGCGGGTACGAGCACCCACTACTTCGGCGCCGTCCTTGATCGATTCGATACGACGAATATCGAGACGAACCGACGAGTAGAACTTGAGTGCACGACCACCGGGCGTGGTTTCGGGTGAACCGAACATGACGCCGATCTTCTCGCGCAACTGGTTGATGAAGATGGCGACGGTGTTGGATTTGTTGAGGTTGGCGGTGAGTTTGCGGAGCGCTTGGCTCATCAGACGCGCCTGCAATCCGACGTGGCTATCACCCATCTCGCCTTCGATTTCGGCGCGAGGCGTGAGCGCGGCCACCGAGTCGATGACCACGACATCGACGGCACTGGATCGCACCAGCATGTCGACGATTTCCAGTGCCTGTTCGCCGGTGTCGGGCTGGGAGATGAGCAAATTGTCGGTGTCGACGCCGATGGCGGCTGCGTAAATCGGGTCGAGTGCGTGCTCGGCATCGACGTATGCACAAATACCGCCGTTGCGCTGCGCCTCGGCAACGATGTGCATCGCGAGCGTGGACTTACCCGACGACTCCGGACCGAAGATTTCCACCACGCGCCCGCGGGCACACCGCCGACGCCGAGGGCGATATCGAGTGCCAGCGCACCGGTGGATACCGCCTCGATCGACATGGTTTCCTTCTCGCCCATGCGCATGACCGACCCTGCGCCGAACTGCTTGTCGATTTGTCCCAACGCGGCTTCGAGTGCTTTGGCTCGCTCGCTGGCCCGGGCACGGTCGCCCTCAACCGACGGTTTCGCCTTCTTCTCTGATGGGCGTTCCACCACTTTGTCGGTGGATTTCGGGGCCTTTTCCTTCTTTTCGAAGCTCATTGCTGATGTCCTTTCATTGTTGGATGGGGAACGTTGCACCGTAGGGATGGGGTGCTATGTGGTAGCTCGTTCCCACTGCTGTGTGCATGAGCCACCAGGAACGGACTCGACCTTACCTACGAACACCTGTTCGGTCAAGCACTCTATGGGCAGGGTGCCAGTTGGGCCCGCCCTCGGCCCCTCCTGAGAGCCCGCCCTGGGCCCGACCTGCGAGGCCGTCCCGGTCCGTCCAGCGGGCACAGCGTGAGCCGCGGGGTAGTGTGCGCCCCATGGCCACCACGGTTCTCCAGATTGAAGGCATGAGTTGCCAAAACTGCGTGCGCCACGTCACCGAAGCCCTGACCGGTCTTGATGGCGTGCGGTCCGTGACGGTGTCGCTCGAAGACAAGACCGCCACGGTCACCAGCACCGACACTCTTTCCCTGTCGCTGGCAACGGCAGCGGTCGAAGACGCCGGTTACACCATCCGCACGTAGAGCCCGCGCGCGGAGCCAGCGGCCAAGGCTTACCCCGCAACCGTGCGGGCCTGCTCCTCGCCGTCGTCTTCCGTGAGCGGACGCAGGTACAAGTCGATGGCCTGCCACAACGTATATGAGATCGGATAACCACCCACCCCGACCAGCACGGTGACCAGCACGGTGCTCGCCAACACCGGCACGAGCGCCACGTTGGGATAGGTGATGGTCACCCCGATACCCATCGTGATGAGGAGCGATCCGCCCGTGGTGATGAAGCTGATGGCCATCGCCCCGAGCATGAAGCCCTCGTAGTTGCGTTCCCACCGCACACCACATCCCGCACAACGTTCGCGTCGCACGAACCACCGCGTAAAGAATGCCCGACGATTTCCGCAATTCGGACAGCGCCGAAACACGCCGCGCCACAGCATTGCGGCGAGTGATGGTGCTCGCGAGGGTGAGCCGGACGGCGATGGCATCAGTAATCGCTTGGCACCGGCGTCAGCGAACGAGTTCTTCGACGAAGTCGGCGAACACGCCTGCGTACGTCATCGCTGCCTCGTCGGTATGCATCACGGAGATGAGCCATTGTTCGTCCAAACCTGGCGGCAAGAGAATGCCTCGATTGATGCCGTGCATCCATTGCGCAAAGGCGAGGTCGAAATCGGTGGCCTTGTAATCGCGATAGTTCTTGATCGGTTCGGGCGACCAGGTAACGCAACCTTTTGCACCGAATTCCACCACGTTGGCCGGCAAGCCGTGTTGCGCCACCACCGAGCGACATGCCTCCACCAGCGAATGATTGCGTGCAATCACTTCGCGGGTCGTGTCCGGTGTGCATATCTCGGTGAGTACGGCCTTGGCAGCAGCCATGCACAACGGATTGCCGTTGTAGGTGCCGAGGTGAACCACGCGGCGGTTGGTGATCTCGTCCATGTACTCACGCTTGCCGCCGAACGCGCCGAGTGGCAGGCCACCACCGATGGACTTTGCGAGCGCCACGAGGTCGGGCTCCACACCGAGTGCTCCGGCGGCACCCGACCAGCCAGCAGTGATGCCGGTCTTCACTTCGTCGAACACCAGGAGCGTTCCGTACTTCTGCGTGATCTCGCGAACCGCCTGCAGGTAACCGTCGGTCGGCAGACAAATGCCGATGTTCTGCATGACGGGCTCCACGATGAATGCGGCAACGTCACCTGCGCGAAGCACCCGTTCGAGCGCCTCTGGGTCGTTGTAGGGAATCACGAGCGTGTCACCGACCACGCCCTTGGTGATGCCTGCGGACGCTGCCACCGAATTCGGGGCATCCGCCGGACCGGCGGCATCCAGGGAGGGTTTCATCGACACCATTACTTCGTCGTGGTGACCGTGGTAGCCGCCCTCCACCTTGACGATCTTGTCGCGACCCGTTGCCGCGCGGGCTATCCGCAGGGCGTCCATGGTGGCTTCGGTGCCCGAATTGGTGAAGCGCCAGAGCGGGAAACCGTACCGAGCGGCCAGCAGTTCGGCCACCTCCGCGTTGCTGGGGCACGGGGTAACGAAGAGGCTGCCGTCATCCAATTGGGCCGACACGGCCTTGCGCACCGCAGGGTGCATATGCCCCGCAAACAGGGCGCCAAACCCCATGTTGTAGTCCACGTAGCGGTTGCCGTCGACGTCGACCGACCAGTACTCCTGGGCGCGCGCAAGCACGATGGGGTACGGGTCGTAGTCCTGGAAGCTCGAGGGCACCCCGAGAGGAAGAGACTTGCGGGCTCGGGCATTTGCCGCCTGAGATCCCTTGGTGCGCTGGGCGTAGACCTGAAGTTCGCGGGCGGTAATTTCCTTCGCCCGGGTAACTAAGGATTGCGTCAGCGTCTTGTCGGCCGCTGGCATGGTTATCAACTCCAAACAGGTGTGTGCCCCCAGTCTACCCATGGCAGACTGAAGGGTCCTTGGTGGGCGTAGCTCAGTTGGCTAGAGCGCCAGGTTGTGGTCCTGGAGGTCGCGGGTTCGAGCCCCGTCGTCCACCCCAAGGCGTGCATCACCGATGCGCGTTTCCTACGCATCAGCGTTCACACGTGCGTGCATTGCGTGCGCGAATTGGGCTTGCATCGGTGGTGCGAGTTAGGCTCTGGCGTTGCAATTTTCATATTGATGCCCCTCTAGCTCAGTTGGTTAGAGCATCGGACTCTTAATCCGCAGGTCCTCGGTTCGAATCCGAGGGGGGGCACCACTCATCTACGCCTGCGGGTGATGAATCGGATTCGCTCCGTCAACGGCGGCACTTGTCGCGATGTTTGCTCTCGATGTCGTCGATAGTGCACGTTCACTTCACTACTCACCATCCCGGCATGGGAGTCGGAGATGGCAAGAATCAGCGCGGTGTCTTCGTCGCGTGACAACCCGGGCCAACCGCCAACTTCCCAGATCCAGCGCGTGTACGTGGAAAACGTCGTCGGGTGGAATGGCAACACCCCGTAGGTGTCCCAACACGTGTGCAGCGAACCGCGGGGAACTTCCCCCATCCAATCCGATGCGTCGAAGGCTTTCGCGTCTCCGACGACCACACCGCTGGAATCGAGCCGCACGGAATACCTACCGTCGCGAGCGTGGAGGCAGCCTCCGCGCTGGTCCACTGCCGCGAATCCACACCACATGTGTCCGAAGTCCAGGCTCGTGAGCACTCGCTCGACGGCTCCCAGCGCGAGTTGATCGTCGGCGTCGAGCAGCATCACCACCTCGCCATCGCTTCGCGCCAACGCCAGGTTTCGCGCCTCTGCAGCACCTCCGGCGACGCCTGAGGCCGCGTACTCTGCTTGCGCCGAATCCAGCGACGCGACGAAGTCGCGAACCGGTGAGATTGGTCCGTCTTCCTGCACGTACCAACGAACGAACCAACCCGATGGCACACGTTGTCCACGAACGGACTCCCAGGCTTCTGCGAGGTGGTCCGCGTGGCCAGATCGAACCGGCGTGACGATGCTGACTTCGCGAGCCACGGGCCCTACGCGCGGGTCAGCAACGTGATGTAGTCGGCACGTGTGGCGGGACGACTCAACGGTTGTCCGTTGGCATCCGGCACCGCCACCACTTGTGCGTTCTGGCGAAACACCACGCCGTCGGCGCGAAGGTTTGCCAGGAGCGTCAGCGTCAATTGTCCGAGAATCAAAACCTGCTCGGAACCCGGCAGATCGGCGAACAACGGGCTGAGGTCGACTTGAATCGTCTCTGCTTCCAACGCCAAACCCTCCACGAGATCGGCGCGTTGTGTGAGCCCGGATCGAACCTCGCCACGTGGGTCGACTTCGCTCGGGCCGTCAACGAGCAATTGAAGTAGTTCCGTCTCCGCATATCCGGCACTCAACACCACGGCTCGAACCACGATGCCCTCGCCTCGGATGAAGTACACCAACGCACCACGCGCAGCCGGAGCGGTGGTCTCGGGGATCGGCTCGACGATGGAAGTGGTGGTCGTCGTTGGCGCAACATCCGCCACCTCCAACCCGGGTAGTTCACGCGACGTGGATTCCAGCGGAATGCCACAACCAACGAGGAACAGTACGGAAACCGCACATCCCAGCACTCGCAGATTCATTCCGACGACTCCCCTCTGCGAAGTCGAATCGTGAAGCGTGCCCCGCCTTCCGGGCTTCGACCGACGATGATGGCCCCACCCATGATGCGAACGTGCTCTGCGGTGATCGACAATCCGAGGCCGGAGCCGGGTACCGCCGAGTGTTGGTTGCCTCGTACGAACGGCTCGAAGATGTACTCGTAGTCGCCTTTCGGGATTCCACTTCCCGCGTCGTCGAAGTGCAATGCAATGAACTCCCCCTGCGTCTCGCTACGAATCGCCTCGAGACCACCGGCGTACAGTTCTGCGTTGCGGTGCAGGTTTTCGAAGACTTGCTGGAATCTCCTCACGTCCACCACCACGAGCGCATCCTCAACCTCGGTGATTCGTGGGTCCAGCCCGTTTCGATGGCACAGCGTCTCGATGAGCGACTTCACCGACAGCTCTTCCAGCACGGGTTGCACCCCACCCGACTGGTATCGACTCATTTCGATGAGATCGTTGAGAATTCGTTCGAACTGGTGCACCCGCTCGCCCAGCAAATCACTCCCCAGCTGGGCCCTGGTCGGTAGCTCATCGCGTTTGGCCGCGATGAGTTCGGCTGCCCCCTTTATTACCGTGAGCGGGGAGCGAAGCTCGTGGCTGACCACGGCCCCGAAACGCGCCTCCCTGTCGATTCGAGCACGCAGTGACGTGGTCATCTCGTTGAAGGTTTGGGCAATTCTGGCCAGGTCCGGCTCCCGAGGTTCCTTGGCGCGCTTCGTGAGGTCGCCTCCGGAAATCTGTTCTGCGGTCGAACTGATGTCGTGCAACGGCTCCATGACCCGACGCGAGAGCCACCAACCCACGCTGCCCCCACCGACGATCGCAAGGAGCCCGCCAATTGCGAGCGCTCCGCGAAGCACCGAGAGGGTTCGCTCCAACTCCTGCTGTGACATCACCCCGATGAACCAGGTTTCGCTCGTGGTCTGAATCGGGAAGCCAACGACGATCGCCGACTCATCGCGAATGCTTACTCGCTGTCGACCCGCCGAGCCCGATTCAAGACTTCGGATGAGATCGGATGGAATGTCCTCCGTCGCAAGACCGACACCCGACACCAACCATGATCCGTCCTGGTACAACGCAGCGCGGGCACCGGGCAACAGCTGCGCACCCGACAGCAACACCTCCAACGGATCGTCGCTACGGGCGAGGGTCGATACCGCCAACCTCGCAGCAGCACGAACCTGGGTGACCGCCACTTCGTCACGTTGGCGCAGCATGTACTCGCGCGACAGAAAGAACGTGGACAACGATGCGGCAAGTGACAACAAGGCCGCAACGGCGGTACCCATGAAGACGGTCTTGCTGCGAAGTGTGAAGGTGATCATCTACGGAATGAGTCTGAATCCAACCCCGCGCACCGTCAGCAGTTTTTCCTTCAACCCGTGGGATTCCAGTTTTTGACGAAGTCGGTAGATCTGCATGTCGACGAGACGCGAGTCGCCGAGATAGTCGTAGCCCCAGACGGCCTCGAGCAGTGCCTGGCGGGAAAGGGTTGCCGGTGATGCCTGTACCAGCGCACGTAAGACACCGAACTCCGTTCGGGTCAAGTGAAGTTGAGCGTCGGCAACCGTTGCCTCGTAGAGCGAGGAATCGATTCGCACCGATCCGACCGAGGTCGCGACTGCGGATCGGGCGTTGCACCGTCGGTCGTCCGGCGCAGAATCGCGCGGAGTCGCGCCGAGTTCCGTTGCGGCGATGGGCTTGTTGAGAAAGTCGTCGGCGCCGGCTTCGAGACCAGTCACCACGTCGTTCGAGTCTCCGTGCGCCGTCAGAATCACGAGGGGAATGGTGGTGCGTTGCCGCAGGTTTCGAACCACGTCCATACCATTGATGCCGGGCAATCGCAGGTCGATGATCGCCAGGTCCAACGACTCGAGATCCACCTCGGAGGTTGCGTATTCGCCCGTCGGGGCCTCCACCACTTCGAAGCCCTCGTCGGTCAACGACGCAGAAATGACCTGGCGGATTTTTGAGTCATCCTCGACAAATAGCACTCGTGAAACCATGGCTACAGTGTCGCAGCATTCCATGCCCACACATGGGAATCTGTGAAGTATGTCCATAACCAGTTACACGTTCGTTACCTGAGCGCCGAAAAGTTACACAACTCTCCGTGTTGTGACCGTTCCGTGATAGCGAATCGCAGAATCGGCAGGGACGATGGTTGGCATGAAGAACACATCCCCATCTTCAGCAACCATCTGCATCCCCGCACACAACGAGGCTGCAACGATCGGCCATGTCATCAACGTCGTGCAAGAAGTGCGGCGCGACGAGCCCGGCCTCATCAGCGAGATCGTCGTCATCGACGACCGAAGCACCGACGCCACCGCGCTCATCGCCCGGGCCGCCGGTGCACGGGTGATATCCACCGGGGTGGAGTGTCGCGATTTCGGTGGCTCGAGCGGCAAGGGAGACGCATTGTGGGCGGCACTGCGACGTTGTTCCACCGATCTCGTTGCCTTCATCGATGCCGACCTCACCGAATTGTCCGCCGATCGGGTCCGTCAGCTCATCGATCCCCTCCGAAACGATTCGCGCGTGCAATTGGTGAAGGGAACGTTCCGCCGAAACTGCACCACCGACGGTTCCGGGGCGGGTCGCGTCACCATGCTCACCGCGCGACCACTCCTCTCACTGCTTCACCCGGAACTGGCATCATTGCAGGAGCCGCTCAGTGGACTCTTTGCGGGTCGCGTAGAAACGCTCGGATCGTTGTGGTTGGACTGCGACTACGGCGTCGACGTGGGAATCGTTCTCGACGTTGCGACGATGTTCGGACGGGACAGCATCGTCGAGGTGGACCTCGGAGAGATTCGCCATCGCAAGCGTGACCTCGCATCACTGTCCATCACCGCCGAACAAGTCGCGCGGGCCATTTTGGCGCGATCGACCGATGCAACCGTCACCAACGCCGACCTCACCGTTCGCAGATTTCCGCCACGGCAGCTTCCGGCACGGCCGAATCGTTTCGCTCGCTCCGGCTACGAACCCAACTGACACGACGCTGCTCGCGGGCGAGCACGTCGGCTGGGTACCGTTGAGGACATGTCACGACTGCAACTGGCACTAAACGTTCAACACCTCGACTCAGCGATCGCCCACTACTCGAAGCTGTTCGGTGTCGAACCGGCAAAGGTTCGTCCCGGCTACGCCAACTTTGCCATCGTCAATCCCCCACTCAAGTTGGTACTGATCGAGAATCCCACGGCGACCGATTCGATCAATCATCTCGGTGTGGAGGTCCAGACGGTCGACGAAGTTCGTGCGGAGCACGAGCGCGTCACCGGTGTCGGCCTGCCCACCTTCGTGGAAGGTGAAACCACCTGCTGCTACGCGGTGCAGGACAAGTTTTGGGTGGAAGGTGGCGATCACAAGTTCGAGGTGTACACCGTGCTCGCCGACGCCGAGCGAATGGACAACACGCCGAAGGTGGTTGGCGAGGCATCTGCAAACGTCTGCTGCGCCAGCTAGCCAGCAGCTCGGCCTAGCGGCGGAAGGTCGACACCACCTCTACGTGGTGCGTGTGCGGAAAGAGATCCAGCACCTCGACTTCATCCACTAGGTAACCGGCATCCACGAGGAGTCGAGCATCACGGGCGGCGGCCACGGCATCGCACGAGACCAGCACGACGCACGGTGCGTCGGTTTCTACGATCACACCGACACCCGGCTTTCCCAGGCCACTGCGTGCAGGGTCCGCGATGACCAGTCCCGCCGGCTGTGCAGTCCACTGTTCGAATCGCGCCTGAACAATGTCGGCGGTGTGTCCGTTCAGGTTGACGAACGCGTCGTCACAGGCGGAAGCGCTCGACTCCACCACCACGGCGTGAACGTCCTTGGGCACCAGTGTGGCGCTGAACAATCCGATACCTCCGTACGCGTCGATGATCGGCCCCTCGGATCCATCGAGCAATCCGTGCGATGAGTGGCGCACCGTATCGACCAAGGCTTCGGCCGCTTGACGCGAGGCCTGAAAGAACGAACTCATGGATGCACGTAGACGCACGCCTGCAACTTCCTCGTGCACCACGGCGCCAGCGCCGGTTACAACATCGTCGGGCAGACCCAGCAATCGAGCACGATCGTGCGCCCACACCCCGCGCTCACCCGTGGCGTCGCCGCAGCGCAACGTAACTTCGCCTGCACCACGAACTCCGACGTCGGCAATCAACTGCGCGAGTAGCGGATGCATCACGAGACACTCCTCGATTGCCACAACGTCGTGCGATGCACTGCGCCGAAAGCCGAGTCGGCCGTCAGCGGTTGCCGCCATACGCACGGTGGTACGAAGTGCCCCGTGACCGACGCTCGCACCACGATTGACGCGAACGTCCGGCAATCGCCCGGTGCGCGCGAAGGCCTCACGAACGATCCCCACTTTTGCGTCGTGTTGGGCCGATGCTGCGAGATGCTGCCAGTTGCAGCCACCACAGCCATCGGACACGTGTTGACACGGCGGTGTCACGCGATGCTCTGACGCCGTCGCAACACTGCTCAGCCGGGCTCGCGCAAAGTCGCGTTTCTCCTCGATGAATTCCACGTCCACCAATTCGTCCGGCAACGCTCCGTCCACGAACACCACGCGACCGTCGGAGTCGCGCGCCATCGCATCGCCGCCTGCCACCAAACGTTCGATGTGCAGCCGTCGTACATCGGGGTTCGTCACGCCCAACGACCCTAGGCTTGGTTGCGCATGCGCCCTGTGCAAATCGCCCCGTCGGTGCTGCCCGTGGATTTCTCCAAGTTGGGTGAGGCCGTCGTTGCCCTGGATGCCGCCGGCGTCGATCTCATCCAGTGGGACGTGATGGACGGCCAGTTCGTACCGAACCTCACCTTTGGCCCCGACATCATCGCCTCGACTCGTCACCTCACCGAGAAGCCGTTCGAGGCACACCTCATGGTGCTGACACCGGACGTGATGGCCAAGCGCTACGTGGAAGCGGGTTGCCAGCGCCTCATCGTGCACGTCGAAGCGTGCGACCACTTGCACCGTACGCTCGGCAACATACGTGAACTCGGCGCCACCGCGGCAGTGGCCCTCAATCCGTCCACGCCACCCGACGAAATTGCGAACGTGCTCGACCTCGTGGACTTGGTATTGGTCATGACCGTGAACCCCGGCTTCGGCGGTCAGTCGTACATCAAGACGATGGAGCCCAAGATACGCATCGTGCGCGACATGATCAACCGAGCCGGGCTCGGCGACAGCGTGGATCTCGAAGTGGACGGTGGGATCTCACCCACCACCATCGCGGGTGCGGCAAGCGCCGGCGCCAACGTGCTGATTGCGGGGAGTGCGCTGTTTCGCGACGAGGAAGGTCTCGGCCATGCGGTCAGCGAGTTGCGTGGGCTAGCTACTTCCGCATTCCGCGGATAGCACCCGATACCAACACCCGCGTGGCAGCCAGCAGGAAGAGCAGACCCAAGCCTCCACCAATCGAGAACACGACGGCACGCAACAGTCCCGTTCGATCCGCAAGCAGTGGGCGCAGAAGTCCGGTGTCGATCGGGTCGCCATTGGCGAGCAACGTGCGAACGGGGTCCTCGTAGTCGGGGCACGACACACGCTGTACGGCGGCCACCGCATCGCCACCGAACATGTCGGGTGGCACTCGCACCTTGGACTCCAATACCGGGATGTCGCCACGAATTCCAGATGGCGCAGCAACGGCGCCGACGAGGAAGCGTTCCCCCACCTCGAGGTACTTCACGTCGTCGATCGGATACCGCACGGTGAGCACGTCGTCACGCAACAGATCTGCGACCGTACCGAAACGCTCCGACTCCACGCTGTAGAGGACGAAATTGGCGTCCACCCCCGACACGGTTCCGACGAACACACTGCGAAGCGGCTCGGGCGTCGTGCATGATGACGGCACCGTGGTGACCGCCGATTCGATGATGAGCGAATCGGTCACCTCGGTACCGCCTTCTTCGTCGGCGTCATCGTTCGCCCAGGGTGCGACCAATGACAACGCCGCGGCGACGGCGATCAATAGCCCTTGAATTTCGGCTCCCGCTTCTGCATGAATGCTTCCATCGCTTCGAGCGTGTCCTTGGTACCGAAGTTCACCGTTTGGGCGGCGCCCTCGTCGTCGAGCGCTTCTTCCATCGTCACGTTCATCGCGTTGTTCAACATGCGTTTGGTGAGCGCCAGTGCGATCGGCGGACCATCCGCAAGGCGACGCGCCCAACCATCGACGAATGCGTCGAGATCCGCATCGGGCAGCACACGGTTGACCAACCCCATCTCGCGCGCATCGGCGGCGGAGATGATGTCGCCGAAGAGCGCCAATTCCTTGGCGCGGTGCAATCCGATTCGACGTGGCAACAACCACGTTCCACCGAAATCGACCGACAAACCGCGCTTGGCGAAGATTTCGCTGAACCGCGCATTCTCACTGGCCACAACCAGGTCGCAACCCAGTGCCATGTTGCAGCCGGCGCCGACCGCAACACCACGAACCTTGGCGATGGTGGGCTGCGGCATGCGATGCAACGACAATGCGGCGTCGTTCACGTGACGCATCGCCGCCAATTGATGCATCGGTCGACTGGTGCTGTTGCGTGCCGAGAGGTCGGCCCCCGAACAGAATTCTCCCCCGGCACCGGTGACGATCACACAGCGAACGTCGGGGTCGGCTCCGATGGCGCGAAAGATCTCCGCGAGTTGCGCCCACATGTCGCCGGTGACGGCGTTCTTGCGCTCCGGGCGGTTGATGGTGACGGTTGCGATGGCGTCGGCACGGGTGACATCGATTTCGGCCATGCAACGACGATACTTGCATGGTGGGATTCGATCCGCACCGCAAATACAAGGCATCGCCACTCGACTACGTGGTGATCGCGAGCGCTTTCGTGATCATTGCATCACTCGTGGCGTGGGCGTTCTTGGCATGAGTAAGCAGCGAATCCCTCGGCGGGCTAAAACGCAATCTCGCCACGCGTCGCACGGCACCACTCGACGCAAGCCACCATCGATGTGGGACGGTCTCTATGGCACCGTGGAGGTTCGCCGGGTGCAGCCGTACGAAGCCAACAAGGTGTACGTATGCCCCGGCTGTCATCAACACATTCCGAAGGGAACAGGACATCTCGTGTGCGTGCCAAGCGATGCGCCCGACCTGCGCCGCCATTGGCACAAGGGCTGCTGGGAACGGCGAGACCGCCGCACCCGACGCCGAAATTGACGTCTGGCGCGGCGGCCTGAACCGCAACTACTCGTAGTGCTCTAGGACTGCCAGGTGATTCGACCCTCGCCACCCGACGCGTATCGAGCATCGGACGCGGGAACCGTTGGCAAGCCGTCGGCCCCCTTCGGGAAGCTCAGCAGATAGCGGTACAGGGCTTCCTCGTAGGAGTGCCCCAGCACCTTGGATGTTGCTGCACCGAACGTGGGGAAGTTGTCACCACCGGTTGCAGTGAACGAGTTGGTGATGACATCGACCAGTGGTGCACCCGCTACCACCGCTCCAGCGTCCACCAACTTGGTGCCGTCGGCGAGCGTCAGCGACACCACACGGGATCCCGGTGTGGTAACGCTGCCGTACTGCAGTCCTGATGGCGGGTTACCCACCACCATCGCGGTGTTGCTGCGCTTGCAGGTGACCTTCAGACCCGAAATCTGCAGGAACTGACCGCCTCCGCTGGAGCCGACAGCACACGAGCGCTCGAAGACTTCCTTCAACTGCGTGGCGTTCATGTTGGTGAACAACGCAAATCGGTTGTCGAACGGCAACAAGTCGAACGTGTTGCCCCGCGAGATCGTGCCGGGTGCCGATCCGGATACCGGCAGGAGGTCGCCGGCATTCTGTCGGATTCCTCCACCGTTCTGCACGGCAACCACCGGATTGCTGGCGCTACGTGCGGGCAGACCTTCCTTGCTCGCCACTTGGTCGTACAGGTACACGAACGAGTCGGCAACGAGGTTGCCACCGTTGGTTTCCACCGTTCGCACGCCGGGCACCGACGCGCTGCCGCGGGCGGTGTTGAACAGGATCTCCGACTTCGCGAATGGGGTATTGAAGCCTGCGAGACAACCACTCAACGGTGTGAGCACCTTGGCCTGCAATTTCGCGTTCGGGGTCACCGCATCGGTGACGCCGAGCGCCGTCGCTTCAGCCGATGTTGGGATGACGCGTCGCGGGTATGACGTTGCCTGCACCACTTCGACGACGTTGCCCTTCTTGTCGAAGCGCACGTCGACACGGCCGAGATACTTCTTGTAATTGCCGCTCGTCGTAACGACGGGCACACCTTGCCGGTTGCATCGGTCACGTTCGTGGATACGTACCGGCTGGTGCGGACTCCCCGGGCAACAACTCGGTGCCGTTGGCGACGTAGTCGCTTTGGAGCAACTCGTCACCGCCACCGCCCACCGCAATGTCGACTCCCCTCAACTTGGCGACCAGCGCCTTGTCATTGTTGAGGTCCTGCAGGTGGCTCACGAGGACGATCTTGTTGATGCCCTGCTTCTGCAATGCATTGATTTGCTTCTGCAGTCTCTTGGCAACGGCATCAATCGTGGCGGTGAGTAGACGGCTCTTGCCGGGCGACGAGATCGTCGGCAGCAACGGTGTCACCGCGGTGACCACGCCGATCTTCGCGCCGGTCTCCGCGTCGGTGTAAACGAGCCACTGCGAAATGTTCTTGCCCGGGGCGGCTGTGTTGCTGATTTGTCCAGCCGGTCCGATCAGATCGCTGAGGCTGGACTCCTTGGAAAACTCCATGTTTCCGCTAAGCACCGGAATGGTTGGCATGCCGTTCTTTGCGAACGCTTTGAGGTAACGCGACAGGAATGACGGGCTGTAGTCGAATTCATGATTACCGAGCACCAGCGCGTCGTAGCCAACCTCGCGAAGCGCACGCGCGTCGTACGGCTTCACCTTGGAGGTTGCGTCCGCAGGCTGACTGCAGATGAGCGATTTGCTCGCCAGGAACGAGTCGCCTGCGTAAACACCGAACACAGCGTTGCCGGCTGCACGTGCCGACGCCACCTCACGGTCGTAGACCGACTTGAACGCCGCGATTCCGCCGTAACGATACGTGACGCTTCCGGACTTCAACGTCGAAGTATCCAACGATGACTCGCCGTCGTTGTTATGGAGCAACGTGAGCGTGACTGCCTTACCGTCGCTCTTGCTCGCCGATGCAGTCGGGGAAACGGCACTTGCGGCGAGTGCCACGACTGCTATGGCAGTTGCGATAACTCGTCGTTTATGAATTGTAAACATGATGAAGAACGCCTCCGAGTGTTGAAGTGACCTGACTGCCAGACAGTAGCGCACGCCGGCATGGCGGGCACAAGTGCCGAGCCGATGGCAGCCTCGGGCGTTATGCCACCCCCTCGCGCACCTCGATCCGTGCACCGATGACTGCAGCGGCATCGAACCGAACCTGACGTACGGGCGGCAAACACGGGCACGGGTGCCCAGTAACGCGGCGGTAGCGCGGTGGCGTAAACGCAGGATTTTCCTGGCGTTTACCGCCTCGAACGGATCCCCCATAGCCACGGTTCGTCTGGCCTTTACTTCACACACCGCCAGCACCCCACCCCGCCATGCGACGACGTCCAGTTCACCCCGCGGACACCTCCAGTTACGAGCAATGATCGCGTAACCCTGCCGCTCGTACCAGGCGGCAACGAGGTTCTCGGCAAAACGACCCCGCGCGTGATTCGCCCGTGCTTGATTGACGCGCGTTTGATTCGCGCGAGATCGACCCTCCCTCGCCGGGTTCCCCGCGAGCCGCTACTGCCGGCAGCCGGCGCCTTGGCCGCTAAATGTTGTTGCTCGGCAGCTCTTCGATGTTGAGGTCCTTGAAACTCAGCACGCGCACCTTCGGCACGAGGCGAGTCTTGCGGTACATGTCCCATACCCATGCGTCGGTGAGTGTGATCTCCAGGAGTGGACGCGGACCCTCGGAGAGAACGCGTACGTCGACAGTGTTGGCCAGGTAGAACCGGCGATCGGTCTCGACGGCAAACTTGAACATGCCAACGACGTCTTGATACTCGTTGGCCAGTTGCAGTTCGCGCTCGGCCTCGTACTGCTCGAGGTCGTCGGTATTCACCTACGTCCTCCGAGGGACTGTGTGCAGGACCACGCGCAAATGGGCGATGAGTTCTGCAACGACAACTTAGACTTCGCGCTTTTCGCGGATCTTGGCGGCCTTGCCGGCCCGATCACGCAAGTAGCCGAGTTTGGCGCGTCGCACCTGACCGTGACGCAGGACCTCGACCTTTTCCACCGACGGCGTGTGCATCGGGAACGTGCGCTCGACGCCGACACCGTAGCTATTCTTGCGAACGGTGTAGCTCTCCGAAATTCCGGAACCCTCGATGGCGATGATGTCACCCTGGAACACCTGTACGCGCTCCTTGTCGCCTTCCTTGATGCGCACGTGCACCTTGACTTCGTCGCCGGGGCGCAACTTGGGAAGATCGGTGCGGAGATGTTGCTGATCGACGATGTCTGTGGCTTTCATAAGGAACCTTCAGGATACGGCAGGCTGGGGAACTCTTCCAACAGACGCTTTTCGACGTCATTTAGCCCACCGCGCCGTGAAATGAGGTCGGGGCGCAGTGCCATGGTTCGATGCAGGGCTTGAGCGTGACGCCAGCGGGCAATTCGTGCATGATCACCGCTTCGCAGCACCTCGGGTACTTGGTGACCTTCGTACTCCGCCGGCCGAGTGAAGTGAGGGGCTTCGAGCAAACCCTCCTCGAACGACTCACTCACTGCCGATTCGTCGTTGCCCATCACGCCCGGGATCAGCCGAGCGACCGCCTCGATGATCACACAGGCGGCAACCTCGCCACCGCCCAGCACGTAGTCACCGATCGACACTTCCCCGTCGCATAGTTCCGTCACCACGCGATGGTCGACACCCTCGTAGCGCCCGCACAACAACGAAAAGCCTCCGGAAGTAGCGAACGACTTTGCCACCCCCTGATCGAAGCGTCGCCCACCCGGCGACAACAACAGCAGCGGCCGCGGCGGCTGCGCTGCGCGAACGCTGGCGAAGATCGGCTCGGGACGCATGACCATACCGGCCCCGCCACCGAACGGCGCGTCGTCGATGGTGCGATGCGCATCGGTGGTGTGTTCACGAAGATCGTGAACTCGTAGGTCAAGCAACGACGTGGTGCGAGCTCGGCCAAGCAGGCTCTCGGAGCAGAAGCCGTCGACGAGTGTCGGGAAGATGGTGAAAACGTCGATGCGCATGGCGGGCATCGGTTCTTGCGACGACGACTCGGTTACCAGCGCGTCGGACCGAGTGTCATGCAGTGCGACGATTCAGTCGTCGAGAAAATCGACGTCGACCTCGACGCCATCTTTTTCGGCAGCGGCCCGCACGAGTGCGCGGATGTTCTGCGCGGTACGACCACGACGTCCGATGACTCGACCGAGATCGCCATCGGCGACGCGAACCTCGAGGATGATGACGCCGTCATCATCGACTGCTTCCACGCGAACGGAGTCGGGGTTGTCGACGATGGAACGAACGATGTGATCGAGCACTTTCGTGGCAACGGTTGCCTCGGCCACGGCGGACTACTTCTTCTTCGGAGATTTGGTGGCCATGAACTCGCTCCACAGGCCACTGACTTCCAGCAGCTTGCGTACGCGCTCGGTGGGCAGGGCACCCTTGTTCAGCCACTGCATCACCTTGGCGTTGTCCACCGCGAAGCCCGATGGGTTCTCCAACGGACGGTACGTGCCGACGATCTCGAGGAACTCGCCGTTGCGGGCCTTCTTGGTATCAGCCGCGACGACGCGATAGTGCGGCTGCTTGGTCTTGCCAACGCGGGCCAGACGAAGTTTGACGGACATGTTGCTCCTGACGTGAAATCGATATCCCGAGCGAACCGCCGCGGGCTCTGAGCAGGCTATCGGGAGGGCAGGCGACCGCCAAACTGCTTCATCATCTTTTGCATCTCGGCAAACTGCTTCACCAGACGGTTGACATCCTGCACCTGCGTACCGCTCGCCCTTGGCGATTCGAGTGCGCCGCTTCGCCGTTGATGATTTGAGGGTTCTCGCGCTCGGCCGAGCAGTCATCGAGCGAATGATGGCCTCGATCGGTTGTCGGCTTCTTCTTGAACTGGTCGTCGCCGATTTCGGCCCCTTCAATTGCGCCCTGACACCCGGCAACATGCCGAGCACGTTCTGCAGTGGGCCCATCTTCTTCAATTGTTGGAGCTGCTCGAGGAAGTCGTCGAGCGTGAACTTGCCATCGACGAGTTTCTTCGCGGCTTTCTCGGCCTCTTCCTTCTCGAAGACCTGCTCGGCCTGCTCGATGAGCGAGAGCATGTCGCCCATGCCCAGGATTCGGCTGGCCATGCGGTCGGGGTGGAACTGCTCGAACGCGTCGAGCTTCTCCCCCGTGGCAGCGAATGCAATCGGCTTGCCGATGACTTCCTTCACCGACAACGCGGCGCCACCGCGGGCGTCGCCGTCGAGCTTGGAGAGGATCACGCCATCGATGGCGAGCGCTTCATTGAATGCCTCGGCGACGCTGACCGCATCCTGACCGGTCATCGCGTCAACGACGAGGAACGTGTAGCGCGGCGTGACCGTCTCGCTGATGCGGCGAACCTGGTCCATCATCTCCGCGTCGATTGCAAGTCGTCCTGCGGTATCGACGATCAAGACGTTGCGACCGAGACGTCGCGCTTCCTCCAAACCGAGGCGAGCGGTTTCCACCGGGTCGCCTGGTGCGCTGAATACTGGCACGCCAACTTGTTGGCCGAGCACTCGCAACTGCTCCACCGCCGCCGGGCGCTGCAGGTCGGCGCCGACCAACATCGGTTGTCTCCCTTGCTTCTTGAACCACGACGCCAATTTGGCCGCACTGGTGGTCTTTCCGGAACCCTGCAAACCTGCCATGAGCACCACGGTCAGGCGGTTTCGCAGGAGGTGATCTTGAGGATTCGCCACCCAGTAGCGCTTCAGTTCGGCCTGCAACTGTCTTGACCACCTGCTGTGCGGGTCGAGCATTGACATCGCCTCGCCAACGGACTTCCGCGGATGCGGGCCAACACGTTGCGCACCACGCGTGACGTTGACGTCGGTTCTTCCAGAGAGAGCCGAACGAATTTCCGCAAGAATCTGACTTGTCGACATCGGCTTCGCTCAGACGACCACGATTGCGCAGTTTGCCGACCACCGCACCGAGGCGGTCGCCAATCAGCGAGTCAAACATGAGAACGAAAATCTACCGCTGCACGTCGCTGCACCCGCCGTGTCAGTCGCGCGGTGTTCCGCGCTTATTCGTCAAAGAGGGCGTCGACGAATTCGTGCGGCTCGAACGGCGCGAGGTCGGCGACGGTTTCGCCGAGACCAACCAGTTTCACGGGGATGCCGAGTTCGGTTTCGATCGCGAACACGATGCCCCCCTTCGCCGAACCGTCCAACTTGGTGAGCACCACTCCCGTTACCTGCGTGGCGTCGGCGAATTGCCTCGCCTGCACCAAACCGTTCTGACCCGTGGTTGCATCGATCACCAGCAACACCTCGGTGACGACTCCGGCGGCCTTCTCGGCCACTCGCCGCACCTTGCGGAGTTCGTCCATCAGGTTGGTGTTGGACTGCAATCGACCGGCCGTGTCGGCGAGAACCAGGTCCATCCCGCGGGCTGCCGCACTCTGTACGCCGTCGAACACCACCGACGATGGGTCGGCTCCCTCCGCACCGCGCACGATCGATGCGCCGGTACGTGTTGCCCAGGTCTCCAGTTGCTCACCGGCTGCGGCGCGAAACGTGTCACCGGCGGCCATCAGCACGCTGCGCCCGAGCCCAATCTGTTGTGCAGCAATCTTGGCGAGGCTGGTGGTTTTTCCGGCACCGTTGACGCCGACCATCATCCAGATGTTCGGTGTGCCACGACCAGGATCGAAGGTCAACGAGCGATCCGCGCCGTCGAGGCGCGACGCCATGTCGCTGCGCAGTGCAGAGACGAGCGCGACAGGGTCGGTGATGTCGCGCTGCTTCACGCGTGCTCGTAGACCATCGAGCAGTGCCGTGGTTACCTTCACCCCGAGATCGGCGCGCAACATGGCTTCTTCGAGGTCGTCCCACGTTGCCTGGTCGATGGCGCTGCGGCGAAGTACGCCGGTGGTGGCGTTGGCAAACACGCCTCGCGCCCGTGAGAGGCGATCGCGAAAGCTCGGCGGCGGCAACGGAGCAGATGACGTTTCGAATGGCAGCCTGCGCCGGCGGCACTGTTGGCGCAGGCGGCGGGCGGCGGAGGTGGCTGGCGCAGATACAGGTGGTGGCGCAGCGGTTGGGGCTGGCGCGACCGCTGGTGCCGAGCGGCGTGAGCGTCGCGCAACGACGACACCACCACCAACGACAACGACCGTCGCCGCAATCGCGACGTAAAGCCAGAGATCGCTCACGCCGACTTGGCGGCGACGCGCTCCACCACCACGCGCGACGAACCGCCGGGCTGCATGGTGACACCGAGCAGGCTGTCGCCTGCTTCCATCGTTCGCTTCTGGTGGCTAACGATGAGCAACTGCGCTTCCTGACGGAACTCCTGAATGAGTCCGAGGAAGCGGTGCAGGTTCACGTCGTCGAGGGCCGCCTCGACTTCGTCCATCACGTAGAACGGAGAAGGCCGACTACGGAATACTGCAAACAGGAACGCCAACGCAGTGAGTGCTCGCTCGCCGCCCGACAGCAACGACAACTTCTTTATGTTCTTGCCACCGGGCTTGGCTTCCACCTCGATACCCGTGTTGAGCAGATCGTCGGGCATGGTGAGAACGAGTCGACCGGTACCTCCCGGGAAGAGCGAGGCAAACAACTTCGCGAAATTGTCGCGCACGTCGGAGTAAGCAGCGGCGAACGTCTGCTGGATTTCCAGGTCCACCTGCTTGATGACCTTCACCAGTTCGCGACGCGAGTTCTTCACGTCCTCGAGTTGTTCTTCCAGGAACGTGTTGCGTTGTTGTAGCGCCTCGAATTCTTCGAGGGCCAGCGGATTGATCGGGCCCATGATTCGCAGTTCGCGTTCCAGTTCGCGCACCTTGAGAATCGGGGTCATGCCATCGGGTAATTCCGGGGCCGGCGTATCGATAGCAACCTGCGGCTCCACTTCCAGATCGCGACGCAGCGTGTCGATGGATGCTTCGAGACGTACACGCACCTCGCCCTGCTCCAGCTCCACACGGCGACCCAGTTCGCGGCGCTCCTCGAGGGCCTTTTCGTTCGACTGGCGTTCCTTGCGCGCCTCGTCAAGCCGACGCGAAATCTCGCGCATTTCGTTGCTTTGGCGCGCACGCAACTCGTGCAGATCACGCTGGCGACCGTTGAGCACGTTCACGATCCGCTCGACTTCCTTCATCGCATCGGCAAGTTGCTGCAACTGCTGGTCGATACGCTGCGTGCGACGCACGGCATCGCGACGCGCCTCCGAGTCGCCACCCAAACGACCTTCGATGTCGGCCAGGCGTGTGCGCAGGAGACGCTCGCGTTGCTCCAGACCTGCCACTTCCACGTCGTGGGCTTGGGCAACGTCGCGCTCGACTTCGGCTGCGGTGGCCGCGCGGGCTTCGGCTCCGCGAGCATCGGCCAACGCGGTGCGAGCGGTGCCAAGTGCCAACTCCGCGTCCACCAAGTGGGCTGCGGCGTCTCGTGCGGTGGCCTGTGCTTTTGCCAGCGCCTCGGCGCTGACCTGCGACAAACCGACCCGCAACGCGGTAGCCGACAGTCGATCGCCGTCACGGGTGACCACCACGGCATTGGGGTCGCCGAGTGCGGCATCGACTGCTGCATCGAACGATGCAGCCAACGCCACTCGCGACAGCAACACGTCCAGCAAATGATTGACGGCACCCTCGTGCGAACCCGAGCGGGCACGGACGTGTGCGCGAAGTTCGCGCGATGGATTGACGGTCGCGGACGAAAGCGAATCCAACGCCAATACCGCACCGGGGTTCTTGGTGGCGCGCAGGTGCCCGAGTGCCGCTCGTGCATTGGCGGTGTCGTCGATGACCACCGCCGCGATCGATTCGCCAAGTGCCGCTTGCACGGCAGAACGCCACTCGTCGTCGATGTCGATCAGATCGAGCAGGGTGCCGAGGCTTCCCGCGGCTTCGTGCAGGGTTCTGGTGCTGAGTGCCTGTGCGTCGATCGACGCCTGCAATGCCTCGACGCGCGCCGACGAGGCCGCGGCACCACTCGATGCGGTGGCATGCGCGACGATGGCTTCGTCCAAGGCGCCTTGCGCATTCGACGTGAGCACCTGAGCCGCCGCCAGTTCGGCCGATGCCTGACCGCTCGATGCGTTGGCGGAGAGGTCGCGCAGCTCCTGGGCAACCTCCTCGAGCTGGTGTCGCACCGAGGCGGCTTCGCCTTCAAGTTGTGCTTCGACTCCGGAGTCCATCACTTGACCACGTTCACGCTCGATGGAGCGTCGACGTTCGGCCAATACCTGCACCAAGCCGCGGGCACGACCACGGAGGTTCTCCACTCTCACCAGTTCATCGTTGATGGTGCTGTCACCACGAGCCGACAAATCGGCTTCGTCCGACATGACGGCTGCGTCCAAGGGCCGAGAGTCGGGCACGCAATTCGTTCTCGGCCGCGTCACCGGCAGCCTTTAGTTCTGCAAGTGCCTGCAGGCGCGCCTGCAAACCACCGATTTCGCGACCGGCAACGTGCAACCGCAGCGCGCGTAGTTCGGCAACGAGTGCACCGTGACGACGCGCTGCATCGGCCTGACGTTCGAGTGGCTTCAACTGACGACGCACCTCGCGCAACAAGTCCTGTGCGCGCATGAGGTTGCCTTCGGTGCTCTCCAACCGACGTTCGGCTTTCTCCTTGCGCTTGCGATGCTTCAGCACACCGGAGGCTTCTTCGATGATCGAGCGACGATCTTCCGGCCGCGCGTTCAACACGGCATCGATCTGCCCCTGACTCACGATGACGTGCTGCTGGCGACCCACGCCCGCATCGGACAACAGTTCCTGCACGTCGAGCAAGCGACAATTCACGCCGTTGATGGCGTACTCGCTCTCACCCGTGCGAAACAGGGTGCGTGTGACGGTGACTTCGGAGAACTCGATGGGCAACAGCCCGGCTGAGTTGTCGATGGTGAGTGACACCTCGGCGCGGCCGAGGGCGGGTCGCTTGGCGGTACCGGCAAAGATGACGTCGTCCATCTTCTGGCTGCGCACCGAAGAGGGTGCCTGTGCGCCAAGCACCCAGGCGATCGCGTCGACCACATTGCTCTTGCCCGAACCGTTGGGGCCCACCACCACGGTGACACCGGGTTCGAGTTCCATGGTGGTCGAGTCGGCGAACGACTTGAACCCCTTCATGGTCAAGGACTTGAGAAACATCTCCGAAAACAGTAGTTGGTTGAATGTCGTCGGCTGCTCAATGCTGACAGCGGGGACAAAAGCACGTCGAGCGCCCTCCCACGACACGTCGAACGATGGTGCCCGTGCGACAGGTGAGGCAGCGCTCCCCGGCGCGGTCGTACACCCGATGCTCGGTTTGGAACCAGCCGGGCTCACCGTCGATTCCTACGTATTGCGTGTCGTCCAGCGTGCTTCCACCCTTTTCGATCGCGTCGCTCAGGACGTAGTGAATCGCTTCCAAGAGTCGTTTGCGGGTGGGTGAATTCAGGCGCGACGGAAGACGGTCGTGCCGAAGCCGTGCGCGATGCAGGATTTCGTCGGCATAAATGTTGCCGATGCCGGCGATGCGGCGCTGATCCAGTAGGAGGGCTTTCAAGTTGCCTCGGCGACCCCGAAGTATCGACGCAAGCGTTGCTTCATCCAACCCGTCCACGATCGGGTCGGGCCCGAGTCGCCCGAGTTCGGGGGCCACCCGCTGCTGGTCGTCTCGGTCGAACGCCACCACCTCGCCGAACGTTCTGGGATCGACGAACCACATCTCGTGACGCGCTCCGCGCTGGTCCGGCGAGAGATGCATCACCACGTGGGTGTGCGGTGGTCTGGCGGAGTCGGCGTCCACCACCAGCACTCGCCCGCTCATGCGCAGGTGCATCATGAGCACACCACCCGAATCGAGATCGCACAACAGGTATTTGCCGTGGCGACGGGCCGCGATCAATCGAGTGCCGGTGAGACCGTCGATGACCGCTTCACGTCCTTGGCGGCGCACCGTTCGCTCACGGAACACCTCCACTCGTTCGATGACGCGCCCGACGGCGCGGCGCTCGATACCGCGACGCACGGTTTCCACTTCCGGCAATTCAGGCACGATGAATCACTCGGCGCTCGTGGCGTCAGGGGTTCCTGCGCTCGTCGCGTCAGGCATCGCCGTTGCGTAGCGAGTCGATTGCCTCGGCCGCGGCTTCTTGCTCGGCGGCCTTCTTGGTGCGTCCGGTTCCGGATCCGCGACGGCGACCTGCAAGAAGAACGTCGGCAAAGAACACCTTGTCGTGGTCGGGGCCTTCATCGCGCAATTGGTATACGGGTGCCGGCAGTTCGTGTTCGGCGGCAAGCTCCTGCAACTGTGTCTTGGGGTCCAGGTACTTGAGCCCCGGCACCGCCCCCGCAATCTCGGGGGCCAACAGTTTGAGCGACAACTGATGTGCCACTTGGGTGCCGGCATCGAGGTACACCGCACCGATGACCGCTTCGAAGGCGTTTGCCAGGATCGAGGTTTTGTCCGCGCCACCGCCGGCGGCCTCGCCGCGACCCAACCGAATGAAACGCCCGAGTTTGAGCCGTCGCGCCGCCACGGCAAGTGCCTCGGCATTCACCACGCTCTTGCGTAGATCGGTGAGTACGCCCTCGTCGAAGTCGGCGTGGCGGCGGTACATCTCGTCGGCAAGTACGAAACCCACCACTGCATCACCCAGGAACTCAAGCCGTTCGTTCGACGGCTCGCCTTCGTGTTCGGCCGCATACGACGAATGCGTCATCGCAAGTTTGAGCAACGACAGGTCTCGAAATTCGTGCCCGATTGCAATCGCGCACTCGCGAAGCGTGGACTCGTTCATGGTGAGACGCTCACGAAGTAGCGCTCACCGCCACCGCAGTACGAATCTTCTCGACGATGTCGCCCTGCACCATGTCGCGCGCAACCTTGATGCCGTTCACCATCGCGCGCGCGCTGGACGACCCGTGCGAAATGATGCACACACCGTTGAGCCCCAGCAACATTGCCCCACCCGTGGTGTCGGGGTCGAACTGCGAGTACAGGTCGAGGAACGCCGGCATCAATGCATCGGCGTGTTCCTTGTACTGGGGTTGACCAACCGCGGTGAACAAGGCCTTCACCACGGTTTTGAGCGCACCCTCCAAACTCTTCAACGCCACGTTGCCGGTGAAACCGTCGGTGACCACCACGTCCACTTCCGTGGTCATGATGTCGCGACCCTCCACGTTGCCGACGAAATTGATGCCCTGGTGGGCCGACAACAGCTCGTAGGCCTGCTTGCGCAGCGTGTCGCCCTTGCCCGGCTCTTCACCAATGGACAGCAGCCCCACCTTCGGCGACGCGATGCCGTAGCGCTCCTTGGAGAAGACGGAACCCATCGTCGCAAACTGCGTGAGCCACGCGGCTTCCACCTCCGCATTGGCGCCGGCATCGAGCAAGATGGTCGGAGTCGAACCCGGGACGGGAATTGGCGTGGCAATCGCAGGACGCTTCACCCCGTCGATGCGACCCATGCGCAACAGGGCCGATGCCATCGTGGCACCGGTATTGCCCGCCGAGATCATGGCACTGGCAACGCCGTCGCGAACGGCTTCGGCGCTACGCACCAGCGTGGAGTCCTTCTTCTTCTTCACCGATCCGGCGGGGTCTTCGTCCATACCGATGACTTCCGTCGCCACCAGCAACTCCAGATCTCCACGATCAGCGAGATCTGCGGGACCAACGAGCAAGACGGGAATACCCTCTGCTGCCGCCTGGCGAGCGCCCGCAACGATTTCGGCGGGGGCTTTGTCGCCTCCCATGGCGTCGACGGCAATCGGCTTCATGACCTGGAAATCAGACTAAACGTTGCACCTTCGGAACGTGGCGCCGTACCTTCGGGCGTGCACCACCGAGCGCAGATTGCGTTCGAATGAGGAGAGCCGGAACTACTTGACGGCGTAGGCGACGCGGCCCTTGTACCAACCGCAGTTGGCACACACGACGTGCGGCTTCTTTACGGTGCCACAGCGTGGGCAGGTGCTCTTGGCTGGCGTGTGCAAACGCATGTTGATGGATCGGCTGGTGCGTCCGCGGGCCTTGGAGCGCTTTTTCTTTGGTACGGCCATTTCGTCACTCTACCGTGCGCACGCACGGCTCAGGCAGGGTGGATGATGGCGCACATCCGCCCGGACGCCTCACGCTTCGTCGAGTTTGCCTCGCAGGGCATCCAACGCAGCCCAGCGTTCATCGCGCGTTTCGTTCACGCATGAACAGGTGGTGGTTGCACGGTCGGCACCACACTGTGGGCACAGCCCCGGGCAATCCGGGCGGCACAGCGGGGCGTCGGGCACCGCCAACAAGACTGCCTCGCGTACCGGCAGGGTGAAGTCGATCTGGTCGCCCACGAGTGGTTCGGCATCGCCGTCGACCGCGAGATTCTCCGCTGCGTCGGCACCGCGACGATGTGCCGACACCTCGCGCGAGAACGCCTCGTACACCTCGGCATCGGCAACGCCGGACACGGGCCGCAAGCATCGACGACACACCGAGACCCAACCGACGGTGGCACTCCCCTGCGCAACGATGCCCGTGGACGAACTTTCCAGATCGATCTCCACCTTCACATCGGAGTCGTTGGCGATTCGTGAATCGGCGAAGTCGAACACTTCGGCCTTGGCCACCACGCTGACGGATTTTTCCGACCCCGGTCGTCGCAGGAGATCCAGAACGTTCACGACGAGCGCAGAACTCATTTCAGTGGGTCTCCCGAATCGAATTCCGTCGACGCATCGAGCGGGGCGTCAGTCGAATTCGCGGGTGCGATCGACTTCTTGATCGAAGAATTCACCCGACATGTCGGGGGCGTCCTGGGTCATCTGTTCGTTCGCTTCCTGCACCCCGGTGATGGAGAGTCGGTCGCGGCCGTGCTTGATGGTCTTCATCAAACGGTCGATGAGAATCTCCACGCTGCCGAGGCGACGGTCGAGGAAGTCCTCCGTTTCGCTCTTCAAGCGGCGGGCGGTGGACTCGGCCTCGTCGATGATCTGACGAGCACGCGCTTCGGATGCTCGAACAACCTCGGTGCGCTGCACCATTCGTTCGGCTTGCGTACGTGCGGCCTCGATGATCTCGTCGGCTTCACGCTGCGAACGGTTGAGGAAGTTCTCCTTTTCCTTCAACATGAAGCGGGCCTCGCGAACCTCGTGCGGCAGACAGGCAATGGCATCCTCCAACAGCGCCACCACCTCCTCCCGATCGATGCGTGGGGTGCTGGAGAGCGGCACGTTCGGTGCCTTGGAGATCAAGTCGATGAGGTCGAGGAGGATTTCCTCGGCGTCGCCCATCTGTACGTCGGGGAGTTCCTCCGTGGGGAGATCGTCGTTGTCGGTCATGTCGTTGCTCCGCTTGGGTTAGCGGCGAGTTCGGCTCGCCAATGCCTTGGCAACTGGTGCTGTAACCATCGCCGAAGCGTCTCCACCGTAGTGCGCAATCTCGCGCACGAAGCGACTACTTATATACGCGTGATCCGGCAACGCAAAGAGCACCATCGTGCGCACGCCGGACACCGTGTAGTTGGTGTGGGCCATCTGCGATTCCACGTCGAAGTCGGTGGCACTGCGGAGGCTCTTCACGATGCAGGTTGCACCCACCTTTTTTGCTGCATCCACGGCCAACCCGGCGTGCGGCTCCACCCGGATGCCCGCCAGGTGGGCGGTGGAATCCTTGGCCAGTTGCACGCGTTCCTCGATGGAGAACATGCCGGAGGGCTTCTCGGGGTTGTGCATGACGGCAATGACCACCGAGCCGAAGATGCTCGCGGCCTGCGCGGCAACGTCGAGGTGCCCCAGATGGAAGGGGTCGAAACTGCCGGGATACAGCACCACGTGCGGGGTTGCCATCGTCTTCTACGGTACCCGTCGGCGTGTGGCTACGTGACTCGCCGAAGGAACGTCACGTGGGTGCGTCCGTAACGCTTTTCACGCAATACTTCCCAATCCGCGGGGGCCGCAACGGGTGCCGCGGCTTCGGCCACCACCAAATTACACGGCACGACGGCGAGAAATTCGGGCCACGCGGCGAAGTCGTACGGTGGGTCGGCGAGTACGAGCGTTGCATCTTTGCACTGCGCTACCTGCGTGAGTGCATCACCGCGCACCACGGTGCTGCGATCGGCAAGCCCGAGTGATTCGATGTTGTTGGTCATCACCTCGAGGGCACGTTTGTCGCGCTCGATGAACGTGACGTGACCCGCACCGCGGCTGAGGGCCTCGATGCCGAGTGCGCCGGTACCCGCGAAGCAGTCGACGATGCGGGCGCCGGACAAGTCGTAATGGCTGCCCAGGCTGTTGAAGATTGCTTCGCGCGCCATGTCGGTGGTGGGACGGGTGGCTTTGCCTTCCGGCGACTCGATGCGCCGACCGCGAAGTTCGCCCGCTACCACTCGCATGATTTCAACGCTACGAGGCGCCACTCCCGACGGGGATTCGGGTGCAATGCCGCACGGGGATCCGGGCTGTAGTGCCGCGGCGCATACACCTGCTTGACTGTTCCAGTGAGCGACGATTCTGTTGACGGCGAATCGCAGCGAACAGAACCCCCCGCGTCAACGATCATTTGCGTGGATTGCGGGGGCACAGCACATCTCATCACCCCGTCACCCGAGGACGGAGTGTGGTTCGTCGGAGATATCACCGCATACCGCTGCAGTGACTGCCGCGACCGCTGGGACCTGGTTTTGGAGTAGCGCGACAGACCGTCCGCCCTCACTGCGCTGATTCGCCAGGTGCGTGCGGCCCACATCTTCTGAGCCGCGGGCGCCGACACTCGTTCTGGCGCCGGCGTCACTGGTTCGACAGCCGTGTCACTGGTCCGGGCGCGTTCAATCCTTGGTGAGGAAACTCCTTCTCCTCACGGGCAAGGAGCAGGTTCACCTCGCTTGCGAGTTCACGGTTTCGCTTCAACGAAGGATCGGCGTCGATGATTTCGAATGCCGCTTCACGTGCGGCCGTGATGAGCGCTGCATCGCGACGCAACGACGCCAGTTTCAAGTCGCTTGCACCTTTCTGTGCCGTGCTCATGAGCGTGCCTTCGCCACGCAGTTCCAAGTCCACCTCCGCCAGATAGAAGCCGTCGGTGGACTTCACCAACGCCCCCACACGCTCCGTACCCACGTGAGGGTTCTGACGCACCAACCAACAGCGACTCGCGATTGATCCGCGTCCCACACCAGCACGCAATTGATGCAACTGGGCGATGCCGAATCGATCCGCGTCCAGTACGACCATGCACGTGGCGTTGGGAACGTCGACTCCAACTTCGATCACGGTCGTCGACACCAGCACATCGAACCTGCGCGTACGGAACTTGGACATCACGTCGTCCTTTTCCTGCGACGACATGCGCCCGTGCAACAAACCCACGTTGTACTTGGCCAACTCGCCCCTGCGAAGCGACTCGTGGATCTCCTCTGCGGCTGCCACTTCCAATTTGTCACTCTCCTCGATCATCGGACACACCACGTAGGCCTGCTGCCCGACGTTCAATGCAGCACGAACGTCACTCCACATCGATGCCACCTCACCACTCGATCCGCCGGACTCGTCGTGCTCGACCACAGCCATGGTGGCAATCGGCGTACGGCCCGGTGGCAGTTCGTCGAGCACACTTACTTCCAGATCGCCGTACACGGTCATTGCTGCGGTTCGCGGAATCGGCGTCGCCGTCATCACCAACACGTCGGGCGCGGTGCTGCTCAGCCGTGGAGCCCTTTGCCGCGCAGTGCTGCACGCTGTTCGACACCGAACCAAATGCCGGTTCGTCGAGATCACCACCACGCCGAGCGAACAGAACTCCACACCGTCCTGGATGAGCGCGTGGGTACCGATGACGATGTCCACACCGCCATTCGCCAAATCGGTCAACACTTCACGGCGACGCTCACCATCGTTACTCGGCCGGTGAGCAGCCCACCCGCAACTGTCGCTCGCCCGAACAAGTTGCCGTCGTCGAAGCGAAGGCGGCAGCACCTTCAAGAATCTCGGTGGCAAGCAACGTGGAGATTGATCCCCTGCGAAGTGCTGTTCGGCCAGCACTTTTTCGGTGGTTTCAACAACGAAGCCATCAACGCGCCCTTGATGTCCACTTGCAACCCACCTGAGCCGCGGGCGCCGACACGGCAACGATCCAACATCGCGGCGCTCAATCCGCCACTTTCCCGGCCACCGTCTTGCCGCTGCGCTTCACGTCGGCCTTGCAAGAGGCGATGCATCGGCACCGCCTTGGCAAGGTCTGCGTTCACCTCGTCGATCACCCGACGCTGTGCACCCGTGAGGGGGAACGGCAATGCACCGACGAACCGCTCCTGCATCTCACCGGCCATGTCGTGACGGATACCGGTGTTGTTGCGCTCGAAGGCACGTTTACGACCCACCAACACCAATTGCACTCGTAAGGAGTTCATCGAACGCAAGGCGCTCACGGGCACGTTCCTTGTCCACGATGCTGTCCGGAAAGTGGATGGTGTTGAGCGCGGCGTGGCGGTCGATGAGCGAGAGTCGTTCGCGAATCTCCGCGCAATGTCGGGGTAGTTGGGTCGCCGATGGTGCGGTGCCGCACGGTCGAGATGCATTGCATGGGTGCACCCAACTGGCCAGCTTCATCTCCCACGTGGAGAGGTTCGCCTTCTCGCTCTGCGGATAGATCGGCACGATGCGACCCGTCTTGTCGCCGATGATGTCCACCACCGGATTGACCATCTGCAACTTGCCACGGAACCGTTCCGGCTTGCCGAACACCGCGATTTCCGCATCGGTTTTCAGTTGCCGCTCACGCCACGGCTGGTTGAAGAACGTGAGCGATATCGAACCCGTCGTATCCCCCACCAGTGCCGTCACCATGCTTCGCCGGGTTCGCAGCGGTACGCGGCGAACGTTACGAACCTTCACCAGCACCAGCGTCTCGACACCTTCCACCAAGTCGCCCACGTGTGCTTCGTTGGTGCGGTCCACGTACCGACGTGGATACGTGGTGAGCAGATCCAAGACGGACTCGATGCCAACTTCCGCCAACGCCTCTCGACGTTTGTCGCCCACCCCTTTGATGGTGGAAATGTCCAGCCCCGCCAAGTCGCGGAGGGTGAGCGGTGCGTCGGCCATGCCGCGCCGAAGTTACTCCACCCCGAACAAGTACGGGTACAACGGCTGACCTCCGCGATGCACTTCACAGGAGATGTCAGGAAAGTGCTCCTCCATCCACTGCGTGATGCGACTGGTGGTGTTCGCGTCGGCGTCCGAGCCGGCAATGATGGTGAGCAACTCCCGATCATCGGTGATGATGTGGGTGAGCAGGGTGGTTACGCACTCGAATACGTTTGCGGCGATTGCCACCACACCATCCCCTCGCACGAGACCGATTACGTCACCCTCCTTCACCTTGCCGGCGTCGGTCTTGGTGTCACGGACTGCCGTCGTGATCTCGCCGGTCACCACCGCGGCCGCGGCCTTGGCCATGGCACCCCCGTTGTGCTCTGCCGAAGCCTCCGGATCGTATGCCACCAACGCAGCGAGTGCTTCGGGCATCGAGCACGTGGGAACGACGCGGACGTCCTTCTTGGTGAGGCCGTCAACCTGTTGTGCCACGGGGATGATGTTCTTGTTGTTGGGAAGAATCACCACCTGTTGGGCGTTCATGTGCTCGACGGCATCCAGCAACTCCTGCGTCGACGGATTGAGGGTTTGTCCTCCCGTCACCACGCCATGCACACCGAGGTTGCCGAACAGTTCGGCGATGCCGTCACCACTCGCCACCGCCACCACGGCGCAGGTCACCGCCGGAAGTGCGGCGTGGGCCTTGGCGCCGGGCCTGCCGCCACCAGCCGCGCCGGCGCCAGGCGGCGGTGCCCCGAGTTGAGCCTCCCGCTTCTCGTGTTCTTCTGCAACCTCTTCGAACAAATCCGTGACGCGAATCTGGTGCGGCCTCCCGCCGAGCGCAATCGGCGCCTCGATCGCCGCCCCGATGTCGTTGGTATGAACGTGACAGTTGTAGAGCCCCTCACCGCCCACCACCACGATGGAGTCGCCGATCTCGCCCCACTTTTGTTTGAACGCCTTCGACTTGGAGTCGTCGATCTCCAGGAGGAACATCACCTCGTAGCGCAGTTCGCTCACGTCCACCACGCCCTCGGCGTCGCCGCGCTTCATCACGGCGATGAGTTGCTCGGTGTTCGGACCGGCGATGTTCTCGGGTTCCGGCAGTGGCTCACCCTCGACCACGTGCAATGCCGAATCGAGGAACAACAAGAAGCCCGCACCGCCCGCATCCACGACACCGGCGTCCTTCAACACGGGTAGCAGTTCCGGCGTGTTGGCCAACGACTCGCGACCCGCGGCGCGCGCAACGCGCAACATTGCCGCCAGTGTCGCGCCGTCGTTCGCGGCACGAACGGCAGCGTCCGCGGTCTCGCGAACCACCGTGAGAATGGTGCCCTCGATCGGCTTCAACACCGACTCATACGCCGCGACCGATGCCGCCTTCAATGCCTCTGCAACCTTCGGCGCACCATGTTCCCGAGCGGACTTCATGGTCGCGGAGAGACCACGCAGAATCTGGCTGAGAATGACGCCGCTGTTTCCCCGCGCACCCATGAGCGACCCGTGACTGATTGCGTTGCACGTTTCGTCCAACGCGCCGGGATGCTTCTCCAGCTCGGCCACCACGGCGTCCAGCGTTCGCATCATGTTGGTGCCGGTGTCGCCATCCGGAACCGGATACACGTTCAATTTGTTGATGTCGGCTTGATGGCGTTTCAGCGTGTCTCGATACGTAACGAGGGTGTGACGCAAGGCATCGGGACCCAACTGTTCCAGCACGGGCACGCCGAAAGGCTACCTGTGATACCTTTTTGACGTATGCAAGGCGTCGTCAAGGCGTTCAATCCGACGACCGGAGACGGTGTCGTATTGCGCGACACCGATCTCTCCGAATACGAACTTGCTCCCGACGCTCTGGCGGGTTCCATCTTTCGCATGTTGCGCCAAGGACAGCGAGTGAACTTCAGCCTCGATGGCGCAGGGCGCGCGACGCAATTGCGAATCGGCTCCGAAAGGGACATGGGCACGCCGGGCTACTAGCCCGAACGCTCCTTGCACAACAACGGCAATGCTGATGCGTTCCGCCAACGACCGTCTCAACGCGTGGGTAGACGACTGGGCGGCCATTCTGCAACCCGACTCCATCCGCTGGTGCGACGGATCGCAAGCCGAATACGACGAGTTGTGTGCCGAGTTGGTTGCGGCCGGCACCTTCACCAAGTTGAACGACGTCAAACGCCCCAACTCGTACTGGGCACACAGCGATCCGGGTGACGTCGCGCGGGTCGAGGATCGCACGTTCATCTGCTCGGAGCGCGAGATCGACGCCGGCCCGAACAACAATTGGCGCGCACCAGCCGAGATGCGTCGCGAGCTCACCGCGCTGTACACCGGTGCAATGCGTGGGCGCACCATGTACGTGGTGCCCTTCAGCATGGGGCCGCTCGGCTCCGACATCGCACACATCGGCGTGCAGCTCACCGACTCCGCCTACGTCGCGGTCAACATGCGCATCATGACACGAATGGGCAAGGGTGCCCTCGACGTGCTCGGCAACGACGACTGGGTGCCGTGCGTCCATTCCGTCGGCGCACCACTTGCGGCGGGGCAAAGCGACGTCGCATGGCCCTGCAATCCCGACAACAAGTACATCGTTCACTTTCCAGAAACTCGAGAAATCTGGTCGTACGGGTCTGGCTACGGCGGAAACGCACTGCTCGGCAAGAAGTGCTTCGCGCTACGCATCGCTTCGGTGATGGCGCGTGACGACGGCTGGCTGGCCGAACACATGCTGATCCTGAAACTCACCAACCCTGCGGGTGAGTACAAGTACATTGCCGCCGCATTCCCTTCGGCCTGCGGAAAGACCAACCTGGCGATGCTGGAGCCGACCATTCCCGGATGGAAGGCAGAAACCGTGGGCGACGACATCTGCTGGATGAAATTCGGCGACGATGGTCGCCTTTATGCGATCAATCCCGAGGCTGGCTTCTTCGGAGTTGCGCCCGGAACCGGCTGGGTGACCAACGCCAACGCAATGCACACGTTGCACGGCAACTGCATCTTCACCAACACCGCGCTGACCGATGACGGCGACGTGTGGTGGGAAGGACTCGGCGAAACACCACCGGCACGTGCCACGGATTGGCGCAACAATGCGTGGACACCGGAGAGTTCCACACCGGCATCCCACCCCAACGCTCGATTCACGGCACCTGCCGCACAGTGCCCATCGATTGCGCCCGAATGGCAGGATCCCCGCGGCGTTCCAATCTCGGCGATTCTCTTCGGCGGTCGTCGCCGAACGACCGTACCGCTCGTGACCGAGGCGTTCGATTGGAACCACGGCGTGTTCCTCGGATCGATCATGGCCAGCGAAACCACTGCTGCGGCGGGTGGCGAAGTTGGCAATCTGCGATTCGACCCGATGGCCATGTTGCCGTTCTGCGGTTACAACATGGCCGACTACTTCGCACACTGGCTGGAGATCGGAAAACATTCCACGGCCGCAAAGTTGCCCAAGATCTTCTTCGTCAACTGGTTCCGTCGTGATGAGGACGGCCGCTTCTTGTGGCCTGGATACGGGGAGAACTCGCGCGTGCTGAAGTGGGTGTTCGAACGAGTGGACGGAAAATCCACGGCACATCGGACCCCCATCGGCTTGTTGCCGTCGCCCGATGCCATCGACACCACCTCGCTGAACGTGGCCGAGGACGACCTTGCTGCACTACTCAGCGTCGACAAACCCGGCTGGGCCGCGGCCGTGCCGCAAATCAAGCAGCACTACGCGAGATTCGGGGATCACCTGCCGACGGAATTGTCCGCGGCACTCGGCACGCTCGAACGTGCCCTTACCGCCTAGCTGCGCCGACGCGGCACAACACCACACCACGTGTTCACGTTCGCGTGGTCTAGCCCTGCCCAACCAGCATGGCGCGAATACCCAACCCCATGATGAAGAGGCCACCAAAGCCGTAGAGCAGGTACACCCTCGACTTCAACTGGGCACGATACGAATAGATGATTGCAATGGCGATGATGCCGACGAAACCATAGAACGCATGGAACTGCGGGAACATCAACTTCTCCTTGTTCACCATGGCCACCCCCAACGCCACCTGCACGAACATGGTGAACTGCGCCAACGTCGTGAACCACCACAAGGCACGCGAGCGAAGCGAGACCATCTTGTGCGCACCGAGCGCCCACAGGCCGGCCATGGCGTTGCCGATGATCACCACCCACGCAAACCCGTTGTGCAGATCGGACAGGGTGGAGGCAAACATCACCGAAACGACGCTACCGAACGAGGGTGTCGGCCTCATCGCCACCCTCGATCAACGCGAGCCCACCGTCGGTACCGACCTGCAGCGTGGTAATCGATGCATTGTCGAGGCTGCGGATGAGTACGCGATCATCGTCGAGCGCCAAACCAATCAGTGCATTGATGGCGATGAAATGCGAGAACACCACCGTGTCACGTGTGGTCGATCGCGCCCACTGCGCCAGTGCCGAATGGAACTCGAGATACGCCTGACCGTCGGTGGCGAAGACCTGCGACCAGGTTCCTTGCATCACGCGTCGCAACCAGTCGGTTCGCTCCGCCAGCGCCACACCGATTGGAGATGGAATCTCCGAAACCCTTGGTTCGATCACGTACGACGTTCCGATCAATGACGCGAACGGCACTGCAGTTTCCTGGCATCGTCGCAATGGGCTGCTCACGACGCACACCTCACGCACGTTGCCGCTGACGCGTTCTGCGAGTCGTTCGGCCACGACCGCGGCTTGCTGCACGCCGACATCATCCAACCCTGGATCCACGTCGGTGTCCCAGCCTGCAGCGGCACGACCGTGTCGCACCAGGTAGAGGTGGGCCATCAGTCCAGTAGTGAGGAGCGCTTCGTTGGAGCGGGCTCGCCAACCTTGATGAACCATTCGGTACCGAACGTGCGACGAAACGACTCCTCCGACATCTCCGTGGCGAATCCCGTGTCGTTCGCTTGGCTGGCATGCGCAGCAATGGCCTCTCGCTTGGCGTTGCAATGGTCCCCGACATCGATGTGGTGGGTGATCTTCGACTCCGGCTCCCCCATTGGATTTCCGTCATCGGCGGGTTGACGCGGATCGAAGTCGTTGTCGCCGCCGTTTGCCTTCGACCACTCGAACTGCTCCACGAAGAAATCGCGGTTCAGGGTGACCTCGAACAAGTCACGAACTCCGGCGAGTTGCGCGGCACGGTGCCCCACCTTGTGCACGTGCAGGTGGTCGGGATGTCCGTAGTTGCCGTGCCAGTCATAGGTGACCAACGCCAAGCGGTCGGCGGCTGCCTGCTCCTCGGCGATGATTCGCACCAGGCGCGTCGCCGCTTCGTCGACGTCGGAGCGGATGAAGGCGCCCTCGAGATCGTTTTGCGGCCAACCGTTCATGCCACTGTCCACGTAGCCGAGCCATTCGTGCCTCGCCACACCGAGTGCTTCGCAGGATCGGGCCAACTCGTCTCGACGACGTTCGAGCAACGCTTCCGGGGTGGCCACGTCGGCGGGGCGCTCACCGTGCCGGCCGTCCGTGGCAGTTACCAACACCACTCGATGCCCTTCGGCGGAATACTTGGCGATGGTTCCACCGCTGATGAGACACTCGTCGTCGGGATGGGCATGCAGGAAGAGAATGGTCGCCATCGCCGCCCTATTTCACGTTGGTTGGAGTCGACATCTGGCGAGCCGCCCCCGACGCGATCAGTGCGTCGATACGTTCGGCGCCGAAACCCCAGTCGGCGAGCACTGCACTCGTGTGCTGTCCCGCGTGGGCCGGCGGCGTTGGCAGGTCGGAGGCCGTGCGTGAGTACCGCGGTGCGGGTGCCGGTTGAGTCACTCCGCCGATGTCGACGAACGTATTGCGCACCACGTTGTGCGGATGTCGGGCGGCTTCGCTCATGCGCAGAACCGGCGCGTAACACACGTCGGTACCTTCCATGATGTCGTTCCATTGCTCGCGCGTTTTGGTGCGGAACACTGCAGCGAGCTTTTCCTTGAGTTGCGGCCACTTGCTGCGATCCATCTGAGCGGCAAACTCGGCTGCGCTCGACGAATCAGCATCGGCGGTGATCCCGGTCTTCTCCAGGAGCAGCGCGTAGAACTGCGGTTCGATCGAACCGATCGACACCCACTCACCGTCGGCGCACTGGAACACGTCGTAGAAGTGGGCTCCGGTGTCGAGCAGATTGGTACCGCGGGCATTCTCGTCGAACATTCCCACGTTCTTGAACGCCCAGAACATGCTCATGAGTACCGCCGAGCCGTCCACCATCGCCGCATCCACCACTTGGCCCTTGCCCGAGCGCTGCGCCTCGAGCAACGCGCACACCACGCCGAACGCCAGCAGCATCCCACCGCCACCGAAGTCGCCCACCATGTTGAGTGGTGGTGTTGGTGGCTCGCCCACCCGACCAAAGTGCGCGAGTGCACCGGCGAGCGCGATGTAGTTGATGTCGTGACCGGCCGCGTTTGCGTACGGACCCGCTTGTCCCCAGCCGGTCATGCGACCAAAGACCAACGTGGGGTTGCGCGACATGCACACGTCGGGCCCCACCCCGAGTCGCTCCATCACGCCGGGTCGAAAGCCTTCGATGATTGCATCGGCACGCTCGACCAGCGTGAGCAACGTTTCGACACCTTCGGGATGTTTCAGATCGAGCGCAATGTTGCGTCGTCCGCGAAGCATCACATCCCAATGGACTCCGGATGCATCGTCGCGCACGGCTTGTGTGCGATCCACTCGGATTACTTCGGCCCCCATGTCGGCGAGCATCATCGCTGCAAACGGACCCGGACCGATGCCGGCAATCTCGATGACCCGGACACCGCCGAGCGGACCCGCCATTCGACTACTTCTTCAGCGTGAACTGCGAGATGGTGTCCACGATGTGACCCCACAACGGTTCGGGAACGTCGTGACCCATGTCGTCGACCATCACCAACGTGGCGCCAGGAATCAACGCCGCGGTTCGCTCACCCGCAACGGGTGAGATCAACGTGTCGTCCTTGCCGTGGATCACGAGCGTGGGCACGTTCAGCGCCTGGAGGGCTTCGGTGCGACGACCACTTGCGTAGATGGCGGCCATCTGACGCGGTGAACCCTCGGGATAGAACGACCGGTCGAAGTCGCGTGCTGCGTTGGCTCGCGACTGGGCATCGTTGCGGTACTTCTTCGACTGGAAGGCCTGGTACACCAACGAGTGTTCGATGAATCCGGCCCGGTCCGAGGGCGGGATCGACATCAGTGCCGTCATTGCCTCGGGGGTGGACTGCATGGTTTCGGGCTCGCCGGGCATCGACATCACCGAAATGAGGGATGCGGCTCGCGCTGGATGCTCGATGGCGAACACTTGCGCGATCATGCCGCCCATGGAGGCACCCATGATGTGTGCCTTTGCGATGCCGAGGTGATCCATGAGTCCGGCTACGTCGGCAGCCATGTCGCTCAACGTGTAGGGCACGGGTGGCAACGGCTGTTCGAGCAACGCCGCAGTTACCACCGCGTTGGAGTCGACCGCTACGCCGTCCAATTTGGTGGACAACCCAACGTCACGATTGTCGAATCGCACCACGAAGTGCCCACTGTCGGCGAGCAATTTCACGAATCGTTCGTCCCACGCAACCATCTGTGCGCCGAATCCCATGATGAGAATGAGTGCAGGGTTGCTCTCGTCACCGAACGTGTCGTACTCCAGCTCGATGGACAGGGTTTCGTACTTGTTGACAACGGCTCGTGGCATGACTTCACGGTAGCGTTTCGCCGTGTCGTCAGTCGCACGCGCACCCGGTCGCGTGAATCTCATCGGTGATCACACCGATTACACGGGTGGCTTGGTGTTGCCGATGGCGATCGACCGCGGCACCACGATCACCTTCACGGCATCGCCCGATGTCGTGCTCACCAGTCGGGACTTCGACGGCCACGTTCGATTCGACCTCCCGGTGACGAGTGCCTCCACGGTGCAGCCGTCGTGGGGCCGGTACGTCGCCGGAGTCGCAGCAGCCATGAGCGAGTGGAGCATGGCCCCCGTTGGATTCTCTGGCACGGTGGCCACCACGGTGCCCATCGGCGGAGGGCTCTCGTCGAGTGCCGCATTGGAGGTTGCAGCAGCATTGGCGTTCGGTATCGAAGCAGACGTTGCCACCATCGCTGCGGTGTGTCGTCGCGCCGAGCACCTCGCCACCAACGTGCCGTGCGGCATCATGGACCAACTCACTTCAACTGCAGGCGTGAAGGACCACGCCCTGATGATCGATTGTCATTCACTCGACATCACGCCGATTCGAATTCCCGACGGCGTTTCGGTGTGGGTGGTACCGGTGTCCGCACGCACGCTCGACGGAAGCGAGTACCCGACACGCGTGGCACAGTGTGCGGCGGCCGAACGCGAGATCGGCCCACTACGTTCGGCGGACCTCGCGTGCACGAACAACATCGCCGACCGCGTCATTCGTGCACGCGCACGCCACGTGGTGAGCGAGAACCACCGCGTGCGAGCATTTGCGGCGGCACTCGTTGCGGGCGACCTGCGCAGATGCCGGAAGAATCATGTACGAAGGACACCGCAGTCTCAGCCGCGACTTCGAAACCTCCACTCCAGCCATGGATGAAGCGGTGGAACACTTCGCTCGAATTCCCGGAGTGCACGGTGCGCGAATGACAGGCGGAGGATTCGGCGGTTGCCTGGTGATCCTGGCCGACGACGATGCCCCGATCGCCGCTGGCGCCGATTCGGCCGGCCATTCCGACGCCATGCGAGTGCGAGCCGCTGACGGGGCGTCGCTCGACACACCGCTGTCGTAGCCTGCCCAGCGTGAATGACGACGCGCTACTGGCTGATCTCGACGAAGATCAGCGTCGCGCAGTTACCTGCGCCCCTACTGCCACCGTCATCCATGCCGGTGCGGGCTCGGGGAAAACCCGCGTCCTCACCCATCGCATCGCGTGGCGCATCGCCCGTGGGACGGCCGATCCGTCGAGGGTGCTGGCCATCACCTTCACGCGCGAAGCAGCAGCAGAGATGCGACGACGCTTGCGGTCGCTGGGCGTAACCCGGCACGACCGCGCCGGCGATCTCGATCAGCCCACCATCGGCACGTTCCACTCGGTGGCCTTGGCGCTCCTGCGACGTCGCGCCGCCGACACGTCGGCACAGATACCCACGGTGGTGGGAAACCGTGTTTCGCTCCTCGATCAGGCGCTCGGCGAGAATTCGCTCGGCCGCCAAAGTTCCGTGGTTCTCGCCGAAATCGACTGGGCCCACGCCCGCATGGTGTCGCCCGAGCGTTACGAGGCCGAAGTCGAACGACTGGGCCGAAAGGTGGCGGTTGCACCATCGCGTGTTGCAGCTGCGTATCGGGCTTACGAACGCATCAAGACCAAGCGCGGTGTCGTCGACCTCGACGATCTGGTGAGTCATGCGACACGCGTCATCAACGAGCGGCCCGACTTTGCCGCCGCCACTCGATTTCGATTTCGCCACATCTTCGTCGACGAAGCCCAGGACATGAACCCGCTGCAGTACGCATTTTTCGAGGCCCTGCGTGGTGATCGCGACGACGTCTTCATCGTCGGGGATCCGTTGCAGGCGATCTACGGCTGGAACGGCGCCGACCCCGCGCTGTTCACCAGTTTGCCCGATGCGCTCAACATGCCCACCGTGCTTACGCTGCCCGGCAACTACCGCTGCACCCCACAAGTGCTCGACGTGGCCACACACGTCGTCACCAATTCCGGGGTAGTTCCGAACGTTCGGTCACGACGGTCGCCGGGTTTCCCGGTGGAGTACCTCGAAGTGGAGGACGAATTCGACGAGGAACATCTGCTACGCCAGATCGTTACACCGCACGTTCGACCCGGGCTCGACCCATCGATAGCGGTCTTGGCACGAACGCACGCGGTGCTCGAACCACTCGCCCGATCGCTGAGCAAGTCGGGAATTCCCGTCGCATCACGGCGAGCAAGCGCCGTGCGCACCAACGCCATCGACGAAGTTGCCGAGTGCCGAACTCGACACGATCTCACGGTGTGGGCGGCAGACATCATCGTCGAATCCACGGACGACGACGAACGAATCGTGGCCGAGCAGGTACAGGCGTACCTTCGCAGCAGCACGAAAGGCGAGGCCGATGGTCGAAGTGCAGCCGCGTACCTGCGCGCCAGCCACGCAGCTCCCGAAAACTACGGAGTGGAACTTCTCACGTTCCACGCCGCAAAGGGTCGGGAGTTTTCGCGCGTGATCATCGTCGGGGCCGAGCGCGGCCTCATGCCGCACGCTTCGGCATCGACCGACGAGCAGCTACGAGAGGAGGCGCGCCTCGCCTACGTGGCGTGCACGCGAGCCGCCGACCATCTCACGGTGATTCGCGCCAAACGACGAAAGGGCCGTGTCACGGCGACGAGTCCGTACTTCGCCACGCTGCCCGACGGTGTCGAGCATCGGGGTCGACATACAGCACCAGCCGAGCGCCCACGCCTCTCGCCCCCCACCGATCCCCGGGTTCTCGCCGATCGCGACCTGAAGCGGCGTCTCTGCGATGTTCGCGATGCGATTGCACGAACCAATTTCACCCTGCCCGAAGCCGTGTTGAGCGACGTTGAGATTTCCCGGATCGTGACCGAGCGTCCGCACGACGTGGAACAACTCTCGCGCATTCTCGGACCACTGACGGCGAATCGCCTCGGGGCTGCGATCCTCCGCGAAGTCGGACTGCCCATCAACCCATGACCACTCACGTGCAATTACCCGTCACGCCGATGGCGCCAATCGACCGAGTGCGATTTGCGGTGGTCGATACCGAAACCACCGGTCTTTCCACCGATAGCGATCGTGTCTTGCAGGTGGGAGTGGTGGTGGTGCGGGGCGACGGCACGGTCGAGCAGGAGTTCGTCACCTATCTTCGACGCCTCACCTGGGGTATCGGGCATGTGGGTGCGTTCCACATCCACGGCATCACGCGACGTCAACTCCGCAAAGGAATGGCACCGCGGGCGGCACTGAGGCGCTCAACGAACTGACCAACGGTTGTGTGTTCACCGCGCACAATGCCAAGTTCGACATCGGATTTCTGAGATCCGACTTCATGCGGCTGGAGATTCCGATGCAGTTGACGGGGCCGCTGTGCACGCTCAACTTGTCGCGCAAACTCGACCCCCAGCGGAGCATGTCGCACAAACTGAGGGATGTTGCCGCACGGTTCGGCAAGTCCACCGATCGACCGCACGATGCCCTTGCCGATGCCCAGCTCACCGCTGCGGTGCTCCCCGATTTACTGGCGGCACACGGCATCGCCACCTACGCCGAACTCGTTCCACATTTCGGCTGACTCCTCAACCCTCTGCGTCGGGCGACGGGCCGGGCGTGGGTGCTAGGCGTAGCGAGCGCGAACCAGTGCGGCGGTTCGCGCCGCCAAATCCGAGTACTTGGCGGGCTCGAGCACCTGCACATTGCGACCGCCACGCAACAAGAGCCTCGATAGCCAGTGTTCGCTGCTCACTCGCAGCGCCACGTCGATGGAACCGTCGCGGTTCTTCCGTCGCGACACGGTTGGATACGCCTCAGCGATCCACGTTGCGTCGCCGCGAACGCGCAACGTCACCAGTTCGAGGTCGCTACCGAACCAGCCACCATCGGCGTCGTCCTCGATGCGGCTGGCGACGTCGGCTTGGTTGTACAACTTGCCCGTTCGCACCACCGATTGGATGCGGTCCACACGGAAGTTTCGGATGGCACCGGACTTGTCGTCGTCGGCCAACACGTACCAATGTCCGCTCTCACTGAAGATCCGCACCACACGAATGGTGCGTTGCGCGACCTCCGATCGAGCAGGGTTGAAATACTCGATTCGCAATTCGGCCGAGTCGGCCTGCGCCGACCGCAGATCCTCCAGGTTGGGTTCGTCGGGAAGGTCGATGTGCACCGGCCCATCGGTTGCCTCGGGCGCCAGTTTGGCCAGTTTCGACACCGCTCGCGCCAGGACCGAGCGCTCCGGAGCACCGGGGAGTTTCTGTGCGGCACGCACCATGGCGATGACCGCGTACATCTCCGCGCTCGTCAGCCGCAGGGGACGTGTGAAGAGGTTCGGAACCTCGGCCACCACCCAGCCGTCGTCGATGAACACGTCGATGAGGGTGTCGGGCGTGTACGGCGGCACGCCGCACACCGCGGCCATCTGGATGTCGGCCACCAGGTCTTCCTCGCTCATGCGGAATTGTTTGGCGACGTCGGCGAGACGAACCCGCTTGCGCTTCATCAGCCAGGGCAACAACACCAGCAACCCGGCCACGCGCTCCGATGCACTGCGCGGACCGCGACGTTTCGGTGCCGCACGCCTCGCGGGCGAACGACGCTTGGGTGTCGCACGCTTGGTGGCCGAACGCTTTGCGGGCGAACGACGCTTGGGTGTCGGGCGCTTCTTTGCCATTACGCCTGCTCCGCGAGTTCGTCGAGCCATCGCACCACCATGTCGCGCACCTCGGGTGGTGACACCACCTCCGCCTTGTCCACCATGGCAAACAGCCACAGTCGGAATCCGTAGCCATTGCTGCACGGAATCTCGAACACCGCCGAACCGTCGGCTTCGTCGCGCACTTTGGCGGTGTCACCGAATTCGCGGGCAACGGTGCGAACCAACGACGGGTCGATACGCACCTGTGCCGATGCGTGTTCGTAGTCGCCAGCGGCCATCATCTGACGATCCGTCGGCACGGCGTTGGCGATGTTGAGGTTCTTGGGGATGGTGTACGACCCCGACTTTCCCTTCTTCACCGCGCTTTCGATGCGATCAACTCGAAACACGCGCTGGGCCTTGCGGAGATGATCGAAGCCGACGATGTACCAGAACCCGCGACGCGCCAACATGCCGTAGGTGTCCACGGTGCGGTGCTCGCCCTTGTACATGAACGTGAGCGGTGAGCGAACGCTGATGGCATCGAGGATCGTGTCGAGGTGCGGGTCGGTGAATCCGATCGATGCACGGGGCCGATTTGGGTTCACGCTCGGCCTCCAGCTTCCAGAGGGCTTGCTCTGCTCCCCTTGGGCACCAAGGGCACGATGGATGCTGCAAGCTGCAACGCCTGGAGTTCCTCCGTGGTGAAACCCATGTCGCTCAACTCGTAGCTGTTTCGATTCACGCTGTAGGCGGTTTCGCCGGCTTGCGCTCCACCCAGGACCGTGCCTTCGATCGGAATTCCCAGTGCTCGAAGGTCGGATTTATCGCGTTCGAACTGTGCCCGTGCGGCGTTGTTGTCGTCGCTGTACTGATTGTGCAATTCGGCGCGAATCTGTTTGAGCGTGATCGGTTGGGTTCGCGCCGACAGCAACGCCAACAAATTGAGCATCCGCTCGGCGGCGTTCACCCGTGGCTGCGTCTTCTGCATCGCCGATCGCGACGGTGTCTTCGGGGACTTTTTTGCCACAGGCGTACTGAGTGTAGTCAGGGCTCCGAGTGCCACCGACGATGTTGCTCGATCAACCGCACCGTGGAGCCGTCGAGCTGGTCGCTGGGAGTGCCGTTCATGTCCGCGGGCTCTCGCGTGATACCGGTCGACAACCGGTCGGCGAGTTTTTTGCCCAGTTCCACTCCCCACTGATCGAAACTGTTCACGTTCCACATCGCACCTTGGACGAACGTTGCGTGTTCGTACAGGGCAATCAACGCTCCGAGTGCGCGCGGAGTGAACGTGGAGAACAACAGGGTCGTACTCGGTCGATTACCGGGCGTCGCTCGGTGAACCTGCAGATGGATTTCGCCACCAACTTCCCCTTCGGTTACTCCGATGGCCAAGGCCTGCGATTGCGCGAACATATTGGCCATCAACGTGTCGTGGTCGGCCTGGCGAAGAGCCCAAGGTGGCGCTGTGTCCGACGAAGTCGCACGGCACCACGTGCGTGCCTTGGTGGAGCAGCTGAAAGAACGCGTGCTGGGCGTTCGTTCCCAGCCCGCCCCACACCACGGGGGACGACGTAGGCACCGGTGTACCGTCGCGATCCACCGACTTGCCGTTGCTCTCCATGATGAGTTGCTGCAGATAGCTCGGCAGTAATGCCAACACGCGCGAATACGGCACTACCGCGACACTCGGATACCCGAGGATCGTGGCGTTCCACCACCAGATGAGGCCCAACAACATCGCAACGTTGTCGCTTTCGGGGGCCTGCACGAAATGTTCGTCCATCAATCGCATGCCTGCACGAACCTCGTCGAAAACGTCGCAACCGAACGCGAGTGCCACGGCGACCGAAACGGCCGACGACACCGAATAACGACCGCCGACGCTCTCCGGCATGGTGAGCACCCGCCCAACCGTCAAACCGCTGGATGCCACACGCTCCGGTTGCGCCGTAACCGCGATGACGTGTTCCGCGGGATGGGACAATTTCCTGACACGAGCCAGCTGATCGCCCGACGCGCGTTTGCGAGCGTCTCGATGGTTCCCGAAGGATTTGGAGCACACCACGAAAACGGTGTGCTCCGGTCGCAGGCCGTCCAGTGCGCGGTCCAAATCCACGGGGTCGATGTTCGAAACGAAACGCACGTCACGAACCTTGCTGCGCATCGAGGCAAGCGCATCGCACAGCAGTGCCGGCCCGAGATCGCTGCCACCGATGCCGATGTTCACCACGTGGGTGATGTTGGACGACACCGCGTCCACGGCGGATCGCATCAGAAGGTCGTGCGTCGCTGCTTCGGTGCGAAGTTCGTCGGTTGCAGTCGATTCGTTGGCGGCACGCATCGCCATGTGCGTAACTGCGCGACCCTCGGTGCCGTTGATCGCACGTCCGGCCACCATGTCGGCTCGAAGCGCTGGCACCCCGGCGGCTCGCGCCTCGGCGAGCAGTGCGTCGACCACCTCGGCGGTGAGGTGCTGTTTGGAGAAATCGACGAGTAGCTGCGTATCACCGAGGTGCAACGTTCGCGACAACGCAGTTGCCCGCTGGGGATCGTCGGCGAAGAGGTGGCGAAGATTCGTGGCACGCAACGAGTCTGCGAGCGACGCGAGGTGGGTTGGCACGCTGCGAGCGGTGCTCATCACTGAGTTCAGCCTACCGAGTTGATTAGCGTCAATCCCTGCCATGAACGACGACGCAACGCAACGCGCTCGCGCGGGTGTCGTCAGTGGATTGTCCGCCTACTTGATGTGGGGCTTCATCACGATCTATTGGAAGTTGCTCGACGACTTCAACGCATTCGAACTGATCGGCTGGCGAATCGTCACTGCGGTGATCCTTCTCGTCGTGCTCGTGGTGGTTCAGCGCAGCATTGCTCCGGTAGCAGCGGCGCTCTCGCAGCCACGAATGTTGGTTCGCATAACCCTTGCTGCCGTCATGCTCGTGGCCAACTGGACGTTGTACGTATGGGCAGTGGTGAACGAACACATCATGGAGACGGCTCTCGGCTACTTCATCGCTCCACTCTTCACTTCGATTCTCGGGGTGGTGGTGCTCGGGGAAAAACTTCGCACCGCCCAGAAGGTCGCGCTCGTTTTCGCGGTTGCGTCGGTGGTGGTGCTCACCTTTTCTTACGGACGACCTCCATTCATCGCATTGGCAATCGCCACGTCGTGGGCGATCTACGGCCTACTGAAGAAACAGGTTCCCCTTCGGCCAGTGGAGAGTCTCACCGCAGAGACACTCGTCCTGGTGCCGCTGGCCGTGGTGCTCATGGTGTGGAGTTTTTCGCGCGACGCCGGAATTCTCAACACCGCCAGCACCATGGACTTCATCCTCTCGTATTGCTGACGGGACTGATCACCGCCGTTCCGCCTCGCATTTGCCCACGCCGCGCTGCGATTACCGCTCACCATCATCGGACCCCTGCAGTATCTGGTACCCGTCATCAACTTCCTGCTCGGGTGGTTGGTGTACGACGAACCACTCGACGCCGCAAGGTTCGCCGGATTCACGCTGGTGTGGGTCGGCCTGGTGTTCACGCTGGTCGACACGATGCGAGTGCGGGTCCCGGCGCGCTGAACGGCACGCTCGTTGCTGCAGGCGCCGGAAAACGAACGTCGCGATTCTTCAGGCGCTGGCGGGTGAGAGCGCGCTGCGTGCCATGTTCTTGTACACCTTGGCCACCGAGCGCAACCGCTGGCGATCGCGTACCGTTACCGACAAGCGCGCGAATCCGCCCAGCACTCCGGCGAGCACGTCGACTGCAGTTTGTACGGGCAATGCTTCGGGCAGTTCCCCGCGAGCCTTGGCGTCCGCGCACAGCCCGGACAGGAACAACTGATTCCGCGGCGAAACCGAACGCAACGCCGTGCGTAGGTCGGGGTGGTGCTCGGCCTCGGTGACCACACCGACCACGAAGCTGGCCAACATCGGATCCTCGTCCCCGAGGTCCATCATGGTGTCGAACAGGGCGTCGAACTTTTCAAGAAACGTGTCGTGTCTCGCGACGGCCGCGTCGAATGCGTCGTACACCTTGGTTTGTACGTCGTCGAACACCGCGACGAACAGATCGACCTTGGATGGGAAGTAGTGGTAGATCGCCGCTGCAGTGATTCCGGCGCCGGCCGAGATCTCGCGATTGGTGGTGTTGTCGTAACCGCGCGTTGTGAACGCCAGTCGTGCCTCGCGAAGAATGCGAACGCGCGTATCTTCGGCGTCGCTCTGGCATGGTCGACCCAAGCGACGTGTCATGGCGGCAACGCTAGGTGAGTTCCGGTTTGCCCACCGAGTCGGAGATTCAACCGGCTCGCGTGACCAGTTCTCGTTGCACGAGAGCCGCCAGTTCCAATGGTCGGTCGCCCTGCACGCTGTGTCCCGCGCCATCCACCACGTGCACCACGGAATCGGGACGACGGCGCTGCAACTCGGCAACGTCGGCGTCGTCAACCACCGGCGACGTGCCACCGCGCACCAGCGTGATCGGACAGTGAAGGCGCTCGATCATCTCCCACATGCCGGCCGCAACACTGGTGCCGGGATCGCGGCGAGGGTGACTACGCCGGTCGTAACGCCATTCCCAACTGAGATCGTCGAGTTGTCGCGCATTGTGCAGGATTCCTCGACGCAACGACGTTTTGCTGCGGGTGGGATTGTGTTCGATGGTGCGTGACAGTAGATCGTCGAAACTGGCAAAGCTCTGCGGGCCATTCACGAAGTCGGTGATGGATTTCGATTTCTCGGGTGTAACCCCGGGGGTGATGTCCACCATCATGAGTCTCGACACCAGATCCGGGCGTTGGTGGGCGAGGGCCAAGGTGGTGAGCCCACCCAGCGACATTCCGCACACCACATCGGCCCGCGGGGCGAGTGCTTCGATGACGGTTGCGATGTCGAACGCCAGCGATCGTGGGGAGTAGTCGCCGTCGTCGCGCCACGACGAATGCCCGTGTCCCGGCAGATCGAGGGCGAGTATCGGTTCGCCCAGGGCCAAGCACACCGTGTCCCACGTGTGTGCGTTCTGCGCGCTGCCGTGCACGAAGACGATCCTTGGTGCCGCGCTACCCCATCGCAACGCACTGACGCTGCGCCCGTCCTCCACCTGTATCTGCACCCGCGATACCTGCGGTTTCGCCGACGCTTGCAATCCGTACTCGGCGATGTTCTCATGGAAGAGTCCGAACTCGTCGTACGGCACTTTCTCGGTGGATGTCATGTCACCATCGTGTCACGCGCGTGCAAGCCACCACGTATCACGTTGTGCGGGGCCGAGCGGACTCACGTCGGTTGCCACAGCGTGGTGGTTACGGCAGCGTGGTGGTTACGGCGGTGCGGTGGTTACGGCAGCGTGGTGGCGGTTGGAACACTGGTGGTCGGCTGAGCGGTGGTGGCTACCGGTAGCGATGTCGCGACGGGCAGCGTCGTCGTGGGCGGCACCGTGGTGGTGGTTGGCACGGTGGTGTAATTGGGGTCGGGGCGGTCTGCCGGCGGCAGTGGCGAGCCGTACTCCTCGGGCTCCTTGATGCCGTCGAACACGTAGATGCGATCCCGGAACTGCACCATCGAGGGAAACAACGTTGCCACCGACATGGGGATACGTATGCATCCGTGCGACGCGGGCTTCAACGGCACGAGAATCGCGCCGTGCACCGCGATGCCTGCGTTGAAGTACACGGGGTTGTACAACGTGCCGAGCTTCGTTTCGCGCGTACCGGTGGAGCGTCGGTAGAAGGTGAAGATCCCGGCCGGAGTGATCGACTCACCGCACACCCCCACCTTGAGTTGCTCCCCCTTCTCGATCTGTTCGGGGCTGTCGTTGCCGGCTTCGCCTGGATCGATCACCACCTCCTCGCACCACGGCTTTCCATCACCGCTCGACATGTGCGATATCAGCGTGGGTCGACCGGCCAGGAACGTAACGATCACCTGTTCGGGGAGGTACACCTCGGCGTGGCGCGGCGTGTCGGCTTGTCGTCGAGGCAGGATCTGCACGTCGCCGCGCAACACGTCCCACATTTCGGGAGTGACGACACCGGTCGCATCTTCCCGTGGTACCTGCAGAACGAGTTTTTCGAACGCCCATACGGCCTGAACCGTTGCCCGACCATATATTCCGTCGATTGGCCCGGGGGCGAACTTCAACTCGGCGAGGCGCACCTGCAGGTTGCGAACATCCTCGCCCTCCACACCCTCGGCAAGGTTGCGGGTGATCGGGGGCAGGAGCACCTTTGCCGCAGTGGTGCTGGTGCTGGTGGTTGCAACCACCTGTCGAGCGGGCTCATCGTCGGCTCGCTGCTCCACCACCACCGCCACCACCACCATTACCGCCATAACCAGGGCGGCCGAGACGCCGAGCGTTCGAGTGTTGCTGCGCGGTGTAGTTCGGTGACGACACGTGACTAGTTGCTGGCAATTGGCGTGATGGCGTTCAGTTCTCGCCGCAGAGCAAAGGCTTCGCGGAGGATCTTCACGATCACCGATGGTGACGACAGGGTTGACACACCGCGAGTACGGGGAAAGTAGTCCACCCCGAATTGCACGATGGGGTTGCCGAGTTTCTTGGCCCGCACGATCAACTCCGCATCGATGAACGAGCCCTCGCTCTTCAAGGAAATGTGATGGAAGATCGATGCGCGACATACCTTGAATGCAAAGTTCACGTCGCGCACGCGAACACCAAAGAGCACTCGCACGAGAGCGTTGTAAAGCGCGGAGTACACCACACGAACGAGCCCTTCGTCGGTGCGATCGAATCGATAGGCGCTCACCAGGTCGGCTTCGTAGGTGCGCAGCAGGCGGAGCGCCTTGTGCAACTCCAGCATGTCGAAGGGAAGGTCGGCGTCGGTGTACACGATGACATCGCCGGTGGCCGCGGCAAAACCCGACTTCATGGAGCCGCCCAACTTGCGATTGGTTTGGTGGTGCACCACGCGGACGTGTGCATCGGCTTGGGCGGCTTCGTCGGCGAGACGTCCGGTTGCATCGGTGGACGCGTCGTTTACGACGATGAGCTCGTAGTCGCCGATCTCCCCCGACGACATCAGCTCACGCGCGACGTCGTGGCCGGCAGCCAGCGCACGACCGATGTACTGCTCTTCGTTCCACATGGGGAAAAAGATGGACAACTTGGCGAAGTGCGGCACCGAAATCAGGCTACGAGCGACACGAATCGACCGCGCCTGCAGCAATGGAACTCGTACCGCTCGGTACCCTTGATTCGGTGAACGGTGCGATCGCGCAGCAGCCATGGCGCACACTCGCCAGCGTGAGCTGGATCGGGATCCTGCTGTGCCAGGTGGCCGTCGCCATCTCGAGCCGCAACATCGGCAAATCGGCCTGGTGGCTGGGTCCGGAATCCAATCCACAATTTCCGCTGGTCTGGGCACTTCCGTTCGCCATCACCATCGCGGGACTGGTGGCAACGCAACGGCCGCGTCGCTACACCAAGTTCATCCATCTCGGCTGCGTGCTTGCACTCGTTGGTGTGGCGCTCGGCGACGTGTCGAATGCCCCCGGCGTGGCGTTGCTCGAGTTCGTGCTTGCCGGAATCGCCCTGCTCGTATCGCTGGTGTCGTTGGCGGCGCGACCATGATGCCCGAGACGGTGACACACCGATGACCCGTGTGCTCACTTCACTACCCGTTGGCGAACGCGTCGGCCTCGCCTTCTCCGGTGGTCTCGACACGTCTGCCGCGGTGGCTTGGATGAAGTCCAAGGGTGCCGTCCCGTGCGCCTACACCGCCGACCTCGGACAACCCGACGAGCCGGATCTCGACGCGGTCGCCGAGCGTGCCAAGGAATACGGTGCATCGATCGCACGCGTGGTGGATTGCGTGGAGCAACTGGTGAACGAAGGTTTGGTTGCCCTGCAGTGCGGTGCATTCCACATCAGTACCGCGGGCAAGACGTACTTCAACACCACGCCACTCGGTCGTGCCGTCACCGGAACGTTGCTGGTGCGCGCGATGCAGGACGACAAGGTGGACATCTGGGGCGACGGCAGCACGTACAAGGGCAACGACATCGAACGCTTCTACAGATACGGTCTCCTCGCCAACCCTGCTTTGCGCATCTACAAGCCGTGGCTCGACTCTGCATTCGTAAGCGAACTTGGTGGTCGTTCGGAGATGAGCGCGTTCCTCACCAGGAACAATCTTCCCTACCGCGACAGCGCCGAAAAGGCGTATTCCACCGACGCCAACATCTGGGGCGCAACCCACGAGGCAAAGTCGCTCGAAGAGTTGTCCACTTCCATGCACATCGTGGCGCCGATCATGGGTGTGGCGCACTACGACCCCAACGTACGTATCGACGCCGAAGACGTTCGGGTGCGATTCCATGAAGGCTGGCCGGTGGCAATCAACGGTCGCGAGTTCACCTCACGGGTGGACTCGTTCGCGAAGCCAACACGATCGGCGGTCGCCATGGTCTCGGGATGAGTGACCAGATCGAGAACCGCATCATCGAAGCAAAGAGCCGCGGCATCTACGAAGCGCCGGGGTTGGCACTGTTGTACATCGCCTACGAACGACTCGTCACGGCGATCCACAACGAGAACACGCTGGAGAACTACCACCAGATGGGGCGACGTCTGGGTCGTCTGCTGTACGAGGGGCGGTGGTTCGATCCACAAGCACTGATGTTGCGCGAGTCGTTGTCACGCTGGGTGGGCACTCTCGTGACTGGCGAAGTCACCATGCAGCTGCGACGTGGCGACGACTACACCATCCTGAACACCACCGGCGACAACATCACCTACGCCCCCGAGCGCCTCAGCATGGAGCGTGTCGCGGATGCCGCGTTCGGCCCGCTCGATCGCATCGGTCAATTGACCATGCGCAATCTCGACATCGACGACACGCGCACCAAGTTGGATGCGTATCGCACCTCGGGCACACTCGGCCCCGGTGGACTCACCGAACTGGAGTAGTTCCACGGGCCGTGCGCCGGCGGCGGGCGCGCGGCGACATCACCCCAGGCCTCACCGGCCGCTGCCTGCCGAACATCACATTTTCAACGATCCGGGCAATCGCGACCTGCTCGGGTTGCATGTAGTTGCGCACGCAACTATCGTTTGGGTTCCCCCATACGAAGAGGAACGTCCACCATGCCTGCAGTCACCGCCGACACTCTCACCCTCCCCCGCATCGAAGTCCCCGACTCGGCCGCTCCACTACGCGATAGACCGGTGCGTTCGGTCACCACTGCACCGAGCGGATTCGAAGGCGAGGGCTTCCCGGTGCGTCGCGCCTTCGCCGGCATCTCGAAGCGTGATCTCGACCCGTTCATCATGATGGACCAGATGGGCGAGGTCGACTACGGCCCCTACGAGCCGCGCGGCACCGACTGGCACCCGCACCGTGGCTTCGAGACCGTCACGTACATCATGGACGGAGCGTTCATCCACCAGGACTCGCACGGGGGCGGCGGAGTCATTCGCGATGGCGACACACAGTGGATGACGGCGGGTCGCGGCATCCTGCATATCGAAACTCCACCAGAAAGCCTCGTGGTCTCCGGTGGTCTCTTCCACGGGCTGCAACTGTGGGTGAACCTGCCGTCCCGTGACAAGATGATCCCACCCGCGTACCAGAACCTCGAGGCGTCACTCATCACGTTGTTGACCACACCTGATGCGGGAACGTTGATTCGCCTCATCGCCGGCGATCTCAACGGCGTGACCGGACCCGGATCAACACGCACACCGATCGTGATGGCGCACGCAACCCTGTCTCCGGGTGCACGCATGGTGCTGCCCTGGAATGCCTCCTACAACGCTCTCGTCTACGGACTAAAAGGCAATGGACGTGCTGGTAGCGAGCGCGTTGCCTTCGGACTTGGGCAAGCGGTGGTCTTCGGCGTCGGTGACACGATCACCATCGAGGCGTCACCCAACGAACCATTCGACGTCATCCTCCTCGGTGGAGAGCCGATAGGTGAGCCGGTGGAGCAACACGGACCGTTCGTAATGAACACTCGTGCCGAACTGGCTCAAGCCGTCGAGGATTTCCAACGCGGACGCCTCGGTACGGTGCCGGCAAATGGCATCACACCGTTCCGTCGCCGCTGAGCGACGAATTCACGCCCCCACAACGGCGAAGCCGGGTGTTCTACCGGCTACCGCTTGCCAAACGTCGCGCGTGACGAAGCGATGTGGCGCAACCTTTGACCTGCGGTTTAGGAAACCGTTGCTTCTTGGATCGGCTTCTGCGGCAGGTTCAGTCGAGGAAGATGAGCGGGATTTCGCGATCGGTTCGCTGTTGGTAACCGGCATATCCCTTGTACTTCTGTTCGACGACCGGCCATAAACGTGCTCGCTCCGCTGCGGTTGCGGTGCGGGCGGTCATCTCCTTGGTTGGTTCACCCTTGAATCTCACTCGAACGTGCGGATTCTCCAGCAGATTCAGGTACCACGCCGGGTGAACGTCGTCGCCACCGCGAGACGCGACGATCACGATGGACCCACCTTCTTGTATCGGTGACGTCAACATCACACTGCGAGGCTTTCCGCTCTTTCGACCCGTTGTCGTGAGTTCGAGTACGGGCATGTTGCCGGCCTCCCAACCCAAGCGACCGCCAGTAACGCTCAAGATGATGCGGTGGACCGTGTTCATTGCTTTGAGCGTGAGGTCACTTGGCATACGAGCGTTAGCCGTTCACAATTGCTTGGACGAGGCCGGCGACCAATGCCGCGCGCTCGGGCATCGCATCGAGTCGAACGTGTTCGGATTCGGCGTGTGCACCGGCACCGACGGCGCCAAGGCCATCAAGTGTGCGCACTCCTGCTGCTGCGGTGATGTTGCCGTCGCTACCCCCACCCACTGCGACGCCCTGCAAACCGCGGATGCCGTACTCACCGGCAACCACCTCGGCGATGGCGAAGAGTTCTTTCGTCATCGACTCGTGCATGGGTGGTCGGTTCATTCCCCCGCTGACTTCGACTCGAGCGCCATCCAACGTCGCTTCGAGACCGGACATTTCACGATCCAAACGGGCGCTTTCCTCCGGAATCACACAACGAACGTCAACCGAAATCGTCGCCAATTCGGGCACGACGTTGTCGGCGGTTCCCGCCTTCGCCACGGTTGGCGTCACCGTGGTTCCGAGCTCGGGTTTGGCGAGGGCGGCGATGCGCGGCACTTGTGCGGCAAGTTCGACGAGCGCGTTGATTCCCTTCTCGGGTTCCAAACCCGCGTGCGAGGCACGGCCAGTGATGGTGACGTTGAACGTTCCGGTGCCTTTGCGGGCGATCTTCAATGCACCACCATCGGCACTCGGCTCCAACACCAGTACGGCACCGGTTGCCTTGGCACGCTCTTCGAGCAAAACACGTGAGGCATGCGAGCCCACTTCTTCGTCGGCAGTGATGAGAATCTCGGTGTGGTACCACTCCTTCACCGCTGCCACACCGTAGATGGCTTGCACGATTCCGGCCTTCATGTCGAAGATGCCGGGACCACGACCGATGTTGCCTTCTCGTGTGAACGGTCGGCGCGCCACCGTGCCGAGCGGGAACACGGTGTCGTGATGGCCGACGATCAGCACCTTGGTATCGGCGCTGCCCTTCCAGTGCACGTGCGGACCACGATCGCTTTCGATGAGTGTTGGTGGCGTACCCAACACCCTCGTCATGAGGTCGGCAAGAAAGTGCGCACTACGTTCGAGGCAGTCACGCTCCAGCGATGGGGACTCCACGTTGACGAACGTCTCGAGATCGGCGATCATCGCGTCGCCCTGAGCGTCGAGATGTGCGCGCACCTGTGCGGCGGTGCGATGGTCAGAAACGCCGAGAGTCATGTGCATTCATTCTGTCGGAGTGCCCGGGGCGGGACTCGAACCCACACAGCCATTTCTGGCCAGGGGGGTTTAAGCCCCCCGCGTCTACCATTTCGCCACCCGGGCAGTGCGACGTCGTTGCATGGCCGAAATGCTCGACCGCACTTCAGGCTACGTGAGCGGTCATGGGCTGGCTGCTGGTCGCGCGAACATGGGCATTGGCGTTTTCGAGTGAGGTCCACAACGCACCACGAACTTGCGCGGCATGCGTGGGTGACAACTGATTGAGCATCACCACACCCTCGATCATGTCGGCCACTACGGCGGCAAGCGGACGGTCCTTGACGTTTACCGCGACGATGCCTGCAACTTCATCGCCCGCAAAGCGGCGCATGGTGCGATCCACCCCGATGATGCGGGTTGGACACCGGAAACCCGGCGCAGCCAGCCCCAAGTGACGCGTCGTCGACGCAATGGCGCGCGCCAACGCCGCAAATTCCACGGTGGAGAGTGTCGACGAATCGCTGCGCATAGAACCGCTCATCATGTCATGGGGGTGACACGTAGAACCGAGCACCGGCTCGGTACTGTTGCCACACGATGACGACGCCCCCGCTTCCTCCAACATCCTCGGAAGCCCCGCTCAACCCCATGCAGCAGGCGGTGGTGGACACGCTCGGGAAGTCGCCCGATTGGACTCCGCTCCCAGCCAGCGTGGTGGATGCCGTTCGCACGATGTTGCACGACCAATTGGTCGACATTGCAACACGGTTCAGTAGGGAGAATCCGTTGTGGTTGAGCAAGAACAAGCTCACCACCATTCACGGTTGCGAAGCGCACCACCTCGCCACCAAGGACTCCTTCGCGTGGACCCCGATCACCGCCCGCGGCACCGTGTTACACAAGGCGGTCGAGTTGGGTGTGCACTGGCGCGGTGATTCCTCGCCCACGGAGATCGTCGACGAAGCAATCGCGCGTCTCTCGGACTCCAACAACAACGTTGCAGATTTTCTCGTTGGGATGAGCCCGGGAGACGCCGCCCAACTACGTGGTTACGCAGTCGACCTCTACACGCGATTCGAGGAGTGCTTTCCCAAACTCAAGCCATCGTGGCGACCGGTAACCGAGTCGTCCGCGCGCTACGAATTGTTCGGCGGCGCAATCGTGCTCGGCACGCGGGCCGACCTCACCCTCGGCACCGCCGAACAAAAGGTGATCATCGACGTGAAGAGTGGCGGCTTGCACGTGTCGCATCGTGAGGACTTGCGCTTTTACGCACTGGTGGAAGCACTGCGCAGCGGAATGGCCCCGCGACGTTTGGCCACGTACTCATTGGCTGCTGCACGAGCCGACGTGGAGGACGTTTCCGAGGGCGTGTTGCAGGCTGCGGTGCGTCGCGTGGTCGCCGGCGTGCAACGGATGGTCGCAGTCGAACTGGACAAGGCCGAACCAACGCGTCGTCCTGCGGCCCATTGCAGATGGTGTCCGCTGAACGAGGAGTGCACGCAGGGAATGGCGTATCTCGCGAGGGATCCCGACGAGGATTGAAAACGTCACCCCGCTCGGGCGGAGGTGACTCAGTGTGACATGAGCGCAAGTGGCACGCCGAGCCCCGCACCGGATCGCACCGTTGCAATCAATCGACCCGGCTGCACGGCGGGTTTTGGTGCACCGATCACGTCGGGGCCAAGGTGTGCGCACACTGCTTCGATGTCATTGACGATGAAGACGAGACCCCAGTAGGTGGCATCGCTCGGAGGCCCTGACTCATGGTTGCTCGGGAGCCGCGACTCACCGTGGGTCGCACGTGTCGTCGTCACATCGGATGTTGCGTCGCGCGGCTGCACCAGTCGACGCTCCACCACCTCGAGAATCACGCTTCCCCAGCGATGAAAACCCTGGATGCCTCGTTCACCCTCCTTCACGCGCTTGAGCTCGGCACCGGATAGTCGAGTGATCTCCGTGCACGTGGCGCGCACGTCGTCGGCCAGTACCACCACGTGGTCGACACCAATCACGTCCAATGCGAACCCACTGTCAGGAGTGTGATCACGCGGCATTGGGGCAACGTCGCTATGAACCACTGGCAGCCCTGCAATGTTCGCCACACGGTTGAGACAACCAACGAGCGTCAGATGTTGCAGCCCGGGCGGCAACGACTCGTCGATGCACAGCGACACGTCACCGAGTGACGAACCAACGACCCCGATATCGCGCCACGGTGCTGCACGACCACCAACGGTGATCTCGACGACGCGTGTCAGGGGCGGTGAGGAAGAACGACTGGGATCAGACGAGAGAAATTAGCGGCGACCCATGTTGGGACGCTTGCCGTGATTTGCTTTCGAGCGGCGCATGCGCGCCTTGCGCTTCTTGGTCTTCTTGGACATGAGCGTCAAGGGTAGTGGAGACAACTAGTTCTGCTGTCGCCAGCGCTTGGCCCCGTTCACGTAGGGCGTTCCGGTGGCACTCGTCGTCGAGCACACGTACGTGCGCCCTCGATAGGTGCCCACGGCTCCTTCGGGTGCGCAGAACGCACCGGACGAACCGTTACAAAGTGAACCATTGGAATCGTTGGCTGAGTCGTCGACCATCGTCGTTGGCGGCACGATTGTGGTCGTGGTTGGCGCACGTGTTGCAGTGGTCGCAGGTGTGGTTGAAGTCGACACGGTGCCGCCGGGTGGTGGATTCCAGCCACGCATCGTGGTGCCCGCGCACGTACCGGAGAGCACGTTGTTGAGTCGTCCCCACTCACTCTGGTCCATCGACAAACCCCAACGGGCCTTCACTGCAATCCAGTTTGCGCTGTACGTGCACCAGAAGCCCCGCAATTGCGGCATCCAGTTGGATGGATCCCTGTCCCCTTTCGATCGATTGCTGGACGCCGACACCGCCACCAGCGTTCGCGGATCCGACGTGTCGTTCGCATACGCCGTGCGCTGTTCGAGGTTCCACTGCCACGCGCCGGAATCCCATGCCTCTTTCAGGGCCACCGTGTGGTCGATGTCCATCGACGTTCGGTCGGAGGACTTTCTGCCGTCGTACGGTGACAACCAGTCGGCTTCGACGACGAAGCATCGGAACGGGTCCACCTGCGGCAATCCGAGCGCGTCGCGTTTCAGTACCTGCTCTCGGGCGTCGCAGCCGTCACCGTCCACGTCACGCCAGTGCGGAAAGAGGTTTCGTCTGTAACCGCGCGAATACTCCTTCTCGACAGGGATGGTCTTCAAGACCTCCAGGGCCAGAACGGTGTCATCGGCACCCTCGACGCGCAGGTCGACTCCTCGATCGACCGCGGCGACACCGGTTACGCCCACCGAAACAGCGAGAGCGGCTCCGGCGGCAACGACGCGAAGCTTCACGAGATTGCGCTGGCCCCACCAACGAACGTGAGTCGCTCGTCTTCGTCGCTCGTGTCGATGAAGATGCATTCGCCGGGGCACACGTCGGCCGCCAACACCACCGCGCCCATGTGCTTGTGATGAACCGTCGCCAGACTGCCCGCGCTCCCCGGATCGTTCAGCACCACGCCATCCTCCACAACGTACGCAATGCCGTCCTCCAGTTGCGTGAATACGTCGGGACAATGATCGACGCAGAGACCGTCACCCGTGCACAGGTCTTGGTCGATCCACACGCGCACGTCTTCAGGCTACGAAGCAAGGGCGACGATCACCAAGATGAGCAACGCGAAATTGCGCACGATGTCACGGGCACCGATCGGTCGCTGCGACGAGCCACCGAAACAGGCGCATGGAGGACGCTCGCCAGCTCGCAGGTGCCAGGCCAACAACATCGTGAAGCCCACGAGAAGTACCGCAGCCGCCGCGAGAAACCGACTGCGCCAAGAGTCACCCAGCACCACCCCGAGACCGATCACTACCTCGGCCACCATCACTGCGAATGCGCCAACCGGTGGTACGCCGAGCCGTCGAGCCGACACCAGCCACGATCGTCCAGCGAGCATCTTCGACACCCCCGCATACACCAGCACCGCACCAACCACGAATGCTGCAGCGTTCGACAGGTTCACGATTCGATTCGTGCGTCGCCCGTCTTGCCCCGATAAAACACCATGGACGTCTGCGTGGTGTTTCGAACACGGAAATCCGTGACCATCCCAACGACCAGATCGTGATCACCCATGGAGTGGGTTGAATCGACCGTGCAGTCGATGGTGGCCACGACGTCGGGCAACACGGGCGAACCGTTCGTCGACACGCCGAAATCGAGACCGGAGAAACGTGACTCTTCGTTGTTGTCCTTTGCAAATTTCCAGCAAATGTCCGATTGCGCACTGCCGAGGATGTTGGCGGTGAACGTTCCGCGCTCGGCGATGAGCGGCCACGTCCGCGAGGAGCGACCAACGAAGAAGCCGGCAAGCGGTGGATCGAGTGAGATCGAAGCGAACGAGCCGATGGTGATGCCGAGGGGTTGGTTGGACGTGCTCATTCCGGTGATGATCACCACGCCGGTTGGGAGATGACCGAACAGCGAGCGGAATTCCTTGGAGTCGAACGGTGGCGCGCCGGCGGTGCTCACGCACTACACGTTACGACGTCCACCGTCTGGCCCTCGCGTGCGGCAAAGACGTCGACGTTCGACGCGGCTGCAACGCTCTCCGCAATGCTCGAGAGCGATGCATCGCTGCGGGATGGGTCGTGGTGGAACAAGGCCAACCGCTTCACTCGACACGTTTCTGCCACCCAGCGGGCGTAGGCGAACGTCGAATGTCCCCATGACGACTTCGCCTCGAACTCCGCGTCGGTGAATTGCGAGTCGTGAATCAACAAGTCGGCATCCTCGCAGAGTGCCCGGGCGCCATCCGTGAGCGAGAAGGCCGAATCGGTCGGCTGTTGATGATCGGAAAGATACGTCACCGCCGCACCGTTACGCGAAACTCGAAATCCGAGCGTCGGTCCAACGTGAGGTACGTACCTACTACGCACCTGCATGTTGCCCACCGTGAAGTCGTCGTCCCCCACTTCATGGAACACCAGTCGGGCCGCGAACTGTTCGAGCGGCACCGGGAACATCGGTGGTTTGATTTTTTCCAGGAACAACTCCTTCACGGAGCGTCCGTCCGGCTGCTTCGGCGCGTAGATCTCGAAGACGGTGTCGCCGCGCAGAAGCGGCTCGAAGAACGGCAGACCCATCGTGTGGTCGTAATGCAAAGTGCGTGAGCAGGCACACGGCATGGAAGTTCGGTGTGCCGTTCACCTGTTTCCCGAAGTAACGCAGCCCGGTACCGAGATCGAAGATGATCGGAATCTCGCCATCCGCACGCAGCGAAACACACGAGGTGTTGCCACCGAAGTGTCGAGTCTCGTCGCAGTGGCACGGAGTGGAACCGCGCACGCCGTGGAAAGTCACGTTCAACATGGGCTGTGCTGACGCTAAGGCGAACGGTGGAAGGCAACCCCTTCGTGCAGCGGTGACGTTCGTCGCAAAGCGCAGGGTTCATCTACTGTGTGAGACATGTCATCACCGAAAAAAGGAACGCCGATCACCCGTTCCACGATTCGTGCCGGCGAACTCGACGTCACCTTTCTCGAGTGTGGCTCGGGCCCACTGGCGTTGTGCATGCATGGATTTCCGGACTCACCGCACACGTGGCGCCACCTCATGCCCGAATTGGCCGAACGTGGTTACCGGGCAGTAGCACCGTTCCAGCGTGGGTACTCACCGACCACGGTGGCTCCGTCCGGCGTCTATCAAACGGCGGCGCTGGCCCGTGACGCGAACGCACTGCACGAAGCGCTCGGTGGCGACGGACGTGCGGTGATCATCGGACACGATTGGGGCGCACCCACGGTGTGCGGTGCGGCAATCGACCAGCCACATCGCTGGAGCAAGGTCGTGAGCATCGCGGTACCGCCGGGACCCGCGCTCGGCGTTTCGTTTCTCGGAAATCTGGCGCAAATTCAGCGCAGTTGGTACATGTTCTTCTTTCAACATGCGCTCGCCAACCACGTGGTAGCGGCCAACGACCTTGCGTTCATCGACATGTTGTGGTCGCAATGGTCGCCCGGTTACGACGCGAGCGGGGATCTTCCGTTCGTCAAGGACGCACTTCGAAGTCCGGAGAACCTGCAGGCGGCACTCGGCTACTACCGTGCCACGTTGGGTGACGGAAAGCGGGATCCGGAACTTGCCACGCTCCAGCAACGTATGGGAAGCGAGTTTCCCGCACAGCCGATGTTGTACCTGCACGGTGAGGATTGCGGTTGCATCGGCATCGAAGTCGCGAAGGCTGCGCAAGCAACCGCTCCGGCGAACGTTCGCTTCGAATACGTGGCGAACGCCGGACACTTCGTGCAAGTGGAGCGACCCGATCACGTGAATCGACTCATCCTCGACTTCATTGCCGGGTAGTCATCTCCCGAGGTGGATGGTTCCGGTCCTCGTCCCGAGGCGGATGATTCCGCTACTCGGCTGCGTCTTCTACGGCAGGTGACACCAGTCGCCGCGAATTTCCACGAGGCCGTCGTGCACCAACGACTGCAGCAGCCGCGTTGCGCGCTTCGAGTCGCCGCGTAGTTTCATCACGCGCGCGACGTCGACTCGTCGTACGCCACGTTCCGCGAGTGCCTTCATCAGCAGGCCTCGCGCTTGACGATCCGAGCCTTCGAAACGAGGTTGCGGCTTGCTGGTGAGCGCACTGGCTCGAGCGGGGTCGGGTCCACCGTTCCAGGCACAATGGCGGCGAATGGGACACTCGTTGCAGTTCGGGTTTCGGGCAACGCACACTCGTGCACCGAAGTCCATCAACACTTGGTTCCACTCCCACGCCTGCCCCACCGGCAGCACACGATCGGCCAACTCTTGGGATGCTCGTGCCGTCAACGGCTCGTTGACCACCCGCGAAAGCACGCGAGCCACGTTGGTGTCCACCACGGCGACATCGCGCTCGTCGGCAAATGCCAGCACCGCCCGCGCCGTGTACGGCCCGATTCCGGGCAAGGCCAGCAGCGCATCGAGGCTGTCGGGCACCCGACCGTCGTGCAAGTGCATGATTGCTCGCGCGGCGTCGTGCAAATGTTTGCATCGACGCGGGTAGCCAAGCCCACTCCACAGGGTGAGGAGGTCGGCAAGCGGCGCCCCGGCGCATGCGGCCGGCGTGGGATACCGCTGCATGAACGCCACGTACTTCGGCACCACCCTCGATACCTGGGTCTGTTGGGCCATCACTTCACTCACCAACACCGACCATCGGTCTCGCGTGTTGCGCCACGGCAGATCGCGCAACCGGGGCAGGCCCCATGCCAGCAACGGTTCGGTGATGTCCGGGCGATCCACGGGCTAGGTGATGAACGGGTGGCTCACTCCGACCAGACGTCTCGACCGTCGTACGGGCGTTCCCGCGTCGGGGCTGACGCCCGCTTCCACACCATCACTCGACGACGGAAGTAACACACCTCTTTACCGTCCTGGTTGAATCCCTTGGTCTCCACCGTGACCACGCCTCGATCGGATTTGGACTTGGACTCCACCACTTCCAGCACCCGCGTTTCGGCATGAATCGTGTCGCCGTGAAACGTGGGGTGCTTGTGCTGCAGTGTCTCGACCTCCAGGTTGGCGATGGCCGCGCCACTCACATCGGGCACGCTCATGCCCAGCACCAGCGAATACACCAGGTTGCCCACCACGACGTTTCGGCCCTGCACACTGCGCGCGGGCAAACCAGTCGTTCGTATGCAACGGATGATGGTTCATGGTGATCATGCAGAACAGATGGTCGTCGGCCTCGGTGATGGTCTTGCCGGGCCAATGTTTGTAGACGTCGCCGACGACAAAGTCTTGGTGTCGACCGAAGGGCGCTCGTGCGTGGTCATGGCGTCAAGAGTAGGGGCTAGTCGCCACGCGGTGATTGCGGCAAGTCGTCGTCCCCCAGCGTGGGCTGTTCGCCCGTGTCCTCGTACCTCGGCGTCTCGAACATGCCGGTTCGATCGCGCGGAGCATTGCGTTCGATCCATCGAGCCTTGGATTCACTCACCTGCGAGCCGGCACGAGCCGCGGATTGCAATCGCCCGAATCGGCTCTGCGGTGTGGGTACCGGGGTAACCGCACCGATGCGTAGCGATGCATAACTCACCCCACCAACGATGATGGGCAGCCAGAACTGGGCGATGCGGTACGTCAGCACCGTGACGGTGGCCGTTGCCGCCGGAACCCCGAAGCCGACGAGTGTGGGAATGTAGACGCCTTCGACGATGCCGAGTCCACCCGGTGTGATCGGAACCGACGCCAATACGTTCGCCAGTCCGAAGGCCACGAGCAGCCCGTCGGGCGACACGCTTCCGCCGAAGGCACGCAGGAAGAGCCACAATGCGAGGAGATCGAGCAACCAATTGATGGTGCCCCACATGATCACTCGTCGGAGCACGTCGCGCTCGGCGAGGAGTCCTCGAATGCGATCGCGGAGGTGATCCATGAGGCTGGCGGCGGATTCTCCGTCTCGACCAATCTTGTCGTACAGCCAGCGCACGAACCGGTGGAGGCGACCCTTGTCGTCGACGATGCCGAACACCACTGCTCCGACGACGGTCATCAAGATCGCGCCGGCAACCGCCGCCGTCCCGTACACGGGGCTCGACCCGCGCAGCGGAATGGACACCACCAGACCAATCCACAACAGCACGTTGAGAATCACGGCCGAACCGATGCCGGCGGTCGCCAAGGCGAAGCCGGCGTCGGCCTTCGAAATTCCCGAACTCGTCACGAGTTTGAACCCCAAGGCATTGCTCGCGGCGCTTCCCCCGGGCAGGATGCTGCCGAGGGCCCGGGTGCTCAACTGGATTCGAAACAAATCGAATCGAGTCAGTCGATTGGCGTCGGGTCCGAGAGCAGCGTGGGTAACCAGCGTGTAGCAGTACAGTGCCACGATTCGGGCCGATGGCAACCGCCGGGAGAACAAGGGTCGATTCAGGTGGGAGTCACCGATGGCATTGCGAAACGCCGGCACCAGCGGAAGAACGAAAAAGTAGATGACGACGGCAAAAAGCACCCATCGAAGTGCCTTCAGCATTACCCCAGCGTAAATGGACGGGTGGCGTGTGCCACCGCATCGTGACCCGGATTTTCCGTGCTGGGACAAGGAGAACGAAAGTCACTTCACTACCGTTGGACTTCGTGCACGACTCCGTCAAAGACCTCACCACCGCCGCAACCATCGTCGAAGGGGTTGCCGCACTTCTGCGACGCGCAACGCTGCGACTCGCCGAGTCGGGCGGACCCGAACGGCAACAAACTCTCGCGTACGACCTGGCGCACGCCAGCGCCGCGCTCGAAACGGCACGGTCGCTCATCGATTACGGCGCAAAGGGTGAAACCGAGGCAACCATCACCTGCGCATTCGTCGCCGACATGGTGCACGATTTGTCGAGCCGATTGATCGGACGCGAACGACTCTGGACGGTGCAGGTTTCCGAACTCGCCTCCTACGAGCCGTTCGTCGCAACGTACCGTGCCCCGGAACTACTGGCCTCACTCGCCACCACCACCGGCCCACGCCACCTCGATGACGACTACGAAATGGTGCAGGACACCTTCCGCAGTTTCGGCAAGAAGGTGATCGGCAAACACGCCGAGCACGTGCACAGGGAAAACGCCGACGTACCGGAAGAAATCATCGCCGGCCTCGCCGACATCGGTGCGTTCGGGCTCTCCATCCCGTCGGAGTTCGGCGGCTTCAGCGAAGGAGGCGAAGGCGAGTACATGGCCAGCTGCGTGGCCACCGAGGAACTGTCGCGTGCATCGCTGGGTATCGGCGGTTCGCTCATCACGCGACCCGAAATCCTCACGCGCGCCCTGGTGAAGGGTGGAACCGAAGCCCAGAAACAGTATTGGTTGCCCAAACTTGCGACGGCCGAGGTCATGGCGGCGGTTGCGGTAACCGAGCCCGACTACGGCAGCGATGTTGCGTCATTGAAGACCACCGCCACCGCAGCGAAGCGCGACGGCGTAGACGGATACGTCATCAACGGCGTGAAGACCTGGTGCACGTTCGCGGCACGAGCCAACGTGTTGATGTTGTTGGCACGAACCGATCCGGATCGCTCCAAGTCGCACCGCGGACTGAGTTTGTTCATCGTCCCCAAACCACTCGGTGAAGCGCACGGCTTCGTGTTCCAACAGGACGGTGGCGGAAGGATGGAGGGCCGCCCCATCGACACCATCGGCTACCGCGGTATGCACTCGTACGAAATCGCGATCGAGGACTGGTTCGTACCCGCCGATCACTTGATCGGTGAAAACGAGGGCCTCGGCAAGGGTTTCTACTTCCAGATGGAGGGCTTCGAGAACGGGCGCCTGCAAACCGCGGCGCGTGCCGTGGGCTTGATGCAGGCCGCCTACGAAGCGGCGTTCGACTACGCGAACAACCGCAACGTGTTCGGAAAGAACATCATCGACTACGAACTCACCCAGGTGAAACTCGGTCGCATGGCCGTGGTAATTCAGGCGTCACGGCAGTTCAGTTACGCCGTGGCCAAGATGATGGGCAAGGGAGAAGGTGCCATGGAAGCCAGCATGGTGAAGGCATACGTGTGCAAGGCCGCCGAATGGGTCACCCGCGAAGCCATGCAGATACACGGTGGATACGGTTACGCAGAGGAGTATCCCGTGAGTCGTCTGTACGTCGACGCGCGCGTGCTGTCGATTTTCGAGGGCGCCGACGAGACCCTCTGCCTGAAGGTGATTGCCCGACGACTCGTGGAGTCCGTGCAGGGCTAGGCGACGAGTTCGAGCAGTTCGTGTAGCGAACCGAGTCGCTCGCAGTCGTAGTCGGCGTGATCGCCGAACGGGTCGTACAACAACGGCACCAACCCCGCAGCGCGTGCACCACCGACGTCGTTCACGTACGAGTCACCCACGTAGGCGATTCGCTCGGGTGGCAGGTCGAGTGCGGCGATCGCTTCGGAGAAGATTCGCGGATCGGGTTTGGCGTATCCAATCACGTGGGAGTCGGTCACGATGCTCACCGGCACTCCGGCACCGGGACCCACCTGACAGATGCACAAGTTGTCGAGGGTTGCCTCGATCTGGCCACTCGCGTTCGACACCACGCCGATGGGCACCTTTCGGTAGTGCAGTTGTCCGAGCGCGGCGACGGATTCCAGCATCGGAAACCGCCAGTAGTAGGGCGAGAACAGTCGTCTCATCGCCAGCGCTGCAGGCTCGACGTTGTCGTCGGCCACTCCGGCGGTGCGGACGTATGCATGTCGGTAGATGTCCCAGGTGATCTTGTCGATCGACGGATCGGTGCGCTTGCTCGCCACCTCGTCGAGTGCCTCCATCCCGGCGTAGTGACAGCGCACGAGGAGATTCGTGTCGGTCGAGCCACCGAACGGCGAGATTGCCACCGCGGTCGCAAAGGGGTCGGGAATCACGAAGATTCCTCCGGCGTCGAACAACACACCGTCGAAGCGTTTGGCCATGGCGCGATGCCTACTTCCGCGTGGTCATCGCACGATTCTCGAACGTCATCGCGTGGTACTCACGCTGAGCGAGTCAGGCCGGCGCGGGTGCCGCGCGAGATGAACTTGAGCGCCATCTTGCGACTGGCTTCGTCGATCATCTCGTCGCCGAACATCACCGCACCCTTGCCTTCACCTTCGGTGGCGGTGTGGTACGCGTCGAGTATGGCGCAGGCGCGGTCGAACTGTTCCTGGGTTGGTGAGAACACCTCGTTGAGAATCGCCACCTGGTCGGGGTGCAACGCCCATTTTCCGTCGTAGCCGAGGGTGCGGGTTCGTTTGCAGTAGTCACGGAATCCGTCGGCGTCGCGAATGTAGAGGTACGGGCCGTCGATGACCTGGAGGCCGTTCGCGCGACCCGCCATGAGGATCTTGTTGAACACGTAATGAAAATGGTCGCCCGGATAGTCGGGGATCTGCACGCCGCCCGTCAACACCGGCATCTCCATGCTTGCAGCGAAGTCGGCTGGGCCAAAGATGATGGTTTCCAATCGCGGGCTGGCTGCGCAAATTTCCTCCACGTTGATCAGTCCGCGCGCGGTTTCGATCTGCGCCTCGATGCCGATGTGACCCACCGGCAGTCCACTTGCGATCTCCACCTGACGGAGAAGCATGTCGGTGGCGACGATCTGCGCTGCCGACTCCACCTTGGGGAGCATGATCTCGTCCAGCCGGGCTCCCGCACCACCAACCACCTCGATGATGTCGTAGGCGGTCCACTTGGTGCTCCAGTCGTTCACGCGGACGCACAGCACCTTGTCGCCCCACTCTTGCGTCGCAATGGCTTGTGCGACGCGCGCTCGCGAGGCTTCCTTCTCCTTCGGCGCCACGGCGTCCTCCAGGTCGAGGAACACCATGTCGGCCGGGATTCCGGGCCCTTTGCCCAACATCTTTTCCGACGATCCGGGAATCGACAAACAAGAACGGCGTGGCAGGTCGCGCGAGCGTGGAGACATGCCCTGCAGGCTAGATGACGCTGCGTCGCAGGAGCTCGGTTGTGGGTGCACACTCCGGCTCCAAATTGCCCAGCACATCATCGACTGCACCGTGCGGACCCACCATCTTCGAAAACGACGCGCCGGGAATCACATCGAGGCCCGCGCGCCAGTCGCTGTGCACCTCCAGTCCTGCGAGCATTCCCTCCCACAACACACCCGGTAGTCGAGTTCCCGATCCGGCAACGATCCAGACGGGCTTGCCGTGGGCACGTGCGGTGTCGACCACGGTTCGCGATCCGCCAACCGCCAGCACCGCATCCGGGCCGCAGGCGAGCGCTTCCACGATCACCACGTCGGCACTCTCGATTGCACCGGCAAGGTACTCGAACGGCACGAGTTCGGCTGCGATCTCCGCATCGTGCAAACGATCCACGAGCGCTTCGCCCTCACCGTGGCTGTCGACCACCAACATCAGCGCATCACCTCGCTGCGCCAAACACTTCACGGTGTTGAACGGCCAGCCGATGATCACGACACGCACGTCGTCCCCGAGTACGTCGTCGAGATGGCCGGGGGTCTCATCGCGCTCCACCACGAGCGCCAGGGCGCGAGCCCGAGCGAACGGCTCGGCAGCCGTCAGAACGTTCGCGCACAACCACCACAACTGCGCCATCGACGGATGACGCTCCACGATCCGTCTGCATGCCAACACCAACGACGGTGGATCCATGTCCATGTCGCACAATGCCAACGCGGTTTCGCGCACCAACACGCCGGGTCCCGCACCATCGGCGCGTGCCACATATCGCAAGCGCTCGATCGGGTGCATTACGAAAACAGTACTTGCGGCTTGCTACCGTCACAGATGTGATTACGCCGTCCCCCGACACGGTGTTGCAGCCGCTGGATGGGCCTTCGCGCCCGCTGCACGAGTGGCTCACCACCTTCCACCTGCTGTCCGTGGTCATCGATCCGTACACCAACGAAAGTGCCTGGGTGCTGAAGACTGCTCGTCGCATCCTCGCGCAGTTCGCCGGCTCCAGTGTTCGCACCAATTACGTGGTCACCGCCGGCGCCGACGATGCGCGAGCCTTCCTCGGCCCGCTCGCAACGGAGGCACTGGTGTTTTGCGACCCCGACCGAACCTTCGTCAAACAACTCGGGCTCGCGCAATTGCCGGCATTCGCGTTCCTGCGAATCGACGGCAACGTGGTGGCAACGGCAGAAGGCTGGAATCCGCTCGAATGGCGCGCCGTTACCGACGAGGTTGCGCGCACAGTGTCGTGGAGCAAGCCGCTCATTCCCGCGCCGGGCGACCCCGGTGCATTTGCCGGCACTCCGGCACTGGTGTGATGTCCGCACCCGAACCGTTCGTTCATACCGACCTCTTGCCGCTCGGGCCCGATACCACGGAGTACCGACTGGTCACCCGCGAGGGCGTCTCGGTGGAAAAAACGTCGTTGGGCGAATTCCTGCGAGTCGACTCGAGCGCCATCACCCGACTTACCGCCGAGGCCATGCGTGACATCGCCCACTTCCTCCGTTCCGGTCACCTACAACAACTCGCCGACATTCTGAGCGACCCCGAAGCCAGCGACAACGATCGTTTCGTCGCCCTCGACCTCCTGAAGAACGCCTCCATCGCCGCCGGCGGTGTGTTGCCGATGTGTCAAGACACCGGCACCGCGATCGTGAAGGCCAAGAAAGGCCAATTCGTGATGACGAGCGGTGCCGACGACGCCGCCATCTCGCGCGGAATCTACGACACGTACCTCACCAGCAACCTGCGCTACAGCCAGCTCGCTCCACTCTCGATGTACGAGGAGGTGAACACCTGCACCAACCTGCCCGCGGAGATCAAGATTTCCGCGGTCGACGGTGACGAATACAAGTTCCTCTTCATCGCCAAGGGCGGTGGCTCGGCGAACAAGAGCTACCTGTTCCAGGAAACCAAGGCGCTGCTCAACGAAAAGACCCTCCTGCCGTGGCTGTTCGAAAAGATGAAGACCCTCGGCACTGCCGCGTGTCCGCCGTACCACCTTGCAGTGGTCGTCGGTGGAACTTCCGCCGAGTACGCCGTGGAGGTCGCCAAGTTGGCGAGCACTCGATACCTCGATTCGCTCCCCACATCTGGAAGCGCGGCCGGACACGGTTTCCGTGACCTCGACCTGGAGCGCAAGGTGCTGCAACTCGCGCAGCAAACGGGTATCGGTGCGCAGTTCGGTGGCAAGTACTTCTGTCACGACGTTCGCGTCATCCGCCTGCCGCGACACGGTGCGAGTTGCCCGGTGGCAATGGCGGTGTCGTGCAGCGCCGATCGTCAGGCACTCGGCAAGATCACCCGCGATGGCGTGTTCCTCGAGCAACTCGAAACCGACCCGGCACGCTTCCTTCCTGATGTCACCCACGATGACCTCAGCGACCACGTGGTGCAGATCGACCTCAATCGTCCGATGGCCGAGATCCGCAAGGAGTTGTCGAAGTACCCGGTGAAAACTCGTGTGATGCTCACCGGCCCGATGGTGGTGGCGCGCGACATCGCGCATGCCAAATTGAAGGAACGCCTTGAGACATCGGGATCGCTCCCCGACTACTTCAAGGATCACTGCGTGTATTACGCCGGCCCGGCAAAGACGCCAGAGGGTTATGCATCCGGCGCGTTCGGACCCACCACGGCGGGACGCATGGATTCCTACGTTGCAGAGTTCCAGAAGGCCGGTGGCAGCTACGTGATGCTCGCCAAGGGCAATCGTTCACGTCAAGTCACCGAGGCATGCAAGGAGTTTGGTGGCTTCTACCTCGGTTCGATCGGTGGACCCGCCGCACGTCTGGCACAGGATTGCATCACCAAGGTGGAGGTGCTCGAATACTCCGACCTCGGAATGGAAGCCGTGTGGAAGATCGAGGTACGCGACTTCCCGGCGTTCATCGTGATCGACGACAAGGGCAACGATTTCTTCGACATGGTCGATGCGACGCGCGCGACGCCGGTCAACCTCCGCTCGTAGGTCGCGTCGCCGCCCCGTTGCGGTGACGCGCGCACCGGGCGAATACTCCCCACTCGAATTGGAGCGCATCACGTGCACGCTCTCGGTATGGCAAGGTGAAGCCGGTCGGTGCCAGTGGTGCAACATCCGCATCGAGGTGGCGAGACGGCGAACGTGGTGCGGCAATGCCTGTGCCCGCGCGTACCAGCGCAACCACATTTGGCGATTCGCGCGATCGGCGGCAAAACGTCGCGCCAAGTACTTCTGCGAACGACCGGACTGCACCGCCGAGCGACGTGACTGCGAGGTGAACCATCGCACCGCTCGCGAGGGCGGCGGCTACGGCCCGGGTTGCCACCACCATTTGAGCCCCGATCAGAACGGCCTCGGCGGGCTGGAGGTACTGTGTCGCGCGCATCATCGCGAGATAACCACCGCACAGGCCAAGGAACGTGCGGCACGGCGTCGCGCCGCCAAAGAATCCGCTACGGAATCGTCGTCGACGACTGCGCCCTGATTCCCGTATCGTCGCGGAATTTCGGATCGAGACACGACGGCTCCCGGTAGGGGGCGTAGTCGAGCGCACGGGCGATGGTTTGAGCGAGCACCGAACGCCCCATGTCGGAGAGATGGATCTTGTCCTTTCCGGTGATGCCCTTCACCTTGGCGACACTCGCCCAATCGAGTACGTGCACGTGGTCGTACCGGTTGGCCACGCTTCTGATCGTGGTGTTCACCGTCTTTTGCGCGTCGCGAAACACACCCGTGGTGAGCACGACGGTTTCGACGCCCTTGGTGATGTCGAACATCCGCTCGAATTCCCGCCGAACCGACGCTTCGTTGCCCTCGTAGTTGGTTCCGAGGTAGATGACCACCACGTCCCACACGGCATCGATTCGGGCCCTCAACACACGGGTGCCGAACTCGGCGAAGCGTCCGGGCTCGGCCTCCACCGCAACCTGCCAACCCAACGGATCGAGCGTTTCACACATCTCATTTCCGTAGCGTCGTGCCGTCGACGCCAGGATGGAGTCGCCCACCAACAAGACGCGGTTTCCCGTCACGCGACCGCCCACCGGGCCACCTTCGGGTAATGGCAGTTGCAACTCCACGCCATCGGGCAAGGTGACCGGAGCCCAGAAGTCGTATCCGGGTAAGCGACCCACACCTTCCAGCACTCCCGACTCGCTCGCGGTGGTTACCTCGCCACACGCCGTCAATGACGCAAAGAGCGCGAGCGACGCCGTCGGGTCACGTGTCGGGCCGCCTGTCAGGCCACGTGTCGGAGCCGCCTGTCGGGTCACGTGTCGGGCCACGACTGGTCGACTCGGTCATGCCACGCCAGGCATGCGATCCGCGCTGGGCATCCGCGAACTTGCATCGGCACGGTCGTGGAAGCGGTTCATGTCGGCTGTAGATCTTCGAAACGATCGACGTTTCGCATCTCCTTGAACTTGAACCACCATACGCCCGCTATTCCAAGCGTGAGCACACCGCCACCAACCACCGTCGCCGGAACGCCGACGGCCTGCGCCGCCACCCCCGACTCGAACGCGCCGAGTTCGTTCGTGGCACCGATGAACACGTTTTCCACCGCGGAAACGCGACCACGTTTGTCGTCAGGCGTCACCAGCGGAACGATGGAACCACGCACGAACACGCTCACCATGTCGGCGCCGTGAAGAACCATGACGGCGAAGAATGCAATCCAGTAATTGCGGGTCAGCCCGAGCACGATCGTACCGATGCCGAAAACTGCAACGGCCACCAGCAACCAGCGACCCACGTAGCGACGAAGCGGTCGAACCGCCAAGAGCAGCGCAACCGCACCCGCACCGATTCCGGCGGAGGCTCGCAGCCATCCGTAGGCAATGTTGCCCACTCCAAGACGCTCTTCGGCGATCACCGGCAACAACGCGACCGCGCCACCGAACAACACGGCGAACAGATCGAGCGAAATCGCCGCAAAGAGGATCGGTGTACGACGGATGTAGCGGAGGCCCTCCACCGCGGAGCGAAGGGTCGGGCGTTCGACGCCCGCGTCGCCATGTTGCGTTGCGGGTACCCGCACACCGGAGAACAACAGGATTGCGATGGTGATCAGGGCCGATCCCACGCCGTAGGCAACCACGGGCGAAACCGGCATAAGAACCCGGACATTGCGGGCCCCGACGATTCCCGCCGACGTCCACACGGTGGAGTACAACGCAATCATTTGTGGCAAGCGACCTTCGGGCGCGATCGATGCAGCGATGGGACGCATGCTCGGGGCCAGGAACGCCCGCGACGCCCCGTAGAGGATTGCAATGAAGAAGATTGGTGCCACACCGGTCGGCTTCGTCGAGGCGTACCACATCAGCAATAGTGCGGATGCCAATTCGCCGCACATGGCGATTTGAGAAACGCGCTTTCGGTTGAACCGGTCGGCAACGGTGCCCGTCACGAACACCAGCAGAGCGATGGGAAGGAACTCCGCCAGGCCGAGGAACCCAAGATCCAACTCGCGACGTGTGATGTCGTACACCTGCTTGGCCAACGTGGTTACCTGGAGGGAGAGCCCGACGTAGAGCAGCACGTTCGCGCCGATGTACGCGCCAACCGATGGAGCCCGCAGGATCTGTAGCACCGACGCCCGCCCCGATGAATGTTGCGGCGTCACGGCCTCATTAGGTTAGTGAGCCGTGACCTTGTCGTCGTTCGCTCGCGAGACACGATTCATGTCCGCCGTCGATCAAGCATCGCTGGTGCGTGACAAGAAGGCGTCACCGTCGGAGTTGTTGGAAGCGGCCATCGAGCGGTACGTGGAGTACAACCCGCACATCAACGCGGTGAACATCGTGTGGCTGGAACATGCGCGCGAACTCGCAAAGAGAGGCCGGCAGCCAGGTATCTCCTGCCCCGTTCCACGGAGTACCGACGCTGTTCAAGGACCTCCACACGCTGTATGCGGGCCAACCGATCACCAACGGCAACAAGGCACTGAAGCAGGCCAACTACATCGCCACACAGAACACCGTGATGGTCGATCGGTATCTTGCCGCCGGATTCGTGCCGTTTGGTCGCACGAACAGCTGCGAGTGGGGCAGTTTGCCGGTGACCGAGCCCGAGGCGTGGGGGCCCACGAAAAATCCCCACGACTTGTCACGCACCTGCGGCGGTTCGAGTGGTGGTGCCGGAGCAGCGGTCGCCGCCGGGATCGTGCCGCTGGCGCACGCAAGTGACGGCGGTGGAAGCATTCGGATTCCCGCATCGTGTAACGGCCTGGTCGGTTTGAAGACGAGCCGTGGAAGGATTTCGGTGGGCCCGCTCCGGGACGAGTTCGGCTTCGGAGTCGAGCTGTGCGTATCGCACACGGTTGCCGATACCGCAGCGCTGTTGGACGCCGTGCATGGCGGCGGTGTCGGTGATGGTGTCGTTGCGCCGTTGCCTGCGCGAACCTTCAGCAGCGAGGTGGGCGCGCACGTTGCGCCGCTTCGCATCGGTTTGCTCGACCATGACCCGCTCGGCGCGCACGTGGATGTCGAGTGTCGCGATGCCGCTCGAGCCACGGCAACGTTGTTGCAATCACTCGGTCACCACGTTGATGAGTCGTACCCTCCCGCGATGGCCGATGCGACGTTCCCGCCCCGATTCGGTGCAATGTGGGCAACCAACCAGGCGGTATCTCGCGATGCGCTCGCCGCGATGTTGAACCGGGCCGTCACGCGCGATGACATCGAAGCCGTCAACTGGGCACAGGCGGAGTACGCGTCGAAGGCTTCCGCACTGGACTACGCAAAAGCCATGAACGCTGCGGCCACGTTCCGTCGTGCGCTCGCCCAGTGGTGGCACGACGGGTTCGATCTGTTGCTCACTCCCACGCTTGCTCGCCTTCCCTTCCCGATCGGCTCGTTCGCCAACGACCCCAGCGACCCTCTGAAGCCGTCACGACTTGCCAGCGAATGGGTTCGATTCACCGCTCAATTCAACATGTCGGGTCAGCCGGCGATCAGCCTTCCCTTGGCGCGCACGCCGGCCGGCTTGCCCATCGGTGTGCAACTGGTGGCCGCATACGGCCGTGAGGATCTGCTCTTGCGTGTGGCGTCGCAACTCGAGACCGCAGCCCCGTGGAAGCACTTCACGCCGAGCGCGCTCGGCTGACCACACGGTTCGCGTCGGGCCAAGCCTGCACACCTCCGACTCCTCGCGCCCATGGAGTCGCCAGTAACCTCGGCGTATGCGCGTACGAGTGGATGCCGATTCCTGCCAGGGCCAGCAGATGTGTTCGATTGCTGCTCCCGAGATCTTCGGTAGCGACGAACTCGGTCACGCAACCGTATTGATCGAGGGAGACGTTCCCGTGGAATTGCAGGCCAAGGCACGTCGCGCTCGCGCGAATTGCCCGGAAGACGCCATCATCATCGAGGAGTAGCCATGACCACGTTGGAAGAAAACTCCGGTCCCGTCAACGACCCGACCACCGACTACAACATCTTCGATCCCGAGTTCGTGCGGGACCCGTATCCCACGATGACCGAGATTCGCGAGTCCGGATGCCCCATCGCCCACAGCAATCGTTGGGGTGGCTCGTGGTTCCCGACTCGCTACGAGGACGTGGTGGCGATCGCCCAGGAACACGAGATCTTCACCTCGCGCGACATCATCGTGGTGCCTCGCGCCGCCGCGCAAGCCGAGGGTCCGTACGCGGGTGTGGCTGCGCCACCCATCACCAGTGATCCACCCGACCACCACTGGCATCGCCGTCTGATCCTCCCGATCTTCGCGCCGCAGTCGGTGGCAAAGTACGAGCAGGGCACCCGTGATCTCTGCAACAAACTCATCGACGGCTTCATCGCAAAGGGTGAGGCCGATGCAGGTACCGACTACGCCCAACAAATCCCCGTGCGTGTCATCGCCACCATGCTCGGTGTCCCCACCGAAATGGCGGACGAGTTCACCGGGTGGGTGCGCGGCGTACTCGAAGTTGGCCTCACCGATCCCAAGGTGCGCCTCGAGAGTCGGCTCAAGATCCTGAATTTCTTCCGCCAACAGTTGGATGACCGACGTGCCAATCCACGCGAGGACGACCTCATCACGGATCTGCTCAATTCCGGCGACAAGTACCCGGTGACGGATCAGTACGTGCTTGGTGTCTGCAATCTCATGCTGGTTGCCGGTATCGACACCACGTGGAGCGCCATCGGATCATCGCTCTGGCACATGGCGCAACATCCGGAACATCGCAAACAGTTGCGCGATAACCCCGAATTGTGGCCGACCGCCATCGAGGAGTTGCTCCGTGCCTATTCGCCGGTCACCATGGCCCGAATCGTGGACCGCGACACCGAATTCCAGGGGTGTCCGATGAAGGCCGGTGACCGCATCTTGATGTCGTTCCCCGCCGCCAACCGGGACCCGCGTCAGTTCGACCGCCCCGACGACGTGATTCTGGATCGCGAACACAACCGCCACGTGGCCTTTGGATCGGGTATCCATCGTTGTGCCGGTTCCAATCTGGCCCGTTTGGAATTGCGCGTGGCGCTGCAGGTCTGGCTGGAGCGCATTCCCGAGTTCTCGCTCGTCGACCCCGCCACGGTGACCTGGGCTGGCGGACAGGTGCACGGTCCACGCGTGTGTCGCGTGCGCTTCTAGGGCCCTTTCACCCCGTACCGGCATCACCCGACCATCCACCACCCGTGTAATAGGGTGGGCGTCTATGAAGAAAAACGAACTAATCAACGCAGTAGCAATCCACGCAGACGTCGAGAGGAAAGTGGCGAAAGCCGTCATCGAGGGAACCGTCGATGTCATCCTGGCCAATGTGGCCAAGGGTGAGATCGTCAACATCTCGGGCTTCGCCAAGTTCTTCAAGAAGAAGCGCCCAGCACGTATCGGTCGCAACCCCGCAACGGGTGAGCAGATCCAGATCAAGGCGAAGACCGTCGCCAAGATCACCGCGCTGAAGGGCTTCAAGGACATCGCGCTTGGCGTTGCACCTGCTCCAAAACTCAACTCAGCGCGCAAGGCTCCGGCCCCAGCGAAGAAACCCGCAAAGAAGAAGCGCTAAACCCGCTCTTTCTTCGTCGCCGACGGGTCGTTCGCGAGCAATCGCAGCGTCCGTCGGCGCGACTCTACTTCTGTGGCCCTCGTTCCTCCCACCGAGTGGAGCATCGACTCCTCGGTCGCTACCTCAACCACGGGTCGTTCGGCGCCGTCCCCCGAGGTGACTGCGGTGCAGCTCTCCATTCGCGAGGAGATGGAACGCAACCCGAACCTGTTCTTTCGCTCGCGACTCCCTTCGTTGGTACGACAAGCCCGCGACCGATGCGCCCGCGAACTCGGCACGGTGGAAGAACGGCTCGCGTTCGTGCCCAACGCGTCGCAAGGTGTGATTACCGCGGCCGCGGCGGTGGTGCGTCGCGGTTCGCGAGTGGTGACGATGACATCGAACTATGGGGGCGTCGTGCTCGGCTTGCGTGCACTCGCGGCACGAGCCGAGGCTGAATTGCGCGAGATTGCGGCCACGCCGCCCGCGACTGCCACGCCGCAGTCGTGCGTCAGCGATGTGGTCGATCAGCTCGGCGATGCCGACGTGCTCGTGCTCGACCACATCGTCGCCACCAGCGCACAATTGAATCCGGTGGCCGACATCGCGCGGGCGGTGCGAGCGCTACGACCCGAGTGTTTCATCGTCGTCGATGCGGCACATGCGGCCGGGCAGGTGCATCCGCCGATTCCCGACGGCGTCGACGCGTGGGTGAGCAACTTCCACAAGTGGGTTGCGGCTCCCCGACCCTCGGCGGCGCTGGTGGCGGTATCCGATCGAGCCGCCGAGGTGCTCGAACCACTCGCCGGAAGCTGGAACGCCGAGTTGGGGTTCCCCTCGTCGTTCGACACGCAGGGCACGTCGGATTTGTCGGCCTATCTCGCCACTCCGGCAGCCTTCGACTTTCTTGCACGATGGCCACGCGAGCAACGCGATCGGCATTGTCGCGAGACGGTGAGTGCTGCGGCCGACATGCTCGCCGCGGCGTGGGATGTGCCGTTGCCAACCCACCAGCAACTGCGGTCACCGTACATGCGCTTCGTGCCGTTTCCCGGCGACCGATGCCTCACGACCGAACAAGAGCAGGCCGCAGTGATTGCTGCACGGCAACTGGTTGGGGCCGAGATTGCGGTGACGAGTCCGGGCGGCATCAGCGGGGTGCGACTCTCGGCGTTCTTGTACAACGATGTCACCGACTACGAATGCTTGCGCGACGTACCGTCGCTGCTACCACGCTGACCGCCTAGCCTCCCGGCGCGCTGACCGCGCTGATCTTTGACGTTGGCACTCCCAACGGGATTTGAACCCGTGCCGCAGCCTTGAGAGGGCTGTGTCCTAGGCCGCTAGACGATGGGAGCCTGAACGGGTCACCACGCTATCGCTGTGATTGGGGAGCCTTGACGCGACAACGTCGTGTCGTACGAGTTGGGGAGCAAGGAATCGAACCCTGAATAACAGATCCAGAATCTGCTGTGTTGCCAGTTACACCACTCCCCAGAGTGTTGCGTGGTTCATTGTAGCCACGACTCCAGTTGGCGAAACCCCGTGATGCGGCCCACCATGATGCCGAGCGCCTCACGAACGTTGCGCCGCAACGCTCCAACACCACTCACCACACCGTCTCTCGTGGCCGATACCTCGACGTCCAAGCCCAACTCGCGTGACACCAACTGTGCACGCTTGAGGTGGTAGGGATCACTCACCAACACCAGCCGCTTCCACTGATTGAGGCGGGCGGTTCTCGTACCGCCTCGAGGCGACTGGTACGTCGATGCCCGAGACTCGATGAGTATTGCAGTCCGGCAGTACTCCCTTCGAAACGGAGTAATCGACTCGCCTCTGCTTCAGTGAAGCGATCGCCGAGCTACTTCCTCCAGTCACCGACCACCGGCGCAACTGGCACGTTCCAGAGCCCACCACATGGTCAGTCGCGCCCGAAGTTGGGGCGAGGGTCGCCCGTCGTACTGGGCCGCACCGAGCACCACGATCGCATCCACGGTGCGTTGCATGCGAACGAACGATTCGTTCCGGCCGGTGTCCCACACCTGCGCGAGCGACACCAGGAAGTACAACGTCAACGAGGTTGCCGTTACCAGCGACACCACCACCGCGCGACGCGGCACGTCCGACGGCACGTCGTCAACCTGCGCGTGTGAGTGCGGCATCCACGCGACGCAGGGTCTCGTCGCGACCCAGCACCTCGAGTGACTCGAACAACGGTGGGCCGACACTGCGTCCGGTGGTTGCCACGCGAAGCGGCGCCTGCAGTTTGCCGAGTTTCACTCCGTGTTCGACACCAACCGCCTCGACGACGGCCTTCAGCGCGTCCGCGCCCCACTCACCCACCGAGATGCGATCGCGAATCGCCCGCAACGCGGGTACCGCCCACTGCGCCGCGAACGCCTTGTCGAACGCCGCGGAGTCGATCGGCGCGTCGGGCAGGAACAGGAAGTCGACCATCGCGGGAACTTCCGACAGCAACGCCACACGGGTCTGCACGTGCGGGGCGATCCGCAGGAACACGGAACGATCGAATCGCTCTGCCGGCCATGGTGCAGAGGTCGGGTCGCCGACGGCCGCAACCGCGGTGCGAGCACCCGTTAACCATGGTTCGCACGCAGCGACGAACTGATCGATGCTCAATTTGCGAATGTAGTCGCCGTTGAAGGAATTCAACTTCTTGATGTCGAAGAACGCCGACGAGTGGTTGACCGCCGACAACGTGAACTCGCGAACGATGGTGGCGAAGTCGACGATTTCCACGTCTCCGGGAGGCGCCCAGCCCAGTGTCATGAGGTAGTTCACCATGGCCTCCGGCAGCACGCCCTCATCGCGATACTGCTCGAGCGCCACTTTGTCGCGCCGCTTGGAGAGCTTCTTTCGCTGTTCGTTCACCAGGACGGGTACGTGCGCCCATACGGGCACGCGACCGGCGAGAGCCTCCCAGAGCATCTGTTGCTTTGGTGTATTGGGAAGGTGTTCCTCGGCGCGCACCACGTGGGTGATGTTCATCGTGAGATCGTCCACCACGTTGGCGAGGTTGAAGATTGGTGAACCGTTGCCACGCAGCAGCACGAAATCCTCGAGCGTTGCGTTGTCGAACTCCACCCGACCGCGCACTTCGTCGTGCACCACCGTGACACCTTCCGGAACCCGAAATCGCAGAACACGGCCCTGTCCTGCCTCCAGGTTCCGATCGCGGGAGAAGCCGTCGTACCCCGGTTTACCGGATGCCTTGGCGCGCTCTTGAATCTGCTCCGAGGTGAGATCGCAGTAGTACGCACGTCCCGATTCGAACAACGTGTGCGCCGCCGCCACGTGGGCAGCGGCGTTCGCCGACTGGAAGTACGGACCTTCAAAGTGCGGATCATCGCCATCGATGCCGATCCATGCGAGGGCATCGATGATGCCTTGGGTCCACTGCGGTTCGTTGCGAGATTCATCGGTGTCCTCGATGCGCAACACGAATACTCCGTTGGTCTGCAGCGCCAGAATCCAGTTGTACAGTGCCGTGCGAGCACCACCCACATGGAAAAAACCGGTCGGTGACGGTGCGAATCGGTAGCGGGGAGTGCCATTCACCACGTTCGACGACGTGTGACACTAACACCGCAGAGTAGGTTGGAGCGTGACTGCATCGCCACGCGCCGAACACGACGATCATCCCGACCATCGCGCACTTGCCGGCGGAAGCGTTCGTGCAGGCGTGTTCGGCGTCAGCGACGGTCTCGTCACGAACGTGTCGCTCATCATCGGGTTTGCAGCAAGCGGTGTCGACGCCAGTTACGTGCGACTCGCCGGCATCGCCTCGGCCGTGGCGGGAGCCGTCAGCATGGCGGCCGGTGAGTGGGTGTCGATCACCTCTCAAAACGATCTGGTGCGACGGGAGATTGCCCTCGAACTACGCGAATTGAAGCGCAACGCCAGTGCCGAAACCTCCGAACTCGCGGGCATGTACCGGTCGCACGGCATGTCCCCGAAACAGGCCGAGGCCGCGGCAGCCGAAGTGATGCGAGACCCCGAGCGTGCGGTGATGGTGCATGCACGGGAGGAATTCGGACTCGATCCCGCCCAGTTACCGAACCCGATTCGAGTTGCCGTCGTATCCATCTTCACCTTCCTGCTTGGCGCGATGTTGCCGGTGATTCCATGGATTGCAGGCTCCGGCGACTCGGCGCGATGGTTCTCGATCGGCATCGGTGTGGTTGCCGCAGGCATCCTCGGCGCAGTGATCGCCCAGCAGTCGGAGCGGCCTTGGTGGACCGGAACCACTCGCCAGGTGGCCATCACCGTCCTGGCCGTCGTGGTTACCTACGCAATCGGCAGCCTCGTTGGCGTGAATATCTCGTGACCTCGCAACCCAACGTGTTGGGCGAACCAATCGAACCCTGCAGCCTCGATCCGATGACTGGTTGGTACCGCAGCGGTTGCTGCGAAACCGGCGGCGACGACACCGGCGTGCACACGGTGTGCGCCATCATGACCGACGAGTTCCTCGCTTTCTCCAAATCGATGGGCAACGACTTGTCCACGCCGATGCCGCAGTACGGGTTCCCCGGACTCAAAGCCGGTGATCAATGGTGTTTGTGCGCATCCCGATGGCAGGAAGCATTCGAGGCCGGCAAGGCGCCACGCGTACGACTTCGCTCAACGCACGCCCACACGCTGGAGTTCGTGCGGCTCGACGACTTGAAGAAATTTGCTGTCGACTAGGGAGCGACTCGTGACCCAGATCTCGCCAGTCACAACATGGAACACGAGCCTTTTGCAGTGGACAATTCCCGAGCACATACTGAGCCAGGCTCCAGAGTCACCTTGGACTCATCTCGTTGAGAAGTTCACTGTGGGACCTGAGGAACCCGAAATAACTCCGTCTGTTGTCAGGGCACGGGAGGCATTGTTGGGTGATGCCACAGAGCTCTCGGTTCTCGATATCGGCTGTGGCGGCGGACGTGCAACGTACGCACTGGTACCCCCAGCAACCCACGTCGTCGGAGTCGACCAACAAGCCGCGATGCTTGCGGCGTTTGTAACCGAATCTTTGCAGCGTGGAGTCGCCCAAACAACGGTTCACGGATTGTGGCCAAACGTGTCGAAAAGCACTCCCATTTGCGATGTCGTTGTATGTCATCACGTTCTATACAATGTCTCGAATCTTGAGCCATTCATCAGGGCAATTGACAATCATGCGCGCCGGCGCGTGGTCATTGAGTTGACTGAGTTACATCCACTGTCGGGGAATTCAGACGCATGGAAACACTTCTGGAACATTGAGCGACCATCATCTCCCACGGCGAACCATGCATTCATCGCAATTCGCTCGATGGGAATACAGGCGAAAATTGAGCGTTTCAAAGTAGACCGTCAGCAGTTAGAAATCACTGAGTTGGATGTAAGGCAATTAAGAATTCAGATGTGCCTCGGTCCCGAACGCGATGAAGAAATCCGAGCTTTCCTTGCAACTCGGATCCATAAGCCGCGCGAAATGGCGACTATCTGGTGGGATGTGACACGATCAGGCTGATATCGGTCTAATTCGACGGAATGCGTCAACAGTCACGACTTCACGCATTCCAGTTGACGACTCAACCACTATTCCGCCACTTTCTGCTAGATCGACGACAGATCCTCGCGCATAACCCTTCGGCCTCAGATCTACCTCGATCGTCTGTCCGATAGTTCGACAGAGCCCCAATGAAGTTACTGATGCACAACGAGTTTTGGTCTTTTTGGGACCTTCTACTCTAGAACCCTCAGTGGTACATGGAGATCCTTGCGATATTGGCGTGGCAGCAATGATAGGCGCCGACGGAATAACTCCGAGAGCAGCAAAGAATGCGAGGACACTTGTCAGGCTTTGTTCATGGACCCAAACAATAGTCCCAGGCGCTAACTGCGTGACGCAGATACTGAAAGTCTTAGCGGTCAGCGCTCCAATTTTCCGGTACCGGTGAGGGCTCGCCAGGAATTCGGCATCGCCTTTCGAACCGCATCCGGGGTCATGATGATGGTGGATTGTGGCACCATGTCCACGATCGTGCGTGCCTCCACGTAGTGGTGCACCACGTTGGCGACACCCGCGAATAGTCGCGTGCGCACGGACACCAAATCCGCCGGAGGTGTGTCGAGGAAGTACCCCCACATGGTGAGTGCAATGTCGAGATCATGCACGACCGGTGCACGCCCGAAGTGCGATGCGCGACGCAGTGCGATACCGATGCAGCCCTGGATCGCGTCGTCGATGCTCTCCCCCGTGGTCACCTTGATGCGCGGACGCATACGTTCGGCCAGGACGAGCACGTACCCCTGATCCGGCCCCGGGTGGCCGAGGCGCTCGGCTCGCGGCTGACGACCGGTTATCGACGCCTTGCGGGTGTTGCTCCATGCGCCCGGAACGAAGTCAGGCGAAGCGTAGGCGCGGGGTCGATCGGTGGGGTCGATGGGTGTGTGTTTCGGGGCGGCCACGGCGAACGACGCTAGTCATTTCACGCAGACAGCAGCGCAATGAGCGCACGGGGATCCGGTGCCCAGACATCGGCGCCCAAACGTTCGGCGGTTTCCTCTGATTCCACGCCGGCACCGCCGAGATACACCGCCACCCCTTCGGGAAGCACCTTTCGCAGTTCGCGAATCACCTCGCCCGCCGCCGGTAGGGAGTCGCTGAGCGTTACGCCGACGCACACCGCCTTCAATCGATCGACACCGACCGCCGCCGTGGCGAACGACGCCGCCGGCACGTTCGTGCCGATGTCGGAAACGTTCCACCCCTTGCTCCGCAGCAGGTCGGCGACCATGGTGATTGCCAACCCGTGATGTTCGCCGCTCGGGCCGCCGATCACCACCGTGCCACGCGACGGACCACGATGCGCAAACCGGGTACTCACCCGTGCGAGCAGGCGACCGACGATCACACTGGCACGGTGCTCCTCGTGGATGTGCAGTTTTCCCCGGGCCCATCGCTCCCCGATCGACACCATCGACGGGGACACCACGTCGAGATACAAACTGAACAAATCGTGACCACTGGCGAGCGCATCGTCGAGCAATTTTGCGGCCCCCGCTTCGTCACCCTCGAGGAGACGCTGCTCCAGTCGTGCCGCCCAATCGGCCGCGGGTCGTGCACCACGCTTGACGGGCTTCTTCTTGGCCTCGATGAACCGATCGAGATCCGACACGAGAACGTGCCAGGTGCCGTCACGGCGCTCTGCCGGCAACTGCCCGAGACGAACGTAGCGGTACACCGTCATGTAGTGAACGCCCAAACGTTTGGCTGCCTGATCCAACGAAACGGTTGCTTCGACGACCCTCGGCACACCGCCACGCTACGACTGGTTGCCGTGCGCGTTCATAACCCTGCACGGCGCTATGCGTCACCCTGCACGGCGCTACGCGGTTGGAAGTGACGGCTCCATTCCCGGCTTCCAATACTGATACAAGTCGACGATTATCGGCGTGAGTTGGTCGGCGTCAGCGCCCGGCACCAGGTCGACCGTCACCACGCTGGAATACACGTGTACGCGTTGCACGAGACCCGTGGCAAACAACCGCTGCGCGAGAACTCCGCCGAAGGTCTCGGTTCGCTGCGGACTCTGGTCGTAGGACTCATGACCCTGGCCGGTCAGCGACCGATTCAACTCGAATCGAACGCGCCCCGGCTCGGCGGAACGCTTGAGTGTCACGGCAACAGGCTGACCCATGCGCACGAACGCTAGTTGCTGATGGCGACGGACGCCGAACGTTCGTACCCGTTGCTCGGCTTGCAGGCCCAGATCGGACACCAACTACGGTGAGCATCGTGGAACTGAACGAATTCACGCAAAACGCCACGGCCTTCCTCGATGCCACCTTGCAGCGCAAGGAGCCGGCCAAGAAGTTCGTCTGGGGTGAGGGCTCGGACAACGTGTCGATGTTCGAGGAGAAGTCGCGCGAAGCGGAACAGGAAATGGTGACGACCGCCAAGGAGTGGCGCACCAAGAAGTTCGATGCCGGCTTCGGCTGGATCACCGGACCAAAGGAGTATGGCGGCGCCGGCCTCACCGCCGAACATGAACGTGCGTATGCCGCCGTGGAAGCCAACTACAAGGTGCCGAACCAGAGCATCTTCACCATCGGTCTTGGCATGGTTGCCCCGACGATCCTGGCCCATGGATCGCCGGAGGCAAAGGAAACGTTCCTTCGAGCCATGTGGCGTGCCGACATCGTCGGTTGTCAGTTGTTCAGCGAACCCGGCGCGGGTAGCGACCTGGCCTCGCTGCAAACCAAGGCCGAACGGGATGGTGACGAGTGGGTCATCACCGGCCAGAAAGTGTGGACCTCCGGCGCGCACTACAGCGACATCGGCGAAATCATCTGCCGCACCGACCCGTCGCTTCCCAAGCACAAGGGCCTCACCGGATTCCTCGTCGACATGAAGGCACCGGGAGTGGAGATTCGCCCGCTTCGACAAATGACCGGCGGCGCCAGCTTCAACGAAGTGTTCTTCAACGAAGTGCGAGTTCCCGACTGGTACCGACTCGGTGACGTGAACAACGGCTGGGGTGTGGCCCTCACCACGCTGATGAACGAACGCGCCGCAATCGGCGCCGGCTCGGGCGGCGGCGAAGTGTCGATGATGACTCGAATCACCCAGATGGTGCGCCACTACGGACTGGAGAACGACGCGTTGGTGCGCGACATGGTGGCCAACTTGTACATCAACTATCGCGTTGCCAACTTCAACAACAAGCGGGCGATGGACAAGATGAAGGCCGGCCAAACTCCCGGACCCGAGATGTCCATTTCCAAGATGGCACTCGTCAACAACCAGCAGTTGCTCAACGAGTTTCTCTGCCACGTGCTCGGCGCCAAGTTGCAAGCCGATACCGGCGAGTGGGGCACCTACGCCTGGCACCAATTGGTGGTCGGCGCACCTGGCATGCGCATTGCCGGAGGATCCGACGAAGTGATGCGCAACATCGTTGGCGAGCGAGTGCTCGGATTGCCAAAGGAACCCGGCATCGACTCCAAATCCGCGTTCCGCGACTTGAAGGTCGGCACACAAAAGGGCTGAGTGCGTCAGCCCCACGGCTGCGACGCACCGTAGGTGCGCCGTGCCTAGCGCAAGCCGAGGTTCTCCATGAATGCCCAGCTGGTGCGGTGCAGCGGCGACACGCCATGGTCGCGCAATCCTGCACGGTGCTTCGGGCACGGATAGCCCTTGTTGGTGGCGAACGACCAATGCGGATGCGCTTCGGCGGCAGCACGCATCACGCGATCACGCGACACCTTGGCCAGCACACTTGCTGCCGCAACCGAGAGCGATGCGGCATCCGCCTTCACCTTCATCATCACGTGGGGAACGTTCGGCGATACGAAATTCCAACGTCCATCGACGATCGCGCTGTCGGGTCGAACATTGCGTTGCGCCAACTCCTCAAACGCGCGCGAGGTGGCCAACCGTTGTGCCGCACTCATCCCGAGTTCGTCACACTCGCCGTTGGTCGCGCTCCCGAGGGCCCACGCAGAACATTGGTTTGCCACCGCAGCAAAGAGGTGCTCGCGCTTCTTCTCGCTGACCGACTTGGAGTCGCGCGCAACGAAATCCGCTTCTGCAATGTCGGGCGACAACACCGCCACGCACACCACCAATGGTCCGGCCCAGGAACCCTTGCCCACTTCATCCACGCCACACACCACACCGGAGAGCGAGCGCTCGATCTCGAGCGAGGGTCGCTGCCGGAGACGGGTAGCGCCGCCAGTCATGGTGCAACCCGCAGCAACGCTTCGCCCTGCGCGGCACCCGAAGAGAATCCCGGATCGACCATCGGAGCACTGAGGTGGAGTCCGGGTGGGCCATCCACCTCCCACAGCAGCGCGGCGTTTTCGCCGTGCCAGCGCAACGCCAGGGACAATCGGTGTTCCGGTGTTGCCACCACGCCGTGGGCTTCCACGTTCACACCTCGCCATGCGACGGGGATTCCGGTTGGCAGCACCCGAGCACTCGTGGGTGTGGCAACCCCGACGAATCGGTGCTCGATTGCGGCAATCCGAAGCGCAACTCCCGCCTCCGAATCCACGGAGCCAACACCACCCTCCGACTCCACGGCGCCGACGCCACGTTGCTGCCACAACCGCACCACGTCGTCCGTCGCCGTTGGTTCGGCGGCGGCGGACAACGTTCGGGCAGCCATCACCATGGCTCGGGGCGTCCAACGCAGCACGCCCTGGGCGCCTCATCGAGCGCCGTACCGCGTCGGCGAGTTGCGAGGTCCACTCCTGCGCACGGTCGCCCATCCGAACGCGTTCGGCAATGGTCATGATGCCCAGAATCGGGTCGGTATCCAGAAGGGCATCGATTTCGGTGGCGGTCATGAGCGCAAGTTCGCATCGCGCAGCCACCAACGACGACGCGTCGGGCACCACTCGGCTGGCACGGTCGCTCGCGAGCATCCAACCGCGCACCACCTGATCGTGTGACGGCAGTTGCGACGCGTCGATCGGCGCGGCACTGCGAAACCGGGGCAACACCAACGGCCACGCGAACGTGATGCGAGCACGGTGCGACAACGGATACGCCATCACGTCGTTGGGTGTATCCACGCCGTGTACATGACTCGCACCTGCGGCCGCGGTGGTCGAGAGATGGCGAGTCGGCACGGCCACCGCCACCGGTTCGGGCGACTCGTTGGATACCTGCATGACCAGGCGACCCCCGTGGTCGGCCACCACGAACAATCGTTGCACCACATCGCCGCCCGGAACCGCCACCTTGGTCTGCACCACGGGTGTGCCGTCGATGCGTTGCTGACGAACACTGGGCGACGTTCGCGGATCGTGCCACCTATCGCTTGCCGCCAACCACCACCCGCACGTCGCGCCACGCCATCCGTCGGGGTGGGCTACTCCATACGGGTCCACGACGGCGCTGCCCGCACCATGCAGCCCGATGCGTATCCCCCGTTGCACCCCGTTCATTCGTTCCGAGGCAAACTACTCGCGCTCGGCCTTGCGCGAGCGCGTCATCAATCGCATGAGACCATCTGCGGCGCTGAGGCGACCCTCGCACACATCGGCAACGGCCTCGGAGATCGGCATCTCGACACCTACTTTGCGTGCGAGTGCCACGACCGTACCGGCACTCTTCACGCCCTCGGCAACCATGTGGTTCATCGATGCGTTGATCTCGGCGATGGTCTCGCCCTTGCCGAGTCGCACACCAACCGTGGTGTTGCGGCTCTTCATCGACGAGCAAGTGGCGATGACGTCACCCATTCCGGCAAGACCCGAGAATGTTCCCGGGTTGGCACCAAGTTTCGCCCCCAATCGACCCATCTCCACCAGTCCCCTCGTAATCAACGTTGCTCGTGAATTGTCACCAAAACCCATGCCGTGGGCCATTCCGGCGGCAATGGCAATCACGTTCTTGACCACACCGCCGATCTCGCAGCCGATCACGTCGTCATGGGTGTACACGCGAAACAACGGGCGGCTGAACACCTCCTGTAGACGCTGTACCACCTTCACGTCGTTGCAGGCGACGACGCTCGCCGCCGGCTGCCCGGCCGCAATCTCGCTCGCCAGATTCGGTCCCGACAGGACCGCCACTTCGTGGTTCGGTGCGAGGTCCACCAACACCTCGCTCATGCGACGCCCCGTGCCACGTTCCAGACCCTTGGTCAAACTCAGGAGAACGGCGTTCGGTTCGAGGTGCAGCGTCAACGAGCGCACCGCGTCACGAAAACCCGACGACGGAACCGCCAGCACCACCAACGATGCGTCGGTCACCGCATCCACCACGTCGCCAGTCACCTGGAGCTCGTCGTGCACACGATGGTCGGGGAGATAGCGAGAGTTCACACGCGTGCTCCGCAGTTCATCGACGAGCTCCTCTCGCCGAGCCCACAACACCGTGGGCGCGTTGTTGGCAACGAGTGACGCCACCGTCGTACCCCACGAGCCGGCGCCGATCACGGCGACTCGAGCAAAGGGCATACCCACGACCAAATCGTAGGCTCAACCCGATGAGCACAGCCCACGAGGCGGTCCTTTGAGCACCCCTCACGACGTTGCCGTGGTGATTCCCATCAAGTCGTTCTCGCTCGCCAAGACACGTCTCGCTGCGTCACTTTCGCCCGAATCGCGCAACCGGCTGGCACGCCAGTGTGCCGACACCGTGGTGAGGGCGGCATCACCCCTTGCGGTGTACGTGGTCTGCTCCGACGACGAGGTTGCGTCGTGGGCACGAGCCCATGGCGCGTCGGTGGTAACCCCGACCCTGACCGGGTTGAACGAGGCTGCCGTGGCGGGCCGCGAGGCCGCGCGGGTTGCGGGCCACGGGCGAGTCATGGTGGTGCACAGCGACCTCCCCAACGCCAAGGACTTGGCGGCCCTGTGTACGGTCCGTGCGGACGTTGTGGTGGTACCCGACCGCCACGGCGACGGCACCAACGTGCTCCTGGTGCCATGCTCGGGCGGATTCGAGTTTCATTACGGCCCAGGGTCGTGTACGGCTCATATCGCAGAGGCAACCCGCCTCGGGCTCACCACCCAAACGGTCCACCGTGACGATCTGGCGCTCGACCTCGACACCCCCGACGACCTCCACGCCGCCGGACTCGACGGGTCGCACCCGTAAAAAGAACGAACCGGGAGGCTTTCGCCTCCCGGTCGTTACGTACTCCGAACCGATTCACTTCACCTAACGGTGAGAGTGAGTTATTTCTTCTTCTTGGCGGCCTTCTTACGACGCTTTGGGGCAGCCTTCTTGGTTGCCTTCTTCTTCGTCGCCTTCTTTGCGGCCTTGCGCTTCTTTGCCATGTTTGGCTCCTTTTATTGGTTGAGGTATTGCTTGGTTTGTATTACCGGTTTGGATTCAGTTCGGCCTTCAGCGTTGAGCTGGGGCTGAACTTCATCGCTGTAGAAGCGGCGATCTGAACCGGTTCCCCCGTTCGAGGGTTGCGGCCCGTACGCGCCTGGCGCTTCGACGTCGAGAACGAACCGAAGCCCGGCCACGACACTTTGTCGCCCTTCTTTGCAGACTCGACAACAAGGTCGACGAACGCCTGGATGACGCGATCAGCTTCCGCTGATGGAACATTGGCCTTCGCCGCTACTGCTGCGAGGAGGTCTGCTTTGGTCATTGCTATTCCTTGCTTTCTCGGAATCGGAGTTCCGTGACCATCAATCTGAGTGGATACGACGGCAAAATGCAAGTACCAGCGCGCAACGAGTTGCGTCGGGGTGGCGCGCCTCGCAAATTCTTTCGACGATCGATTCATCGGTGCACGCAGCCGCGAAAAAATCGAATTTTGTCGAATTCTGTGGATATCCACAAGGGCACCATCATTCAGATGTCGTCGCTGCCTTGATTCGGGTCGTCACAAAGCGCCTATAAATACAAGCGAATCATGATGTTTTCACACATTGGGCGTGTTGGACGACACACCGCGTCAACGGGCCGTTACCTATTTCGTCGGACACTTGCACATGACGTCACAACGGAATGCGGCAGGTCGACGTGCGACGACGACCCACATCCGCCACCACCGTTCATGGCCGGCCAAAAAAATTTTCGGGATGAGGCAAAAATTCATCAAAAAAGTGCAGAACAATCCACCACTCCATCGAGTGCAACGACCATGCTTGGACTGTTGTCCGCTGAACCGCTCCGCAAACTGTCCCCACTCGACGTCGACGTTGCCACCGAGCGAAGCGGTGTCGCCCTGTCGCTCGTGCCGCAACGCATCGTGCTGGACACGTCGGTGTTGATCGCCGATCCGATGTCGATGCATGCGTTTCCGGGATGTGCCGTAGTTATTCCTCTCACCGTGGTGGAGGAACTCGACAGCCTGAAGACACGCATGGACGACGTTGGGCGATCTGCGCGTACCGCACTACGCAACGTCGAGGAATTGCGCCGTCTCGCTGGTGGTTCTCTCGCGGAGCCCACCCCGTTGTCCAACGACCCCGACTCCGGAACGTTGCACATCGAGGTGAACCACGTAGACCGCGATCGCCTCGAGCACCACGGGCTCGATCCGTCGGTTCCGGACAATCGCATCATCGGGGCTGCCCTCGGACAATCGAAGATTGCCCCGACGTGCATGGTGTCGAATGACGCCGCACTGCGAATCAAGGCTGCTCATCTCGGGCTCACCGCCAGCGAGCATCACCCGATTGCACGGTCGGCGGCAGACCGTGCCATGGGTTGGGTGACGCTGGAGGCCGATACCGCCGCGGTGGATGGGCTCTATTCGCACGGTGTCACCGCGCTCGACGCGGTGGATGGGGCGGGGCACCTCTACAACAACAATTTCGCCGTGCTGCGTTGCGGATCACAGAGTGCACTCGCCCGCGTACGCGACGGCGAAATGCGTCTCATCGACACCAACACCCCCGAGGCATGGGGATTGCGACCACGCAACAAGGAACAGCGCTTCGCACTCGAACTACTTCTCGACCCGTCGATCGCCGTGATTGCGCTCGACGGTCGCGCTGGTACGGGAAAGACCGTGATGGCGATCGCCGCCGGACTCGAACAGGTGGTGGAGCAGCGTCGCTACGAACGTCTTGCGGTGTATCGCCCACTGGTTCCCGTGGGACGCGCCGACGTTGGTTTCCTCCCCGGTGGCCTCGAAGAAAAACTGGATCCGTGGATGTCGGCCATTCACGACGCAATCATCGCGCTGACCCAGGAGCGCTCCAGCCGCGACGCTCGAAGCCTGATCGAGGATCTCTCCGATCGCGGACAGCTCACGTTGGAATCGGTCACGTTCTTGCGTGGCCGGTCCTTGCAAGGGCAATTCGTCGTGGTGGACGAGGCCCAAAATCTGGAGCCCACCACGTTGAAGACCATTCTCACGCGGATTGGGGAAGGCACCAAAGTGGTATTCACCGGTGACACCAGCCAGATCGATGCCCCGTACATGGGGGAAAGCAACAATGCCCTCGCCGTGCTGATCAACGCCTTTGCCGGACAGTCGCTGTTTGGCCACGTCACCCTGGCGGCATGCGAGCGCTCGGAAGTGGCCAGCCTGGCCGCCGAGTTGCTCTAAACCGGGCCGGCCGCACGCCCTCGGCGGCCGACAAACGTCACAACCTCGCCCAAAGGTTCCACTTGACAGACTGCGATGCGCTGTTTAGTGTTAAATACCGAGCACAGTCTCCCCTCGTCCGATCAGCCCCCTCCCAATCGATCGGACGAGGGTCTTGCTTCCAGCGTGGGAAGCAAGGAGACGGTGCGAGCCCCTACACCGACGAGGCACGAGATGACCACCTTCGACACACGCACCGAAACCCCCACCACGGCGGCTCCCGACGATTTCGATCTCCGGGGTCCCATCGGCGACATCGACTGGACGCAGTTCGCCAATTGCAAAGGCAAGACGCACCTCTTCTTCGCGCCGAAGGCCGAGCGCCCACAGGCGCGAGCTCGACGCGAAGCCAAGGCTCGCTCGTTGTGCAACGGATGCATCGTGAACGCCACGTGCCGTGAGTTCGCGCGGGTGAATCACGAGTACGGGTACTGGGGCGGCGAGAGCGAAGAGGAGCGTCACCTCGCTGGCTTCACTATTGCGGCTCCGGTCGGTCTGCGCAGCGCCAAGTACCGCAACCTTCGCAGCGAGAGCACCGAGCCGACTGGGGCGTCGGCGGAGCGCTGACTACCGGTTGGTCTCGCGCAGCGCGAGGAGCCGTTCGAACAATTCCGGTCGCATCGAGATGAAGAGTCCGGTCGACTCTGCGCACAACGTGTCGCCGTGATGCACGGTGCCACGCGTGAAGATCTTTCGTCCCTCCACTCGCTCGCACCAGCCACGGAACACCAGCTCGCGCAAGATGGGTGTGGGTGACCGGTAATCGACCGTCAGATTGGCGGTCATGCCGGGCTGACCGGATGCCGACTGGGCCACCCCAAGCACCTCGTCGAACGCACTCGCGATGAATCCACCGTGGACGCAACCTGGTGCTCCCTCGTAGGGAGCGGTGAAGGTGATGCGGCCTTCGACGATGGCGTTGGGACCGTCCTGCAGCACGTTGACGGTCAATGGAACCGCGATGGGGTTGATGGTGCCCAACACGGGGCTGCGAGCGAGGAAGTTCTTTCGGCGCTCGGCGAGCGCGGCCTCGTTCACACCCTCTGCCCCGGCATGACCCCGTGCAGCGAGCGCGGCAACCCCGGCGCGAACCTGATCGCGCACCAGGCGGATCTCTTCCACCGTGGCATCGGTGGAGATGATCTCGCCAATCATGGCGCGCACCTCGTTGGCCAGTTCTACCCGTGCGACATCCTGGTCCGAGAGGGGCTCGGTTTGTATATGGAAGCCACCGAAATGGTTCGTGGCGCTCCGCCCGAATCTTGCGTCACTGCGATACTTCGATCATTACGGGGGCGTGATCACTGGGTTGCTCGCCCTTGCGCGCGTTGCGATCGATGACCGACCATGTGGTGCGCTTTGCGACACCATCGGTGACGAGCATCAAGTCGATTCGCATCCCCCACCCGCGGTGGAACGAGCCGTTGCGGTAGTCCCACCACGAATAGATGCCGGGTTCGGGATGCTGCTCGCGCACGATGTCGCGCAAGCCCCACCTTGCCAGGGCCTCGAGCCGCTGACGTTCGGGGGCGCTCACGTGCGTGGACCCCTCGAGCGCTTTTGCATCCCACACGTCGATGTCGGCTGGCGCAATGTTGTAGTCGCCACCGACCACCAGGTTGCCCGAAGGCGTGGCGATGGCCGCCACATGCTCGGCCAATTGATCGAGCCAACGCAATTTGTACTGGTAGTGCTCGTGGTCGAGTGCGCGACCGTTCGGCACGTACACCGACACCACGGTGATGCCACCGCACTCGGCGGTAATGATTCGTGCCTCCGAGTCCGGTTCGCCCACCGCAAAATTGGCCCTGGGATTGGCGAGACCAACCTTGGAGAGCACCGCAACGCCGTTCCACTGTCCTTGTCCGAAGTGCGCGGACTCGTACCCCATCTCGGTGAAGGTGAGCGCGGGAAACGCCTTGTCGGTCATCTTGGTTTCCTGCATCAGCACCACATCGGGCCGCACGTCCTCCAACCAGGCCTGCACGCGCTGCAATCGAGCCTTCAACGAGTTGACGTTCCACGTGGCGATCAGCACGTCACAACGGTAGTTGTCGGCCGTCGCGTCACTCTCGTCGTGAGATGGTCGGTTCGTGCTCGTAGCCTCGTCGCATGGCGGTGCGCGAACTCGTTGGCGTGTACGACGCCACGCTGTGGGGTGAGGTGTCGTATTGGATCGGCGCCCGCCTCGGCCAGCGGCACTGCAGTCTCTGCGACATCACCCACGGACTGTTCACCGAGAAGTCGCAGTGGCAGGCATGCGAGATCCGGTTACCGGTGCCTTTTTCCACCTACCACCGCAACGACCAGCCCGCCGACGTGCGGGCGTGCATCGGTGGTCGGCTACCCGCAGTGGTGGCCCGCACCGACGATGGCGTCAGATTGATCGCGACACCCGACGAACTCGCGAGTTGCCAAGGCGACGCCGAGGCGCTGTTGACGCTGTTGACGTCGAAACTCGACGCCGACGACTACAAGTAGACGCCGCGGTGGGCGCCCGCCTCGGGTACCCCGACCACGGCATCCGGATCGGGAATCACCTCGGCGGTGATGGTGGTGAGATCGACGGCGTTCACCTCACCGTTGCGCGTGGCCCAAACGGCATGACGACGCACCACTTCATTGAAGAAATTGCGCATCGCTCGACCGTTGCCAAAGCCCCGCCCACGTGGAAGCGAATTCACATGGGCGATTACCTTCTCACGTGCATCCACGGTGAGTACGAGCTCGTACTCGGCGAGATACAGATCGAAGATCCGACCCAACTCCTCGGTGGTGTAGTCGGGAAAGTCGATTACTACGTCGAAACGACTTCGTAGTCCGGGGTTTGCGTCGAGGAAGCCCTGCATTTCCTTGGGGTATCCCGCCACGATCACCACGATCTCGCCGCGGTTGTCCTCCATGAACTTGAGCAGCGTCTCGATGGCTTCGGACCATAACCCTGGTGCTGATGCGCCGTGAGCCCGTATGCCTCGTCGATGAACAACACACCACCCCGTGCCTCCTCGCACAGTCGCTGGGTCTTGATCGGTGTCTGACCGATGTAGGCGGCGATCAACTTGGAGCAGTCGGCCTCCACGACATGGCCCTTCTTCAGGATTCCCAAGGCCTTGTAGAGATCGGCCACCAGGCGCGCCACGGTGGTCTTGCCGGTGCCCGGATTCCCCGTGAACACAAGGTGCGGTGACTGGTCGATTGCGGGCATACCTGCAGCAACGCGCGCATTGGTGAATTCACGCGCCGCGACCAGACGTTCCACTTCGAGCTTGACCGGCTCCAACCCCACCAAGCGGCGAAGGTCTCCGAGGATCTGCGTCGTCGACGCATCGGTCACGCGAACACACGGCTTGCGTGCACGCGCAGCGCTGGTGGAATCGCCACCAACATCGTCGACTTCGTCATCGATGTTGTCGGTGATCCGCTCGTGTTGGCGCCTTGTGGTGCGCTTCTCGGACTTTTCGCGCAACGGACTCTGTGCTTTCGGCGAGAACTCCGCGGTTCGTGACAACACCGGACGCTGTTCAGCCACCTGAAACACGATGCTGTCGAGCGACTCGATGAGCTGTTCTGGGCTGATACCGGCAACCGACAACGAATGTGTTGCGGTGATGGTGTGCTCTCCGTTGTTCGACTTGGCCACCTTGAATACCGTGAAGGGCAACTGGCCGTTCAGTCGATTGATGAGATCCTGCTTACTGCGCACCAGTTTGGTGGTGCATACGTCCACCGAGAATGCCACCACGAGGTGCCCGTTGAAGCGCTCGTACACACGGCCGATGAACTCCTCATCCTGGTAAGAGAACCAGAACTCTCCGCCCACTTCGATGTCGCCGTGCAGGTCGGAAACCATTTCCGTAACGAGTTGCTGCAAGATACTCCACTTATTCGACCTCCCAATCGTTGTCTTCGAGCATTGCCTTTGCGATCTTCTTCGCCTTGCTGATTTCACGGTTCAGGTGTTCTCGGCCAACACCGAGCACCTTCGCCGCCGCGGTCTGGGTGAGACCATTGATTTGGGTGAGCACGAGGCCATCCCACGCCAGCGACGAGATGTTTTCGCGGACCTCTCGGATGATTCCTCCCGGTAGTCATCCTCAACGAAGTCCTCCGGATCGAGGACGGTTCCGGACTGACGTGCAATCAACGATTCACCGTCGCGATCGCCCTGGAGGCTCGGTTCATCTCCGATCACCGTGCGTGAACCACGCGCTCCATGGCCGCGTTGGGCGTTGTCGCGACGGCAGTAATCGACGAATGCATTGGCTGCCACCGCGTTGGCCGCATGGTCCGCCGTCGGATAGCGGTCCATGTAACCACGGACGTTGCGGATCACCTTCTGGATCGCAAAGTTGGCGACATCGGTTGGCTTGTGGCCTCGCAGATTGGCCTTGGCAATCTTGTAGCCGTAGGACTTGCACAGGTGTGCATACACCGCCTCGACGTACTGACGTTGGGCGGGGGTGAGTGGGGTGGCGGGTGTTGCGTTGGTCTCCTTTTTGTTGGTTGGGTCATTGGATTGCTGCTTCATTTCGTCCTCTCTGCTGGTGGTGGGCTGTCAGAGAGAGCATGGCAACGGGGTGTTACATAGTATTAGCGTTTTTACCAATAGCCTGCTTTCTCACCGACATTACGCACACCATGGTCATACTTGTGACGTTTTTGCCGTAAGATAAGGGTCATTGTTCGGAACCGATCACTATAGCAGGTACGCTCATGCCCCCACAACCACGGCGCCACAGATCCTTCGCCCATACCACCAAACGCTCGACGCCTAGCCCATCCCTGTCCCCGCAGGTGACTCGCCCAGCCGACTTTCATGTCACGGTTGATGTGGTTCTCCTGAGTCTTCGAAACGACCTCCCCCATATAGGTGTCGTGCAACGCAACCGTCCCGAGGCCTACATCGACCAGGCCCAACTGCAACGGCGCGGCAATCCCCACCTGCCTCGCCGAGTGGAGCGGGTCGATCGCCACCCGCAACACCACTGGGCGCTGCCAGGTGGCCACGTGGGCAACACCCTCTTGGGGGATGCCTACGGCACGGGGTCGTCGCCCGACACCACCCTCGCGCAGGCCGCGTTACGGGTACTGCAACGCGAGACCAATCTTTTGCTTACCGAGGATGACCTTCACCAAGTTGGTGCATTCGGCGATGCCGATCGCGACCCACGCAGCGGTCGCACCATCTCGGTGGCATACGTCGCCGTCGTGGGTGACGATCGCGACCTGGCCCTCCACCCCGACACCCAGGTGGGGCATGTGAGCCGCGTGCAGTTTCGACCCGTCGTGGATGTGTTGGCCCGACCCAACCGACTGGAGTTCGACCATGAAGACATCGTGTTGAAGGCCATTTCCCTCGTTCGCAGTCTCGTGGTCACAACCCCACTCGCCACCAGATTCTGTCGTGAGGAGTTCACCCTCGGCGAACTGCGGCGGGTGTACGAAGCACTGTTTCATGAGTCACTCGACTCAGCGGCCGCAGCAGAATTGCCCGGACACGCCGACGTCGTTCGCAAATATCTGAAGACCCTCGAGAAGATTGGTGCGCAGCAGACCCCCGACTTCGAACGCACCATCACCGAACTTGCACAGATGCTCCCATCGTCGGCGCCCAGAGCGGACTTCATTGGCGATGACTACACGGTGGAGATGAAGGGCTTTGCCTCGCGATCGGCAGCCCCCGTTGCCGATATTGCGCGCCAAGCGGAACTGATGGCACGACTCATGCGGCAGAGCAATCGCGCCCGGGCCCCGCGACCCCCTCGCTTGATCAAGCCACTCGATCCCACCAACTTTGCCCGACGCATTCAAAAGCTCAACATCCTGAGCTCCGTTGAGGGCGAATCTCGACCCACGTTCGATCGCTACGGCAAACCTGCCGCTCTCTTTCGGCTGAATGCCCATCGCGAACGTGCGCCATTCCTGCTGCGTCTCGATGGGCTGGGAAAGAGCGACTCCTCCGAGTAGCGACGCACGTTCCGGGCAACGTGAGCGTCCGGGTAACGCGAGCGTCCTGGCAACGCGAGTACTCCGACGGGCCGTAGCACCCCTCACATGCTGAGAGGTTCGGTGCGTATGCACTGGTGTGGTGCATCTGGCGGTGCTTTTCTCCTTTCTCCCGCCAGGTGACACCACTGCACTACACCGCTCATCTACGGTGTCGGTCCTCGTTCCCACCCACTCAGCCAGGAGGCACTGATGACCCCATCCAAACGCACCATTCGCATCTCCGGCGCCGATTTTCGTCGACTGCTGGCGGCAGCAACCGATGTCGACCTTTCGCATGCATTTTCCGGGGAAATGTCCCACGTCGACACCGACGAGGTCACCATCACCATCACGCGCTCGGTTGCCGAGACTCCGCAAGATCACAACTGGATCCAGGAAATTTCCGACCCACTCTGCACCACTCCACTGGGCTATCAGCGAGCCCACATTCCTCGAACGGATGTCACCGGGAGCACCCCGCAATGACCACCAACATCGGACTTGTCGACTCCACCGAGTTGCGCCACATCTTCGAGTCGCTCATGATGTTTCGCTCCCAGGGAATCAACGTTCCGGGAATCACCGTGTTCTGCGAGGGAGGCCACCGCAAGTGGTTGGTAACCACCAAGGAGTTCACCATCGTCGTCACCGGTGATACCGCCGACTTCGTCGGTGCCTACAAGTTGCCACTCACCATCGTGGCGAACGCAGGCCGCCCACGGGCAGCAGCGGGAGCAGTGGCGTTCACCATTTGTGATGGCCTGGTCACCGCTACGTCTTCATATGGCACACAAACGTTGCCCTGCAGCACCACTGCGATGCCGACGATTCGGCGCGCAGCCGCAGGCCGCAACCGCGCCACTGCGCAACTCGGCGGCAAGGAGCTGCTGTACACCATCTTTTCGGGGGCCAATCCCCCGTTCGAAACCAACATGACCGACGACCAAGACGACGAGCGCAAGAACCCGGACCACTTCGTTCTTCGAATCGCCGACGGTCGCCTGCACGTTTCCAGCGATTGGTCGGGCGCGCGCTTGTACGAAATGCATGCCCATACCACGGCACATACCACGGGACCGGGCAGATCAAGGTCGACCCGGACATGCTGAACATCATCTACAACTGCGTCGACGAGGATGCCACGTGGACGCTGTCGTTCGACGGCAACGAGTCACTCGACATCGTGCTCGAAAGCGACAACCACTACATCGTGTCCTCGATGGTCATCGTTTCGGCCGCCAAGTTGCACGAGCGCGTGGTGAAGATCCTCGA
>JAYQSR010000021.1:0-33874 GCA_038146945.1 Ilumatobacteraceae bacterium
TCCCGGAGATCAGGCTCGCCACCATCGTTGTGGTGGAGCGTCCCGGCTACTCCACCGATGCGCTTGTCAGCTGGAACACCCTCATCGTGCCGCCAACGGATACGAGCAGCACGGAGATGCGCGAACTGTTGCGCTCCCGGACGACGGACTCCTTCTCGGAACTCCCGCACCTTTCGCCGGCGGTCGTGAAGGTGATTCGGGAACGTGGTTTGCCATCGCCGGACCGACAGCGGTGTCCAAGCGGTGCACACCTCGTGACGGCGTTGAAGTCGCGCCAGATTCGCGCCATGCGGATCGCAATCGCTGCGGGTGTCGCTGCGACCCTCGTGCTTCCGGTTGGGGTGACGATGGCGTGGAATCAACTGCTCGACTCACGTGCATCCACCAGTGTCGCCGGTGCAACGATCACCATTCCCGACACGCCAGCCGCTCTCATCGCCGCACTCGGACAGGGCGGACAATTGAGCCAGTTGTTCGTGGCGACACTCGCCGCCGATGGTGTCGGAGGCACGGTGGTGCTGGTGCCGATTGGTGCCGCAACGGAGGTCGCAACCGTCGCGAACGTCAACAAGCAGGAGGTCTCGCGTCGTCTCGCCGACGTGTACGCAACGGACGGGTTGAGTGGTTTGGCAAACGAGGTGCAGGGCCTCCTGGATGTTTCGTTCGTTGCCGTGGGCGCGCTGGCTCGAGTGGAATTGATCAATCTGTTCGCGCCACTTGGTGGCGTGGACGTGCTGCTCGATCGCGAGGTGACGACGGTTGCCGTCGATGGCACCCCGACCAAGTTGGCGGAAGCCGGTGAGACGCTCTTTCCGGTCGACCGTGTCGTCGACATCCTGCTCGCGCGTGGTTCCGACGAGAAGGAGTCGCAACGATTCGCCCGGCACCGGGAGGTGTGGAGTGGAATCGCAGAGCGTGTGGGCGCGGGGGTGGAACTGTCGCCCGATGTGGACACTTCACCCGCGGGTTTGGCCGACGTCACCAACTTCGTGCGCAGGGTGATGGCAGGTACGTTGCAGGTGTGGCAATTGAGCGCAGCACCCGTGCTTGATTCCACGCTCAATCCGAAACGACTCGATCTCTACGCGTTGGATCGAGCGGAAGTCATCATGGTGTTTGCGTCGATCGCCCCGAGCGCACTGGCGGGTGGTGATTACCCGCTGACCGTGATGGTGGACAGTCCCTTCAACGATCCCATCGTGAGTCGTGCAGCCGTGGCGACGCTTCTCGAAGCCGGTATCGGTGTCGGTGTGATGCGTGAGGTGTCGGCTCGGGAGTCGTCGGACACGGTGGTTGCTGCGGATTCCGATACCGCCGATGCCATCGCCGCGCTCCTGCCCCGGGCCCTCGGGACCATCACGGTGGAGTCGTGGAACCAGACGGTTTCGGGCATCGATGCCGCCATCACCCTGGGTGGCGAGTTCGCGGAACTGGCACGCAGTGGCAGGTAACGGCGTGGACGCCGACACGCTTGCGGTGGCGATGAGCGCCGCCCGCGCGGCTGACGACAAGCAGGGGACCGACATTCGGGTCATCGACGTTTCCGAGGTAATGCCGATCGTCGGGCTGTTCGTGGTGACGAGTGCAGGGAACCCGCGGCTCGTTCGCACCATTGCCGGAGAAGTGGAAGACCGAATTCGAATCGACCACCACCGCTCGCCGGTGCGAACCGAGGGGGATGTCGGTCGCAGTGGATCTTGTTGGATTACGGCGACGTCGTCGTGCATGTCTTTGCCGAAGAGACCCGTCGTTTCTACGAAATCGAGCGTCTCTACCGCGACCGACCAACCGTCGATTGGCGGGGAGTCCGCCCCGGTGAGGTTCGCCTACCAATCGTGACGGCCCGTCACGTTCGCGACGTGGTGGCGCTTCCGATAGGTTTACGGAGCGATTTCGGGGCTGTAGCTCAGTTGGTAGAGCGCCTCCATGGCATGGAGGAGGCCAGGGGTTCAATTCCCCTCAGCTCCACGGAGAGGTGCACGTCTGCTCCACGGGAAACGCTCGTCGCTTAGCATCAGCGCGTGACATTCGACTTTTCGTCGGTTTCGTTGGATTGGTTGCGCGCCAAGCCGGGACGTAAGTGGCGTCAACGCGAGGCTTCCTTCGCAGCGTGGATCGCCGACATGGATTTTCCGCCGGCGCCCGTGATCACGGAAGCATTGCAGGAACGAATCACCAGCGGAGATCTCGGATACCCCAACTGGGGAGGCACGGCCGGGCCATCACCCGCGGTTGGCGCGTTCGTCGAGTGGGTTCAGAGTCGACATCAGTGGAAGATCGAGGCCGCCGATGTTCGGGAGTGGAGCGACGTTCTGCAAGCCGTGCAGACCATTCTGCACGTGTGCACCACTCCAGGCGATCGAGTCGTCGTGCACACTCCGGCGTACCCGCCGTTCTTCGACGCCTTGAAGGCAACGGGTACGCAGTTGATGGCGGTCAACGCGGTGCGTGACGGCGCATCGTGGCGTTGGGATCATGACGATCTCGATACTCGACTTGCAACCACTCCAGCCAAGGTGTTGCTCCTGTGCAATCCGCACAATCCGACCGGGCATTGCTTCAGCGAGCGAGAACTGCGCGAACTGCTCGACATCGCAGAACGTCGGAATCTCCTCATCGTGGCCGACGAGATCCACATGGACCTCGTTCATGCGCCACGCCGCCACATTCCCCTTGCAACGCTCGGATCCGAACGTGTCGTCACCCTGACGTCGGCTTCCAAGTCGTTCAACCTGGCGGGACTCCACTACGCGGTGAGCCATGTTGGAGCACCGACGGTGGCTGCCGCATTGAAGTCGTTGCCGGAGCGTGTGGTGGGCGAGCCGGGCATGTTGGGGGTGATCGCTGCACACGCCGCGTGGACCCGTGGTGCTCCTTGGCTCGATGCCGTACGCGATCATCTCGTCGAGATGCGCGCGAACGTGGCACATCTGGTCGAGTCGAACCTGCCGGGCGTCACGATGACGCCGCCTGACGCGACGTACCTCGCATGGTTGGACTGCCGCGCCACGAGCATCGCCGACGATCCGTCACGGGCATTCGCTCGGGTGGGCGTTGCAGTGAACTCAGGAGATGACTTTGGTCCCGGTGGTACCGGCTTCGTCAGGCTGAACTTCGCGACCACATCGGAGGTGCTCGAACGCACGATTCACGCGATGGCCGGGGCCATCGCCACGTAGTCCGACGAGATTGCTGGGTGGCGCGAATCGCGTCGCCAGGCCAGCGGCCAGTCACCGTGATGGTCCAGCCATCAACGGTGATCGATTGCCCCGGCTTCAGCGGCGCATTGGCGTAGTAGTCCGAGATCGAGAGCGACAGTCCTTGGACGCGCAGCGCACCCTGGCCGGTTCCCACGTTGGCGTCGATGGTGTAGACCAGCACACCCTGGGTGCCCGTGGTGACGAATGCATCCATCGTCGAGGGTCTACGGACCTCGACGCCGACGAGTTTTCCCGATGCGCCACGCAACAACAGCAACTCCGGTGATTTGCCGCTCGCGCCGAGTGGCGCAAGGGTGGCGGTGAACTCGCCGGCTCCGTTGGCGCACAGCACCTCGGCGTCCTCGAGCCAACCTTGTGCGAAGCGGTGCCAGCCGAACGTTCCGCGAGTCCAGGCGTAACCCATGAAGTCCCACTTGCCGGTGAACTGGTGGCCGTTCTCATACGGTCCCGTTGGGTACGGAATCACGTAGGTGTCGAGCCATCCGAACAAGTGACCGAACTCATGGACGATGGTCATGGGATCACGCCACGCGTCGGCACCCGTCATGGTGGCGCTGAAGATCGGTTTCTCCTCCGTCTGTAGTGGTGCCTGAGTGGGGTACGGCATCGCCGGCGAGAACGCCACCTGGTTGGTGCCGATAGTCGGCGGTGCCATCACGATGAGCACGTCGACACCGCTGAAATCGACTTGTGGGTCGAGTTCTCGGACGATGTCGGCCACGTACGTATCACCTCGACCGCTGCCATAGGACGTCATGCCCCACGAGGTGGATTCGCGACTGACGCGCAGATACGCCGGCAGTGTGACGAAGTCGAAGACCAGTCGATTCTCCGAGAGCGCACCGTACACGTCGTTCAGCGCTCGGGTGATGGGGAGCATGTCGGTGGCGGGGCTGCCGGTTGCGACGGCATCAGGAAAATCGACCGGCAGCACCAGCACTCGTACCGATCCCGACGAGGGTATCCGTTCGTTGAATTTCGGGAAACCCGCCGACACCTGCCAGTACGTGCTGCGTGGCGACTCTTGATCGGCACACTGCGCATCAGTGACGTAATTGCCGGTCGGCGCAAGCGATTTCGTGGCGGTGGCGCCACCCTTGCTGGCTACCCGAGTCCAGACGAGACGCTTTCCCACGCGCTTGCACACCAGGGTGTTCTTTTTCTGCTGGAGTTTTCGACCCACGGCCGGACAGCTGGTTCCCGCTTTCGACGGCAGCACGCGCGATACCGCCATGGGTGAGGGCAGGTTTGCGGCAACCGTCACCGAGGTTTCGTTACGGCCAACGGGTTCTGATTCTGAAGAGCCCACACCGAGAGGGAGCACGCTGGAAATCAGTGACACCCCAACCGTGAGGGTTTGACAGACGATGCACATGCGAAACTCTCCGCGAAGGTTACCCTGCCTGACATACTCGTTCTGTGCCGAGAGTGGTAATCGCCCACATCACCGACACGCACATTCCGGGTGCCGGTGAGGCAACGCACATCGACGCCGAGCCGGCAACCAACCTGGTGCGTGCGCTGCAACACGCCTCGCAGCGTTGTGCTGGAATTCTCATAACGGGCGATTGTGCTGCCATCGCCGGCACCGACTCCGAGTACGCGGCATTCGCAGAAATCGTGCAAGCAGCCACCGTGCCGGTGTGGCTCGCTCCGGGCAACCACGACGACACCCGGAAGATGCAGCGCCTCTTCGACGTGCCGTCTCGCGATTCACGGTGTGACTACGTCGTCGAGCTTCCCGGAGCGCGCCTCATCGTTCTGGATTCGACGCGCGAGGGCCGCGAGGATGGCGCACTCAGTGGGTCTCAGCTGGAGTGGCTCGACTCGCAGCTCAACGACACAGCGGCGGTCGTCGCCATGCATCACCCGTGCATTCCACTCGGCGGTAAAGCGTTCGACACCATCCGATTGGATGACGAGTCCATCGCCGGCCTGCGCCAGGTGGTGTCCGCGGCCGTAGGGCGCGGGGTGCGCATTCATGCCATGGTCTCCGGACACGCCCACATGACGTGCTTTGCCGAGTTCGCAGGGGTGAAGACGATCATCGCCCCATCGAGCGCGTACGAGTTCGGGCTGGTGAACGGCGTGTTCTCCTATCAATTGGGCGAACCGCAGTACATGGAGTATTCGTGGGCCGTATCGGGTGACGACTTCCTCGCTCGGGTGGTCACGGTGAACGATTCGCTCTGGCGATCGATGCGCTAGCGCTCGAGCCTGCTCGAGGTTGCGTCAATCACGCCAGTCACGAGTCGTGGTGTTCACGAATGAGTGCGTCCACGTGGGGCGCGAACCAACCCGCGTACCGTCGTTGGAGTTGGGGAATCCGCCAGTCGTCCCCGGTCATGCGACCGCGGCAGGTCGGCGTTCCGCACCGACACGAAAATTCGATGAACGGGTTCGCGTCGCTCATCGCATAGTCGAAGGTGATCGTTTCTCCCGCTGAAATTTCCTGCATCGCAACCAGGGTGGTGGCAGTGGTGAAGCCACAATTCGGTTCGCAACTGTGGTTGATGAAGTCCACGACGCAGAGATCGTCCCGGTCGACGTACAGGAAGTCGTCGAGTCCCACCTGCAGAAGTTGGTGTCGGTGCTCCGGTGCCATCCGGGCCACGTCTTCGCCCGAGATTCGTTGCCCCCGCCATATTGCGATCGTTTCGCCCGGTGCGATTCGGCGCGTGGTGACGACTCGTCGTCCCAAGGAGAAATCTCGCATCTCACGCAATCCGGGTGCGGCGTAGGTGGACTGAACGTTCGGAGGAACTCGCGTGGTGGTGTTCTTCGTCGAGGGTTCCGCCACGACATCGAATGTAGGTGAACCACGAACGTTGGGGGCGTCCATCGGTTCGGCCTGCCGTCACGCTCGTAGGTTGGTACGCATCATGTTGCATTTCGACGTGCAGGTGAACTGGCAATGCCCCCGTGGCCGATGCTGGCCGATGCGGCACGGGCCGCCGAGGCTGCGGGCTTCGAGACCTTCTGGACGGCTGATCATCTGGCGGGCGAGGTGATGGCAGCGCCCGAGATGCCCGAGAGTTTCACCGCGCTCGGTGCACTCGCTGCGGTAACGAAGACCATTCGACTCGGGCCGCTCGTTGCAAACGTGGCGAACCGTCTCCCGGTGATCACGGCAAATTCGGCGGCCACGTTGCAGCAGGTGAGCGGTGGGCGCTGTGTGCTCGGACTCGGTGCGGGTTCGGCGCCAAACACGAAGTGGTCGGCCGAGCGGCGTGCGGTAGGTGTCGAGCAGCCGGCTGCCATGGCGGATCGGCATCGGGTGTTGCTCGACACCCTGGACCTCATCGACGAGTTGTGGTCACCGACGCGCCGTGACGATTTGCGAACCTTCATCATCCCATCACCCAGGCCGCCGATAATTCTCGGCGTCAACTCCAGCACCCTGGCACGTATCGCTGCACAACGAACCAACGGCGTGAACGTTCGCGGGTCGGCCGAGTACGCGCACGACGTGATTGCCACCGCAGTGGAGGAGCGCTCGAAGGTGACCTCTCGAGACGTTGACCATGCACACGATCCGAATCCCGGGCACGCCGAGGATTCGTTCATGGTCTCGGTGTGGGAGCATTTCGATGAGGCCCTGCTGAGTAGGACCGTTCTCGACGAGCGGATCGTTCGTTGGCAAAGCTGGGGTGTGAATCGGGTGATCCTGCTCATGTTCCGCGGTGTCGACGTGGCGGCGATCGAGCGCGCCGGAAAATACCTACACGGCTGACTTGGAGATTGCAGAAGGTTGCCGCTAGGCGACGATGTTCACCAGGCGACCGGACACCACGATGACCTTGCGTGGCTCGGCTCCTGCCAGGGCGATGCGAACTTTTTCGTCCGAGAGCGCCAGCGCAGTTAACTGATCGTCGCTCGAGCCCGTTGGTGCCGTGAGTCGTGAACGTACCTTGCCGTTGACCTGCACCGGAATCTCCACCGTGTCGCTCACCAACAAGGTGGGATCGGCGGTCGGGAATGGCGAATAGGTGATCTCATCGCTTCGGCCCAAGCGTTGCCAGAGTTCACTTGCGAGGTGGGGGCAGAGCGGACTCAGCATCTGCACCAGTGGCTCGGCAACGACCCGCGGTGTGCTGCCCGCCGCATCCACGTGTTTGGTGAGGGCATTGTTCAGTTCGATGAGTTTTGCGATGGCCGTGTTGAACCGTAGGCCATCCATGTCGCGCTGCACTCCGTCGATGGTGACGTGCAGGGCTCGCAGCAATGCGTCCGGGCACTCCGAATCTGACACCGTAGGCAGACCCGTGTCTTCATCCACCAGGTTGCGCCACAGGCGTTGTAGGAAGCGTTGCATTCCCACCACGTCCCGGGTGTTCCACGGGCGACTCTGGTCGAGCGGACCCATGGACATCTCGTAGAGGCGGAAGGTGTCGGCACCGAACTCGTCGTACATCTCGTCCGGAGTCACGATGTTCTTCAGGCTCTTGCCCATCTTCCCGTATTCGCGCGACACGGGTTGATCCTCGTAGAAGTAGCTGCCGTCCCGCTCGCGTACATCGGCCGCAGGCACGGTTTGTCCGCGCTCATCGCGATAGGCGTAGGCCTGGATGTAGCCCTGGTTGTACAAGCGGTGGAACGGTTCCTCGCTCGATACGTGGCCGAGGTCGAACAGCACCTTGTGCCAGAACCGCGAATACAGCAGGTGAAGCACCGCATGCTCGACGCCGCCAACGTACAAGTCGACGCCGCCGGTGTGTCCGTCGTGTTTCGGGCCCATCCAGTACCGCTCGACCTCGGGGTCGATGAAGACCGCATCGTTCGTCGGATCGAGGTACCGCAATTCGTACCAACATGATCCCGCCCACTGCGGCATCACGTTGATCTCGCGTCGTACCTTCGCGTCCGACAGCGTTTCGCCGGTGATCGGATCCGTGATGTCCATGGTGGTGTGTACCCAGTCGGCGCGACGTGCCAGCGGCGGAATCGGATCGGTGATCTCGTCATTCGGATCGAGCGCCTGTGGTTTGAAGTCGCTCAATTCGGGAAGCGCCACCGGGAGCAACGTGTCGGGTACCGCTACCGGCATTTCGTCCTGGTCGTACACGATGGGAAACGGCTCACCCCAGTACCGCTGTCGCGAGAACAGCCAGTCGCGCAACTTGTAGGTGATGGCTGCCTCACCCACACCACGGGCCTCGAGCCACTCGTTGGTGCGTCGTTTCGCTACCGCCATCTCGGTGATGCCGTCGAGCACGAGAGCCCCGGCGGCCGACGTACCGGCATCGTTGCGGGAGTTCACGTACGTTCCTTCACCGACGAAGGCGGTCGGCCAGGTGGCGCACTCGACCGATGGAGCAATTCCGTGGTCGGCGAACCACGAGTTGGGTGGCATCTGGGTGGCGATGATCGACAAGTCGTACTTTCGGGCGAAGGCAAAGTCGCGTTCGTCGCCCGACGGCACCGCCATGATGGCGCCCGTGCCGTATCCCATCAGAACGTAATCGGCGATCCATACCGGAATCTCTTCGCCGGTCACCGGGTTTACCGCGTACGACCCGGTGAATTCACCGGTCTTTTCCCGGGTATCGCTTTGGCGATCGGTGTCCGTTACACGTGCCGCCGCAGCACGGTACGAGTCGATAGCCGCTCGTTGCGACGTGGTGGTGAGTTCGTCCACCATCGGATGTTCGGGGGACAACACCATGAAGGTTGCTCCGAACAACGTGTCGGGTCGGGTGGTGAACACCTCGATGTCGCCGGCGGGTGAGGCAAACCGCACTCGTGCACCCTCACTTCGGCCGATCCAGTTGCGCTGCATGAGCTTGATCGACTCCGGCCAATCCAGGCGGTCGAGATCATTCAAGAGGCGGTCGGCATACGCGGTGATTCGCATGGTCCATTGGCGCATGTTGCGCTTGAACACCGGATAGTTGCCGATGTCGCTGCGACCGTCGGCGGTGACCTCCTCATTGGCCAGGATCGTGCCGAGACCCGGACACCAATTGACCGGAGCGTCGGCGAGGTAGGCCAGACGATGATCGTTCACGAGTTGTTTGCGCTCTCGCGACGACATCTCGGTCCAGGGTGTGCCGCCGGTGGCTCGTTTGCCCGACGAGAACTCGGCGATGAGTTCGGAGATGGGTCGGGCCCGTCCGAGATCGGTATCGAACCACGAGTTGAACACCTGCACGAAGATCCATTGCGTCCAGCGATAGAACCCCTCGTCGGTCGTACTCACACTGCGACGAGCGTCGTGGGCCAGCCCGAGGCGTCGCAGTTGACGACGCATGTTGGCGATGTTGGACTCGGTGTTCTCGCGCGGATGCACCCCGGTGGTGATGGCGTGCTGCTCGGCCGGCAGCCCGAACGAGTCGTATCCCAGCGCATGGAGCACGTTGAATCCCGACATGCGCTTGAAGCGCCCGAAGACGTCGGTTCCGATGTAGCCGAGCGGATGCCCGACGTGAAGACCGGCCCCCGACGGGTACGGAAACATGTCGAGAATGAAGAGCTTCTGACGACCCGCAATCTTGGCGGGCTCGGCGAGTGGCCCCGCCGGGTTCGGGGCCTCGAACGTTCGTTGACTCTCCCAGCGGTCCTGCCACGTGGCCTCGATTTTGGCTGCCAATCGGGCGTTGTAGCGCTCTTTTGGCGCGGAATCGCTCGTAGACATCTTCACTTAGCGTAGTTGTATGGCTCGTAACCGTCGTCGCACCACCGACGCTCAGGAGCGTCGTCGACATGAGCGCACCGCCCGGCTGAGCGAAACGTTGCGAGAGGTCATCGCCGACGAACTCGCCAAGCTCGACGATGATCGTCTCACGATGGTCACGATCACCGCGGTCGACGTGGATTCGGAGATGAACAGAGGTGTGGTGTACTTCGACTCGCTGCAAGGAGAGGAAGGTGACGAGAAGATCGTCGAAGCCCTCGGCGAATACCGCAAGCGACTGCAACACGAGATAGCGCTCCAGGTGAAATCACGACGTACGCCGGTATTGCAATTCAAACCCGACGAGTCCATGCGAGCCGCGGCACGAATCGACGCCGTGCTGCGCGAAGACGCAGCACGCCGTGCCGCCCACGGTGGCTCCGGCGGTGCTGCCTCGGGCTCCGACGGTGGTGCCCCGAGTTCGGGCTCTACCGACGCGTCGGCCGAGTAAGCCTCCTGCACATGCCGCGCAAGCCCGCCACCGTGCACGGCTTCGTGGTGGTGGACAAGCCCGCGGGTATGACCAGCCATGACGTGGTTGCTCGTTTGCGACGGAGGTTCTCCGAGCGGCGTGTCGGCCACTCGGGCACCCTCGACCCCGATGCAACGGGTGTGTTGATCGTTGCGTTGGGTAACGCAACCCGGCTCCTGCAGTTTCTCGGAGATCTCCCGAAGACCTATACGGGCGAGGTCGTGTTCGGTACCGCTACGAGCACGTTGGACGCCTCGGGGGACGTCACCGCAACCAGCAACATGTCGGAACTCGGTATCGAGCGAGTACGAGAAGCCTCACGGGACTTCGTCGGTGAGATCGAGCAGATCCCGCCGATGGTGTCGGCGATAAAAGTTGGTGGTCGCCGTTTGCATGAGATCGCCCGCGAGGGAGGTGAGGTCGTACGCGAGCCGCGCATGGTAACGATTCATCGGTACGTCGTTGGCGACATCGTCGATCGCGTCAACGAAAATCCCGTGGTGAACATCGAGGTCACCTGCTCGTCCGGCACGTACATTCGCACGCTGGCCGCGGATCTGGGCGAGGCACTCGGCGGGGTTGCGCACCTGCGCAAACTTGCGTCGTCGCGCCATCGGCGACTTCACCGTTGGTGCAGGGCACGACCCGACCTCGGTCGACACCGCACCACTTCAATCGGCCGTTGCAGTAATGACGCATCTCGACGGTGTGAACGTGGCGATGGTGTCGGTGGATGCGGACACCGCAATCAAGGTGCGAAACGGACGATCCTTCGAGTCGCTCGGTGAATTGCACGGCCGCAGTGGTGACCGACGGATCGTGTTGAACGACGCGAGGGAACTGATCGCGGTGTACGCGTACGAAGATGGTGCGTGGCGCGCAGAAGTGGTGATGCCCGAGCCCCTAGCGTAAGCATTCGTGAAAGTCGTCCATTCCGCAACTCGGAGTGCGGTGGTGGAGGCACTCGGTGACGTGCGAACGGTCGTCACCATCGGTGCGTACGACGGGGTGCATCGCGGTCATCGAGCGGTCATCGGTCAGGTGTGCGAGTACGCACGTGCCAACGACGCATGCAGTGTCGTGGTGACCTTCGATCGCCACCCGGCTTCGGTCGTGCGGCCGGAATCGGCCCCAAAACTGCTGACGGACGCCGGACAGAAGATGGAACTCCTCGAGTCCACCGGGGTCGACGCAACGCTGGTGGTGCCGTTCGATGCGCAGCAGTCAGCGGAGTCGCCGGCGGATTTCGTGCAACGAGTGCTCGTGGACGCTCTACGCGTGAAAGGTGTGATCGTCGGGGAGGATTTCCACTTCGGTCACAAACGGGGTGGCAACGTGGCCATGTTGCGTGACATGTCGCAGCGACACGATTACACGGTGCTTCCCGTGGTGCTCATCCCACGCGGGGATGGGGTCGACGAACCGGTCAGCAGCACTGCCATTCGACGTGCCCTCGCCGGTGGCGATGTGCAGCGAGCCGCCGACATGTTGGGTCGATTGCACGAGGTGCGCGGTGTGGTGGGCGGTGGCGACCAGCGTGGTCGCACCATCGGTTTTCCCACCGCGAACGTGATGCTGGACTCCACGCTGTGTGTGCCGGCCGACGGAGTGTATGCAGCACGGGTTGCAGTTCCAGGTGCAGATGGGGCGGTGATGTCGTCGCACATGGCCGCGGTGAACCTCGGGCGTCGCCCCACGTTCCACGAACACGCCGAACAGTCGCTGCTTGAGGCGCACCTGTTGGACTTCGACGGCGATCTCTACGGCAAGCAACTACGAGTGGCGTTTCATTCGTTCGTTCGCGGTGAGCGGAAGTTCGCCGGAATCGCGGAACTGAAGACGCAGTTGCAGGTGGACATCGCGCACGTTCGTGCCGCGTTGGCCTAGAACTTCCGCGCGTACATGGTGGTGCGCTGTCGCAGTGGTCGTCCGAGTGGCTCCACCAACGAGGTGAAGTCGTCTGGCGTCATGCCCTGACCGTGGCTCGCACCGGCGGCGCGCGAGATGTTCTCGTTCATGAGCGTTCCACCGATGTCGTTGCAGCCAGCCCCCAACAACTGCCGAGTTCCGGCGACACCAATCTTCACCCACGACGCTTGGATGTTGTCGATTGCGCCGCGATAGGCGAGCCGTGCCACTGCGTGAACGAGCAACGTCTCTCGAAACGTGGGACCACGCCTCGATTTGCTCTGCAGGTAGATCGGGGAAGCCATGTGCACGAAGGGCAGGCCGACGAACTCCGTGAAGCCACCTGTTTCGTGTTGCAGCGCACGAGTTCGTACCAAGTGGCGAGCCCAGGCCCGTGGAGACTCGACGGAACCGAACATCATGGTGACGTTCGATCGCAACCCAACGGCGTGCGCCGTGCGATGTGCCTCGAGCCACTGCTCCGTGTTCACCTTGTCGCTGCACAACACGGCACGCACCTCGTCGTCCAGGATCTCCGCGGCGGTTCCCGGCAACGATGACAGGCCGGCCTCCTTCAAGCGCGTGAGGTAGGAGGCGAGCGACTCGCCCAATCGCAGGGCGCCTTCCGTCACCTCGAGCGCGGTGAAACCGTGCACGTGGATGTCTGGAGCGGCCTGCTTCACGGCTCGCGTCACGTCGATGTAGTAGTCACCGTCGAAATCGGGATGGATTCCACCCTGGAGCGTTACTTCCGTCGCGCCGAGATCCCATGCCTCGCGTACGCGTGTAGCGATGTCGTCCAGTGTCAGCAAGTACGGAGTACCGCGCAGATTGAGGCTCAATGGACCCTTGGAGAATCCGCAGAACTTGCACTTGAAGGTGCACACGTTGGTGTAGTTGATGTTTCGGTTGTGAACCCACGTGATGTCGTCGCCAACCGTTGCGCGACGAAGCTCGTTCGCGGCATCGGCCACGGCACGTACTTCCGGGCCGCGAGCACGGAACAGCGCCACGATTTCGTGCTCACCGAGTTGCTGGCCGAGTTCCACTCCACGAAGCGCTTCACCCACCGGACCATGTAGTTTGCGCGACCGCTCGACGAGCGATCCTGGGCGTGATGCGGATGACGCGTCGATGATCTTGGGTGGCGGATTGTTGGCCCCTGAGTACCACTGTGTGGAGCGGTGACCGACGAGGATCACCTCGGCGCCGTCGTGCACCACATCGGCTGCGGTCACCTTCTCCGGCCACACTGCTCCTGGGTCGTCGCGTCCGAGACCCTCGGCATCGCTGCGGTCGAGCACGCGGAACCGCAACGATTCATCTATCCACGTGGGCGTCGCCGAGAGACCGATGTCGGTGATGAACTCGGGATAGATGGTGAGACGTGGTGCAAGTGCGCGACCGGCGGCTTCGGTGACTTCGCGCAAACGATCCAACTCGGGCCATGGGCGTTCGGGATTCACGTGGTCGGCGGTCACGGGTGACACGCCACCCCAATCGTCGATGCCGGCGGACAGCAACACCCCGAAGTCGTCGCTGAGATTCGGCGGGGCCTGGAGGTGAATCTCCGGCGGCAGGATGACCCGCGCTGCCGCTATCGACCATAGGTACTCGTCGGCATCGCACGCGGCGTCGTGTTGCATGCCGGTTCGTGGCTTGGGCAGGAAGTTCTGCACGATCACCTCCTGCACGTGTCCATGTCGCGCGTGGGCCGCAGCGATGGCTTCCAGCGCGGCGATTCGGTCGGCGCGGGATTCGCCGATGCCGACCAGAATCCCGGTGGTGAACGGAATCTGCAGCTCTCCGGCAAACTCCAACGTGTCGAGTCGTCGCTGCGGGACCTTGTCGGGCGCCCCGCGGTGGCACTCCAGATCGTTGCGCAGGGTTTCGATCATCATGCCCTGCGACGGCGACACGCGGCGCAGCATCCCAAGTTCTTCCTTGTAGAGCGCGCCCGCGTTTGCATGGGGGAGCAAACCCGTTTCGGTAAGCACCAGCTTGGCCATGTCGTGCAGGTAGTGAACGGTGGAGTCGTATCCGTTCGCACGCAGCCACTCCGCGGCTACGTCGTATCGCAACTCCGGGCGTTCGCCAAGGGTGAACAATGCCTCGTGGCAACCCGATGCCGCGCCACGCTTGGCGATGGCAAGTACCTGTTCCGGTGAAAGGTACGGGTTCTCGAGTCGTGCCGGTGGCTGGGCGAACGTGCAGTAGCCACACTTGTCGCGACACAGCATGGTCAGCGGAATGAACACCTTGGGCGAGTACGTGATGCGTGCGCCGTACTGCAGGTCGCGAATCTTTCGGGCGTCACGCAGCAATTCATTCAGCGGTGCTTCGATCAAGGAAGCATGGGCTGACGTCGAGTCCATTCGGTGCTGAAGTTCCACGATGCCTTTCATTCGGACACGCATGCACCGTTCAACCCACGACCCCGTCGCTGGTTGTGCGATGCAGTTGGATATGGCTGTCAGCACCCGATCGGGTGAGTCGCGAATGTTAGAGGTGCGACCCACTCGGATTCATCGAGCAACCTCACCATAGCAAGGCCCGGTCGCTACGACGGCAGCAAGGCCCCGTTGCTACGACGGCACCCGCTACGTGTTGCCGAGCGCGCGGAACAAGGCCCGGACGTTGGCGCCATTCATTGGCACTCGATTGCCGGTGCGGGAGATGAAGCCGAGTTGCACTCCGGTGGAGGGATCGAGAACCGTGAAGAACTGTTCATGGCCGTGTTCATCGACGACCACATCGGTGAGCAGTGGAATGCTTGCCGCGCGCAGCAGTTCCTGGACGTAACCGGCATTGAGTACCTCAATGGCGATGTGCTGCACGCCCGATCCATGCTCCTTGAGATGTGCATCGACGGCCTTGTCGCCCGGCCCCACCAACACCACGGTGACACCTCCACCCTCGGCTACCACGATGCCTGCATCATCGGTTGGTTGGGTGGAGAACCCGATCGAAGCGAGAAACTTGGACGCTGCCGACAGATTGGCAACAGCCACCACGACGTGGTCGATGCGACACGCGACGGCATCGAGCGCCGAAGCCAGAACGTCGGCGACCTTCGTCGGCTTCTCGAACGCCTTGTCATGGGCAACTTCGATGCGGTGGGTTTCCGAGAGCAGAATTCGAAACAGCTGTTCGGCAAAATCGGGGTCGACATCGTTGTTGATCGCCCACTGACGGCGGGTGGTGAGCACCTCACGCACGCGCTGTGGCTGGATGATGGCCGTGTTGCTCTGCGATTTGAGCGTTGCCACCTCGCGACACACTTCCATTCGTTGGGCGAGCAGTTCGATGATCGCAGCGTCGATGTCGTCGATCTGTTTGCGAAGGTCGTCGAGATTGCTCATCTGCTGCGCCCCCTAAAAAATGCGCGCACGGCTCGAAACACCCCGCGACCACGGGCCGTGTCGTTCGGCGTGCCCGATCGTGCACTCAGCAGCCGCTCGACGTGCTTGGCAAGTACGTCCATCTCGATGTTCACCTTGTCGCCTGCCCGGCGCACACCCAGCGTTGTCACCGCGGCGGTGTGTGGGATGACGGCCACACGGAACGAGTCTGCGTCGAGGTCGAACACCGTCAAGCTCACACCGTCGACCGTGATCGAGCCCTTCTCCACCAGGAGGTGCATCTGATTTTGGGCGATGCGTACGCGAAGGTCGGGTGCCGGTGACACCACTTCGCCGACCAGATCCACGTGGCCAAGTACCACGTGGCCACCGAATCGTCCGTCGGCCGACATGGGGCGCTCCAAGTTGACGGGGTCGCCGACGTTCAGCAACCCGAGGTTCGTTCGCTGAAACGTTTCATCGCTCACGTCGGCTTCCCACCACCCGTCACCGGCCTGTACGACGGTAAGGCAGCAACCGTTCACCGCGATTGAGGCACCAATCGTGCTGTCGCGCAACACGTGTTTGGCGGTGATTCGCAACCGTGATCCGTTGCGTGATGCGACGGCACCGAGCTCTTCGACGATGCCCGTGAACACGTGTTGAACGCTAACCGCCCGCACTTTTGGCGGGGTGAGGTCAGTCGTGGAGGATTCAAGTGGAAGTGGGGTGCGTGCGCCGTAGCATGAAGGGGTCCACTTGGGCTTCGGCGCGAGTGTGATGTTTCGGGATGGTCCCGGAACGACCCGTCGAGCATCTGCTCATCCGAGCAAGAAGTGCGAGACGAGGCAGAAAGAGGCAACGTACGAACATGGCGACTCCTGTGAAACTGGGGACCAAAGACGTCATTGCGAAGCACGGTCAGCATGCAACTGACTCGGGTTCGCCGGAAGTGCAGATCGCACTTTTGACCGACCGAATCAACAGCCTGACGGAGCATCTGAAGACACATGCAAAGGACCACCACAGTCGTCGTGGTCTCATGTTGTTGGTCGGACGCCGCCGTCGAATGCTCGACTACATCCGCAAGCGCGACATCGAGAAGTATCGCAAACTGCTCGAAGAGCTCGAACTTCGTCGTTAAGCCACTGCGACCATTCAAGGGGTTCCATAGGGGAACCACCGGTCGCGAGAGCTAACACAACATAGGAGACATACACATGGCTGAAGCCATTTCAGTGTCGGGCGCCATCAGTGGCACCGACAAAACCCTCCGGCTAGAAACCGGAAAACTGGCGCTGCAATCACAGGGCGCCGTCGTAGCAAGCATCGGAAAAACCACCGTGCTCGTCACCGCAAACGCCGCAAAGGGCGTGCGTGACGGCATCGACTTTTTCCCGTTGACGGTCGACGTCGAAGAACGGGCGTATGCCGCGGGCAAGATCCCCGGTTCGTTCTTCCGTCGTGAAGGCCGACCGAGCCAGCAGGCGATTCTCACCTGCCGACTCATCGACCGACCGTTGCGTCCGGCATTCCCGGACGGTTTCCGCAACGAAACGCAAATTGTCGTCAACGTGATCGGTGCCGACCAGGTGAACCCACACGACGTGCTGGCGATCAACGCCTCGTCTGCGGCACTCATGATCAGCGGCATTCCGTTCGACGGCCCCATTGGTGCAGTGCGCGTCGCGTACTCCCAGGACGGATCGTGGATCGCCCACCCAACGTTCGAGGAGGGCGACAACAGCACGTTCGAGTTGGTCGTTGCCGGACGCGAACTCGACAACGGCGACGTCGCCATCATGATGGTGGAAGCCGGTGGTACCGAGAAGTCGTTCGACTTCTATGCCAATGGTGCGCCGAAGGTGAGCGAAGCAGTCATTGCTGCCGGCCTCGAGGCGTCCAAGCAGTGGATCAAGGAATCCATCAAGTTGCAGCGTCAGTTGACCGCAAGCGTCATCGCGGCACGCGGCAAGATCGAGCCTTTGGCGTACACGCCGATCCTCGACTACAGCCCCGAGGTGTACGCCGCCGTCGAGCGCGCAGCCACCGCCAAACTGCAGCCGGCGATTCGCATCTCGTTGAAGAAGGATCGCAACGCGGCAATCGACGAGGCAACGGCGGCAACGGTCGCCGAACTCGTCGGCACCGCCGATGCACCGGGCCAGTTCGCCGGACAGGAGAAGCAGATCAAGGAAGCCGTGCGCTCACTCACCAAGCACCTCGTGCGTCAGCGCGTGGTCAGCGAGAACGTGCGCATCGACGGTCGCGGACCTCGCGATCTTCGCCCAGTGTCGTCGGAAGTGGGCTTGCTGTCCACCGCACACGGCACCGGATTGTTCCAGCGCGGCGAAACACAGGTGATGAACGTCGTCACCCTGGCCATGCCACGCATGAACCAGATGATCGACTCCATCACCCCAACCACCGAGAAGCGTTACATGCACGACTACAACATGGCCCCGTGGGCCAATGGTGAAACCGGTCGTGTGGGTACGCCGAAGCGCCGAGAAATCGGCCACGGTGCGCTCGCCGAACGCGCGGTGTTCCCGGTGGTTCCGAGCCAGGAGACGTTCGCCTACACCCTGCGCCTCGTGAGCGAAGTGTTGTCGTCGAACGGTTCCACGTCGATGGCGTCGGTGTGTGCATCGAGCCTTGCGCTCATGGACGCCGGTGTTCCGATCATCGCTCCGGTTGCCGGAATCGCGATGGGACTCATCTTCGAAGACGGCAAGTACACCGCACTCACCGACATCCTCGGCGCAGAAGATGCATTCGGCGACATGGACTTCAAGGTGGCCGGAACCGCCGATGCGGTGACCGCGTTGCAGTTGGACACCAAGATCGACGGCATCCCGAGCGACGTACTCGCATCGGCGCTGGAGCAGGCCAAGGAGGCCCGTCTCAAGATCCTCGATGTGATGACGGCGGCAATACCTGCGCCGCGTGACACCGTGGCCGAGAGTGCGCCGAAGATCGTCACCATCACCATTCCGTTGGACAAGGTGGGTGAGGTCATCGGGCCAAAGGGCAAGGTCATCAACACCATTCAGCAGGAGACCGGCGCAACCATCGCCGTCGACGACGACGGCGCAGTTGGCATCGTGACCATCGGGTCACCGGATTCCGCAAAGGTGGAGGACGCCAAGACTCGCATCCTGAACATCGTCGATCCGCCAACGGCGGAGCTCGGCGCCACGTACACCGGTCGTGTGGTGAACATCGCGCAGTTCGGTGCGTTCGTCAACATTCTCCCGGGCCGTGACGGACTCGTTCACATCTCCAAACTCGGTAACGGCGAACGTGTCGCCCGAGTGGAAGACGTAGTGAACCTCGGTGATGAAGTCACCGTACGAGTCGACGACATCGACGACCGCGGCAAGGTGAGCCTCTCGCTCATCGGCCCCGACGGTCAGCCGATGGCTGGCTCGGGTGGCGGCGGTGGCGGCGAGCGCCGTGACCGTGGTGATCGCGGCGGACGTGATGACCGCGGCGGACGTGGTCGTGACGATCGCGGCGGACGCGGACGTGATGACCGTGGCGGACGCGGCGGTCGAGATCGCCGCGACGACCGTGGTGGCCGTGGCCGTGATGACCGCGGTGGACGTGGTCGTGACGATCGTGGTGGTCGAGACCGTCGTGATGATCGCCGTGATGATCGCCGCAGCGACCGACCATCGAATGACCGCGGCAGTGAGCCTGTTGCCGTCAGTTTCGAAGACGAGTTCAACGCCGACTTCAACGGCTAACGAATGATTCGCGTCGGCGTCGTCGGTGCAGCAGGGCGCATGGGCGCCACTGTGTGCGCCGCCGTCGCCGCCGATTCGGCATTGGAACTCGTTGCAGCGGTCGACACCACGGGTGACGTCACCGCGCAAGGTGTCACCATCAGTCGTGAGTTGAAGGCACTCGCCGACGCAAAGGTTGATGTGGCCGTCGATTTCACCGTCGCTGCTGCAGCGCGAGTGACATTGCCTTGGCTCGCACTACATGGTGTTCATGCGGTGGTGGGTACCACCGGCTTCACCGATTCGGATATCGCGGCCTTCAAACAGGAGTTCAGCCGAAGCAACTGCCTGATCGCGCCGAATTTTGCGATCGGTGCCGTATTGATGATGCGATTCGCCGAGGTTGCGGCGCCGTTTTTCGACACCGCAGAGATCATCGAGATTCATCACGACGCAAAAGCCGACTCTCCGTCGGGCACCGCCGTCTCGACCGCGAACAGAATGGCTGCTGCAAGCAGCACGTGGGCGAACGATCCCACCACCCACGAGGCAATTCCGGGTGCGCGCGGTGCCAAGGGGCCGGCGGATATCCGAATTCACGCAGTCCGTATGCGGGGGGCGGTAGCGAATCAGGAGGTGGTGCTCGGTACGCAGGGACAGACGCTCACCATTCGGCACGACACCATCGATCGCAATAGTTTCATGCCCGGCGTGGTGCTGGCCTGCAAGAAAATCGCTGAGTTTCCGGGTGTAACGCTCGGACTCGACACCTTCCTCGGCATCTAGCGCATCCGGCGTCGCGACGCCGGGCGAAAGTCGGTCGTGATGCATTCGCCCGTTCGCGAACTAATGCACTCGCCGGTTCGCGAATTATTCGTCGCGGGCGAGTGCCTCTGACGTTTTTTGTACCAGGAGCTCTCGCTCGGCGTCGGTGAGCGGACGCGTGGTACGTACGTTCAACTCCACACGGTCGCCCTCCGAGCCGGAAGCCTCGATCTCGTCGATGAACAGCACGGTCGTGAGGCCCTTGGTTCCGGCCAAATCACGGACGGTGGACGACACGCGCGCTGCGTCCTGCGATCCAACGTTGAACTGCATGGATTCGCGCACCGGCTCCTGGCTGAGATTGCGAATCACGTCCAGTTTCGAATGGGGAATGTGAAACGTGCTGTTGCCGTCTCGCAGTCGCGTGGTGATGACGCCAACGTGCTCCACTGTGGCGCGGATGGGCTTTTCCCAACCCAAACTTGCCTCTATCTCGTCGCCGACGCCGAATCGATCCTCCAACAGCACGGCCAGGCCGGTCAGATAGTCGCCGACGCGGTGTTGGCCACCGATTGCAATCGCCGCTCCGAGGAAGCCGGCACTGGAGAGGAAGAATGCCGCATCGAGGTCGAGCACGTTGAAAACTGCGATGATCGCGATGATCCACAACACGAAACTGGTGAGTTGGTGCAACATCCCCGTGGCAGCCTCGATTCGTTGGCGCCGACGGTTTTCGCCGCCTTCCATCGTTTCGGCTCCGACGCGTCGAACCGTGTTCTTCCACCACTTCTTGCCGCGTCCCGGCTTGCTGTCGGCAACCTTGCGAACGACGACACGCAGAATTGCATAGGTAAGTCGAGTGAGGATGAAACAGCCGACGACGATTGCAATCGCAACCACCGGACGAGTGAAGAAGCGTTGAATGCCGTCGACGGGTTCATCGTCGGCGGCCAACAGCACCTGGGACAATTGCAGGGAGAAAAGGTTCACCCCTTCAGTGTGGCGGACGAATTGCACGGTGCATCGACACCCGCTCGTTAGCCTGAACGAGGTGAAAGCGCTTCGTGCGGCGTTCGTCGCGGCATCACTGCTCGTGCTGACGGCATGCGGTGACGTTCAGGTGGCATCGCCGACCACCGCCGAGGCCGATGTCATTGCCGCGACGACCCTGCCGGACGAGCCCGACGTAACCACCACGACTGCGCCGTCGCCCACCACCTCGGTGGAGAGCACCACGACCACCACCACCGTGCCCGTCACCACCACGACGGTGCTCGACGTGGCGTGCATCAAAACCACCACCTGCCAGTTCGCGAACCTGGTCGGCGTCGACTTCTCGAGACTGAAGCTGGACTTCGTGAATTTTCAGGTCGCCAACCTTGGTGGCGCCAGTTTCGTTGGAGCCAACCTCAACAACTCAATCTTCATTCGCGCCGATCTGAGTGCGGTCAACTTCGAAGGTGCCTCGTTGAAGAACGTCGATTTCACGGCAGCCACGATGACGGCAGCGTCACTCAAGGGGGCCAACCTGGAGGGTGCCGTGTTGTGCGATGTTGACCTGGAAACCGTCCTCGAACTCACCAAGGCCCAACTCGATCAGGTGAAGAAATTCAAGACCAAGGGCAAGGTGTATTGTCCGTAGTTGAAGCCTGAAGGGGGCACTATGGCAGCAGCAATTCCCGCCTCAATCGATGAGGTGACAGCGCAGTGGATGAGTGAGGCAACGGGGTGGAACGTCACCGCGGTACGCAACGAAATCATCGGAGTGGGTGTCGGCGTTGCCAGTGCCGTGTACAGATCCCACCTCACCGGTTCGGGATGTCCGACGTCGGTAATCGTCAAACTTCCGGCCCTCGATCCCAATGCCGTGTTCACCAGTGCAGTCCTGCGCATGTACATCCGCGAGGTGAAGTTCTTCAAGACGCTCGCCAAGGACGTGCCGTTTCGTGTCTCCCAGTCGTACTACGGCGAAGTGAACGAAGAGACCAGTCAATTTGCGATGGTCGTGGAGGACCTGGGAAGTTTGCGCATCGTCGATCAGGTGAAGGGTATGGCGATCGACGACGCACGTCGAGCGGTTGACGGTGTGGCTGCGATGCATGCGAAGTGGTGGGGCAAAGCCGATGCGCTGGCGGCAGATGGAACCACCATCAGCCTCGGGGATCCCATCTACCCTGCGGTGGTGCCGATGGTGTTCGCCGAGGGCTGGAAGAAGTGCACCAAGGAAATCAAGATGCCCGATTCCATCATGCAGGTGGGGCCGCGCTTTGGCGCCGCGGTCGCATCGCTGTTGTCGTCATTGGCGCAAGGCCCCAACACCCTCGCGCACGGCGACTATCGCGCCGACAACATCCTGTTCGGTAACGACGACGAACTGGTCGTTCTCGATTTTCAGTTGATTGGTACGGGTATCGGTGCATACGACTTGGCGTATTTCATCACCCAGAGCATCACCGCCGACGATGCCAGCAGGTACGAACGTGAACTGTTCGACCGGTGGATCGACGGATTGCTCTCACGTGGCGCACCGAAGGATCTTGTGGACAAGAAGGCACTGTGGGAGCACTATCGCTCGGCAGCGCTGTTCTGTCTCGCGTATCCCATCATCGCGAGTCGCGGAGTGGACCTCACCGACAAGCGATCGTTCGAATTGGTGGATTGCATGAACACGCGTTTCGACCGCGCCGTGCGCGAACTGAACTTGGTGGAACTGCTGCCGGCGTAACCCGGCGTTTATCCACGCCCATCTAGTCTCAACGCCGTGGAACTCGTGCTGGTGCGTCACGGCCTGCCCGTGCGGCGCGAACTCACGGAGGGCATCGCCGACCCGGAACTCGCACCGGATGGACGTACGCAAGCCGAACGGTTGGCAACGTACCTTGCAACGGAGGACATAACCGCCATATACGTAAGCCCGTTGCGCCGCGCGCAGGAAACCGCGGAGCCGCTGGCACGAACGATCGGACTTCAGCCGATCATCGAAGAAGACATCAGTGAGTTCGATCGCAATTCCAGTGAGTACGTGCCGATCGAGGAACTACGTGGCACGAATGATCCGCGTTGGCTCAAGATGATTCGTGGCGAGTGGGAGGAGGGACACGATCATCCCGACCTGTTTCGCAAGCGGGTTATTGCGGCGTTCGAACGCATCATCGCGGCACATTCCGGCCAGCGTGTGGCGGCCGTGTGTCACGGCGGTGTGATCAACCAGTACCTGGCCCACATTCTCGGGATTCGGACGCAACTCGGATTCTTCTACCCGCAGTACACGTCGATCCACCGAGTGATTGCGTCACGCGAAGGTCTCCGCTCGCTGGCCACGCTGAACGAAGTCGCACACCTTCGCGGCTGAACGGCTCGGCTCAGCCGCCGCCGGGCCGCTTACTTCAGTGCTGCGAGGGCTGCGTCGTAGTTTGGTTCGTTGGCAATCTCGTCGACCAATTCCGTGTGGGTGACCTTGCCGGACTCATCCAGCACCACCACGGCGCGCGCCAGCAATCCCTTGAGGGCACCGTCGACGATGGTGACGCCGAACGTGTTGCCGAAGTCGGTGCGGAATGACGAGGCATTCTGCACGTTGGTGATTCCCTCGGTGCCGCAGAAACGCTTCTGGGCGAACGGAAGATCGGCAGACACGCACAACACCACGGTGTTGTTCATGGCGGCGGCGAGTTCATTGAATTTGCGCACGCTCTTGGCACAGGTGGGTGTATCGACGGAGGGGAAGATGTTCAGCACCACTCGCTTGCCTTGCAGGCTGGCGTTGGTGACCTCGGACAGATCGTCCTTCACGAGCGTGAACGCCGGGACGGGGGGAGTTGGTGGACGGAAGTGAGCCACTGGTGTTCACCGGGTTGCCGCCAAGTTTGGTAGTTGCCATGTGAGCAGTCTCGCATATGGGTGTGCGGTGCGCCAAGCCCGTACGCGGCAAAATTTTTTTGGAGGCTCCTACGTAGTAGGAGCCTCCAACCTCGCGGGGTGGTTGCAATTGCGAACACCGATGCCTCATAGTGCTGCCCCATGTTCAACGAACCAACACCACGACGTACCCAGCTCTGGCAATGTCCGGAGTGCACCAACAACATCATCCTCCACGTTCGAGTGCAGCATCCCCCAATCTGCAACAACAAGGCCAGCCACAGTCGGCGTCACGTCGACATGAAGCGTGTCGCGAAAGGACGCCAGCAATGAGCGACATTCCAAGCGAGGAGATTCCTGCTCGCGAGTTCTACACCGCCCAGGAGATCGTCGATCTTGCATTGGAATGGGGTGCCAGTCCAACCCTCGTCGATGATGGGGGTGAGGTCATCGTGGAACTTGAGCGAGCCGATAGCTCCGTTCATCTCGACTTGGGCCCTCCCTCGCAGTTCTACGAGGACTTCCTATGTCGCTCTTGGATCTTCGTGCCGGCTGCGCCCCATCGTTTTTGCGATCGATGGAACCATTTCCCCTATTTCGGGGCGTTCTCGGTGGTGTACGACGCGAATGAATTCCCCGAGCGCACGGAGGCGGGTTTCGTCATTCGGGCGGTTCGCGTAGTGAAGTTCGATCGATATCGAAAGGAAGAGGACATCTTCCCGGACGTGTTGCTGTTCTGGTACGCAGTCGATCTGATTCAACGCGGGGTGTCGAGCGGGGAGACCGACCCGGCGCATCTACGAGCCGCCTTGGTGGACGGCGGATTCACGAGGTGGTGGTTCGGCGAGGAGTAGGAACCTAGTCGGGGCGACTGGGACCGCGGCGAAGCTGACCCTGCAACAGCGAGATTGCGAACAGCCCCACGACCAGCCACCACTGGTATTTATCGATGAAGTTGAGGAACGCACGAATTTCGTCCTCAAAGATGCGTCCGAACACGCGAAGCACCCAGAGTTTGATCGCGATGCCAATCGAGACGAAGATCAGAAATGTTCGTGGCTTCATTCCGCGGTGTCCCACGAGCAAGCAAACCACGTTGCTTCCGGGAAGATGATCACCGACCAGACGCCCATCTTGTCGACTGCGCGTTCGAGCCACACGTAAATGCGAGGTGGTTCTCCCGCCTGGCCCTCCAACCAGCGCACCGCCTTCTCGCCGAAGAATCGACCACAGAAGTACAACGCCAGTGCGGCAGCCAGCACCCGAAAGAATCCGATCAGAACGTACGGAAGCAGTCCGATGTAGGGCACCGATCCGAACAGGTTTCGATTGCGAGACGAGAGCAAGAGCACCAGCGACGGACGCTCGTCAACGAGCGCCGGGCCGATGTTGGATCCAATCGTTCCCAGAACGAACAGTCCTGAGGTAAGCGTGAGCACCGTGCGGCGCGCAAGCGGGGTGGCCACACATGAAAGATAGTTCGCCGTTTGCATGCCCATGCGCTTCGGTGTGTACTCTGAGCCATGACCGACTCGGCGGTTCGCCGACAACCAGAGGGGGCCACATGAAAGGGTTGATGCAGCCAACGCAGCTCACGCTCGTGCATTTGTTTGAGCGAGCCGAGCGTTACAGCCGCGAAAAGAGGATCATCACTGCCACGGCGAGTGGCAAGGTCACCACCACCTACGGCGAGTGGGCCGAGCGCACACGTCTGCTCGGGGGGGTACTCGACAACCTGAAGATCTCCAAGCATGGGCGCGTTGCCACGTTGGCGTGGAACTCGGCCCGGCACCTGGAGTTGTACTTTGCTGCACCTTGCTCCAGCCGTGTGCTCCATACGTTGAACTTTCGACTGTTTCCGGAGCAACTCACCTACATCGTCAATCACGCAGAGGACGAGGTGATCTTCTGCGACACGTCGTTGTGGGCGATCCTCGAACCACTGATGCCCACGTTCACGACGGTGAAGCACCTGGTGTTCATGAATGACGGCAAAGGGGAGATCCCGGCGAACGTGGCCGGAGTTCAGGTTCATGAATATGAGTCGTTGTTGAAGCAGGCAAAGGCGGCCGAGTGGAACGTTGCCGATGAAAATCAGGCCGCCAGTATGTGTTACACCAGCGGCACCACGGGGAATCCGAAGGGCGTGGTGTATTCGCACCGCTCCACGTTCTTGCACACGATGGCCGAGATGGTCGCTGATTCGCTCGGCGTCCGGGAGTCCGACACCGTCTTGCCGGTCGTTCCAATGTTCCACGTGAATGCTTGGGGGCTGACGCACGCCGCAACAGCGTGTGGTGCCAATCTGGTGATGCCCGGTCCTGACCTCTCGGGCAAGGCGATTGCCGATCACATCGTGGACGAAAAGGTCACCGTTGGTGCGGGTGTGCCCACCATTTGGATGGCGGTCTTGCCCGAGTTGAAGGGTCGCGATACGTCGGCGCTTCGGGCCATCGTGTGTGGAGGTGCTGCGGTACCCAAGGCATTGAGCGAGGCGTATCGCGAGCAGATTGGTTTGCCGATCTTGCAGGCCTGGGGCATGACGGAAACGTCACCGATTGCCGCCGTATGCACCCTGAACACGGCAGAGCAGCAGTTGCCGGTCGCCGAACAGGCAGAAATTCGCACCACCGTCGGGCGCATTGTGCTTGGCGTCGATTTTCGCGTCGTTGAGCCCGATACCACCACCATGGTGCCGTGGGATGGCGAGACGAGTGGGGAGCTGCAATGTGCGGGGCCGTGGATTGCGAGTTCGTACTACAACGACTCGCGCTCAGCCGAGAGTTTCACCTCCGACGGGTGGCTGCGCACGGGTGACGTGGCGGTGGTCGACGCTGTTGGACGGATTCGTCTCGTCGATCGCACCAAGGACCTCATCAAGTCCGGCGGTGAGTGGATTTCCTCCGTCGAGATCGAGAACGAGTTGATGTCCCACCCGAAGGTGAAGGAAGCCGCAGTGGTGGGTGTGCCACACCCGAAGTGGTCGGAGCGACCTCTCGCCTGTGTGGTGCCGAAGGATGGCGAGACGGTTACCAAGGACGAAATCCTTGCGTACTTGGCGCCGAAGTTGGCCAAGTGGCAATTGCCCGACGACGTGGTATTCATCGACCAGGTGCCGAAGACCTCGGTGGGCAAGTTTTCCAAGAAGACGCTGCGCGACCGCTTCGCCGATCACAAACTGCCCGAGGCGTAAGCAGGGGTCGAGCCGCCCGATATCTCACCGTTGGCCGGGCCGCCCCGCCTGAGCAGGGGCCGAGCCGCCCGACGTCCTCTAGATGACCGCAACCAGTACGGACGCGCCCATTCCCAGTATCAATGCGGCAAGCGAGATGCCGGTGGTGACCACGTAACGCTTCATTGACGCGAGTTGATCGATCTTCGTTTCCAGCCGATCAAACCTGGAATCAACACGATCAAGCCGCGAGTCGATCTGCTTGAACTTCTCATCGACGAAGCCGAATCGCTGATTCGCCTCCGCCCGGAGAAGGTTGATGTCATCCTTGGTGGCCACGTTGCTCCAGCCCACGGGTGGGAGGTGTGCCATGAGAATGTCGGCAACGTCTTCGGGCATGAGACCGCGCAGGGTCTGATGGAGTTTCAGTCGATCGGCCTCATGCGACGACATGAGTTTGCCTTTCCGGATGCTGTTCATACCAAGGTGTGTGCACGCGATGCGCAGGTTGGCGGAAATTCCTACGTGGCATGGCCGGCATCGTAGGCCGCCGGCTGGACTTGTCAAGTCACAAGGCGACCCGATTCGTGCGTATTACCCGTACCCCAACTGGGGCACCTTACCGACGGGCAACCGTCGGGACGGGTATCCAACCATCAACCGAAAGGCACAACCAATGACCACCGCATACCTCAACGACATCACCAGCCTCAAGCCGGGTGCTCCAATTACTCGGGGTGGCGTGACGTTGATTCCAATTTTCGACCCCAAGCAACGCGGAGCCGGTATCAGGATCGCTGGCGATGAGCTCGTCGTTTCCGAACTCGAAAGCCCCACCGTGCCAGAACTGCAGGTGCACAACCCCACCGATCACGACCTGCTGATTCCCGCTGGACGAATCCTGAGTGGCGGGCGCCAAACCCGCGTGGTCAACGTGTCCATCGTGGTGCCGGCGGGCGCAAAGATCGTTATCCCTGTGTCGTGTGTCGAGGCGGGGAGGTGGTCGGGTCGCTCCGGTTTCTTCAACTCGGGTCGCATGGCGTCGCGCCGAATGCGCGTAGCCAAGCAGCGGAGCGTGAAAAACAACATCGATCATCACAACACCAAGCGTTCGGCGCAGGGTGACGTGTGGAACACCATCTCCTTCGAGTTGAGTTCGCGCGGCGTCAACCACGACGACAGCCTGTTTCTTGGTGTCGACGACGACCTCAATCACCGTTCCGATCGACTCGCCGTGGTGAATGATCTCATCGACAACGGCGTGCAAGCTGAGCAGGTCGGCGTGGCCGTGGCGCACGGCGACAAGATTCTCGGTGTCGAGGTGTTTCCAAGCAGTGAAGCGCTGAAGGCATCGTGGGAGGCAATCGTTCGCGCGGCCGTGATCGACGCAGACGAGTTCGAGTTGCAACCGGATTCGGTCGACGCACAAGCGGGAATCAAGGCGCTGGAAGACTTCCTCGCAGAAGTTGCCCGTACCGGCGGAACCGAAGCCGAAGGCTGTGGTCGCGGAACCGAAGTGCACGTCGAGACACCACGTTTCGTGGCGCATGGATTGCGCATAGATGGTGAGTTGATCTACTGCAACGCCTTCGTCAGTTGACGCTGCTCGGTGTGGCATCGCGTATAGCGCGCTGCCATACTGATACTCGTCGGTTCTGCCGATAGCGAGCCTCCCGGTGTCTCTCCGCCGAGTACCGGGAGGCTGCTTTGGTATGGTGAGGTGACCGTCATGAAACTCTTTCCAGGTCTCACGTTTTCCTGGAAGCGCGCGCTGGGCGTCACCGCGGCCAAGCGCAAGATTTCACGATCGACGGGAATTCCATTGTCACGCCAGGGTCGACGTTCGAAACTCGGCAAGTGGCTGGGGATGCGCTGATTCGTCTGCGCACGGCGCTGATCACAGGCTGCGGATCCCCAACCGGCATTGGTATTGCAACCGCCCGACGTTTGCGATCCGCGGGTTGTCACCTGGTAATCACGAGCACCACCGATCGCATCCACGAGCGCGAACAGGAGTTGAGCCGTACTGCTGGTGACGGCGAGGTGCTCGGTCTCGTCGCTGACCTCACCATCGAATCGCAGGTAGAAGGCCTGGTGCTACAAGCCACTGACAAGTTCGGCTACATCGACGTGCTTGTCAACAACGCCGGCATGGTGACCGTCGGCAACGATCTCTTCAATGCCTCACTCGCCGACACCACGCTGCAACAGTGGAACGATTCTTTGGCGCGCAATCTCACGTCGTGCTTCCTGGTGACTCGCCACGTGCTCGAGGCGCGAGCCGCGGACGACAAAGTGATGCCTGACGGTGGACGCATCGTCAACGTTGCGAGTACCACGGGGGCACTGCAGGCAGGTATCGGCGACGTGGGTTACAACGCGGCCAAGGCCGGCATGATCGGCCTCACGCGTGCGGTGGCACTGGAAGTTGCTGCGCGAAACATCATGGTGAATGCCGTGGCCCCTGGTTGGATTGCCACTGGTTCGCAGACTGCCACCGAGGCTGCCGCTGGTGCGGTTACACCGCTTGGTCGGTCGGGGACCCCCGACGAAGTTGCGGCGGTAATCGAGTTCCTCTGCAGTTCCGACGCGTCGTACGTGACGGGACAGATGTTCGTCGTGGATGGGGGAGACGCGATTCCCGAAGATCGCAATTGGCGGCCGTAGGCCGAGGTCTAGTTCGAACGAACGCGGCGCAAGAACTGTTGTGTGCGCTCGTCGCGTGGCGCGCCGAACACTTGTGATGGTGAGCCGATCTCGGCCACCGAACCGGCATACAAGAAGCACACGCGATCGGAAATCTCCCGTGCAAACGCCATCTCGTGCGTGGCGATCAACAGTGTGATGCCGCTGCCTTTCAACTCGCGTACCACGTCGAGCACCTCGCCGACCAGCTCGGGGTCGAGCGCCGAGGTGATTTCGTCGAGCAGCAACACCTCGGGTTGCATCGCCAACGCACGAATGATTGCAACGCGTTGTTGCTGACCGCCCGACAACTGATCGGGATACACGTCGGCCTTTTCGGCGAGTCCGAAGCGTGCGAGCAACTCCGCTGCGCGTTGCCTGGCACTCTCCTGGCTGAGGCCGAGCACCTTGGTGAGTGCGAGGGTGATGTTGCGTGTCACCGACATGTGCGGAAACAGGTTGAAACTTTGAAACACGATGCCAACACGGCGTCGCACCGGGTTGGGGTCGAGGCCGATCGCAGAGATCTCGTCGCCATCCAGCAACACGGCACCGTCGTCGATCTGTTCCAGCAGGTTGATGCAACGCAGGATGGTGGTTTTGCCGCTGCCACTCGCACCGATGAGCGACACCACTTCACCCGTCGCAACGTCGAGCGACAGGTTTCGCAACACCGTGTTGGTGCCGAACGACTTGGTGACGTTGCGCAGGCTGACCTTTGCGGCAGCCGGAACTCCACCCTCGCCAACTGTGGAACTGTGCGTCATGCCGCCACCCGCGTTCCACTCGTGCGGCGTCGTTCACGGTGCCACAGATAGTCCGTCAAGCGAGTCAGCGGGATGGTCACCGACAAGAAGATGAGTGCCGCAACGACGTACGGGGTGAAGTTGGCGAACTTCGCCTTGTCGATACCGGCTTGGCGCAGGATTTCGATCGGGCCGATGAGCGACACCAAGGCAACGTCCTTTTGGAGCGACACCATGTCGTTGAGCAGCGGTGGCACCACACGACGGATTGCCTGCGGGAGCACCACATGGCGCATGGTTTGGGCACTCGACAAGCCGAGTGACCGTGCGGCAGCGCGCTGGCTCTCGTGCACGCTGTCGATGCCGGCACGGAACACCTCCGCCACGTATCCCGAGTACGTCATGCCGAGCGCGACGGAGCCCCACAACAGTGGCGAATTGAATGGCCGTTCCAGACCCAAGCCGGGCACACCGAAGCCGACGAGATAGATCCACAGAATCACCGGCACACCACGCATCACGTCGGTGTAGGCGGCGGCAAGCATCCGCACCGGAAACAATGCGGGCGATCGCGAGTTACGGGCAAGCGCAATCAACAACGCCGCAATGAAGATCGCAGGTGTGGTCCACGCAAAGATCTTTACATCGAGCCAGAACGCATCGATGAGGCGAGGAAACGAGTCCCGCATTTGCTCGACGTCGAAGAACGACTTTTTCACCCGGTCCCAACGCGGCATGCGGGGAATGAAAACAACCACGGCGACCAGCACCACGAAGGTGCTGGTCGCCGCTGATGAACGAACTACGTCGCCGCTGCCGGCGCTCACGTGCTCCTGTCGCGAGGTCAGTCGAGGCTGATGACCGGCGCGCCGGTGTAGCTCGAGAGCCACGTCTCCTCGATGCTCGCCAGTTCGGAGGTGAGGTTGCGCATGCGATCAAGCGCCACGTTCACGCACTCCACCAGCGGGTTGTTGAGGTCGAACAGCATGCCGAAGTCGTCGCCGGGAGCGGCATCGCTCGGTGGGAATTGGCCGACAACCTTCGAGCCCTCGATCTCCACTGCGCTGATGTACAGGGCGGTGGGCAGGTCGACCACGATGGCGTCGATTTGCTTGGCTTCGAGCGCTGCCTTGGCAGCGGCGTTGTCGTCGTACGCGAACGGCTCGGCTTCCGGCTGGATCACGCTGGTGATGAACTCCAGGCTGGTGGTGCCGGCTTGTGCGCCGAACTTGAGGCCCTTCAACTCGCTCACCGACGTGGCATTGGCAATCGGTGAATCAGCGAAGGCAACGAGCGCCTGGTTGGTGGAGTAGTACGGATCGCTGAACGACACGGTGGCCTTGCGCTCTTCGGTGATGGAGTACTGCTGCAGGTTGAAGTCGAAGTTCTTCGCACCGGGCTGGATTGCTTCGTCGAAGCCCGTGCGCACCCACACCACGTTTTCGTCGCTGAAGCCCATCTCGGCTGCGACGCCGTACGCAATCGCGGCCTCGAAGCCTTCCTTGCTCTCCGGCGCGTCGCCAACCACCCATGGTTCATAGGCGGGGTTGCCGGTGGCGATGGTGAGTTTGCCTTCGGTCAGCGTTTTTCCGGCGGTGCAATCGTTGCCGGTGGTGAGGAAACTTGTTTCTGAGTAGTCGATGTCGATGCCTTCTTCATCGGCAGCGTCATCGGATGCGTCGTCACCGCCACCGCACGCAGCAAGCCCGAGAATGGCGGCTGCGCCGAGAGCGATGAGTCGAACGCGTGTGGAGCGTTGTTTCATGGAATTCCCCCTGGTGAGTGATGGTCTAGGTGTCGCCGTGTGATGGCTGACGACCGCGTCATGCTAACCGAATCGCGATTGAAACACGAGTCAGAAGGTCAGCAATTCATAAGATTAAGTTGTGATGCACTGTGGGCGCACTGCGTCGTAAGTTGGCGGCACGGTGCGGAGTCGCATCCTGGGATCATCGCGGTCGGTATCGCGGCGGGTTTGCTCTCGGGTGTCTTCGGTGTCGGTGGAAGAGTCCTCATCGTGCCCAGTCTCATGTGGTGGCGTCGATGGAGCAACGCCGAGCGCACGGCACGTCGCTTTGGCTGCCGTGTTACCGAATCGCGATGTTCGGGGTGGTCACCTACGTCGCCAACGACCACGTCAATGTCGGCGCAGCAGTGATACTCACCGTCGGATCGGTTGTTGGCACGCTCATCGGAACCGCCTGGCTGGCTCGCGCACCCAAACGCCTGCTGTCGCTGTTGTTCGCGGCGTTGCTGGTGGTCATCGGCGGCTCGACTGCTGTTCGAGCTCGACACCACTCGTGAGCATGCGCTTACCATTGGCTCCGCCGTGGCCCTTGTGTTGACCGGCGTCGTTCCGGTGTGCTTGCCGGCCTGCTCGGCATCGGCGGGGGTGTGGTGATGGTGCCGGCGATGATGCTGGTGCTCGGGTTGTCACCCGTGGTTGCCAAGGGCACGTCGTTGGCGGTGATCGTGCCGACGATCATCGGCACGTGGGCATCGCCGGAATCTCAACGCGTGGACGTGCGGGGCAGCCATGTTGGTGGGCCTTGGTGGCGCGGGATGTGCGGTGATAGGTGCTCTGGTGGCCGATCGATTGCCCTGACGCACGCCGAACCTATTGTTTGCCGGACTCCTGCTTTTCATGGCGCTCCGCCTCACCCGCGAATCAGTATTTTCCCGGCGCCAAGCAACGTCGCGATAACCGCACCGTCTGGGTACGATTTCGTCATGGGTGTGCAGCGCGACTTGGTGAACTCCAAGCGGGAACACATTTTGCAGGTGGTTCACGCTAATCGAGGTAAGCACGCGTATCTGTTCGGATCTACGGCACGTGGAGAGGACTCCGCATCTAGCGTGTGGATCTGCTCATCAGTTTGAACGGCAGCAGTCTCTTTGATGCCATGCACATGGAAGACCAGCTACGCGAATTGCTCGGTGTTGCAGTTGATGTCGTATCTGCCGGTGGCCTCTTGCCTCGCGATGAGCACATCCGCCGTGAGGCAATCCCGATTTGACCCGCTCTGATCTCCAGAGGATCGCCGATATCAGGGATGCGGCAGGCGAAATTGAAGCGGTCGTGGCACTCGGCCGTACTCACTTCCTCGTCACGCATTCATCAGCGGGTGTTGAACGCTTGTTGGAATTATTGGAGAATCGACACGAGCCAACTCTCACCAGCACTCGAGAACCCGTTATCCATCGGTGAACTGGAAGGACATCGCCGGGACTACGAAAGTTCGACTGGCACACCGCTACCACAGGGTGGACCCCGAGCGGTCTAGGTCATTGCGAACAGCGCAGCT
>JAYQSR010000022.1:0-16019 GCA_038146945.1 Ilumatobacteraceae bacterium
TCGACGACTGCATCGAGGCACGAAGTGGATCCTTTGCAGAACGCAGCATCGCTGGGGTGCGACGCGATGAAAATTGCTATCGGCGGAGACTCCGCGGGTGGAAACTTGGCCGCGCTCGTGGCGATGCACGCCGACGTTTCTCCCGTGTTCCAATTGCTCGTCTACCCGGCCACCGATGCGCGGATGGGTCACCAAAGTCACACGGAAAATGCACAGGGCTACCTTCTCACCTCCGACTCCATGAAGTGGTTCCTGGGTCACTACTTGCAGGGCGATGAAGCGAAGCGCCTGGACCCGATGGTGTCACCAATTCTCAGCGATGACGCACTCCTGAAGAAGTCGCCACCAACGCTCGTGATTACCGCGGAATTCGACCCATTGCGCGACGAAGGCGAGGAGTATGCCGCACGACTAGCGGCGGTAGGTGTGCAAACTTCCACCGTTCGATTCCAGGGGCAAATCCATGCATTCTTCGGCATGAGTGATCTCCTCGACGATGCTGCTGCGGCAATTGCCTTGAGTGCCTCGTACCTTCGCAAGTACCTGGGTACCTGATCCATGGCGCGAGCAACATTCACCGTCGACAATCACACGTACGAAGGGACCGACGCACAACGAACGTTGCACAACCTCGGCGAGTTGTGGGCACATCACGTGCACGGGCGCACGATTGCGCCGGATGTCATTAGGCGGTGCGCCGATGAACTCGTCACGCTCGTTGCACCGCTCGCCGACGATGACAGTCCGGAACTGGCACCACGGGAGCGTCTCTCGTACCTCGGGGAGCGGGCCGCCAGGCGAATCGACGACGTGAATCCCCTCCACCTCGAGCGCGCATTGCGCGAGATGTGGACACCACTGGCATCACTCGCGAGCGCTGCCAGTGGTGCCACCACGAGTGTCGGCGGTGTCGTCGGTGGACTTTTCATCTCCGATGGTGGTGTACCGAAAACGGCATTGGACAGCGTGGAGATCGGGTATCGGGGAGTCGTGGGCGATCGACAAGCGAGTCGTCAGCATCATGGTCGGCCGTGGCAGGCACTGTGTTTGTGGAGTGCCGAGGTGGTGGCGGACCTTGCGGCTGCCGATCACCCAATCCGCCCTGGGTCGGCAGGGGAGAACATCTCTCTCCGGGGTGTCGAATGGTCGCTGATGCGTCCGGGTACCCAACTTCGACTGGGGGATGTCCACATCACCTTGACCGCATACGCGATTCCGTGTTACAAAAACGCGCAGTGGTTCAGCGACGGTGACTACGAACGCATGAGTCACGAACGCGGCGATGCAAGCCGGCTCTACGCCCGAGTTGACCAACCCGGGCGGGTCTCGGTAGGAGACCATCTACGAACGCTGGCGTAGGGCGTAGCGTCAGTTCATCCGCCGAAGTCCAATAACCACGCCATTTTCGGGGTATCCACCACTTGCTTGTGCGCTTGCGCTTAGTTGGATGTCGTCAGCAACGGTGCTGACAGAAAGAGAGATCATCCATCATGTACACCCTCGGAGTACTCCTCCTGGCAGCAATCCTGCTCGGCGCGGTCGTGTCGGTTATCGACTCGGTCCTTCGCCTGGTCGGACTCCACGGAGTAATTGCCAAGCTTCCCGTCATCGGTGCCCACTGGGCGCTCATCATCAGCATTCTGATGGTGTGGCTCACGGACATGAATCCGATCGGCGGTTGGGGCATGTCCTTCGGAGACGACTGGATGACCTGGGTCGCCAACGGCGCCATCATCTACGGCATGATTCCAGTGAAGGACGCGGCAATCTCGATGATCAACAAGGGATTCAGAATGTAACGAGCGGTCCAACCGCTTCACACAACCCGACCCGGCGACCGTGCCCCCAAACGGGGGAATCCCACGTCGCCGGGTCGACGTTTTCTAGGTCCACCCCCAACCGTTCGAGTGCGGCTCGCATCACCGGTGGTCGCGCACGGTTGGCGCCGTCACTGATCTTCAACGCAACCGCACGTCCGTCGCGAAGTGCCACGGCAAACACTGCTTCGGCACCGTCCTTGGCCATGAGTCCCGGCACGCCCTGCATGATTCGGGTGACGTCGCGCGTAGGACCACCCACCATCTGTGGATGCGACATCATCGCTGTGGCAACCTGATGCGCGGCAGTGCCGGATGTGGCAACGGCAATGGAACGAAATGCGCGAGCCAAGCCAATCAGTGAGAGTGCGTGTGCGGGAGCGCCACAACCATCCACCGCAATGTGGGCGGCCGGCTCGCCTGCCAGCGATGGAATCATGTCGGTGATTCGTTGTTGCAGGGGATGATCGGGCGAGAGGTACGAGACATCGGTTGGCCAGCCAGCGGCCACGCACGTAGCAAGCATGGCGGCATGCTTACCCGAGCAATTCATCTGTAGCGACGTGCGCTGTTTGCCGTTGCGCAGCGCCTGTTCGCGTGCGGGCTCGTCGAGCGGGTAGTCCTGCAGATTCCCGAGCGATGTTTCATTGAGACCGGCGATTGCGAGGATCTCGCGTGCGGCCGCAAGGTGTTCGGGACGCCCATCGTGACTGGCGCAGGCAAGGGCCAGAAGACGCGGAGGCAACGACAGCCCGGCATCCACCATCGCGGTTGCCTGCAAGGGCTTCATCGACGAACGTGGAAACACGATGGCACTCGGATCACCGACGCTGAAGGCCACCGAGCCGTCGGAGTTGAGCGCAACTACCGCTCCGAAATGCTGCGACTCGACGTGGCCGTTGCGGCGCGTTTGCGCCACAAGTTCATAGCCCCAGTTCATTGCGCAGCCCGGATCATGCCAACAGTCTTACTGAACGCTCAGGTTGTAGTTGCCCGAGGTCGTCACACCGTCACGTGTGACGGTGATTCTCACCCGACAGGTTCCCGGGCGGGAAAACGTAAGCCGCTTGGTTCTCGAATTTACGGCACACTGCAGTCGCGACTTGGCCACGGGTGTAACGACGGTACGTGTCACGTTGGTTCGGTCGATAGCCAACGCCGTGAGCAGAGCTTTGGGGGCCTTCGACGTTTTGGCCACGAACACTGGTGTGGTGAACGATTGGGTGTCACCAACGGTGGTGCCCGCAGCGTTGGTTGCGGCGACTCGCCAGTAGTACGTCGCACCCGACTGGAGGCGCACGAAGCTGGCGCTGAGCGTCGCAGATTCCTCCCCGGCCACGTCCCCGGCGATCACGGTTCCGTCGAGGGTGGAGAAGTCCGGTGTCCGTGAGTACTGGAAGAACGCCTGGGTTGCCACCGTATTTGCGTTGACCGTGCCGGTAACGAAAGCGGAGTCGGATGCGATTGCACTCGCAGAACCACTGACCGCGGATGGGGCCCCGCCAAGAGTGGTGAATTGCGCAATGGTGCCGGAGACGGATCCAGCCACGTTCGTTGCGTTGGCGCGGTAGTAGTACGTGGTGCCGGGCAGCAGGTTGGTGATGCCAACCTCTATCGCCGTGGGAACCGTGCCGGTCACCTGAACGGCATCGACGGTCACGCTTGCTCCGCTGAGGTCGGGCTGCACGCCGTACGTGAACGACGTCGACGTGAGCAGGTTGTTGCCGATGGCCGTAGCGCTGAGATACGCACTGGTGGTAGTGATGCCAAGCGCCGGACCAGTGGCAATCGTCGGCAGGGCCGTCACGTTGGTGAGTTCGAGCGCCTGACGAACCAGTTCGGGATACGACGCGGGTGAGAAGCCCGTCATGGAGGGGCGGCTCGATGGCGAACACGGTCCGGACGCCGCAGAGTTCACGCCGATGAGCACCACTTCGTTCGCGACCTGCGTGATGATCGGACCGCCCGAATCGCCCGAACAAATGCCGGTGGTGGAGGTTTGGTTTGCCGTGAAGGCCCCCGGCCACGTTGGTGCAGTGCTCATTGGCTGGTTGATGACATTCGGTGTTGCCGACGAACCACTGGTTGCAGAGGTCCGGCCGTATCCGAGGAACGAAACGATGCGACCCTCGCGACTCCATGCGGCGATTTCTGCCGTCGACGCCAGACGCGAGATACTCACCCCGGACAGTTCGCTCGAGAGGATGAGGAATGCAATGTCGTCTGGTTGCGAGTAGTCACCACGTTTGCGCCAACCATCGACGGTGATGATCGCACTCTGCGTCACGGTCTGGGCCGACTGAACAACGTTCACACCCGGGGCGTACACGGAGATAGGAGCGGTGGTGACGGTACCGAGGGAGTTCACCACGCAGTGCGCCGCAGTTACCACGATGCGGTTCGTCCACAATGCGCCGCTACACACGCTCGTACCGTTGACCAGCCGAACCACCGCCGTGTTGCCCACGGCGGAGGATCCACCAACCACTGCCTGGGCGGGTGCGGGGCTCAGTGTTGTGCTGCCAGCCACGAGCGTCAGTGCCACAAGTGAAGACAGTCGCGAGCGAATGCGTTGGTGTGGGACCCGTGCAATCGCAAACGGATGCCAACTCACGACGAACACACTATGAGTGGAAGGTAAGAGCATCGTTAGGCTCAGCGCATGCCATTCGACAAACCCGCACCCGACATCCAGAAGATTCGTTCCGCATGGGACAAATGGGAAAAGGGCGAGGAGCAACCCGGTCGAACGCTCGCTGCACTGAAGACGGCGGGGCTCGATTCGGTGCTGAGAGCGCTGGCGGAAAGTGGCTGGAAGCCGACCGCATAATCACGGTGTATTGCGAGTAGGTGCGTCACATGGTGCAGCGTCGACCCGGAGGGCGTCAACAACTCCCTCGACCGGTGGGTTGGCGTGAACTCGATTACGCGCCATGGGATCGCCTCGATACTCGTGCACTGGGCGACATCGACGCCGTGTGTCGAGCAATCGGGCGACACCAACCAGACGAAGAGTTGCAACGTGCACCAGCCCAAGCCCACCCATCGGCGGTGCTGGTGCCGCTCTTCGTCGCCGATGAGCAGCCACGAGTGCTGCTCACGCGACGTTCCGAACGGCTCACGACCCACAAGGGACAGATTGCATTCCCCGGTGGACGCCTCGAACCCGGCGAGACGTCGTTGCAGGCCGCGCTCCGGGAAACGCAGGAAGAGATCGGTATCGACGCTCGAAACGCCCACCTCGTGGGCGAATTGACGGCCCATCGGACCATCTCCAGTACCAGTCACATCGTGCCGCACGTGGTGCGATTGCCGCAGGCCCCGGTGGAGTTTGCCACCAATGACGAGGTCGAACGCGTGTTGAGTGTTTCACTCGCCGAATTGATTCGTCCCGATACGTTCGCCCAGGAGCATTGGGCGTTTCCCGATCGCGAGGTGGTGGTGCCGATGTTCTATCTCGACGACGAAACCATCTGGGGTGCAACCGCACGGATGTTGCAGGATCTGTTGCTGTTGGTGCTCAAGCGATAGCACGTCGAACCACGGGTGACTCGACGTACTCGGATGAGTTACGGTCCGGCCGCGAGACGTACGGCATGGAAGAACACCACCGCCCACGCGTCGCAACGCAAGCGCTCGCTGTGGCGGCGCTTGCTGCACGTGTCCTGGAGATCCCGCTGGAACCGATCATCAACCTTGGCGCGCAACGAGGCGTTCCACTCCACACCGAGTGACAGCCGAGAAAGCACCGAATAGTTCGCGTACGCGAGGTCATGCCGTTCGCACGCCAGGCGGAAGTTGAACGACCTGCCGCTACTACCAACGATCGGCGCCGAGCACCCATCGGTGGAGGTGATGAGCCAACGATACATCCGCTTCGCACGCGTTCGTTCGATGCGAAACCGCTTCAGCGGCGTGTCGAAGACGAGACGGTCGACGACGCCACGATCGGGCGTGGATGCGGTCGCAACGGTACGTTCCCCGCGCGACGATGCGGCAATCACCGGCGACGCCCAAGCGCACGTCAACACGATGATTGCGACGGTTGATGCAGCCAACTGGCGCATGGGCACCTCGCAATGGCGGGATTCGCCCGCCACCGTGCTGTGTGCACGAAGGTGTGGAACGTGGTGCCGATTTCGGGGAGTACCCGGGCGGCGTTATTTCCAGCGGCGCATGGTGGACACCATCTCGATGGCCACGTCGGCTGCCTCGTACCCCTTGTTGGTGTCGTCGGCCCGCGAGCGCGCCGCAGCCTGCTCGACGTTCTCCACGGTGAGCACGCCGAAGCCGATGGGCACGAGCGTTTCGAGTTGTACTTGCATGATCCCTTCGGCGCATGGTCCGGCCACGTAGTCGAAGTGGGCGGTCTCGCCGCGAATCACCGCCCCGAGCGCTACGAGCGCATCGTACTTTTGTGACACCGCCATGAGGCGCGCCATGACGGGAATCTCGTACGCGCCCGGCACCCAGAACACGTCGACGTTCTTTTCCTTCACTCCGTGCTTTGCCAAGTTTCGCCTGGCACCGTCGAGGAGTGCATTGACGACGAACTCGTTGAATCGCGAGCAGATGATGCCCACCTTCAGCGACTGGAGTTTTCGTTGGTTCATGATGTCCTGCCTTTCGTCTGCGGAACGTTGGTGATTTCGTCGTGTGCAAACAAGTGACCGAGGCGATCACGCTTGGTGGAGAGATACGAGCGGTTCTCGTTGGTTACCTCAGTGACGATGGGTACCCGCTCAACGACACGCAATCCATAGCCGGCGATGCCGCCGTACTTTGCCGGATTGTTGGTCATCAAACGCAGTTCCCGGGCGCCGAGGTCCGCCAGAATCTGGGCGCCGATGCCGTACTCGCGGCTGTCGACGGGTAGGCCCAGCTGCGTGTTGGCGTCCACCGTGTCGAGCCCCTGATCCTGCAGGGAGTATGCGCGAATCTTGTGACCGATGCCGATCCCGCGCCCTTCATGACCACGTAGGTACACCATCACTCCTCGACCCGCGTCGGCGATGAGCTGCATTGCGGACGACAACTGATCGCCACAATCACAGCGCAGGCTGCCGAACACGTCGCCGGTGAGACACTCGCTGTGCACCCGGGTAAGGACGGGTGCGCCATCGGAAACATCGCCGTGCACGAACGCCAAATGTTCGATGCCGTCGAGCGTGGACCTGTACGCCACACATTCGAACTCACCCCATTGCGTGGGAACACGGGCCGAGCCGATGCGTTCGACCAGACGCTCCTTGTGGCGACGCCACTCCACCAATGCAGCGATGGAGGAGAGCAACAAGTCGTGCTGCTTGCAAAATTCGATGAGTTGGGGAAGACGCGCCATGGTGCCGTCGTCGTTTTGAATCTCACAGATGACCCCGGCCGGCTCGCAACCTGCCAGTCGCGCGAGGTCGACGGCTGCTTCGGTGTGGCCGGCACGCTTCAGCACGCCACCTTCGCGCGCACGAAGCGGAAACACGTGGCCCGGTCGGGCGAAGGCCTGGTAGCCGACGCCACGGTCGGCGAGTGCACGAATGGTGAGTGCTCGGTCGGCGGCGGAGATGCCGGTGCTCGTGCCATCCAGTAGGTCCACCGACACGGTGAACGCAGTCCGGTGGCTTTCGGTGTTGTGGTCGACCATCATCGGCAGTCGCAGGTCGTCGCATCGCTCGCCGGTGAGTGGTGCGACGACCACGCCGGAGGTGTGGCGAATGATGAACGCCAGCTTTTCCGCCGTAACGTGCTGCGCGGCCATGATGAGGTCGCCTTCGTTCTCGCGATCCTCGTCGTCGACCAGCACCACCATGTCGCCGCGAGCAATGGCGGCAATCACGTCGTCAATCGGGGCGAATACATCCGTCATCGGTTGCTTCTTTCTGGTGCGATGACGACTTCGACGTCGTCACCGAGTTGTTGTGTGGAAACGAGGCGTCCGCGCCACACGTCGCCAAGGGTGGCCGCGGTGTCACCCGCGAATGCGGGAACTGCATCGGCGCCACCCATGACTGCCGGCGCGATGTGGAAGACGTAGCGGTCGATGAGGCCGGCCGTATGGAATTGCGCGGCAACGTTGGCGCCACCCTCCACCATCAGTTGAAGCACACCCTCGTTCCCGAGCGTGTCGAGCAGGTCGACGAGCGGGCCGGTCCACTCGGTGCACGGATGCACGCGCGCCTCGGTCGGTGCTCGCCCGAGCACGATTCGTCGTGGCGAGTTACCGGGCGAATCACGAACGGTGAGTTGCGGGTCGTCGGCGCGCACGGTTCCGGCACCGACCAGGATGGCGTCGCTTGCTGCACGCAACTCGTGCACGCGACGTCGGGCCGCGTCACCCGTGATCCAGCCCCCGGCGCCGGATTTCGCGGCGATGAATCCATCGATGGTCATCGCCAACTTGAGCAACACGAACGGTCGTCCGGTGCGACGATGGTGCAGGTACGCGGCAAGTTGCTCGGAGACCTCGTTTGCACACACGTTTACGTCCACCTGAAGTCCTGCTTCACGAAGTCGTTCAAGACCCGCGCCAGCAACACGGGTGTCGGGGTCCTGCACACCCACCACCACACGCGACACCCCGGCAGCAACGATCGCCTCGGTACATGGCGGCGTGCGACCGATGTGGTTGCACGGCTCGAGCGTGACGTACAACGTTGCACCGCGAGCGGCATCTCCGGCGGCGCGCAGCGCTTGCACCTCGGCGTGCGATTGCCCGACGGGTTGGGTGAATCCACTGAATCGACGACCATCGGTGGCCACGAGCACGGCTCCGACCCACGGGTTGGGTCGGCACGTGAGTTGCGCCAAGGCGGCGACACGCACCGCCTCGCGCATCGATTGTTGGTCGATGTCGTTCATCTCTTCCTGCTTCCATCCGGACTGTGACCGTCGGCCTCGGAGTTTCACCGAATCAGTCCCGCACCGCAAAGTGCGAGAGTCGCGGGCTTTCACCGCCGATAGGGAATTTCACCCAACCCTGCAAGAACATTTCAGTTGTGTGCAGCACCTCCCGGTGATGCAGTTGTCAGGCTACCGACGTCGCGACGAGCCTCGGTAACCGTGAGCAGCACCACGGCACCGATGACGAGAATCGCACCGACGGCACTTCTGATGGTGAGCCGTTCATCGAGGAAGGCGACGCCGGCGGCGATCGTAACGACGGGCTCGAACGTGGATGCCACCGAGGTTGGTCCCGGCCCGACTCGTTTCATCGCGGCGAAGAAGAATCCCATCGGCAGAATCGTGCCCAGCGTCGCAACGATCGCGACGTTGATCCATCCGAGACGAGTTTGTGGGAAATCCACCTGCATGTTGAAGGGACGAACCACCCAGAGCGTGAGCCAACCGAACATTGCCCCGAACAGCACGATGGTAAGACCCGTTATCCCGTCGTACCTCGGCATGATTCGCGATGACAACACCACGTAGAAGGTGTAGGTGAGTGCACCGGCCAGGGTGAGCACCACACCGGTGGTTTCGGCTCCGCTCACCTCGCCGGCGGTCAACGACACCCCCACGACGGTGGCGGTGAGACAAACTCCGATCACGTTGCTGGGTCGATGGTTCAGTAGCCACCACGACAGCAGCACCGCCATGATCGGAAAGCAGTAGAAGATGACGGAGACGAGTCCGGAGTCCATCCGTTCGATGGCACCGAAGTAGAAGAACGACTGGAAGGTGAAGCCGAGGAATCCGAAGAGGAATATCTCGCCGAAGTCGCGGCGGTGCGGCCACGGAGCGCCGCGCATGGTGACCAGCCGATATGTCAGCAACAGCGGTGCTGCGATGAGGAAGCGGGCGATCATCAAGCCTCGACTGTTCGCGCCGTCCTCGAAGGCGTTCACCGAGAACAAGGGGTTCACACCGTAGAGCGCGCACGAAACAACGGCGAGTGCGATGCCGAATACCCGCACGTTGACTCGATCGTTGTCAGTCATGTTCGTTCCGGTCGTTGTCAGGCATGCTTGGCTCGTTCGTTGTCGCGGCGAATCACGTTGCGAAACACCACGCTGAACACCACCACCACACCGACAACGATGAGGCCGAACACGGCGTATTGCAGTGCACCACCGCGGTCACCGGCCTGCGTCGGTTCGAAACCGCATCCCGGTTTCGGAAGCAGGCCGATGCACTCGTCCACGTCGCCCTCCAGTGGATACACGTACACCGAGGTGGGCGTAGTTGCGGAGTCGGTATCGGTGATCGACGTTTCGAAATCGGCCGTTCCGAAACCCGTCAACCGGACGATGCGCATGGCGCCTTCAGTCTGTCAGCCAACCACCACAACTACGGTGGTGGTGGTGAAATCGGTGGTTCACCCAACGGTGCTGGTGGTGGACTTCGGGGCGCAATACGCACAGTTGATAGCCAGGCGTGTTCGTGAAGCACGGGTGTTTTCCGAGATCGTCTCCCACGGCATTACCGCCGACGAGGTACGGCGGCGAAACCCAGTGGCGATCGTGCTGTCGGGTGGACCAAAGAGCGTGCACGTGGATGGCGCCCCGCGGCTGGACCCGCGAATCTATGAACTCGGCATTCCGATTCTCGGAATCTGTTACGGCTGTCAACTGATTGCACAGCAATTGGGTGGCGTGGTGTCGCGTGGCGACAAGGGGGAGTACGGACGCACAACGTTGACGCGCGGCGGAAACTCCCGCTTGTTGGCCGACAGTGCACCCACGTTCGATGTGTGGATGAGTCACTTCGATGCCGTTTCGGTTGCTCCCGACGGGTTCGTGGTGACGGCTTCCACGCCGGACGCGCCGATTGCCGTCATGGAACATGATGCAAAGAGAATCTGGGCGGTGCAGTTTCACCCGGAGGTGATGCACACGCAGTACGGCCAGGACATCCTGCAACGGTTCCTGCACGAACTCGCAGGCATCGAACCACGCTGGACGACGGAGTCGATCGTGGATACCCAGATTGCCGCAGTGCGAAATCAAATAGGTAACGGTCGCGCCATTTGCGCCTTGTCGGGAGGAGTCGACTCGTCGGTGGCCGCTGCACTGGTGCACCGTGCAATCGGCGCCAACCTCACCTGCATCTACGTGGATACCGGGTTGATGCGCAAGAACGAGAGCGACCAAGTGGTGGAGACCTTCAAGCGCAACCTCGGAATCGAGTTGGTGCACGTCGACGCCGGCGATGAATTCTTCGACAAACTGCAGGGGCGTCACGGATCCCGAGCAGAAACGGAAGGTCATCGGTGAAACCTTCGTGCGCATCTTCGAGCGCTACACGGGTGGCATAACGGACGCAACGTTCCTCGTTCAGGGCACGTTGTACCCGGACGTGATCGAAAGTGGCGGGCGGGAGGGATCGGCCACCATCAAGAGTCATCACAACGTGGGTGGGCTCCCCGACGACATGACGCTCTCGCTTTGCGAACCGCTGCGCGACTTGTTCAAGGACGAGGTACGAACCTTGGGTACGGCGTTGGGTTTACCGGATGAAATCGTGTGGCGACAGCCGTTTCCTGGTCCGGGACTCGGCGTACGGATCATCGGTGAGATCACGAGGGAAAAGGTGCGCATCCTGCAGGATGCCGATGCCATCGTTCGGGAGGAAATCCACGATGCGGGACTGGACCGCGACATTTGGCAGGCCTTCGCCGTGTTGGCCGACATCCGCTCGGTTGGTGTGATGGGCGACGAACGCACCTACGCGCGACCGATCATCATTCGGGCGGTGACCAGCGACGATGCGATGACCGCGGACTGGGCTCGCTTGCCGTACGAGTTGCTGGCGACCATGTCGTCGCGCATCGTGAACGAAGTGGACGGTGTGAACCGCGTCGCGTACGACATCACATCGAAACCCCCGGGGACCATCGAATGGGAGTAGGCCGCGGGAGCGGCCGGCGGACATTCGTGGTGAGTCGGTATGGGAGTAGGCCGCGGGAGCGGCCGGCGGACACTCAAACCGCGACCCTGTAACAAGATTGTAAAGATTGCTAGAATGCCAGCATCGTGATTTGGACCGCCGTTCGGCGTACTCGCATCCCACGAACCCGCCCCACCTGGTTCGTACTGGCATTGTTGGGGCTGCTCGCACCCCTGGCGATGCCCTCCGTGGCGTCGGCCGACTCGGTCGACGACCAACGTCGGCGCGTGTCACAAATCGTTGACGAACTGGAGCGCCTCGCCAGCCAGGCCGACGAATTGGGAGAGAAGTACTCCGACACCCTGGCCCAACAGGACGCAATTCAGGGTGAAATCACCGAGATCGAGGTGAAGATCTTCGAGATGCAAAAGGAGCTTGCCGTGATGCAGGCGAATCTGGTCGGTTCGGCCAAGCGGTCCTTCGTTTCCGGCGGTTCGGTGGGCAGTCTTTCGAGCATTCTCGGCGGTAGCGGATCCCTCTCCGATGCCATGAAGCGTGCCTATTTGGGGTCGGCTGCGGCCAACATCGGGGCCGCGAGCACCGATGCCATGCAGGGTCTCATCGACGACATCACCAAGGAGAAGTCCAAACTCGAGGGCAAGAAGAAGCAGTTGGCATCCACCGCAACCTTCCTTTCCAACCGTCTCTCCGCCAGCGACAAGATGCTCCAGCAGTACGAATCGCTTCGTGCCCAAGCCCTGCGCGATCTGGGCAGCTTGCTCACGGAGGAGGAGCGCCGTCGGGCCCAGGAGGCCGAAACTGCCGCCCGCAAGGAGGCCGACAAGAACCGTTCCAGTTACAAGGTGGTGGCGTCGTCACCACAGGCCGGAGTGGCCATCAAGGCGGCGCTGTCACAGCTCGGTATTCGTTATCGCTGGGGTGCATCGAGCCCGGGCGTGGCGTTCGACTGCTCGGGCCTCACCCAGTGGGCGTGGGCCAAGGCTGGAGTGTCGATACCACGTGTTTCTCGGTCGCAATATGCCGCTCTCACCCGCGTTCCGGTGTCGCAAGCACAGCCGGGCGACCTCTTGTTCTCGCAATCCACCTTCTTCCACGTGGGGATTTATCTCGGCAACGGGCAGATGATTCATGCCCCGCGCACCGGCGACGTGGTGAAGATCAGTTCGGTGACATGGACGCGTGTGCTCGGCGTCGGTCGCCCCAATTAGTTTGATGGCGTGACAAACGCAGCCATCAACGCCGGCTGGAAGAACGAGAGTTTCTCGGCAGCAGGCTTCACGCACGACGTGTATCGAAAGGGTGACGGCCCCCGGCGTGGTGGTGGTTCATGAGATTCCGGGTATCACGCCCAAGGTGTTGCAGTTCGCCGAAGAGGTGGTGGGGGCGGGATTTTCCGTGGCCATGCCGCTGCTCGTCGGCGACGTTGGGCGAGCGCCCGACGGCAAGTACATGGCGTCGTCGGCGAGCAAGGTGTGCGTCTCTCGCGAGTTCACCACCATGGCCATGCGCAAGACGTCGCCGATCATTGCATGGTTGCGCGCGTTGGCCAAACAGCTGCACAGGGAAGTGGGCGGCAAAGGCGTGGGTGCGGTGGGCATGTGCTTCAGCGGAGGCTTCGCCCTCGGCATGATGTTGGACGACGTGATGATCGCACCGGTGCTTTCGCAGCCGTCGCTACCGTTTGCATTCGGCAAGTCACGGTCGGCCGATTTGAACTTGTCGCCCGACGACGAACTTGCGATTCAACGTCGAGCAGTCGAAGGTTGCCAGGTGCTCGGCTTGCGGTACACCGGCGACAGACTCGTGGGTGATCGCTTTGCAACGCTCCAACGCCTGCTTGGTGAGCAGTTCATCGCCGTGGAATTTCCCTCTACGCAGAAGAGCGACCACTCCGTGCTCACCGAGCAGCGCCAAGACGCCGGTGTCACGCGGGTGATCGAGTTCCTGCGCGAGAAACTGCAACCATGACCACCACCGACAAGCACCATGACGCCGCGTCGGTGGGCGACCGCAACGCGCACTACGAGTCGCTCGTTGACCCAGTAACCGATTGGACCACCGACTTCGACCACATGCATCCGGCATACAACGCCAACGCACCGGAAATCTGGCAGCAGTTGCGTGAAGGATGCCCCGTGGCCCACTCGCCTCGCTACGGCGGCACGTGGTTGCCGGTTCGCCACGAGGATGTGAGTGCAATCGCATACGACACCGAACACTTCAGCTCCGAGGACGTGGTGGTGAAGCGCATCAAGCCGACCGGCGAGAGCAGACCGTACGGTGGCGCACCTCCCATCACCTCCGACCCGCCGTTTCATCACCATGCGCGTCGTGTGCTGTTACCCGCGTTTGCTCCGCAAAAGATCAGCGCGATGGAAGCCGAGACCCGCGCATTTTGTCACGGTCTCATCGACAAGTTCGGTTCGGCAGAAGTGGTGGATGTCGCTGACCAGTACGCCAAACACATCCCACCGGCCGTGATTGCGCACATGTTGGATCTTCCGCTCGAAGACGGCGAATTGTTCCGCGAGTTCATTCACGTGGCGCTCGAGGGCATCGCCGAGGATCAAGAAGTTCGGCAGGCTGGCTGGCAAAAGCTGGACGCGTACCTCGACCGAAGAATCGCCGAACGAAGCAACAATCTCGGTAACGATCTGCTCAGCTTCCTCCTCACGGCCGAACTCGACGGAAACCGCCTGCATCCCGACCACGTGCGCGGAACGGTGGCGCTCCTCCTCATCGCCGGGATCGACACCACGTGGAGCGCGATTGGTTCGTCGCTGTGGCACTTTGCGCGTACGCCGAGTGATCTTGCCCGCCTGGTGGCAGAGCCCGAATTGTTGCCTGTTGCGGTGGAGGAGATGTTGCGGGCCTATGCGCCGGTCACCATGGCCAGAACGGTGGCCAAGGACGTGGAAGTCGGCGGTTGTCCGATGAAAGCGGGCGATTGGGTGCTGCTGCCGTTCCCCGCGGCGAATCGTGACCCTGCTGCATTCGATCGCGCTGATGAGGTGTTGATCGACCGCGAAATCAACCGGCATACCGCGTTTGGCTTGGGAATTCATCGATGCGTCGGGTCCAACCTGGCGCGCATGGAGGTGCGGATCGCGCTCGAGGTGTTCGTCGAGCGGTTCCCCGAATTCGAATTGGCCGACCCGGCCGCGGTGACCTGGAGCGTGGGTCAGGTGCGGGGCCCGCGATCGTTGCCGATTCGCGTTCGGTCGCGTTCGACTGCGCGGGCGAAGTGACCAGCGACCATCGCGTCGCACTCGACCTGACGCAGCTGAATCCGGATCAACGGGACGCCGTCGAATACGGCGAGGGACCGTTACTGATCATCGCCGGCGCCGGCTCCGGGAAGACCCGCGTTCTCACCCACCGAGTTGCCCACCTCATCGCCTCGGGCGTACATCCGATGAATATCCTCGCCATCACCTTCACCAACAAGGCGTCCCAGGAGATGAAGGCCCGAGTCAAGACGCTCGTTGGCGACGTAGCCGACAAGATGTGGGTGAGTACGTTCCACGCAGCCTGCGTGCGAATCCTGAGGGCCACCGCCGACCGGCTGGGATACCCCAAGAACTTCACCATCTACGACTCCGCCGACTCGCTGCGCCTGGTTGGGCAGATCATTCGTGATCTGAACCTCGATCCCAAGCGGTTTCCATCGAAGGGTGCCCAGGCGCGGATCAGTCTGTGGAAGAACGAGCTGGTCGACCCGTCGGGTGCGGCAGCCGACGCCTTCGGCCCGTTCGAAACGAAGTACGCGGAAATCTACGCCGAGTACCAACACCGCCTGATGCGCGCCGGCGCCATGGATTTCGACGATCTCTTGGTGAATGTGGTGCGGTTGTTCCGCGATCACCCGGAAGTTCTTGCCGCATATCAGGACCGCTTCAAGCACGTGCTGGTGGATGAATATCAGGACACCAACTTGGCACAGAACGAGATCGTGCTGCTCCTGGGTCGCGAGCACCACAACGTCTGCGTGGTCGGCGATACCGACCAGAGCATCTATGCGTTTCGTGGTGCCGACTACCGCAACATCCTGCAGTTCGAGCGTGCGTTCCCGGATGTGTACACGGTGGTGTTGGCACAGAACTATCGCAGCACTCAGGTGATATTGGATGCAGCCAATGCGGTTATCTCCAACAACGTCGAGCGAAAACCGAAGGAACTGTGGACCCAGGTTGGAGCCGGTGACAAGATCGTTCGCTACTACGCCGAGGACGAGGACGAAGAAGCACGGTTCGTGATTTCGGAACTGAAGCGCCTGCACCGGCACGAAGCGGTCAATTGGCGTGAGATCGCGATCTTCTACCGAACCAATGCGATGGAGCCAGCACATGAATCTGAATTGCG
>JAYQSR010000023.1:0-82152 GCA_038146945.1 Ilumatobacteraceae bacterium
TGCTCGACACGCGGCGCGAAGTTGCACAAGAGCACCTACGAGAAACCGTATTCCTCGATGGTGGAGTATCTCGACCAGATGGACAACGGCTTGTTCGCCGCCGCCGCACCTTCCACCACGCCGCGCCGAGTGCTGGGCGCACTGGGGCCGCGAATGTTGGCGTTGTCCGCCGAACGTGGACTCGGAGCGCATCCGTACTTCGTTCCACCTGAACACACCAAGGTTGCACGCGACGTCCTGGGTGACGGACCACTTCTCGCGCCTGAACAAGCGGTGCTCCTGGAAACCGATCCGGTCAAGGCACGTGATGTGGCGCGCAAACACATGGCCACGTACATACGCCTGCCGAACTACGCGAACAATCTGCGTCGACTCGGCTACACCGACGCCGATATCGGTGACAAGAACAACCCTCCCAGCGATCGGATGGTGGATGCAATCGTGGCGTGGGGAACGATCGACGATGCCGTGGCACGGGTGAAGGCGCACTTCGATGCCGGCGCTTCGCACGTGAGCATCCAGGTGTTGGACGCGGATGCTGCGGCACTACCGATGCAGCAATGGCGTGAGCTCGCCGCAGCAACCAAGCATCTCTAGCGGATTACGGAGGGCTCAGACGCCAAGACACTCTTCTGCAGTTTGCGCATCCCCCAACCAGCGCTCGTGTTCGTTGGCCTTCACCTTCACGTAATCGGCCACCTCCGGGTGGGGATAGATGAAGAACCGCTCCGCAACCATCGCGTCGTGCACGATGTCGGCTACCTCGGACGGTTCGAGCACCACGCCGGCTGCCCGCACCACGTTTCCCGCGTTGGAATCGATTCCGGGTCGGTCACCCCCTCGCAACATCGCGGTGTTCACACCCTGCGGGCGCGGCAACTCCGCGATGCCACGCGAGCCATAGGTGATCGACAACCACTCGGCGAATGCAACCGCTGCGTGCTTGGTGACCGAATAGGGCGCCGAACCGATCTGTGCGAGCACTCCCGCCGCACTCGCCGTGCTGGCAAAGTATCCGCGCCCGGCGGCCAACCATTCGGGCAGTAGGTACTTGGCGGCCCAACGGTGGGCATGCACGTTGACATCGAACGATGTGGTCCAATCGACCTCGCTCGACGAGAGGTCGGTTCCCATTCCCACGCCGGCGTTGGCAAAGAACACGTCGATCGTGCCTGCACGCTGGCGTGCCTCACGCACCAGACGCTCGTTCTCTTCTTCCAGCGACACGTCGGCAACCACGACGTACGCGAGTTGGAGCGCCTGCCGTTCAATCGGTCCGCGACGGCCTGCACGCTGGACTCCGATCGGTCACTGAGCACCACCGTGGCACCGGCGTCGTGAAATCGTTCACCAAGTGCCGAACCGATTCCACCTCCAGCGCCCGTGACAACGGCGACGGCACCGGCGAAATTCACAGCACGATGTTACGTCGGTCGTGCGTATCCATCATCATGGGGAAAGTCAGAGATAGCCTCTCGCACAAGACCCACGGAAGCAAAACTGCACTGATGACCGAGACCATTCAGCGCTTGCATCATCACGATTTGGTCGTCCTCGCCGAGGCGATCGAAGTGATCGACAAAGCGCTGTCCGAAATCGGTCAGCGCCAGTTGGTGACCACCACGGAGGTTGCGGATCTTTTGCTGGACGTTCGTCAGTTGCTCAGCGAAAAAGCCGAGCCCACCACTTCGGTCGCGAAGTAGTACCACTCGCCGCACCGGCCGACGTGGCCCGTGTTGCCGCCTGAACCCGAGGTACCGCTGCATTGATCAGCCTGTTCAGCGCACGCTCGATGTGATCGCGCAACAACTCTGGTCGTTCCACGGCTTCGGTGTCGACATGAATGCCGATGTCGAGCGAGTGGTTGTACGACAGCAGCGTCGCGTTGAATGCGACGCCACCGAGTGGTCCGACCGGGTAGTTCTCCAGGATGAGGCCGCCGGCGATGTACAGCGGCACGCCTCCGCTGCGCACGTTCGACGTGGCGAAGTCGATGGATTGACTCTGCGTGCGCGCAATCCGGGTGAGGACGGACGTGGGCAGGGTGGTGGCGAGCGATGCGAGCGTGTCGAGACTCGCACTCTTGGCGCCCTCGCGTGCCTGGGTGAGTGCCTCATGAACGGCCGCAAACCGTTCCGTAATTGGCATGTCGCCGGTGGGAACGAGCAGTTTGGCGAGGGAAAAAGCATTGCTGCCTGAGGCTTCGGTTCGTATGCTCACCGCGATGGACGTTCAACGATTCCACCGGCGCGCCAGTTCACGGTGGTAGGCGCCGGCCCCGTCGGCGACGCGGTGACGAATGCGGTGTTGAGCTGCCCCCGAGCGCACGGCTTCCTCCAACAGTTCGCGATACGGGACTCGTACCGTTTCCAGCCGACGCTGCAGCGAACGCTTCTTCCACAGCGGTGACCGAGCCGCATCGACCTCGCCCATCTCTGCGCGACGAGTCCGCGGAGCGAATCGTTGGCTTGCGTGGCAAGTGAAGGTAAACGGGTCGGATCGGCAAGCACGTCTAATGCCTGCTTCAACAAGTCGATCCCGGCCGCGTAGTGCGTCGCTCACCACAGGCGCAGCAAGTCGGCGGGTTCATCGTTTGGTCATCGACGGCTCTGGTTGTGCCAGCGCCGGTAGTGGTGGTGGCAGTGGAATATCGCGTGCCAGATCGATGAACTGAAGCGACAGCATGACGCTGCCCTCGCCATCGGCCACGGTGTGATGCAGTTTGACGATGAGCGCGCCCCGCCCACCCGCGAGGCCGTCCACCACGGTGAATTGCCAGAGTGGCCTGGTTCGCTCGAATGGATCGTTGACGATCAACGTGGCGAGGTCGAGCAACTGGCGGACAGAACCCGGTTCGGGGAGCGAGACCCGGCGCACGTGGTAGTCGATGTTGAAATCCGCATCGTCGATCCATCGGGGAGCGCCGAGTGCCCGCCGAGCTGTCGCGCACCTTCGACGAAGTCGTGGAACTGCAATGGTTGCTCGCTCGAGTCGCTCACGGAACAGCGCAAGTTGATGGACGATCGAGGATGGTGACGTTGCCGAACGTGGAGGCAAGATACGGGTCCTTCTCCAAGCGCCACATGAGCCCTTCCGCGTCGGACATGCGCGAGTCGAAGCGCGGGAGCGAGGCGTCGGGAGCGGGGCTGGTGGTCACGTGATGGTTGCGGTGAACTGCACGGCGATGGTGCCGAGCAGAGCACCGACGACCGAGCCTACGAGGATGTCGCTCACGTGGTGAATTCGAACCACCACCCGGCTCAATGCGATGATGACTGCAACGACGAAGATGACGAAGGTCTGGGTCGCACCCACCCAGCCGCTCAGCACCACGGCGGCAAAGAAGGTGGACGACGCATGACCGCTGGGGAAACTGCTGGTGAGTGGTCGACGCACGGTGAATCGGTCGTCGCCTGCAACCGATAGGGCGTTCGCGCCTGAACACCCGCTTGATGCCCTGATTGAGAAGCAAGCTCGGCCACCCATCAGGAGCGGAGGCGCTACGGCAGGGCCACGTGAGGGTGCCGTTGAGCGCGCCGACGACCCCGATGACGTGCCAGATGGCGCCGAGTCGCCGACGGCGCTCGCGGTGTTGAACACATAGACCAGTGGGCGTGAGTTGCGGATGGGCTCGAAGAAGCCATCCAGTTGCTCGTCGAGTCGGTCGATTCGGGTAAGGAACGAACTCATGACGGGATGGGTAACCCGGCCTCTCTGCGGCGAAGGTTGACACGCGCGGTGCCTTCTTCGCGTGCGCGGTTCGCGTCGCCGCCGTGCGCAGGACACCACTCTTTGAAGTCGCACCATTCGCACAACTTGGTGACGTTCGTCGAGAACTCTCCGGAGGACTCGGCGCTGGCGATGCTCGCGAACACGCGTCGAGCGGTATCGCGAACCTCGTCGAGCGTGGTCGGCGTGACGGCCTGACACCGCGTGTCGCGAAAATTCGTCCGCCGCCGCCGGTGGTACGCGCACCGAGTGGGGAGTCTCGTTGAGCTGTGTTTCGCACGCCAATGCGCGTAGTACGTGAGTTGTCGGAAGTTGTCGGTGGAAAAATGTGCGGGCTTGGGTCGGCTGGTCTTGTAGTCGCTCACGATGAGACCTTGCGTATCACGCTCGAGGCGATCGATGAAGCCGCCGATCTCGAAATCACCAAGCGGGGTGGTGACCCATTTCTCGAGTTCGACGATGTTCGCCTCCGTCGGACGCTCGATTCGGTAGTAGGCACGGAGACACTCGCGGGAGGAATCCCAGAACGCCGCCTCGTCGCCCGAGTCGAGCAACAGCAGGCGGAAGTCGTCCCGAACGAGGAACTCCCGTTTGGCGGCGTCGAAATCTTCCCGGGAGGCGTCGATCGTGCGCTCGTCACGCTCGCGGCCGAGCAGGAGCTCCAGCACGCGATGGACGAACGAGCCGCGAACCATCGCTTCACTCGGAAGCCCGGGCACCGACTCCACGTATTGGAACCGATACTTCATCGCACAGCCGAGGAAGGTGTTGATGCGTGACGGGGAGAGTCGCGGCAACTTGGATTTCGGCGCAGCCATGTGTCCGCCAGCGTAGGCGCGCGGTGCGTGGCGGCTCGGCAACCGTGCGAGTCGGTCGACTCGCAGCAGGCTCCAAGCGCTAGCCGACTCGCCGCACGCTCGAAGCGTTAGTGGTGTTTCACGGCGCGGGCCACCTGCGCGATGAACGCGGCGAATCGGGCTGGATCGTCGAGCGGTCCGAAGTGACCCAGATCTCGCCACTCGATGAACGTGCACCCGGGGATGCGTTCGGCGATTCGCGGTGCGAGGGCGGCCGGCGAATGGTCGATGTGGACGCCAGCCATCACCCAGGTGGGAACCGTGAGTCCCCCGAGCGCAAGCCACGTGTCGTGCAACGCGCCCATTTCGTAGGTTCGGGCCTCGAAATCGGGTTGACATTTGATGTGGATGCCGTCGACACCCTCGGTAAATCCGAACCGAACGTACGCCGCCAAGGATTCGGGATGCAGTGACGACAGCGGCGGTTTGGAGGCAAAGTTGGCGATGGCCTCCTCGTACGAGGCAAACGTGGTGCGACGCCGACGGGTGACGTCGGCGAGCGAGTTGCCGCCTCCGATTTGTGTGCGCACCTCCGGAGGGAAGATGATGGGCTCGTACAGCACGAGCGCTGCGAACAACCGTGGCTCGCGCAGCGCAGCCATGACCAAGCCGGCGCCGCCCATGGAATGACCAACCCCCACCACGGGCATGCCGCCATGGCTCGATACCACCTGACGGGTCATAGCAAGTGCGTCGTCACCAAAGCCGTCCCACGACAACGGCCAGTCGTTGGGCGCAATGGAGTCGCCGTAGCCGCGGTAGTCGAACGTGGTGCAGGAAAAGTCGTCGAGATGGGCGGCGGCGGGGGAGAACACGCGACCATGGAAGCCCGTTGCGTGCGAAAACAGAATCGGTGGCGCGGAAGGTTCCCCTTCACCACTTCGTCGGAACCGATACGCGACGAGCTGTACGCCGTCGGTGGAGGCAACGGTGTGCGGGAGGCGCTCGAACATCTCCTTCAACCTAGGCTCACCGGGCATGCGCGATGTCCTCTCGCTGCTTCCGGGTGACGACGATCCGTTTCGCCAATCCGTTCGCCGGTGGCTGAGGGCGAATCCGAATCCCAGCCCCGTCGAGCTGGCCCGCGCCGGCTACGTGGCGCCACATTGGCCACGTCCCTGGGGAATCGATGCTTCGCCAATCGAACAGTTGGTGGTGGACGATGAACTGCGTCGCGCGAACGTGCGACGGCCGAACAACCCGATCGGTATCGGGTGGGCAGGTCCCACACTGCTCACTGCCGGAACCGATCGACAAAAGGAGTCCTACCTCTTCGACATGTTGTCGGGTGAAGCGTTCTGGTGTCAGCTGTTCTCCGAGCCCGAGAGTGGCAGCGATCTGGCGAGTTTGCGCACCACTGCGGTGCGTGATGGCGACGAGTGGGTGGTGAACGGTCAGAAAATCTGGACGTCGGGGGCGCAGTACGCGAAGTTCGGCATCCTGCTTGCCAGAACCGATCATCTCGCCGACAAGCATCACGGCCTGACGTACTTCATTTGCCCGATGAATCTGGCGGGAATCGACGTGCGACCGATCAGAGAAATGACGGGTGGTGCCACCTTCAACGAGGTGTACCTCACCGACGTGCGCCTACCGCACGGCAACGTGGTCGGCGAGGTGAATGACGGCTGGCGGTTGGCTCGCGTGACGCTGAGCAACGAGCGGGTGTCGCTGTCGAGCGGCGGGGCGTTGTGGGGGATGGGACCAACCGCCGATGAGGTCAGTCGACGCGTGCAGAGCACACACGGCTGCAGGCGGCACGTTGGATGCGGTCACGCGCAATCTCGTCGTGCAGCTCTACATCCAACATGTCATGCTGGAGCTGGTGCGAACGCGCACCTTGGTGCGACGTCTCTCGGGTCGGGAGCCCGGACCGGAGGCCAGCGTGCGCAAGATTCTGGCCGACGAGCACGGTCAGGCAGTCATGGCTCTCGGCCGTCGGCTCATCGGGGCCGCCGGAATGTTGACTACTTCGTCCGGGGCACGCGTTGACTCCGCCTTTCGGACGTTTGCCGAGGCGGGCTTCGCCCATGGTTACCTCTTTTCTCGAGCGCTCACCATTGGTGGCGGGACAGGGGAGGTGCAGCGAAATATTCTCGCAGAACGCGTGCTGGGGTTGCCTCGCGACGCCACACCAACTACCTTGGGCGCCCATGGCAACCAAACGTCGTAAGCCCGTCAAGAAGAAGTCTGCAAAGAAGAAGCCCGGCAAGAAGAAGCCTGTCAAGAAGAAGAAGTGCGAAGAAGCAGTCAAGAAGGCCAGTAAGAAGAAAACCCCAAAGAAGCCTGCGAAGAAGCGGCCCGTTACGAAGAAGGTCAGCAAGAAGAAAGCAAAAAGCCGGCAAAGAAGCCTGCGCGAAGAAGCCTGCGAAGAAGAAGCCTGCGAAGAAGAAGCCTGCCGCCCGCGCGGCTGCCCCAGTCATCTCCAACGTTGCCGGCATCATTCGCACCCACGCCAAGAATCTTTCGGGCAAGGTGGCACTCGTTCAGGGCGACCGAGTGCAAACGTGGCAGGAGTCGTACCAACGGTCGTGCCAGGTCGCCCAGGCGCTCAAGGCGGCTGGAGTCGGTAACCAGGATCGGGTTGCCTTCCTCGACAAGAACTCCATCGAACACTTCGAGGTGTTCTACGGATGCGCGCTGCTCAACGCGGTGAGCGTGGACGTGAACTTCCGCCTTGCCGCGCCCGAGGTGGCGTTCATCGTCAACGATGCCCGCGCCAAGGTGTTCATCGTGGGTCCGGATTTCGTCCCGATCCTGGACGCGATTGCGGGCGAACTCACCCACACCAAGAAGATCGTGGTCATCGGTGGACATCCACAACACGAGTCGTACGAGTCGTGGGTTGCGAGATATCAGGCCGTCGACCCGGGTGCCGTACCCAAGACCGGTGACGTGGCGTTCCAGCTCTACTCCAGCGGCACCACCGGACGTCCGAAGGGCGTCATGCTCACGAACGAGAACTTCATGGGAATCCTTCCCACCTCGCGAGATCTGTGGCAGATGAACGAGCACGCCATCAATCTCGTTGCCATGCCGCTCTTCCACATCGGCGGAAGCGGCTGGGCGACGGCAGGTCAGTACAACGGCTGCAAGTCGATCGTGGTTCGTGAGGCAACCGACGTCGCCGGCTTGGTGAAACTCATCGGACAGCACCGCATCACGCATGCGTTCATGGTTCCGGCGTTGTTGGCGTTCACGTTGATGGTGCCGGACATCGACAAGGCGGATTTCTCGAGCCTGAAGTTGATTGCCTATGGAGCATCGCCCATCTCCGAGCAGGTGCTTGCGGCGTCGCTGAAGACCTTCAAGTGCAACTTCGTCCAGGTGTACGGACTCACCGAAACGACCGGTGTGGTCACCATGTTGATGCACGAGGACCACGATGTCGACGGCCCGAAGAAGCACTTGCTCCGTTCGTGCGGAAAACCGTCGATGGGAATCGAATTGAAGATCGTCGACGACGACGGCAAACAACTGCCGGCGGGCGAAGTGGGCGAAATCATCATCCGCTCGAAGCAGGTGATGAAGGGCTACTGGAACATGCCCGAGGAAACCGCCAAGTCGATCCGCAACGGCTGGTTCTACACCGGCGACGCCGGCTATACGGACAAGGACGGCTACGTGTACATCCACGACCGGGTGAAGGACATGATCGTGTCCGGCGGCGAGAACGTGTATCCCGCGGAGGTGGAGAATGCACTGATGAAGCATCCCGCCGTCGCCGACGTTGCGGTCATCGGTATTCCCGACGAGCGCTGGGGCGAGGTTCCACTTGCCATCGTGGTGCGTAAACCCGATGTCGCGGTCACCGAGGACGACATCGTCGCCTTCGGTCGCACACAACTTGCAGGATTCAAGACACCCAAGAAGGTGGCGTGGGCCGACGCTCTTCCGCGCAACCCGAGTGGCAAGATCCTGAAGAAGGATTTGCGCGCACCGTACTGGGAAGGTCGCACCCGACAAGTCAACTGAGTGAGGGTCGCCCCGCTCGGGTGAGTGGGCGTGGCGTTCGCTAGGTTCTCATCACCATGAAAATTTCCATGATGATGAGTTATTCGGGTGGATTCGTCGAGGGGGCTCGTCGCGTTGCCGAGCTCGAGAAGGTCGGCCTCGACGTGGTGTGGATTCCCGAGGCGTACAGTTTCGACGCAATCTCCCAAGTGGGTTACCTGGCTGCAATCACGTCACGGGTGGAGATCGGCACCGGCATCATCAACGTGTATTCGCGCACGGCGGCTCTCACGGCCATGACCGCCGCAGGGTGCGACTACGTGTCGAGCGGGCGCTTCATCCTCGGGCTCGGTGCGTCGGGTCCGCAAGTGGTGGAGGGATTTCACGGTGTTCCCTATGAGAAGCCGATGCTACGAATCAAGGAATACATCGAGGTATGTCGCGACGTGTGGAAGCGCGAGAAGGCATTGGCGTACGACGGACAAACGGTGAAGGTTCCGTTGCCCGCCGGACAAGGAACGGGGTTGGGAAAGCCGCTGAAACTCATCAATCACCCCGTACGCGCCGACATTCCGGTGTGGTGGGCCTCGTTGAAAGGGCTCAGCGTGGAGGCCACTGCCGAACTCGCCGACGGCTGGCTGCCGGTGTTCTTCGTGCCCGACAAATTCCAGCAGGTGTGGGGAGCTGCCCTGAAGAAGGGCGAGGCGAAGCGTGCCGCATCCCTCAAGAAATTGGAGATTTCCGCAGGAGGCCTGCTTGCAATCGATGAATCACTCGTCGGTGAGGCCAAGGACAAGGTGCTCGACATGGCACGTCCGAACGTCGCGCTCTACGTGGGCGGAATGGGTGCGCGCGGCAAGAACTTCTACAACGACATCTGCCGGGAGTACGGGTACGAACGGGAGGCAACCGAGATACAGGACTTGTACCTCTCCGGAAAGAAGGACGAGGCCGCACGTGCGGTGCCGCGCGAGATGCTGGAACTCACCAACCTGGTTGGTCCGGCCGGTTACGTGAAGGAGCGCATCGCTGCGTTTCGTGCCGCCGGCGTGACGCAGTTGTCGGTGAATCCGGTGGGTGGCAGTCGGTCGGCGCAGGTCGAGATGCTGCGATCGCTCATCGACGCCTAAGGCGTGGTGGCGCCGGCCCGAAGTTTGGAGGTGAGGCCGAGGTAGACGAGTGAACTCGCGGCGGCGACTGCACCGAATACCGCAACGGTTCCACGGGCACCGATTTGTTCGGACACCACGCCTGCGGCAACACTGCTCACCGCGAGTGCGAGCGTGATCAGCGCGAAGTCACCGGCCAACACTCGGCCGCGCATGTCATCGGGGGACATTACTTGTAGTCCGTAGGTGGAAAGCGTCCACTGGGCGCCGCCGCCGAGATGCGCGAACATCACGCAGACTCCGGCCACCAGGAGAAACGGTGCAGCCGAAGCGGCGAGGTAGCCCACGGAGAAGATCAATCCCGAAACGCCACACACGAGGAGCACCCGCCGTACGTCGCCCTTTGCGAATCGCGAGCCGATGATCGGACCGATTCCCGATCCGACCCCTCGCGCTCCGAGCAGCAATCCGCGACCCGCGTCACCGGATGAGAAAGCGTCGGCGGCATACACCGCGAGTTGACTCACGACGCCCGCCCCGATCGCGAACGTCATCTTCGAGGCCAACAACGCCATGATCGTCGCGTCCCGTCGAGCCAACTGGATGGCTTCGCGCATGTCGGCGATCGGGCGCACCGGGGCGCGATGCGGCCCGCGGTCCTCCTGCATCGGTCTCGTGATCATGGCGATGAGACCCGCAGCGATGACGAACGTGGCGATGTCGGCAACGAAGGCGGCTCGTCTGCCGAACACCTGCGCGAACACGCCTCCCAACCCGGCGCCCACGGCGAGCATCACACCCCAACTGGAACCGAACAGGGCGTTCGCACTGCGCAGTTCCTCGGGTGACCGCGCCAGGTTCGGTACCGCTGCCTCAACGGCAGGGCGCACGAATGCAGCGAAGGCGGCAATGAGGCCCTGCGAAACGAAGGCGAGCCAGATGTGGGAGTTGCCGATGAAGAGCAGCCCGCACGCAGCAACCGCCTGGGCGAGCGAAACGATGATCAGAACGGTGCGACGGTCGTACCGATCGGCGACGGGACCGCCAATTGGAGAAGCAAGGAAGGAGGGAAGCGAGAATGCAACGAGCAACAGCGACACGAGCAACGCGGAATCCGTGAGATCCTGCACCAGACCGGCCAGTGCGACGAACGTGAACCAGTCGCCCATGTACGACAGGTTCTGCGCCAGGAAGAGGATTCGGAGGGCGCGATTCGTCCGAAGGACGCTGGCCACGCTCAACGCGCGGTCAGTTTCCCGACGCGCGCGAGTACTGCGGTCGCTTCATCGACGATGCGCCGCACGAGTTCACCGGCGGGAATCAATTCGTTGATGGCGCCCACACCCTGTCCTGCAGGGTAGAACTCGCGGGAAACATCGACGTCGGTTCCCGTAGGAAATCCGAGATGATTGACGCCCGCTTGCATCGACGCAACGGCCTGCTGTGGGAAGGGCTTGAGATCCGCCGGGTTCTTGTCGTAGTGACGCGTCCAGTCGTTGGCCACCACGCGACACGTCTTACCGGTGTACGCGCGGCTGATGGTGGTGCCGTCTTCCGAGGTCGACAGCAATTGGTCCTTGTAGCCGTTCACCGCGCGTGCTTCGGGCGTGGCGATGAAACGGGTGCCGATCCATACGCCGTCGGCGCCGAGTGCAAGTGACGCCGCCAACCCGCGTCCGTCGAACAGTCCGCCCGCGGCGACCACCGGAACCTTCTCGCCGACCGCGTCGACCACCTGGGGAACGAGCGCCATGGTGGCGACCATGCCGGTGTGGCCGCCCGCCTCGGTGCCCTGCGCGACGACGAAGTCGCATCCACTCGCCACTGCGGCAATGGCATGCTTCACCTTGCCGCACATCGATCCGACGAGGATGTTCTTTTGATGGAGGAGGTCGATCACCTCGCGAGGTACGCCGAGACCCGCAACGAAGATGGAGGCACCGCCTTCGATCACCGCCTTGATACCGGTATCCACCTGGTTTGGAAGCGCCGTGAGCAGATCGACGCCGAACGGCTTCGCGGTTCGCTCACGTACGAGACGCATTTCCTCCGGGAGTTCGTGATCGCGCATGGTGGACGCGCCCAAAGTGCCGATGCCGCCCGCTTCGCTGACGGCCGCCACCAATTCGTGGTAGGACACCCCACCCATTCCGGCGAGCATGACGGGATGGTCGATTCCGAGCATCTCGGTGAGACGTGTGCGCATGTGGCGAGATTAGTAGGCGCCGGGTGACGACAAATAACCGCGATGCCAGCGCCGAGGAGTGAATGCACTCGCCCGTGGTTCGTCTTCGAACATCCACCGTACGAACTTCTCCCGTCGCCAGTCTCCGCCGTCGATCACACGCAGCGCACCGCGAGCCAAACGCTCACTCGACAGGATGCGGCCGAGGATCAGCGACATTCGATGGTCGGCGAAGAAGTGTTTTCGCATGTCGCGTTCATACTCGGCGCCCGGATTCGGTGACGCTGCTGCATCACCCGCCAGCATTCCGGACAACAGCGCCTGCCCGATACCCTCGCCGGTGAGTACGTCGGTGGCGCACGCAGCATCGCCCACGAACAACACGTTGCCGATGCGCAACGTGGCCGAGGTTACTCGTGCCGGAATCGGCCAGGCACTCACCTTGTCGTCGATGATCGCGGTGGCACCGAGTGCATCGCGTACGTGGGGTCGATCGAGCACACTGGCCCACACCGACTTCATGTCGCCGACCTTGCGCGTCGAGCCCCGCAAGATACCGAATCCGAGGTTGACGCGTCCGTCGGCGAGGGGAAACGACCATGCGTATCCGGGCAACAAATCCGGTTCGAACCACACGTACAACCGACTACCGGCCGGACCCGTGACGTTGCGTGCATATTGACGCAATGCGTGCCACTCGCCGAGATACGTCGAGCGATCCGGCTGGAGCGCCTTTCGCACGGGGGACCACATCCCGTCCGCAGCGATGACGACACGCGCCGTGATGACACCGTCGCTGGTGGTTACTCGGTAGTTCTCGTCGCGAGTGACGTCGACGAAACCCACGCCCTCACGAACCAATACTCCGTGGTCGCGCGCGTGTTTCACCAGTGCTGCATCGAGATCCATGCGCGATGCGATTGCCGCGAACTGTCCGCCGTCGGGGAGCCGCAGGTCCACCGTGCGGCCCGAGGGACTTCGCAGAACCACGTCGCGACACGTCTTCCAGCTCGCCACCGTCGCCGGTTGCAGGCCGAGGCGATCCAGGAGACGAAGTGCGCCGGTGGTGAGACCGTCGCCGCAGCACTTGTCACGGGGGAAGGTGGCCTTGTCGATCACGGACACGTCGAGACCATGTTCGTGAGCGGTGAGCGCCGCGGCGATTCCCGCGGGCCCTGCGCCAACGATGAGAACGTCGGTGTGACTGGTCACGCGCGAAGAGACTAGATTGCGTCAGCGGTAGTTATCCGACGATGGAGTCGGGAAAGGGGTCACGGTCATGGGCAAATTGTGCGAAGGTCGAGTGGTTGTCGTTACGGGGGCAGGTCGCGGAATCGGGCGCGAGCACGCACTCAGCTTGGCCCGTCACGGCGCCCACGTGGTGGTGAACGACCTCGGTGCGGGAGTCGATGGCAGCGGTGGAGACTCCTCCCCGGCAAACCAAGTAGTGAAGGAAATCGAGTCGCTTGGTGGCAAGGCCATCGCCAACGGCGACGACATCTCGTCGTTCGAGGGTGCCGAGCGGTTGATCACGTCCGCGGTGGACACCTTCGGTGATCTGCATGGCGTGGTGAACAACGCCGGCATCCTTCGCGATCGCATGATGGCCAACATGAGCGAAGCCGAATGGGATGCAGTCATCAAGGTGCATCTGAAGGGAACGTTCGCTCCGGCCCACTTTGCTGCGGCGTATTGGCGCGATCAGTCGAAGGCGGGAAAGCCCGTCGATGGTCGAATCATCAACACCACCTCGGTGTCGGGAATCTATGGAAACGTCGGCCAGTCCAACTACGGAGCAGCCAAAGCCGGTATCGCGGCATTCACCGTGATCACTGCGCTCGAGCTCGCACGATACGGCGTCACCGTGAATGCGGTGGCTCCGGTCGCCCTCACCCGAATGACGGAGAATCTGCAACCGACGCCACCCACCGATGAAGAACGCGAGGCGCAGTCACCTCGTTGGATTGCGCCCATCGTCACCTGGTTGGCGTCGGCGGAGAGCAAGGATGTCACGGGCCGCGTATTCGAGGCCAGTGGTCGAACCTTCGCCATCGCCGAAGGTTGGGTGCGTGGTCCTTCGCACGATCCGGTCGACGATCCGACTCGCCTCGGCCCGATCGTGGAGGAACTACTCGGCAAGGCCCGTGCCAACTCCGGCATGGATGGTCGCCCGGGCGGCTGGCCGCAACCGCAGAAGAAGTAGCGACTCGGTTTAGCGCAGACGTTTGGCGAGCATCGCAACGATGAGTCCCGGCTTCGACTCCTGTTCGCCGACCTGTTCGAAACCCAAACGGGCGTGAAACCGTAGCGAGCCGTCGTTGCGCGGCTGCAGGTTGACCTCGCATACGAAGAGATCCGTCGTCGCTTCCTCGCGAATGCGCCGTTCGACTTCGACGTAGAGCATCTCTCCCAAACCTTGTGATCGATGGGCATCATCGATGACCACCCGGTCCAAGTACACGAAGTGCGGATAGCGAGCGACGAACCACGCGTAGTTCACTCCGAGGTCCTCGGTGAGGCCACTTGCAAAGGTGGTACAGAAGCCTCGTATCGGAGCGTCACCAATCACCAACGCGTGCCGTGCGAGACGGACGTCCTGTTCCAGCTCGTCCAATTCGATGTGGGACACCGCGGGGACGTTGTCGTTGTTCATGCGAATGACATCCGCAAAGTCGGCGCGCTCAAGTTGCGTATCGCGTTCAAAGAGCCTCAAATCGTCCTTGCGTCGTCCACGGAGTTCGTCGTAGTCGACTTCCTTCCAACTCAGTCCGCGAGTTTCGGCCAAGGTGCGAGCCTGCGGTTTGATGGATTGCGCGACGAAGACCCCGCGAATCAGCCCGAGTGACGTATCGGCGCGGAGGTACTCGAGGTAGCGACCGAGCTGCTCGACGCCGTCGATCTCGCCACGTCGCTTGACCTCGATGGCAACCGTGGTGCCATCACTGGCCCGGCACAACAGGTCGACCGGTCCGATGGCCGTCGGGTACTCACGGGAAATGAGCGTGAGACCGTCCTCGATCACCGATGGGTCGACCGCCAACAATTCCTGCAGGTGCGCCTCGACGCCGTCCTTCGACAATCCGGGGTCCTCGCCCAGTTCGTGTATCGCATCGCTGAACACCTCGAGCATGTTGATGGTGAGGGTCTCGTTCTTCGGGTTGGTGATCTCCCAGCGATCGGGGAATTCGCGTAGTTCGTTCGGCGCATTCATCCAGTTGAGCGGCTTGTAGGCACCACCGTCGGCGTGAATGGCGATGCAGCCGTCGTTCTTCACCATGATGAGTCGTGTCGCCTCGGGAAGCGACGCCTCGAGCCGACCCACGTAGTTCACCGTGCATCGTGCAACGACCAATCGCATGCACCCATACTGACAAATTCAGCGATCGGGCGCGGAGTGTGCGGAGCGGTGCGTGAGGTGTGAGGACGTCCTAGCGACCCACGTGGTCGCGCATGCGCTTTTGGATCAGCTCACGCCGCTTTTGGAGGTCGCGGTACGTCATGCGGTCGGTGTCGTTGCTCACACCGAGTCCTGCCTTCACGCTGTCGAGGTTGATCTCCACCTGCGTGTGATCGATGCCGAGTTCGCGACCCAGGCGCTCTCCGTGGCGCTGGGCAAAGAGCATCGAGATTTGCGCGATTTCACCCAACAAGTCCAGATCGGGGGCCAGTCGAGCGATTGCGCCGTCGAGGAACACCATGTTCTTCACGTAGAGCATGAGTTCCTTGGGCATGCGGGCGCCGTAGCCGAGCATCGCCTTCACCACGCGTTGTACTTCCTTCACGAGTTCCTCGCCGGACAAGGTGGTGGGGTCCACCGTGGGTTGGTCGAGACGGAGGTCCTTGATCACCGCGTCGAGGTCGGTGTCCATCGGCAGTGCGCCCAAGTCGCGCAAGGCCGTCATCTGGCCCTTCACGTCGTTGGTCGTAGCGCTCAGCATCAGCCGAAGAAATGCGAGTCGTCGGTTGCCCGAGAGTCGACCCACGATGCCGAAGTCGAGCAGCGCCGTGCGTCCGTCGCGCATCACGAACAGATTTCCACCGTGCAGGTCGCCGTGAAACACGCCGTACAGCAACGCACCCTCCATGAAGGCGACCATTCCCGTGCGAATCACCGCCTCCGTATCGATACCCGCATCCTTCATTCCCGCAACATCGTCGAACTTGAAGCCCTCGAGGCGTTCCATCACGATGATGCGTCGGGTGACGAGATCGGGGTGCGGACGCGGAATGACGTAGCCGTCCTGTTTCAAGTCCGAGAGGATGCTTGCGATGTCGAGCATGTTGGATGCTTCCAGGCGGAAGTCCAGTTCTTCGACGATGGTTTCGGCGAAGAGTTCCACCAGGGCGGGGGGATTTGCGAGTGCGGCGATCTTGATGCGTCCGACGAGGAACGGGGCCAGCCACGCCATCACCTTCAGGTCCTTGCGTACGAGTACACCCACCTGAGGGCGTTGCACCTTCACCACCACCGCCTCGCCACTGCGCAGCACCGCCGCATGCACCTGGGCGATCGAGGCGGCCGCGATCGGTTCGGTGGTGAAGGAGGAGAAAACGTCTTCGATTCGCGCTCCGAGATCGGCCTCCACCACGCTGCGAACGTCGGCAAAGGGCTCCGCGGGTACCTGATCCCGACAGCGTTTGAATTCCTCGACGAGTTCGATCGGGAACAGACCCTCGCCACTCGAGATGATTTGTGCCAATTTGATGTAGGTCGAGCCGAGGCGTTCGATGGCGCGACGCATGCGCAGCGACAAGTCCGCGCGCGATGCCTCCGGCGTCGCGTACGTGTTTCGGCGTCGTTTCCACCACCATGGCCCGAGTGCCACGCCGAGGCGGAATACCACCACGATGAGACGAGCTACCGGCGGTACTTGGGGTGGTCGCATGAGGGAGGGAAGTTCGGTACGTGCTTGCGCACGGAGTCCTTCCACGAGTCCCCGCCAACGGATCGCCTCACGGTCAAGGACCCACGGTGGGTCGCTGCTGAACGCACCCCAGGTGCGGTCGGCAGGTGCCACCGTCGTCGGCGCATCGCTCTGGTGCGCGGGCCGGTCGGTGTTTTCCACCCTCGCAGTCTGCCGATGATTGCTCTCCATCGGTCGAGCTGAGTGATCTATTGGGATGTGAAGTTGCGCACTGCCCGGAGAATGTCGTCGGCCAGGTGGGGCTGACATACAAGGAGATCGGGTAGCCAGGTATCGCGGTCGTTGTACACGAGTGGACTTCCGTCGATTCGGCTCGTATGCAGACCGGCCGCGCGGGCGACGGCGATCGGCGCAGCAGAGTCCCATTGGTACTGACCTCCGGCGTGCAGGTAAACGTCCACATGACCGAGCACCACCGCCATCGTCTTTGCGCCTGCCGATCCCAGGCGTACACCGTCGTAGCCCAATTCGCGGGCCACCGCTGCAGCCACAGCCGGCGTACGCGAGCGCGACACCACCATGAGCGGAGTGCGGTCCTGCCGTTTCGGTACGGGTGGCGGCGGGAGCGTCGACAAGGTCGTGTCGAGTGCCGGAAGTGCGACGGCCGCGGCAACGAGATCTCCGCCTATGCCCGCCTGTCGATCCCACAGCGCGATGTGCACGGCCCAGTCCTCACGGCCATCCTCCCCGAATTCCGAGGTTCCATCGAGCGGGTCCACGATCCACACTCGCTGGGCCGAGAGACGAGCGGCGTCGTCGGCCCCTTCCTCCGACAGCACCGCATCGTTCGGACGATCCCGACGCAACGTATCCACGATGAAACGATGGGCGAGTGCGTCACCGGCGTCCATGAGATGCCATGGAGAGGCGCCTTCACGCGCGAGCCGATTGCGCAGTTCGACGAGGAGTCGGCCGGTATCGCGAGCGAGTTGGGTGGCGAGTTCCGCGTCGCTCATCGGGAGCGCCGTCCGAGCTCCACGGCTCGGTGTACGAGACCACGCAATACGTCGACTCGTTGCTACCGGATGCAACCAGTCGACGGATCTCCGTTTCGAGAATCTCGGCATCGGCCTCGTCGAACACCGTCGAGCGTCGGTTGGTGGCAACCGTGCTCACCGCCAGCAACACGACCGCCGCGATCGCACTGATGATTCCCGCAGTGAGCACCGCACCGATGTTGTTGTCGGCCAAGGAGGCAACGATCATTCCTGCAATCCCTCCCACGAAAACACACCGCACAGACCGTCCGAATGACGGCAACGGCTCGGTGGTTGGTGGCGTCGTTCATCTAGTTGCGCGTGAGCGGCTTGTAGCGGAGGCGCTTGGGTTGATCGGCATCTACTCCCAGTTCCTTGCGACGCCACGCTTCGTAGTCCTGGAAGTTGCCCTCGAACCACCGCACCTGGCTGTTTCCTTCGAATGCCAGTACGTGGGTGGCGATGCGGTCGAGGAACCAACGGTCGTGGCTGATGACCACCGCACAGCCCGGAAACGCCTCGAGTGCCGACTCGAGTGCCCGCAACGTGTCGACATCGAGGTCGTTGGTCGGCTCGTCGAGCAGGAGCACGTTGCCGCCACTCTTCAGCAGCTTTGCAAGGTGCACTCGGTTGCGCTCGCCACCCGAGAGTTCACCCACCTTCTTTTGCTGATCGCTGCCCTTGAAGTTGAAGCTGGCGACGTACGCGCGACCGTGAATCTCGCGTCCACCCACCTTCAACGTGTCGGCACCGTCGGTGATCTCCTCGTACACGCTGTTTTCGGGATTGAGCGAGTCGCGACTCTGGTCCACGTAACTCAACTGCACCGTGTCGCCCACGGTTACGCTGCCGGAGTCGGGCTGCTCTTGGCCGGTGAGCATTCGGAACAGCGTCGTCTTGCCGGCGCCGTTGGCGCCGATGATGCCCACGATGCCTGCAGGTGGCAGGGAAAAGCTCAGGTTCTCGATGAGCAGCCGGTCGCCGTATCCCTTGTTCAGGTTCTCCACCTTGATCACGGTGTCGCCGAGGCGTTTGCCGGCGGGAATGGTGATCTCCAACTTGTCGGGCCCGCGCTCGGCGGCCTGCGCCTCGGCATGCAGCTTTTCGTAGGCGGCGAGACGTGCCTTGCCCTTCGCCTGACGCGCCTTCGGGGCCATGCGCACCCATTCCAACTCGCGTTGCAAGGTGCGTCGACGCACCTCGTTGGATTTTTCCTCCTGTGCGAGTCGCTCCTGCTTCTGCTCGAGCCAGCTGGAATAGTTGCCACTGAACGGGATGCCACGACCGCGATCCAGTTCGAGGATCCACTTGGCGACGTTGTCCAGGAAGTAGCGGTCGTGCGTGATCGCGATCACGGTGCCGAGTACTCCTGCAGAAAGCGCTCAACCAGTCGACGCTCTCGGCATCCAGATGGTTGGTGGGCTCGTCGAGCAGCAGCAGATCGGGTCGCGACAACAGCAATCGACACAGCGCCACGCGACGACGTTCGCCGCCCGAAAGCTTCGTGACGTCGGCGTCGTTGGGTGGACACCGCAGCGCATCCATGGCGATCTCCACGTTGCGCTCCAAACTCCACGCGTCCGCTGCGGCGATCTTTGCCTCGAGTTCGGCCTGTCGCGCACCGACCTTCTCGAAGTCGGCGTCGGGCTCGCCCCACATGGCGGTGACCTTTTCGTACTCCGCCAACAAGTCTCGAATGGGCGCGACGCCGTCCATCACGTTGCCGAGCACGTCCTTCTTCGCGTCGAGTTGTGGTTCTTGTGCGAGCAGCCCCACGCTGAATCCCGGTGTGAGGCGGGCTTCGCCGCTGTAGCCGTCGTCGAGACCCGCCATGATCTTGAGCAGACTGGACTTGCCACTGCCGTTGGAGCCGAGGACGCCGATCTTTGCTCCCGGATAGAACGACAATGAGATGTCGGCCAACACCTGTCGGTCGGGCGGGTAGAAACGTCCCAGTTTGTAACAGGTGTAGATGAATTCCGCAGTCACCGCCGTACAACCTAGTTTCCACTACTCTCGGAGAGCGAGCGACGTTCGTCGCACGCACTACGACTCACTCCGGAGGTAACACGATGGAACTGTTCTCAGGCAACTACTTCCTCGATTTCTTCATGCGCTACCTGCACGTCCTCGTGGGCATCACCTGGATCGGGCTGCTGTACTACTTCAACCTCGTGCAGGTGCCGGCACTCGCCGCCTACGGCGACGAGGCAAAGGCCCGCAACATCACCCTCGACAAGTTGGCGCGTCGAGCGCTCTGGTGGTTCCGCTGGGCTGCAATCGCCACGTTGGGCACCGGACTTCTCATCACCGGCCAACCCGACTACTGGCAGAACTTCCTCGGTGAAGGGTCAACGGCAGGTATTGGTCACGACGCAGCGATCTCCGTCGGCATGTTGTACGGCTTGACGATGGCGGCCAACGTGTGGATGATCATCTGGAAGAACCAAAAGGTGGTGCTGGCGAATGCGGTGAATGTCCTCGGCGGGGGACAGGCCGACCCGAATGCAGCCGCTGCCGGCCGTCGCGCGTTGCTGGCGTCGCGCCAGAACACCATCTTCTCGGTTTCGATGTTGTGGTTCATGGTGGGCTCGGCGCACTTCTACAGCGGCGCATACTCCGGTGCCACGCCGAGCCAGGCCTCGACCTACGTCATCGTTGCGTTGGACATCGGCGCCATCCTCCAGCTGAATGCACTCGGAAAACTGGGTGGTACCGCCGCAACCAACAAGTTGCTGTGGCCGTACGAGTCGCACAAGAACGCATTGATCACGAGCGGTGTGCTGTGGCTGGTGCTCTGGCTGCTCTCGGAATTCATGCTCGGCTGAATCGGTCACCACAAAACGAGCCACCCGGGAGGGTGGCTCGTTCGATAAGTACGCTGGAGGCGTGAGTTCACCCGTGAACGCCCCCACAGGTGCTTCGGGTGAGGATTTCGGCACCAATTCGTGGCTCGTCGACGAGATGTACGAGCAGTTCCGCGACAACCCTGCCGCCGTGAGCGAACAGTGGCGTGAATTCTTCAGCGACTACAAGCCGGCGGGCTCGCCGCCCCCCACTGCCGGAGTCGCAAAGACCAACGGCAAGGCGACCGCGGGTTCCAAAGGGAAAACCGACGACACGTTGCCGTTGCGTCGTCCGGCTGCCATCACGCCGACACAGGGCGCCGTCACTGCGCCCGCAGTTCTCACGCCGCCATCCGCGCCGGAACCGATTCGCGGCGTTGGGGCGGCGATCGCCACCAACATGGAGCGGAGTCTGTCGGTGCCCACCGCCACCAGCGTGCGCCAGATTCCGGCCAAGTTGCTGGAAGTCAACCGCCGGGTGATCAACGGTTATCGCTCACGCACGGGGCAAAGCAAGGTGAGCTTCACGCACGTGATCGGATTTGCCGTCGTTCGTGCACTGGTGGATGCGGTACCAAACATGAAGAACGTCTACGTTGCCGATGCCGACGGCAAACCGCAGTTGCAGCGCCATTCGAACGTGAATCTGGGGTTGGCGGTGGACGTCGACAAGGGCAATGGTCAACGCACGCTCGTGGTTCCCGTACTGAAGGGTGCCGACACGCTCGACTTCATGGGATTCCTCGTCGCCTACGACGAGATCATTCGCAAGGTTCGCAACAACAAACTGACCATCGAGGATTTCCAGGGCGCGAACGTGAGCCTGACGAATCCCGGCACCATCGGCACCAATCAGTCGGTACCGCGTCTCATGGTGGGTCAGGGCGTCATCGTCGGGGTCGGGTCGATCGACTACCCGGCCGAGTTCCAGGGCAGCGACGAGCGGGCGCTCAACCAACTCGGTGTGTCCAAGGTGGTGACGATCACGAGCACCTACGACCACCGCATCATCCAAGGCGCCGAGAGCGGACTGTTCCTCAAGTACGTGGACGAGTTGCTGCTCGGTGAACACGGTTTCTACGAATCCATCTTCCGCAGCCTCGGAGTGCCGTACGAGTCGGTCAAATGGCGCACGGATACGAACGATCTCGAGGGAGTCGACCTGCAAGCCCACAAGCAGATGCAAGTTGCCACCCTCATCCGTGTGCATCGCGTGCGCGGCCACCTGATTGCCGACCTCGACCCGCTGCGTTGGACCGTGCCGCGAATGCCGCGCGAACTCGATCCGCTGACCTACGGGCTCACCATCTGGGACTTGGATCGCGAGTTCGCCACCGGTGGCGTGGGGGGAGTGCAGCGCTCCACCCTCGGCGCATTGCTCGGTGTACTGCGCGATGCCTACTGCCGCACGATCGGTATCGAGTACATGCACATTCAGAACACCGACGAACAGCGATGGATGCAGGAGCGCGTGGAGGGGCACAGGGACGACTTCGAGCCCGAGCCACTCGTCATTTTGGAACGATTGAACGCCGCCGAGGCCTTCGAACGATTCCTGGCCACCAAGTACGTGGGCACGAAGCGATTCGGATTGGAGGGTGCGGAGTCGGCCGTGCCGATCCTGGACATGATCCTGAACCTCGCCGCCGATCATGCCTTGGACGGTGCGGTGATCGGCATGGCGCACCGTGGTCGGTTGAACGTGCTCGCAAACGTCGTTGGAAAGAGCCTCGGACACCTGTTCGGCGAATTCGAAGGCCACGTGGATCCACACGCGGTGCAAGGTTCGGGCGACGTGAAGTACCACCTCGGCGCCACCGGGAAGTTCCAGGCGCGCAGTGGAGCGCTGTTGCCAGTGGAGCTCGCATCCAATCCGAGCCATCTCGAAACCGTCGACCCCATCGTCTTGGGGACGGTTCGTGCGATGCAGGATCAGATCGACAATCCGGGCGCGTTCAGCGTGTTGCCCCTTCTGGTGCACGGAGATGCCGCGTTTGCGGGCCAGGGTGTGGTTGCGGAATGTCTCGCGATGAGCGCCACGAGCGGCTATCGCGTGGGCGGAACCATCCACCTGATCATCAACAACCAGATCGGTTTCACCACGTCGCCCGAGTACGCCCATTCATCGCAGTACTGCAGCGACGTTGCGAAGTCGGTTGGAGCGCCGATCTTCCATGTGAACGGCGACGATCCGGAAGCGTGCGTGCGTGTCGCGAAACTCGCCTTCGATTATCGTCAGCAGTTCCACAAGGACGTGGTGATCGACATGGTGTGCTACCGCCGCCACGGACACAACGAGGGTGATGATCCGAGTTACACCCAGCCGCTCATGTACAAGGCGATCGCGGAGCGGCGCAGCGTGCGAAAGATCTACCTCGAAACCCTGGTCAATCGTGGCGTGGTCACCATCGAGGATGCCGAGAAGGTCCTTGCGGACTACCAAGGCAAGTTGCAATCGGCGCTGGACGAAACCCGCGCCCATGCTCGCGCCAAAACCAAGGTGCCGCCACCGCCGAAACCCGTCGGTGTGTTGCCGCACGTCGAAACCGGAGTGAACCGCGAGGTGCTCGACCACGTATTCGCATCGCTCACTCGGTACCCCGAGGGCTTCACCGTGCATCCGAAGCTGCTCCGGCAGTTCGAGGGTCGCACCGAGATGTACGTGCGCGACGGGGAGGTCGACTGGGGTACCGCCGAAGCGTTGGCGTTCGGCTCGTTGGTCATGGAAGGCACGCCGGTTCGACTGGCCGGAGAGGACTGCCGTCGCGGCACGTTCAGTCATCGTCACGCGGTGCTCGTGGACTACATGAACGAGACCAAGTACGCACCGTTGGCAAATCTCGGCGAGGGCACCGCCAAGTTCTTCGTGTACGACTCCCTGCTGTCGGAGTACGCGGCGTTGGGATTCGAGTACGGATACGCCCACGCGAATCCGGCCGCGCTGGTGATGTGGGAGGCACAGTTCGGAGACTTCGTCAACGGTGCGCAGATCATCATCGATCAATATCTCGTTGCCGCCGAGGACAAATGGGGTCAGTACAACGGACTGGTGCTTCTCCTCCCTCACGGGATGGAGGGCCAGGGACCCGAGCATTCGTCGGCACGAATGGAGCGGTTCCTGCAACTCTGCGCCGATGACAACATCCAGGTGGCCTACCCCACGACGTCTCGCCAGTACTTCCACTTGCTTCGTCGCCAGGTTCGCCGCGACGTGCGAAAGCCACTCGTGGTGATGTCGCCCAAGCAGCCGCTGCGCATGAAGGAGAGTCGTTCTCCGATCGCGGAACTCACCCGGGGATCCTTCGATGAGGTGCTCGACGATCCGTTCGTGTCCGATCGCTCGGCGGTGCGCCGTGTGGTGTTGTGCTCCGGCAAGGTCGCTTGGGACGCCATGAGTGAACGAACGACGCGCGGGGCACCGGTCGCGGTGGTGCGCGTCGAGCAGTTGTACCCGTTCCCGGAAGCGCAAATAAACGAGGTACTCGGTCGTTATCCGAACGCCAAGGAAGTGCTGTGGCTACAGGAAGAACCCGAGAACATGGGTGCGTGGCACTTCGTGGAGCACATCATCTGGCGACTGAAGGATCGCGGGTACGACCTGCGGCACGCGGCGCGGGTGGAATCGGGGAGTCCCGCCACCGGTTCGAAAGCGGTGCACGACCAGGAACTCGCCGATCTGATGGACTCGACGTTTGCCACGTGGTAGTCACCAAGCCCAAGATCGCCGATCGTTCCAACCCCGTACACGTCGTGGTGGACGGGAGCAATCTCGCGACCGAGGGCCGTAGCGCCCCCAGCCTCAAGCAACTGAACGAAGCGGTCCTCGCCTTCATGAAGGAGTATCCGAAGGCGCAGGTCACGGTGGTGGTGGACGCGAGTTTCGCGCACCGCATCGACAAGAAGGAAGCCAGCGAGTTCTCGGAGGCCATCGCCAACGGAGAGCTGGTCACGCCACCGGCCGGGGCGGTGGGTCGCGGGGACGGTTTCGTGTTGATGATCGCCGACAAGGTGAACGCCACGGTGGTGTCCAACGACAGTTACCAGGAGTTCCACGATCGATACTCCTGGTTGTTCGACCAGGGTCGTCTGATCGGCGGAAAACCCGTTCCCCACGTCGGGTGGGTCTTCGTGGATCGTCTGCCGGTACGAGTGAAGTCGGATTCGGCGCCGCGCCGCGGCGTTCCCAACAAGACCGCGCCGATCCCGCGTCCATCGGTCCGACCACCGCGTGCATCCACCTCGTCGGCTCGTGCCGCGTCCGCCGGCAAGTCGCCGCTCTCGGGAACGGCCCGCGGATCGGCTCAGTCGACGGCCGGATCCGCTGCGTCCGCCGTCAACTCCGTGGAACAGTTCGAGGCGTTCGCCGCCAAGCATGCCGTCGGTGCGCGCGTGAAGGGAGTGGTCGAGTCATTCGCATCACACGGGGTGTACGTGCGCATCGGTGACGTGGCCGGATATCTGCCCGTGCGTCTCATGAAGTCACCGGCTCCACGTACACCTCGTGAACACGTAAAGATCGGTGAGTCGCTCACGCTGTTGGTGAGTGGTTTCAATCAATCACGGCGCAGCATCGAAGTAAGTCTGCTGCCCGTGGAGAAGCCATCGAGTACGAAAACCGCGAAGTCGGCCAAGCGATCGCCGGTGGCACGAGTTTTGAAGGGTCGCCGTCGCCGGGACTCGTGATTCAATCCGCTAGGACGTCGGGGCTGATGTCCTCGAGCTCCCGATGTGCGGTCTCGGGGAAGCTCGTGACGACGATGGCACCGACCACCACGGGGGCGAGCGCGAGCAGCATCATCACGTGCGAGTAACTCCATCCGGCGTCCAACAATTGTCCGGCAGCAATGAGCCCCACGCTGCCGCCGATGAGTCCACTCGCCGTGACCAACGCCGCGCCTGCTCCACGGTGGGCCGTCGGAAACATCTCGCCGCGATAGACGCTCAGTGCCGGGAATGAAATTCCCAGAAGGATGCCACCGCAGATCTCCGATACCCACATCACCGCACCACTCGTGGAGAACGACACGACGACGAGCGCGGTTCCGAGCACCAGGGAGAGTGCCCCCACCACGCGCCTGCCACGATCGTCGGCAATTCGTCCTCCAACGATGATTCCGAGACCGGCGGGACCAGCGGTGACGATGGTGAACGTGGTTACCATCACTGCGTCGTAGTTCCGCACATCGCGCAGATAGTTGACGAGATACACGCTTGCGGCAGCAACGAACACGCCGGTGAGTGATGACGCGGCAATCTGCGTTGCGAGCCGAGATCGCGAAACCCGGGCTACCCGAGTGGTGTCGAGCTCGGCGAGGGCCCGAGTGAAACGTTGTGTCTCTGCCAGTTCACGCTGGAGCACGAACGCCACGGGAAGAAACACGAGGGCAATCACATAGAGCCATCGCCAGCTGGCCGGAGAGACGTCCGCGACTGGAAGCGCAAGTACCGCGGCTCCGGACCCGAGACTGCTGGTGATCGCCACGAGTCCCACCGAGCGCGCCCTCGTTTCGCGTGACATCTCCTCGGTGAGCATCACGAGGATCATCACGTTCATGACGAGCGCGAGTGGGCGGGCGATGGTTTGGGACGCAACCAGCCATTCGTACGACGGCGAGAGTGCGCCGAGTGATGCGACGATCGGAGAACTCCAGGCGGCAGCAACGAGCACTCGTTTGCGTCCAACCCGGTCCGCCAGTACCGCCGCGGGTGGTACGAGAACGACGCCCCAACGCACGAGTGCCGCACCGACGCCGATGGCACCGTCGCCCTGGTCGAATTCGTCGGCGGCAAACGACACGGTTTGGGTGAAGAGCGTGTTGACGAAGGCGAACGGAATGGAGGCCAGAGCCAACAGCATGAGAACGCGACGTTCACCCGTTGACGGCATTGCGCGAGCATACTGAGAGTGGTGAATATTCAGTCTCCGCGCATCATGGTGCGTCGTAGCGGGCCGCTGTCGGGTTCCGTTCACGTGCCCGGGGCCAAGAACTCCGTGCTCAAGTTGATGGCGGCGACGCTCCTGGCCGAGGGCGATTACGTGCTCACCAACGTTCCGGCGATCACCGACGTGCACACCATGGCCGAAACACTCGGTGCGTTGGGGGTTTCGTCGCAGTGGCTCGGACCACACGAACTTCAGCTGACGAACAACGGAAACATCACACCCGAGGTTCCCTTCGAGAAGTTCGACAAGATGCGGGCGAGTCTCAACGTTCTCGGACCATTGCTCTCGCACTACGGCTCGGCGCGCATCAACTGGCCGGGCGGCGACGACTTCGGGGGACGTCCGATCAACCTGCACGTCTCGGGCTTGCAGAAGATGGGTGCGACGGTGGAGGAGGGTCTGTACGACATCTTCGCGTCGGCGGAACGGCTGAAGGGAACCACGATCGAACTCGACATTCCGAGCGTCGGGGCCACGGAGAACCTGCTCACCGCCGGCGTCTATGCGACCGGTGTGACGGTCATCGACAATGCGGCCCGCGAGCCCGAGGTGCAGGACCTGTGCAACATGCTGGTGGCGATGGGGGCGGACATCGAAGGAATCGGTACGTCGCGGCTCATCATTCATGGCTGCGAACGAGGTTCGTTGAGGAGCACCCGCCATACGGTGGTGTCGGATCGTGTGCAGGCGGCCACGTACATGGCGGCAGTCGCGGTGGCGGGCGGAGACATCGTGGTTCGTGCGGCGCGCACCGAACACATGGAGGAGCTACTCAACTGTTATGCCCGTATGGGTGTGGCGGTGACGCCGCAACGCGATGGAATTCGAGTTACCTCGCACGAACGACTCCGTGCTATCGACTTCGTAACGGAGCCGTATCCGGGTATCGCCACCGACTACAAGCCGCTCCTCGTTGGAATGCTCTGCGTCAGTCGTGGTGAGGGATCGGTAACCGAGACCTTGTTCCCCGGGAGGTTCCGCTACATCGAGGAGTTTCGCAAACTCGGTGCCTCAATCGCGATCTACGGGAACAAGGCCACCGTGCGTGGCGTATACGAACTGATCGGGGGCGAAGTGCGCGTGCCCGACATTCGTGCAGGTGCAGCGTTGGTGGTGGCCGGTCTCGTGGCGAGTGGCGAAACGGTCGTGCACGACATCCACCACATCGACCGCGGGTACGACGACCTGGTCGGTCGGCTCAGCGGTCTTGGTGCCGACGTGACTCGCGTTTGACGCGACGAGTTGCCCGCCAGAGTGCAATCGCGATCACCGTGATCGGCCCCGCGACGAGCAGGATTTCATCCCAACCACCCTGGTGTGCGAGCACGCTCCTATCGTAGAAGGGGTTCGTCGTGCAGCATCGCGTCGAACGTCGAAAGGTGAACGGTGTCCATTCGTAGTCAGGTCGAGGAAACGATCGAAGTCATTCGTCCGGCGTTGCAGGCCGACGGCGGTGACATCGTGCTGCGCGACGTGAACGAGGACACCGGTGTCGTCTCGGTGACCCTCGTCGGTGCATGTGGAACGTGTCCCGCAAGCGACCAGACCCTGAAGGCGGGGATCGAACGAATCATGCGCGATCGCGTCGACGGTGTGACTGAAGTCGTCGCGGTGTAACGCCGATGGTGCCGCGTTCGCACGATCCCGAGGAACTCTTCGCCGCAGCGACGAAGGGCGAACGGGGTGCCCTCGCCCGATTGCTCTCGCTGGTGGAACGTGGAGGCGAGGATGCACGAATCGTTGCGCGCCTTGCCAGTCCGCACGTCGGGAGGGCCTACGTGGTGGGAATCACGGGTGCCCCGGGTGCGGGAAAGAGCACGCTGACCTCCGCCCTCATCGGAGAGTTGCGAAAGCGCGGCGCGAGGGTGGGAGTATTGGCGATCGATCCATCGTCCCCGTACACGGGCGGTGCGATTCTCGGCGACCGTGTGCGCATGCAGGACCACACGCACGACGACAAGGTGTACATCCGCTCCATGGCAACGCGCGGCCACCTCGGAGGATTGTCGCTCGCGACGAGTGAGGCGGTGCGATTGTTGGATGCCACGGGACACGACTGGGTGATCGTGGAGACCGTCGGCGTTGGCCAAGTGGAGGTGGAGATCGCCGGGAAGGCCGACACCTCCGTTGTGGTGGTGAATCCCGGCTGGGGGGACGCGGTACAGGCCAACAAGGCCGGATTGCTCGAGATTGCCGACGTGTTCGCGATCAACAAAGCCGATCGAGATGGTGTGGAGTCCACGCGCCGCGACCTGCAGGCGATGATCGAACTCACCGAGTTTGGTGAGTCGGAGTGGAAGCCCAGCATCTCGACGACGGTCGCAACCACCGGGGAGGGCGTGGAGGCTCTCCTCGACGCCGTCTCCACCCATAGACGGCACATGGAGACGGTCGGCGAGTTGACTCAACGTCGGGAGGCTCGTCGACGCGAGGAACTGCGAGAGATCGTCGAACGTCGGTTGGAACTTCGTGCGCGCGAATTGTGCAGCGGCGCAGCCTGGGAACGTCTCGAATCACGAGTGGCATCGGGGGCGATGGATCCGTGGTCGGCCGCCGACGAGATGCTGCGCGGAATCTCGGCGTGAGCCCGACCGACGCCGAGCGCAAGCGGGTAGTGAGCGCGAGCCTCACGCTTGGTTCTGCCGTAGGGATCACCGCATTGTCGTTCGGTTTGGCCGCGGTGTCGTCGGGTGCGAGCGTGTGGCAAGCGTGTGCGCTTTCGTTCCTCACGTTCACCGGCGCATCGCAATTCTCGGCGATGAGCGTGGTCGGCGCGGGTGGCTCGCTGTGGACGGCATTCGGTGGGGCAGCGCTGCTCGCAGTGCGAAATTTCGTCTACGGTGTTGCGCTCGCCGGAAGGGTGTCGCACGATGCCGACGGAAGTCGGTTGCCCCTGTTTCGGCGACTCGTGGCAGCGCAGTTCGTGATCGATGAAACCACGGCGATGACGACCGCGGAGTCCGAGCCACGACTGGCCAGAACCGCGTTCTGGGTCACCGCGCTCTCGTTGTTCGTCACATGGAACCTCGGCACCCTGATCGGCGCGCTTGCCGGTTCGGTTCTCGACACGTACGCACTCGGATTCGATGCGGCGTTCCCTGCAGCCTTTGCGGCAATGTTGCCGGCACATCTCCGCACGCGTCGTGGCCGAATGGCGGCATTGACGGGAGCCGTGGTGTGCGTGGCGCTGACGCCGTTCGTGCCGGTGGGTGTGGCGATTCTGGTGGCCGTCGTCGGAGTGCTGTTCGGGGTGCGATCGTGAGCGGCGCCACGCTGTCCGCCGGCGAGTTGTGGTTGCTCATCATCGCGCTGTCGGGCGCTGCGTACGCCCTCAAGGTGCTGGGATTCGTCGTGGTGGGAGGTCGCACCCTGCCCCCCGTACTGAATCGGTGTTTGGCACTGATTCCCGCCAGTTTGTTGGCGGCCCTGGTCGCAAAGGACACGTTCACCACCGCACAGGAGCTGGTCTTGGACGCTCGTGCGGTGGGACTCGTCGTTGCGATCGTGGTCGTGTGGCGCAAGGCGCCGTTCATCGTGGTGGTGGTCGCAGCGATGGCTGCTACCGCGTTAGTTCGCGCGCTCGCATAGTGCGGCGAGTCGCCTCAGATTGCCACGCCAGATGGAGCGCAATACCAATTTGCCTCCGACGAAGGCGCCGATCGGGCCGCCGAGCCACCACGGAAACGTGAGTTTCTCGGTCCACTCGAATCGCGTGGTTGATTCATCGAGTGCGGTGAGGGTGAACACTCCGCTACCGGTGACCAATCCGATGTGTTCCACGCCCATTGCATGATTGGGCTCCCAACGGGTGATTCGCATCGTGTCGGTAAGCCGAATCGGACCCACCTTGGTCTTGCAGAGGAATTGCGTTCCGACACCGCGGCGTTGATCGCTGGTGAATTCGATCGATTCGGCGTCGGCCATCCAATCGACGTGGTTCTCGACCGGTTCGACGATTCGCCACACCTGCGCGACACCGGCCTTGATGTCGCGGGTCACGGTGATGTTGCTCATCGAGGTTCAGCGTACGTTGCGGTACACGCTGACATGTCGCGCGCAGGAGTCGTCGAACGGTGCCTTTTGCCACGAGGAATGGCGGGCAATGCGGTGCAATCCGACCCGCGAGCACATCGCATCGAGTTCATCGGGAGTCCGGTACGAGAGATGAAACGGCCGCTCCACGATTCGGCCATCGTCGTGCGTGCTCACGGTGACGCCATGGATTGCGCCGGTGCCCGGGTTGAACCTGGTGCTGGTGGTGAGTGCCCACGGACCTCGACGATGCTGTTCGCGTCCCGAGGCTGGTGCAGTCGGATCGATGACGCAGGCATCGATCACCAAGCGACCTGATGGAGTGAGTCGTGTCGCCGCGTTGGCGATGCACTCGGCTTGGAGTTGGGCATCGGTCAGGTTGAACAAGGTGTTGTAGGAACACACGATGAGGTCGAACGGACCCGCGGGCTGCTCACGCGCCATGTCGCCCAGGTGCGTACGAACGTGCCGCGCGATGTCCTTGGCGTGGAGAATGGCCAGCATCTCGGGCGACTCGTCGATGCCCTCCACCCGTGCGTGACGTGGCACCATCCGGTCGGCAAGGGCACGAGCCAGGGCAAGGGCGATTCGTCCCGTGCCGACGCCGAGCTCCAACACACTGCGCGGCGACTCTTCGCAGAGCAGGTCGATGACGGCGTTCATGTCGTCACTGGCGCCGTACCACTCGTCATACACATCGGCGAACACCGCGCCATAGGTGACCGGGTTGCTCATGTTTCCAGTTCAGCAGGGATGCGGCCATCACACGAATGCGGAGGTCATTGACTCCGTCGGATGCGTCGATCGCCCCGAACGTCCTCGAGAAGTAGCCTCGGCTCACGTGACCTCGAGCGTGGGACGCCTGGCGTATCTCGACCACGCCGCAACCACCCCGATGCGTGAGTCGGCGATTGCGGCGATGGCGCCGTACCTCGCCGAACATTATGCGAATCCCTCCGGAAGTCACCGGTTTTCGCGGATGGCACGAACCGCAATCGACGAGGCCCGCGATGACGTGGCCGACGTGCTCGGATGTGCGCCCGGTGAGGTGGTCTTCACCAGTGGTGGGACGGAGGGTGACAACGCAGCGGTGTTCGGTGCGGTTCGTCGGCATGGTGGCGTGGCCGTCTGTAGTGCAGTCGAGCACCACGCCGTGCTGCATTGCGTCGAGCATCTCCACGGAGAGGTGGTTGCCGCCGACCGATTCGGGCTCATCGACATTGCGGCCCTCAAGCAAACACTCGAACGTGTTGCACAACGCGGTGAGCGGGTGGCCGTGGTGTCGGTGATGGCCGTGAACAACGAAGTCGGGACCATCACACCGATGCGCGACGTTGCCCGCGTGGTGCGTGGATCCGCCGAACACGCCGTATTCCACAGCGACGCAGTTCAGGCGGCGTGTTGGTTGGATGTGCGCGACATCGTCGCGGTCACCGACGTGGTTTCGTTCTCCGCCCACAAATTCGGCGGACCCAAGGGAATGGGCGTGATGGTGGTGAAGAAGGGTGTGACGTTGGAGCCGCTCATCATGGGCGGCGGTCAGGAGCGTGATCGTCGAAGCGGAACCTCCAACGTGGCCGGCATCGTTGCAACGGCCGCAGCGCTGCGAGAGACGGTGACAACGCGCGAGGCGGAGGTCGTGCGTGTGGCCGAGCTGAAGCGTTTGCTCATCGAAGGGCATTTGCTCGCAGCTCCCCGATGTCCTCGAAACGGTGCCAGGGTTGGGCGCCACCGAAACTCGGCCTTCGGCCCGGAACATCGCCTCGACGGTGCCGGGCGTGGCACACCTGTGTTTCGCCGACGTCGAGAGCGAAGCGCTGCTCTTCCTCCTGGACGAAGCCGGCGTCTGCGCTTCTGCAGCCTCGGCCTGTGCGAGCGGTGCAATGGAACCATCGCACGTGTTGCGAGCGATGGGCGTGCCGTCACGATTCGCAAAGGGTGCGCTGCGGCTGAGTCTGGGGCACACCACCACGAGTGACGACGTGGCACACGCGGTGACCGCCGTCGTCGCAAGTGTTCGGCGACTGCGCACCACGCAATAGCCTTTCTCGGGTGAAGGTGATCGCATGAAGGTGCTCGTTGCCATGTCGGGCGGCGTTGATTCGTCCGTCGCGGCCGCCGAATTGCGACGCGAAGGGCACGATGTCGTCGGCGTGACCATGCGCTTGTGGGGCGGTGAGAGCGACACCGGATGTTGTTCGGTGAGCGATGTGGACGACGCCAGGCGCGTGGCCCAGCAACTCCGCATCGACCACTTGGTCTTCAACTTCTCCGAGGACTTCTCCACGCACGTGGTCGATCCGTACGTCGATGCACATCGCGCCGGCACGACTCCGAATCCTTGTATCGAGTGCAATCGACACCTCAAGTTCGATCGGCTCTCGCAGCGTGCTCGACTACTGGGATTCGATGCCGTCGCAACCGGTCACCACGCGCGTGTCGAGCGTCAGCCGTCGGGGGTGTGGCGAGTGGCGCGCGGTGCCGACGCCGCAAAGGATCAGAGTTACGTCGTGCACATGCTGGATCAACGAGAACTCGCCTACACGTTGTTCCCGGTCGGGCACCTCACCAAAGCGCAGGTCCGTGAGCGCGCGCGTGAACTCGACCTTCGTACGGCCAGCAAACCCGACAGCCAGGACGTCTGCTTCATCAGCAAGACCGGCGGACGCGAAACGTTCTTGGGCCATCGAATACCGTTTCGTTCCGCGCGAGTCGTGGATGAGTCCGGCAAGGAACTCGGAACCGTCGATGCCGTCGAGATGATCACCATCGGCCAGCGACGCGGGTTGCGTTTGCCCGGTGGTGCGCCCAAGCAGTTCGTGTTGGATGTCGACACCGAGCGGCAAACCGTGGTGGTGGGGGAGGAGTCCCGGCTGTCGCGGAACGACCTGCACGTAGGGCGGGTGTCGTGGAGTCACGAACCGCTCCCCATCGGCAGCGAGGTGATGGTGCAAACCAGTGCACACGGCGCGACCCAACCCGCTCTGTTCGAGGAAGTCGACACGACCTCGGTGGTCGTTCGTTGGCGCGAAGCCCAGCGCAGAGTTGCGCCGGGCCAGAGCGTGGTGTTCTACGACGTGAACGATCGACTGGTGCTAGCCGGCGGCATCGCCACCTAGGGGTTGATCGACCGCAGCGTTCCGGGCGTCGGCGAGCGCAGCCTCGGGTCGAGACGGAGCCACGAGGAGTGCCGTGACGTGCAGCCGGTCCAGCGTTCCGGCCAAGCGTGCACCGAAGGGTGAGAGCGAGACGTCGTGCGGATGGCTCAGTACCAACGTGAGCGAGGTTCCCCACGTGGTGCCCGTGGCGTCGAATGCCTCAGTCATCGGGTCGCGATGGTGCAGCCCCCGAACATCGTGACCACGAACCATGAAGGTGTCGTGCAGCAGAAGCGGATCGTGCACGGCGATGCCGGCGGGTACGAAGACCAGCCAGCGACGAGTGAGTACATGCGCCCGACGCAGCAAGAACGCGAGCAGTGCCGCGAACGGTATCGATGCACCGAGCGAGACGACGAGCCGTTCGCCGTGAACGACGAGTGCCGCAAGGATCGCCACCACGATCCACACCAGGGCAATGGGTGCAATCACGGCGATCGGGGGGCGCAGGAGATGACGGCGCTCGTGACCGTATGCAGCTGCTTGTGCGTGCGCGAATCCGTATCGACCGGCAAACGATGCGACGGATACGCCGAGCGCAAGAACCAACCCCGTCACCGATCCCCACGAAGCACGGGAACCGACGACCTCGACGGCCATGTGCAGGGTCGAGAGGGGAGCGAGTAGTCGAACGACCACGAGTGAGAGCGGGTGCAGGATGAGCACCGCCAGCGCAACGAGCGTCCAAACGGCCCAAACAAGCCAGAGCCCGACGGGGGATGCGCCCGATGATGACACCGCCTCGGGGAGTGCCGCAATGAGGAGCCACGCCACACGAAGTGCAATCGTCACGCACGCATCCTATGAAACGTGCATCGTGGAGCGACAAGTAAAGTTCAGGCGTGGCAGTTGCGAAACGGGTCGTGGCGCGGGCTGCGGAGTTACGGGAATTGATTGCCTACCACAACGACCGCTATTTCGGTGCAGACGACCCGGAGATTTCCGACGCCGACTTCGATGAATTGGTGCGCGAGCTTCGCGCATTGGAGGCGGAGCATCCCGAGTTGGTTCCCGAACGGTCGGTGCTCGACGCACCCGGCGCGCCACGTTCCACCACGTTCGCCCCGGTGATTCATCGTTTGCCGATGACGAGTCTCGACAACGCAATGGACGAGGACGAACTTCGTGCCTGGGGTGAACGTGTCGCCAAGGGGCTCGACGACGAGGTCGTGCGCTACGTCTGTGAACTGAAGATCGACGGTCTGGCGCTGAGCCTGCGGTACGAGAACGGCTCGTACGTGCAGGCTGCAACGCGTGGCGACGGCAAGGTGGGCGAGGACGTCACGGCGAACGTGCGAACGATCGGCGAAGTGCCGAATGTGCTCCGGGCTGCCGGGGTTCCGGCCGTACTCGAGGTTCGCGGTGAGGTGTACATGTCGAAGACGGCGTTCGAAAAGTTGCGAAACGAAAAATTGCGCGACAATGCCGATCGAGTTGCCGCCGGTCGAAAGCCGCAACCGGTTCCTGCGAATCCGCGCAATGCTGGCGCCGGAAGTTTGCGTCAAAAGGATCCTGCCGTCACCGCAACTCGTGAATTGTCCATGTGGGTCTATCAACTCGGAGAAGTTGAAGGAACCCCTGCGTTCACGTCGCACCACGACACCCTCGACTACCTCCGTTCCCTCGGCTTTCCCGTCAATCCCGAAGTTCGGGTGGTCGATTCGCTCGCCGAGGTCATCACGTTTTGCGCCCATTGGCAGGAGCATCGCAACGAGTTGCCGTACATCATCGATGGTGTCGTCGTGAAGGTCGACGATCTCGGGCAGCGCGAACGTTTGGGGTACACGTCCAAGGCGCCACGGTGGGCCATCGCGGTGAAGTTTCCACCAGAAGAGCGAACCACCCTGTTGCGAGACATCAAGGTGTCGATCGGTCGCACGGGGCGCGCCACACCATTCGCCGAACTGGAGCCGGTCGTGGTGGCGGGCAGCACGGTATCGATGGCCACGCTCCACAATCGTGAACAGGTGCAGGTCAAGGACGTTCGTCCCGGCGACACCGTGGTGGTTCGCAAGGCTGGAGACGTCATCCCCGAGGTGGTGGGTCCGGTGCTGTCCAAGCGACCAAAGAATTCCACGCCGTGGAAGTTTCCGAGCACGTGTCCGTGCGAACTCAAATCAACGTTGGTGCAACGAGAGGGTGAGTCTGATACGCGGTGCGTGGAGCCGGAGTGTCCGCACCAGCGTGACCAGAAGATCATCCACTTCACGTCACGAGGTGGGATGGATATCGAGGGCTTCGGCGAAAAGACCGTGTACAAGTTGAGCGATGCCGACGTGTTGCAGGATGCCGGCGACATCTACTCATTGACGCCGGAGGTACTGCTCGCGCAGGGTTTTGGCGAGGGTCAAACCGCCAATCTCCTGAAAGCCATCGATGGATCGAGGATGGCTCCTCTGCAGAAGCTGTTGGTGGCCCTTGGAATCAAGCATCTCGGGCCGTCCGCGGCGGAATCGCTGGCCCGACGATTCGCTTCGCTCGACGCCGTTGCGTCGGCGTCGATGCAGGACTTGGCTGCAATCGACGGCGTCGGGGATGTGATCGCCGAGTCCGTCGCCTCGTGGTTCTCCAACGAGCGCCACCGGACGCTCGTTGACAAGTTGCGTCGGGGTGGGGTCCGATTCGACAACGTCACGGTCGTGGACGTTCCGCAAACCCTCCTCGGGAAAACCGTCGTGGTGACGGGTACGTTGTCGGGTTTCGGTCGGGAGGCCGCAGAGCAGGCGATCAAGGATCGTGGGGGCAAGAGTTCCGGCAGCGTGAGTGGACGGACCTTCGCGCTCGTGGTCGGCGACGATCCGGGTGCATCCAAGGTGAAGAAGGCAGTCGAACTCGGGATTCCCCGGATTGGCGAGGAGGAGTTCGTGCGGCTGCTGGAGACCGGCGAACTCGGATAGTTGGGGTAGTTGGAACGCCGATCCGGCGCCAAACACGGAATCCTCAGTCGGTGAGGAACCGCCACACGTAGGTGCGGTACTTGTCGCTGCCGTCGAGAATTCTCCAGTAGCGCACGATCGCCGTGTGTTCACCCTGCGTAAATGATTCGATGGGTGCACCGGGTTGTGGCTGAAAGCTCAGCACGTTGTTGCCCGGATCGAACACGGCGGTTGCCGGTAGTTCAACCTGTGCACCCGGAGCCGGTTGACCGCCGAGTGTCGAGAGTTCGTCGAGTCTGGTGACAGGAAGCTCTATGCCGTCGATACTGAGCGACCCCTCGTAGCCGTCGACGAAGTCGATGATGATTTGAGATTGTCTCAACACTCGGTCGCCATCGGCGGGGGACATCCGCTCGATTGCTTCGGGGGTGAGTCGGGCTTCGTCTCCGGTGATTCCACTGGCCAACCCGAACACGATGAGCACGAGTCCGAGCGAGATGCCGAAACTCACCATGAGACGAGCGCGGTCCAGTCGGGGTGCCACGGGTCCATTCTCGCTGGTCGTACGTCGCAACCCGTGCGACGTTCCACGACGCCCGGGTGGCAAGCGGCACGGGTAGTTTGGGGCGGTCAATGGTCGATCGCAGTGAGCTCGTTGGAGCAGTCGTGGCCGGTCGGTATCGACTCGACGACCCTCTCCGCGGTGGTGCGGAGGCCACCAGCGTGTTTGCCTCCACCGACCAGCAGAGCAACCACTCGGTGATCGTGCGGCTGGTCACCGTCGACTCGCTGACCGTGCAGAACGACGGTCCGGACGGCGATGCAACGTCGCTCACCCCGCAAATGGCGGTGGAAGCGTTCCAGCGCCACGTGCTCTCGGTGGCTGGTGTCAACCATCCGGTGCTCGTACCCCCGTTGGATTGGGGCGAGGTGGTGCTCGGTGGGGAGCGTTTCGTGTTCATGGTGAACGAGCGAATCGCCGACGTCTCCCTTCGGGAACTGCTCGACCGAGGTCGTCGACTCACTCCGTCCCAAGCGTTGGTCATCGGACTGGACTTGTGTCGCGCCTTGCATCACTTGCACCAACTCGGGATCGCCCACGGGGACGTTCGTCCCGCCAACGTTTTCGTGTCACCGCAGGCTCGCGCACGGCTTGCCGGAATCGGCATCAAGCGCGGCATCAGTGGCACGGCGGCCATGAGCATCGAGCAGGCACGGTATGCCGCACCGGAGTTCAGCATCGATGCGACGCCAACCCCGGAGAGCGACGTGTACGCACTCGCATTGACGCTCCTGGAAACCATCACCGGGGACGTCCCGTTTGCCGCGGACTCGCTGGCGGTGACGCTCGCTCAACGATCCGGAAGGCTGCTTCCCGTATCGGCCGACGTTGGTCCGATCGCCGTACCGATCGAGAAAGCCGGTCGACCCGAACCGTCCGATCGCTGTTCGGCACTGGATCTTGGGCGTTCACTCGCCCAACTCGCTGGCAGGCTTTCTGCTCCGGAACCGATCGAACCACTCGTCACCGAGTCCTTCCGGGACACCATCACGCGCCAACTGGAAGCGATCGTTCCCGAATCGACACCTCGCACCGTCGAATCCCAGCCGCGAGTCCAGGTCGCGCAGCCGGTCAATGTGGCAGTGGCGGCATCACCGACCGAACAACGTCGTTATCGCTGGCTGTGGTCGCTGTTGGCGGCAGTGGCCGTGGTGGTGGGTGGTGTATTGGTGTGGCAGACGCTCACCGTGAAGTCGTACGAGGTTCCCGCCCTCGTCGGGGTGGCCGAGGGGGAAGCGCGCAACTCGGTTTCGCAACTCGGTTGGAACATCGTGATCTCGGTGGAGCGATCCGACGACGTCGCGCTCGGCGAGGTGATTCGCACGGTGCCCGCGGCCGGCTCGACGTTGCGCGAAGGGGACGATTTCACCTTGGTAGTTTCCGAGGGGCCGACACTCGCGATTATTCCGGAGGTGACGGGTCTCTCGCGGGAGGATGCGGTTGCGTCACTCGAGGCCCAGGGGCTTGCGGTCACCGAAGTCGTTCGCGATGACGACGCCGTTGCGCTCGGCACCGTGGTGTCATGGATCGTCACCGAGCAGCCGAACCTGGTGGCGGGAAGCGAAGTGTTGAAGGGGACTCAGGTGGCCATCACGGTGTCGGGCGGACCAGTGCTGCGGTTCGTGCCGAACCTGATCGGACGTTCCGAGTCCGACGCCCAAGACCAACTGGTTGCGGTGCAATTGTCGGGGCAACGTAATGACGATGTGTTCTCGGCCGACATCGAGGTCGGCCTGGTGGCTTCGCAAACCCCCCAAACCAATGCGCAGTTGGCGCGTGACGGGGTGGTGGCGTACTCGCTCTCGAAGGGACCGGAGACGGTGACGTTGCCGTCCATCGTTGGGCTCACCCTCGCCGAGGCGCAGAAGAAACTCGTGGAAGCCGGTCTCTCCGTCGGAGTCGTGAGTGGTCGTTCGACGGGCAAGGTTCGTTCGGTGACACAGGACGACAACGCGCTGAAGAGTGGCGACCTGGTTCGCAAGGGTTCCTCGGTCGACTTGGTGTTCCCATGACCGCCGGCGTTGACGAAGTCGGCATGGTACCGCTGCGCGAACGAATGCGCAGTGCGCTCGTGGAGCGGGTTGGCATGTCCAGACGAAAGGCCACCATGGCGGTGCTGCTGAGCGGGGTGTTCACCGTGCACTTCGCCATCACGCTCCTCGTGGTGGTGCTCGACACGGTGGCCGATGACCTCGGCAGCACCGTGAGCGTGGTGAGCTGGTCGATAACGGCACCGATGCTCGTGTTCGCAGTGATCGGACCAGCCTTCGGAACGCTCGGTGATCTCGCGGGCCACAAACGAGTCTTCGTCGGTGGATTGCTCGGCGCGGGTGTGTTCGCCGGGCTTGCTGCGCTGGCGCCGAACGCGCCGATGCTCATCCTCCTTCGAACGTTGTCCGCTGCGTGCGGTTCGGCAACGGGTCCGTCGGCGATGGCCTTCACCAACCGCATGTTCGCTCCCCACGAACGCGTGCGACCTCTTGGCATGTGGAGCTTCGTGACGGCTGGTGCTCCGGTGGTGGGAGTGGTTGCCGGAGTTCCGCTGGTGGAACTGGTCGGCTGGCGGGTGATCTTCCTCGTTCAGGCACCACTCTGTGTCGTTGGTGCCCTTACGTCGTGGTGGTTGCTGCGCGATACCGAGCGTCAACCGAATGCACGATTCGATGCAGCGGGTGCGGCAACACTCGGCGCAGGTGCGGCGCTTCTGCTGCTCGGAATCAACCGTGGTTCGGCGTGGGGATGGGGCTCGCCGATCATCCTCTCCTGCCTCGTTGCCGGTCTCGTGCTACTGGTGGTGTTCGTGCAAGTGGAACAACGGGTTGCCGCCCCGATGGTTCCGCCCAGGTGGTTTCGAACCCGCAACATCGCCTTTCCGGTGCTCAGTCAGTCGATGGCGAATTTCGCGTACATGGGTGGATTCATGATCCTTCCGCAGATGCTGAAGGACGGTGTCGGTTTGCCGTTGGCCACCATCGGCTGGTTGATCATTGCTCGACCGCTCACCTTTGCCATCGCGGCACCACTCGGCGCACGCGTCACCATGCGCACCGGCGAGCGATTCGCGGGAATGTTCGGTTCGATGACGGTGTTCACGTCAATGATCGTGCTCTCCACGGTGAGGGAAGCCACCCCGCTGTGGCTGATTGCGTTCGGACTTGGGCTGTCGGGTCTTGGCCTCGGTGTTGCGTCCCCGGCGCTCTCGGCGCTCTTGGCGAACGCCGTTCACGACCATGAACTCGGCATTGCAAGTGCCATGCAACAACTCGTTTCGCAAATGGGCGCCCTGCTCGGTGCCACGGTGATGATCACGGTGCACGAGGCGACGCGAACCAACGGGGTGTTGTCGAGTTATGCCAACGCGCTGGTGATCGGCGCCGGTCTTTGCGTGGTGGCGGGCCTGCTGGCCGGTGAGGTGCGATCCACCGACCGCACGGGTACTACCGGGTAATCGCCCGAATCTCGGCGGCAACCACCAAGCCCAATTCGGTTTGTGGCATGGCCGACTGCATCGCCATCAGCTTCAGCATGTCGCCCTCCACCTTCACCTTGCCGGTGAAGAACGCCTCCATGGCCCGCTGGGGGTCCTGTTCCACGAAGATGGTTCGCGCGGTGTCGTAGTCGGTGGTGAGCGTTGCATCCACATCCTTCAGGTGTCCCAGGTCCATCACCACCTCACCCGAGGACGTATCCATGTGGCTGTGCACGACGCCATCGCCGAACGGCACGTCGGTGACCACCTGATTGAAGCGCACCACCACGGATACCTTCGGCGCCTGGTCGCGGTACTTCTCGCGAATGGCGCGCGCCGCCTCCATCCACTCGGGGGAGAGGAACGGGTAGGGCACGATTTTTCCTTCGCTGACGAAAAATAAAGGTCGGGTCTTTCGATACGGTGATGCGCCGAACAGCACGCTGTAGCGCGCACCACATCGCACCGACACGATAACGCCATCGAGGTGATGGGCTACGCGACCAAGTTGGCATGGGCGCCTTGGGCACGCCACGATGGAGGGATGGCGCGCGTCGTGGTGACCGAAGAAATCGCCGAGACCGGTCTTGATCGGTTGCGAGCCGCAGGACACGAGGTGGACGTTCGACTCGGACTGAACGGCACGGCCCTCATCGAAGCGCTCCGCGGCGCCCAGGCGCTCATCGTTCGTAGCGCCACCATTGTGAACGCGGAAGTGCTCGCCGCAACGAGCGGACTCGTGGTGGTTGGGCGCGCCGGTGTCGGATTGGACAACGTCGACGTGGCTGCAGCGACCACGGCCGGCGTGATGGTGACGAATGCGCCGGAGTCGAACATCGTGTCTGCGGCAGAGCACACCATTGCACTGCTCATGTCGATGGCAAGGAACATCCCACAGGCTCATGCCGCCCTCGTCAATGGACGCTGGGAGCGCTCGAAGTGGGAGGGGGTGGAACTTTCGGGCAAGACCCTCGGAATCGTCGGGTTGGGTCGCATCGGAAAGCTGGTCGCGCATCGAGCATTGGGCCTGGGAATGAAGATCGTCGCTTTCGATCCATACATCTCCGCCGAGCGTGGTCGACAACTGAACGTCGACATGTTGCCGCTCGATCAGCTCGTGGCCTCCAGCGACTTCCTCACGGTGCATCTACCCAAGAACAAAGAGACGGTGGGTCTCATCAACCGCGACGTGTTGCTGAAGGCCAAGCCGGAGCTGCGGGTCATCAACGTGGCGCGAGGCGGCATCATCGTGGAGCGGGACCTCTTCGAGGCGTTGCGCGACGGTCTCGTCGCCGGTGCAGCCCTCGACGTGTTCGAGCACGAGCCGATGGTCGATTCACCGCTCTTCTCGCTTCCGAACGTGGTGGTCACTCCACATCTCGGTGCGAGTACGCGTGAGGCTCAGGACAAAGCGGGTGAGGTCATCGCCGACATGGTGCAATTGGCGCTGGCGGGGGACTTCGTGCCGTTCGCCGTGAACGTGGATGCAGCCGAAGCGAACGAAACCCTGAAGCCATTCATTCCGCTGGCGGAACGCCTCGGCGCGCTGTTCGCCGACATCGTTGGTGATACGTCCCTGGAAGTGGAGATCGAGGCAAGTGGTGAGATCGGTGCGTACGACACTCGCATCATCACCCTGGCGGCGCTGAAGGGCTTCCTCGGACGAATCTCCGGAGACGCGGTCACGTACGTGAATGCCCCGAGCATCGCCACTACCCATGGCATCGCCGTGCGCGAGCGGCGTCGTGACGAGGTGGAACACCAGGACTACATGAACCTGATCACCCTGCGGTCGGGGAGCCGCAACATCTCGGGCACGCTCGCCGGGCGTCGTCGCGAGGCCCGCATCGTGCTGATCGACGATCACCTGAGCGACGTCCCACCGGCTCGATACATGTTGATCGTTCGCAACGACGATCGTCCCGGCGTGATTGGTCGCGTCGGCACCGTGCTCGGCGAAGCGGGGGTCAACATCGACAACATGGACGTGGGAAAGATGCCGGAGGCGGGAAGTGCGATGATGGTGATTGCCACCGCCACACCGACTCCGGAGTCGGTGGTGGATCAGCTGCGTCGTGTGCCCGGAATCGTGGAAGTAATCACGATCGGCGGTTAGCGCCGCGCGACGTTGAGCGAGTCCCTCAACTCCAGGGTTGCGCGCCGCGCAGCCATGGCGTAATCCGCGTCAGGCGATGCATACAGGATCGCCCGCGAGCTGTTGACGATGAGACCGGTTCCATTGGCGGTTGCACCATGCGCCACGACCGTTGCAGGGTCGCCACCCTGTGCGCCGACGCCGGGAACGAGGATCGGAAGGTCGCCCACGATGTCGCGGACCCGCTTGAGTTCCGATGGTTGGGTCGCGCCAACGACGAGTCCCACGTCCGCACGAGTCGACCACTCGGTGGCGGCGCGTCGGGCGATCCGTTCGTACAGCGGCTCGGTGCCGACGTCCTGCACCTCGTGCGAACCGGGATTCGAGGTTCGACACAACACGATGACTCCGCGGTCCCTACGGGCAAAGAACGGTTCCAGTGAGTCGGTTCCCAGCCACGGATTCACCGTGACGGCGTCGGCGCCGTAGCGATCGAATGCTTCTCGTGCGTACATTTCCGCCGTGTCACCGATGTCGCCACGCTTTGCATCGAGAATGAGCACCACACCGGGGTGTTCCCGGCGTACGTGCTCGCAGATTCGCTCCAGAGCGCTTTCGGCTCGGTTGGCCGCGAAGTAGGCAATCTGCGGCTTGAACGCACATACGGCATCGCCGGTGGCATCGATGATGTCGCGACAAAACCTCTCGATCGCCTGCTCGCCCGTACCGACCGACTCGGGAAATCGGCGGGGATCAGGGTCGAGACCCACGCAGACGAGGGAGTCGGCGTGTTTCCACGCGGCATGGAGACGTGGTGAGAATCCCACGCGTCAGTCTTCGAGGATGATGGCGCCGGTGGGACACAGGTCGGCGGCTTGTTGTACCACGTCGTACAGTTCCGGGGCCGGTTGTTCACTCCTGATATGGAGATAGCCGTCGTTTCGAATCTCGAATACTTCCGGCGCCACCTGCGTGCAGGCTCCGGTTGATGCGCAGACATCGAAATTGACTGTGACTTTCACGACAACCTCCGTGTCCGACGATAGTTCAGTGCGCACCGTCTCCTAGCCTGAGCGACACCTTCGCACAGAAACGTACGGACATCCCCCAATGTTGCACTCCTTCGGACTCATCGCCCATGCCCGCCGTCGCGTCGTCGTTGCCGTTTGGGTTGCGGTGTTGCTGGCGCTGGGGGCAGGTGTCGGCTCCATCGGCAGCAGTTTCTCCACACAATTCACGCTCCCGGACGTGGAGAGCGCGGAAGGCTTCGAGTTGTTGTCGGAACGCTTCGGTGGTGAAGAAAGCGGGCGGAGTGCCACCATCGTCGTTCAAGCAAACGGGGGATTCACCGCTGCACAGCGTGACGTGCTGAACGCGTACTTCTCCCGACTGGACGCCCGCGGTGACATGGGCGTGGTGAGCCCGTTCACTCCCGCCGGGGCCCGTCAGGTTGCCCCGCGCGGCGACATCGCCTTTGCCACCGTGTCCCTGGCATCGGAGTTGAATTCCGCCGAACAGTTCGCCGAGCTGTTCGAGGAGATGAAGGCGATTGAACCGACGGTCGACGGCGTCGAGATCGAATACGGCGGGGAGGTGTTCGCCGAATTCGAGGCGCCCACGTCGGAAGTGCTCGGGTTGGCCTTCGCCATCGTCATCCTGATTTTTGCGTTCGGATCGGTGTTGGCCATGGGACTTCCCATCGGTACGGCGTTCGGAGGAATTGCCGCAGGCGTGATGGTGGCCACGTTGGTCTCCAATCTCGTCACCATGCCGGACTTTGCAACCACGCTCGGTGTGATGATCGGTCTCGGAGTGGGGATCGACTATGCACTCTTCATCGTCACTCGGTATCGCGAAGCCCGCCATCGTGGTAAGGATTGCGCGACCGCGACCGCAGAAGCCATCGATACGGCCGGACGAGCGGTGCTGTTCGCCGGAACCACGGTGGTGATCTCGCTGCTCGGCATGTTGATCATGGGCGTGAGTTTCATGAACGGTTTGGCGATCGGAGCGTCGATCACGGTTGCATTCACGATGCTTGCGTCCATCACGCTGTTGCCGGCATTGCTGGGCTTCGTGGGTGAACGCGTCGAGGTGACCCGTTGGCGTGGTGTCGTGGCCGCCGGATTGGTTGCGCTGTCGCTCGTTGGAGTGGGAGTGAAACAGAACGCGTTGTTGTTCGCCGCTCCGATCGGTGGCTTGGTGTTGTTGGCGGGCAGCTTCGTGCCGTTCCTGCGTCGCACCCTGCCGGTTCGACGAGTGAAGCCGATGCCCGACACACTTCCGTACAAGTGGAGCCGCTGGGTCCAGCGTCGCCCATGGTTGTCGTTGGTGATCGGCGTTGCTGTGCTCGGAGCGCTCACCCTGCCGGTCTTCGGATTGCGCCTTGGTTTCGCCGACGAGGGCAACTATCCGACCGATACCACGACTCGCCGTGCCTACGACCTGCTTGCCGAGGGGTTCGGTCCCGGCTTCAACGGACCGTTGACGTTGGTGGCGGCCGTCGATTCACCCGAGCAGTTGGTGGCGGCGCGTTCCCTCGGGGACGTCCTTGCCGTTACGCCCGGCGTGGTGAGTGCGAGCCCGGCGGTACCGAACGACGCTGCCACGCCGACGGCGGTGTTGTGGACCTTGTATCCCTCTGGTGCGCCGCAGTCGCAGGAGGCCGCCGACCTCGTGGAACGATTGCGTGCCGACGTGATTCCGACGGCCGTCGCGGCGTCGGGATTGGACGTGAAGGTCACCGGAAGCGTGGCAGTGAACGTGGATTTCAGTCGCTATCTGGCGGATCGCCTCCCCGTGTTCTTTGCCGTGGTGCTTCTGTTGTCGTTCGTGCTCTTGATGGCGGTGTTTCGTTCGCTGTTGGTACCGCTGAAGGCGGTGCTCATGAACCTTCTCTCCATCGGCTCGGCATACGGAGCGGTCGTCGCGGTGTTCCAGTGGGGTTGGGGCGCATCGCTCATCGGTCTGGGTGGAAGTGCCCCGATCGACCCGTGGTTGCCGGTCATGATGTTTGCCATCGTGTTCGGACTCTCGATGGACTACGAGGTCTTCTTGTTGTCGCGAGTGAAGGAGGAGTACGACCGAACCGGCGACAACGAACTCGCCGTCGCCGATGGCCTGGCAAAGACGGCGCGCGTCATCACTGCAGCGGCGGCAATCATGGTGTTCGTCTTCGGCAGTTTCGTGCTGGATCCGACCCGCAGCATCAAGATGTTCGGATTCGGTTTGGCCGTCGCGGTGCTCCTGGATGCCACCATCGTGCGAATGCTGTTGGTGCCCGCCACCATGAACTGCTCGGGGATCGCAACTGGTGGTTGCCACGATGGCTCGACCGTGTGCTTCCCAAGATCGATGTCGAGGGCGCTGCGCGGCACCACGACATCAACGCGGTGAACGACCCCGACTTCGAACTCGAGGTTGAAGGGGTGGTCAGCGGCGCTGCTGACGCTCAAACGCGCTGAGCACCGCACGCAACGACGCCGTGATCGTGCTCGGGTGCACTCCCACACCCCAACACACGTCGCCGGACTCGTTGGAACTCTCGATGTAGGCCACCGCCGTTGCTTCCGAGCCTTGACTGAGCGCGTGCTCGACGTAGTCCTTCACGTCGAGCTTCACGCCGAATTCGGTACGCAGCGCATGAACGAAGGCGTCGATGGGGCCGTTGCCGTCACCCTGCAGCGTCACTCGCTTGCCGTGGGCCTCCACTTGGGCGGTGATCCTGGTGACGCCGTCACTGGAGCTGCGTAGTTCGTGGCTGGTGAGCGAGTACGTCGGCGAGCTCGACAGGTACTCGGACTCGAATGCCTGCCACATCACGTCCGGTGCAATCTCCGTGCCGGAGTCTTCCGTGATGTGTTGGATGGTTCGTGAGAATTCGATCTGCAGACGTCGCGGCAGTTCGAATCCGTGTTCGGTCTTCATCACGTAGGCGACACCGCCTTTGCCGGACTGGCTGTTGACCCGGATGACGGCCTCGTAGGTGCGACCAACGTGTTTGGGGTCGAGTGGAAGGTACGGAACCTCCCACGTCGTGTACTCCTTCGGGAGTGCGTCGAGCCCCTTCTTGATGGCGTCTTGATGGCTGCCCGAAAACGCGGTGTACACGAGATCCCCCGCGTACGGCTGGCGTTCGGGAACGGGGAGGCGGTTGCAGTACTCGGCGTCGCGACGAAGAGCGTCGATGTCGCTCATGTCCAATGTGGGGTCGACGCCGTTGACGAAGAGGTTCATCGCCAACGTGATGACGTCGACGTTGCCCGTGCGTTCGCCGTTGCCGAACAGCGTGCCTTCCACGCGGTCGGCGCCCGCCATGACCCCGAACTCTGCCGCGGCCACCGCACAGCCGCGGTCGTTGTGCGGATGCAGCGACAGGACGATTGCCTCGCGATTCTTGATGGTTCGGCCGAACCACTCGATCACGTCGCCGTACACGTTGGGCGAGTAGCACTCCACGGTGGCCGGCAGGTTCAGGATGATTGGATGCTCCGGGGTCGGCTCGATGACGTCCATCACCGCTTCGCAGATCTGAACGGCGAATTCCGGCTCGGCGAGCGTGAAGCTCTCCGGTGAATACTCGTAGCGCACCACGGTGCCCGGCACGCTCGACTCGAGTGATCGGCACAGTCGCGCGGCGTCGACGGCAATCTTGGTGACCCCGGCCTGATCGAGCCCGAACACCACGCGTCGTTGAAGCGGATTGACCGAGTTGTAGAAGTGCACGATCGCCCGCTTGGCGCCACGAATGCTCTCGAAGGTGCGATGAATCAACTCGGCACGTGATTGCACCAGCACTTGAATGGTGACGTCGTCGGGGATGAGATCGTTGTCGATGATGTGTCGCACGAAGTCGAAGTCGGGCTGACTTGCCGAGGGGAAGCCAACCTCGATCTCCTTGAAGCCCATCTTGACCAACGTCTTGAACATGCGCAGTTTGCGTTCGGGGTCCATCGGATCGATGAGTGCCTGATTGCCGTCGCGCAGATCCACCGAACACCACAGTGGCGCCTTGGTGATCACCTGGTTGGGCCAGGTGCGGTCGGCAAGGACGAGGGGTACGTAGGCGGAGTACTTTTCGAACGGCATCTTCCTGGTGGTCGTTGGTGGTGGAATCATGGTCGTTTTTCTCGTTTCGTGTGGGATGTTGGAAAGAAAAACTCCCGGCCAGTGGCTCGGGAGTTGGTGCGCGACGTCGGCGATATGCGGCCGACGCCGCTACGTAAGAAGGAGGGCGGTACGTTCGATGGTGGCGCCGTTCATCGCAACGCCAGCGTATCGGCGCGTGTTTAGACGGCGCGCGGGGTGGGCACGAGGAAGTTCGCGAACTGCCAGGGGTCCGCGGGATCCAGTCGAGTGGGTCCGTTGCCGAAGCCCGGGAACAGGTCGTTGCGGTTCTGCAGCGGATCCCAGTCGACGGCTGCCGATTGGAACGAGCCGAGGTACGGGTACGCCACCTTCAACACCTGGTCGTGGGGGAGGTCGTCGGGTACTCGCACGCCGCCGTTGGGGTTGTCGAACATCCAGCACGTTGCGGCAACGACGGAAGCCGCCACTTGCAGGGTGGTGGCACTCTGATTGGGCAGGATGGCACGGGCTTCGTCGATGCTGAGGAGCGAGCCGGTCCACCACGACTTGTAGTCGTGCCCCATGAGGAGCACGCCGAGTTCGTCACGACCGGATTCGATTTCGTTGTTGAGAATTCGCTGATCCTTCTGCATCTTCCAATTGCGCATGCGCAGTTCCTGCACGCTCATGATGGCCGCATCGGTCGGGCAGTAGGAGTAGTGCACCGTTGGGCGGTACTTGGCGGTGCCGTCGTCGTTCCACACCGTGAGGTGGTCGCTCATGGTGTAGGCCTCGCCGTGGCGGATGATCATGCCGAGGATCTCACCGCAGGGCACCCAGGAACGAACCCAGGTCTCCATGCCGGGCTGGGCCAGTGCAATCTGGTTGCACGGACCATCGTCGTCGTGCACGTGGGCGTTGTGCGGCAACCAACGTTCGTGCGTTCCCCAGCCGAGCTCGGCGGGTGCCACACCCTCCTCGTAGAAGCCCTCGATCGACCACGTATTGACGAATTCATCCACGCGCTTGGGGGCGCTGGTGATTTGCGTGTCGCGCTCGCTGATGTGGATGACCTTGGTGCCGGTGAGCATTGCCAACGTGTTGTAGCGACCCTCGGCCAGGGCACCCTCGATGAACTTCGCGCGATCGCCCGCCTTCTTGTCCTTCAGCAACGCGGTGGCGATCTCGCCCAGGGCCCGCTTGGCGAAATGGCTCACCAGACCCGGGTTGGCACCGTGTTCGAGCACGGCCGACGGACCATCGTTGTCGGGCCAGGAATCGATCATGCGACGAATGCTCTGGTGACGTACGTAGAGGGTTCGTTCCAACGGGTGCGTGTTGTGCATGTCGTAGTAGGGGTCCCAGAGTTCCACGCTGGTATTGAGGTACCGCACGCCGTGTTCGCGACACCAGGTGAGGATGGTCGGACAATCGATGTTCCAGGCCAGATCCAGGATCATGTCGCCGTTGCCCACGCGTGCCGAGAGGAATTCGTCGAGATTCTCCTGCGTGACCCGTCCTTGTTCGTAGTTGACGCCCGCGGCAATGGCCTCGGAGATGCGATTGCGATTGTCGACGAAGTCGACGACGGTGATGCTCGACGGCGCGAGCCTCACATCACGAATGAGGAGCGGAATGGTGGCTTGAGCGACCGACCCGCAGCCGAGCATCAACAGTCGGTTGGGTCGGTGGGCACCAACCTTGGAGAGATCGTTGATCATGAACGACGTCGCGACTTGCGGGAGCGACCAGCTACCGCCGGTGTGGCGAGCATCATCTGCAATGACGCCTCGAACACCGTGTCACTCGGAATGAGCACCGCTTGCCAGTCGTAGGCCGGACCCTTGCGACCGGTGCGCACGTCATGAAGAACCACGCGGCCATCGCCGGTGATGTGTTGAGTTGTCGCAGCGTGTGTCATGAGTGCACCTCCTTAGTGTCAATACCGAAGAAGCACCATAGCGAGAAACGTAGGCGCCGTCTACTGTCTGACTTGTCAGCCGATACTGACTCACGAGTCAGTCAAGGGGAGGGTGCGACACCCGGCAAGTAGCGTGAACCGAGTCCATGTCGCAGTCCACGGAGTTCGCCGCACTCGGCGTTCCGAGCCATGTGGATGCCGGCCTCGCCGCGGCGGGCTTCACCGCGCCGTTCGCGATTCAAACCGAGGCGATTCCGGTTGCGCTCACCGGCGCCGACGTGTGCGGTCGCGCTCGCACCGGATCGGGCAAAACCCTGGCCTTCGGTGTCCCGATGCTCTCACGGGTGGATGCCGCTGCTCGCCCTCGCGCACCACGTGGATTGGTGCTGGTTCCGACACGAGAATTGGCGCTCCAGGTTGCCGAGGTGCTCGAGCCCATCGGTGCGCATTGCGACCGACGCGTTCTGGCGGTGTACGGCGGTGCGTCGCGAGACGACCAGATCGCCAGCCTTGCCACGGGAGTCGAGATCGTCGTGGCCACCCCCCTTCGTCTGATCGACCTCCTGAAGGCAGAGGAGCTCACGCTTGCCGATGTGCAGGTGGTGGTGATCGACGAAGCCGACCGCATGGCCGACGAGGGCTTCATGCCGCAAGTGGAGTGGGTGTTGCGACACGTGACCGGGGTACATCAGACCATGCTGTTTTCGGCCACGCTCGACGGTCAGGTTGGCAATCTGGTACGTCGCTACATGAAGGACCCCAAGGAGGTGTCCATCGATGCGCCAACGGCCACGGTGGGAACCATGCGACACCTGTTCCTGGCGGTGCATCGAATGGACAAGGACCGGGTGATTGCGGCGATTGCCGCCGGTGCCGGAAAGACCGTCGTCTTTTGCGACACCAAGCGCCTGTGCGACAAGGTGGAGGAAGCCCTGCAGAAACTCAACGTGCGGGCGTCGGCGCTGCACGGCGACATGTCGCAGGCTGCCCGTGAGAAATCACTCGCCAAATTCACCGACGGAACCCTCAACGTGCTGGTGGCCACCGATGTCGCCGCCCGGGGAATCGACATCGACGACGTGGCGGCAGTCATCCACTACGAACCGCCCATCGATGTGAAGACGTATCTGCATCGCTCGGGTCGCACCGCTCGAGCAGGGCGCGACGGCTGGGCCATCTCCCTCGCCGAATACAACCAGCACACCACGTGCAGAATCATCCAGCGAGGCCTTCGCCTACAGCCTCAACCGCCGATCGAGGTGTTTTCCAACGACAAGCGCCTTGCGAATCTGGAGAGTTTCATCACGCCACACGGCGCGTAGCGCCGGGCCAACAAACGGCGCAGAGCGCCGGGAGATCACGGCGCGCGTAGCGGCGGGCGAAGTGAGTGTCCGCGAAGGTTGGTCTCAGCGTTGAGCGAGCCACATGGGGCGACGGCGCTCGTAGTCGCTGATGCGCGCGTCGTGCGACATCGTGATGCCGATGTCGTCCAGGCCCAGAAGGAAGCGTTCCTGGGTGGAGGCGTCCAAGACGAACGGGTGACGTATTCCGTGTGCGGTAACTTCCACGAGGAGTCGTTCCACGTCCACCGTTATCTCGGTGGTGGGGTCGGCTTCGATCACTGCCCAGAGCGATTCCACGACTTGGGCATCGAGCACCACGGGAACCAGACCGTTCTTGGTGCAATTGTTGCGGAAGATGTCGCTGAAACTCGGCGCAATCACCACGTCGAAGCCGTACTGCTGCAGCGCCACACCGCGTGCTCACGCGAGGAGCCGACGCCGAAACTGGGTCCGGCAACGAGGATGCTGGCACCCGTGTACCGCTCGTCGTTGAGAACGAAGTTTCGGTCATCGCGCCAGGTGGAAAAGAGGCCCTTCTCGAAACCCGTTCGCTCGACCCGCTTCAGCCATTCGGCGGGAATGATCTGATCGGTGTCGACATCGCTGCGCTTGAGCGGCACCGCACGACCGGATACCACTCGAACCTGTTTCACGAGAGATCCTTCGGTGTGGCGAAGTGTCCGCAGAGGGCGGTGGCTGCGGCAACGGCGGGGGAGACGAGGTGGGTTCGACCGCCACGACCCTGGCGACCCTCGAAGTTGCGGTTGCTGGTGCTGGCGGCACGCTCCTGTGGGGCGAGTTTGTCGGGATTCATCGCCAGGCACATGGAGCATCCGGGCTCGCGCCAGTCGAAGCCGGCGTCGATGAACACTCGATCGAGACCCTCGCGCTCGGCCTGTTGTTTGACGGCGTGGCTACCCGGTACCACCATGGCCCGCTTGACTTTCACCTTCCGGCCCTTGGCGACGTCGGCTGCTGCACGGAGATCCTCGATTCGGCTGTTCGTGCACGAACCGATGAAGACCGTGTCGACGGCGATGTCACGAATTCGCGCCCCGGCGGTGAGACCCATGTAGTCGAGTGCCCGCGCCACGTTGTCGCGGGCGGTGGCGTCGTCGAACTGATCGGGCGACGGAACGACTCCGTCGATGGATGCGACTTGTGCGGGGTTGGTGCCCCAGGTGACGTGCGGCGTGAGCGTCGATGCATCGATCTCCACGTTCTTGTCGAACGTTGCGCCGGCATCGGTGCGCAGTGTGCGCCAATCGTCGAGTGCGGCTTCCCACGACGCACCACTCGGTGCATGGGTGCGACCCTCGAGGTACGAAAACGTGGTGTCGTCGGGTGCCACCAAGCCGGCGCGAGCGCCCGCCTCGATCGACATGTTGCAGATGGTCATACGGCCTTCCATCGACAGCGAGCGAATCGCCGAGCCGCGGTACTCGATCACGTGGCCGATGCCGCCACCGGTGCCGATGCGACCGATGATGGCCAGGATGATGTCCTTTGCGGTGACGCCAGGCGGCAGTTCACCGTCCACCGACACACTCATCCATTTGGGTCGAGATTGGGGGAGCGTTTGCGTGGCGAGCACGTGCTCCACCTCGGATGTTCCGATGCCGAATGCGAGCGCCCCGAACGCGCCGTGGGTGGCCGTATGGCTGTCGCCGCACACGATGGTCATGCCCGGCAGGGTGCGACCTTGTTCCGGACCGATCACGTGCACGATGCCTTGACCGGCGTCACCCATCTTGTACAACGTGATGCCGAATTCGACCGCGTTCCTCCGCATGACATCGAGTTGTTTGGCCGAGATCGGATCCGCGATGGGAAGATGGATGTCCTTGGTCGGCACGTTGTGGTCTTCCGTTGCCACGGTGAGGTCGGGTCGGCGTACGCGCCGGCCGTTCAGGCGCAGTCCATCGAATGCCTGCGGGCTCGTCACCTCGTGCACGAGATGCAGGTCGATGTAGAGCAGTTCGTTGCCGTTGTCGTCGCGGTGCACCACGTGACGGTCCCACACTTTTTGCGGGAGGGTGAGAGGCGTCACCGTTCCATTCTGCCTGCCGGACGATGTGTTTGGGTCGTCACGATCGACGTGGACCGCGGAGCGCCCACCAGGCAGCGATGTGCGCGAGCGCAACGATGAGCAACGTGGTCGCCATGCCGAGCGGAGGAGTCCATACGGGGTTCGTGACGAAACCGAGCAGGTCGTCGCCACCCGCTCCGCTCGAATAACGCCGCAGCGCCACCAGGACGCACCACGCGTGCACGCACAACACGAGACCGGCCACCGACGAGTCCGATGGGTGATGTGCGCGGCGCATCACCGCCGCCAGCGGAAGCCCGACGATGAGTGGTGTGAGGTGACGTCCTTGCGAACCATAGCTACCGAGGAGGTCCTGATAATTGATGTTCAAGGCGATGTGCCACACGGGAACGCAGAGTGCAAGGGCACCCAACGCGAGCCGTTGGCGCACGGATGCCCGTTGAGCGGCCCGCATCGCAAGTGTTGCAGTGAGACCCACGATGATCCACACGGCGAACGTGGGGCTCGGCGTATCGAGCCATCCGAAGTTTCCGACCGACTCTGCGACCAAGCGCGGAAGGTCGCTGAGCGATCGCGAGGCGATGGTGGTGAGAGAGGTGACGCGCCGCTCCACGTCGAGTCGCACACCGAAGTTGTGGTCGTACGTGGTGACGTACCACGCGATGCTGGCCGTCACCGCCGCCGCCATGACGCCGAGCTCTCGGCGGCGTCGAAGTGCGGCGCGGCGGAGCGCATCGTGATCGGCGATGGCCGCGCATGCGACCATGACGATGACGGCGACGATTCCTGCGGGTCGGGCGACGATGAGCAGTGCCGAGGCACCGACGAAGACGGCGATCGTGGAGGGCAACGACCACCGCTCGTGGATACCGATCCACAGCGCGGTCCACGCCGCGATTGCCGAGACGATCTCAACGCCACTCGGGCTCGACACCGAGGACAAAAAGACGACTCCCGGGGTGGCGGCGACCAACAGTGGTACGAGTGATCGCCGTCGTCGGCGCAGGAGTTGTGCCGCCACGGTGAGCATCGCACAGCAGACGACCGCCGTGGTGAATCGGGCCGCCCTCGCTCCGGTGTCGCTCGGACCGACCAACGTGCCGATGCCCGCGGGGACGAAACCAAGTGGCGGATAGCGACCCATGTCGGTTCGTGCGGGTTCGACCGGCGCCAGTGACTGCAGCGGGGCGGAACACGCCGGGGTCTGGGGTTGTCCGACGAAGCACCACGGGACGAGTTGTGCCGTGCCGAATTGGGGATCGATGTCGACGTACGTCGACCAGAACGACGTGGTAACGCTCGCGGGAATCGGTTCGCCAACGAATCGGCCGCGCACCACCGCCGCCGACTTGATGAAGTTGGCCGGCTCGTCCGGTCCGGCAAAGAGCGGAAGCACCGTCATCCAGGCGATGGCGAGCGCGAAGAACCCGCCGAACAGCGACATGGCCGAACGCACGGACGAAGTGGACATGCCGGATGCAGACGCTAGACGCGTTCGAGGAAACATTGCCGATTTGCCCGTCGTCATGCACACAAGAGGGCATGAACACCAACACCATTTCCCCGGTCGCCCTGGCGACCTGCGTCGAGCACAGCCTCAACCTTTCGCTCTCGGGTTTCGACCTGAAGCGGGCCCGCCTCTACGGCATCAGCGTGGTCGACCCCTCGGGTATCGACACCAATACCGACGGGGCGCTACGCATCTCGTTTCTTGCCGAACATGGCGACGTGTACGAACTGCTGGAATCCCGCGGCAGCTCGATTGCCCGCATGTTCGATGCCGCAGCGGTTCTCACGTGTGGGTGGGCTGCGCCCGTGGACGACGAGAACGAAAGCGACGTGCCTCCGAGCGTGCACCCACGGCGTCGCCGGGTGCGGCTGGTGGTGGTGGTCGGCGACGACGGTGTCGGTTCGGTGTTGCGCTTCGCCGACACACCCGACGAAATCGTCACCGATCCGGGCAACGCCAAGGGCTCGTTGGCCGACGCCGTCGAGCGCTTGTGGCGCGACGCGATAACGGTCTCCGACGTGTCGCCACCCGTCATCAAGAAGAAACCCGGGCGAAAGAGCCCGCGGTGACGTCGCGGCTAGGCGATGCGACTGTGCTGCACCACCCGTTGGCACGCATCGACGAGCAGCGGCACGAAGCGCTCTCGCGCGGCGAACACGGCATCGTGACCCGCATCGACTCGATGCGTGGCGGTGGCCAGCCGCAGCGACGCGGCCAACTCCTCTTGGCGTCGCGGTGGCACGACCTTGTCGTTGGTGGTGATGATCATCGCCGACGGCACTGCAACCTCGCCGAGCCACGGCCGCGAATCGAACGCGCCGATCTCGCTTCCTGCCTCCAACACGTGGCGCCAGTCGTGGCTGGCGATTTGGCGAGCGGCCCAGTCGGCCAACTGGTGCGTCTTGCGTTGCAGGTAGACCTGTTCGGTGATCCATGCCCGCGCTTGAGCGCTGGTGAGCTTGGAGAGTCGCGCCAGACCGGTGAGACCGAGGAAGTTGAGGCGCTCGTCGCGTGACGAGGAAAAGTAGCCGGCGGTGGCGGCCAGCACGAGTCCGCGAGTTCGTTGTTCGTGACGAGATGCGACGAGCTGCGCGATCGCGCCACCCATCGAGTAACCGACGGGGATGAACGTGCTCACCCCGAAGGCGTCGGCGATCGCCGCGACGTCGTCGGCACAGTCGTGCAGACGAAAGCTGCCGCGCGGGCGAATACCGCGTCCGTGTCCGCGGTGATCGGGCGCCAGGACGCGAAAGTGTTCACCGAGTGGCTCGAAACACGTGAACCAATTGAGGTCGGCCGTGGCGGTCCAGCCGTGCAGCAGAACGACCGTCGGTGCACCGGGCGGGCCCGCGACCTCGCGCACGAACGTGCGACCACGCCCGGGAAGTTCAACGTCGTGACCTGCGGGGAATCCGTCTCGCGCAGCGTGCGTGCGGCGGATCACGTTACAGGCATGCCTCCACGCGTACGACGGTAACGGTGAGCGAGCCGTTGGGGAGCGTCGTAGGTGACGGAGTCACCCTCCTTTGCGCCGAGTAGCGCCGCGCCAAGGGGTGAGGTGGCGCTCATCACGCTGATGCTCGGGTCGTCCGGGCGCTCCTCCATGTGGCCGATGAGGTACTTCTCTGCCTGTGACGGGGCGTCGCCTTCGTAGAGGATGGTGACGATGCAGCCGTGATCGATCCTGCCGTTGTCGAGCACCTCGACGATCTCGTGGTTCTCCAGGATGGCTTCGATCTGGCGAATGCGACCCTCCATGTGGCCCTGTTCGTCCTTTGCGGCGTGGTAGTCGCCGTTTTCCTTCAGATCACCCATCTCGCGGGCCCGACCGATTCGCGCGGCAACCTCGATGCGACCGCGAGTCGTGAGGTCGAGGTGTTCGGCCTGCAAGCGTTCGAGGGCAACACGCGATAAACGGTGTGTCGGCATATCGTCAGGATACCCATACCTCCCTAGCCTGATTGGGGTGAATGCGGCCACGACTCGCTCCGTGCATCGTGTTGCGGTGATCGGCGGCGACGGAATCGGTCCCGAAGTCACCGCCGAAGCACTCAAGGTGGTGCGCGCGAGCGGAGTGGAACTCGACACCACGTTCTTCGATCTCGGCGGTGCACGCTTCTTGCGCGACGGAGAAGTACTGAGCGACGACACGCTCGAGGCGTTGCGCGGATTCGACGCGATCCTGCTCGGCGCGGTTGGCACACCGGGGGTGCCACCCGGCGTGATCGAGCGCGGGCTCCTCCTCAAGTTGCGTTTCAGTCTCGATCTGTACATCAACCAGCGACCCTTCGTTGGTACGGGTCCGGGTCACACCGCACCGCACGACTTCGTGGTGATTCGCGAGAACACCGAGGGCCCATACGTGGGGGAAGGTGGCGTGTTGCGGCGCGGCACCGAGCATGAAGTTGCCACGCAGGGAAGCGTGAACACTCGTTTCGGGGTCGAGCGTTGCATTCGGTACGCGTTCGAGCTGGCCTCGTCGCGTGAGCGCAAGCACGTGACCCTCGTACACAAAACCAACGTGCTGACCTTCGCGGGGGACCTCTGGCAGCGCGCGTTCGATTCGGTTGCCGCGCAGTTCCCCGGTGTCGGCACGGCATACAACCATGTGGACGCAGCGTGCATCTACTTCGTGCAGGATCCCCACCGCTACGACGTGATCGTGACCGACAACTTGTTCGGTGACATCCTCACCGATCTTGGTGGCGCCGTCAGTGGCGGAATCGGCCTGGCGTCGTCGGCCAACTTGAATCCGGCCCGCACCGGTCCGTCGTTGTTCGAGCCGGTACACGGCTCGGCTCCCGACATCGCGGGCAAGGGCGTGGCCAATCCGGTGGCGGCGATCTTGTCGGCCGCGCTCATGTTGGATTATCTCGGCGAGTCGCGAGCCGCAGGTGCGATTCGCGACGCATGCGCGCAGCCAACGAGTGGTACCACGGTGGCGGTCGGCGACGAGATCTGTCGAAGACTCCACGGATAGCGTCAATACGGCGCACGAAAAGGGGTCACGATGCCGATCACGACGACACCAAAGATCTGGATGAACGGATCGCTCGTGGACTGGGCCGATGCAAACGTGCACGTGCTCACCCACACCCTGCATTACGGAACCGGTGTGTTCGAGGGCATTCGCGCCTACGAAACGGACAAGGGCCCCGCGATCTTCCGATTGACCGACCACATCGTTCGCCTGCACAACAGCGCCAAGATCATGGGAATGCCGATGCCGTACTCGGTGGAGGAGTTGGTGCAGGCGACCAAGGACACCGTGGCATCGACCGGGCTGCCGTCCTGTTACGTTCGCCCGCTTGCCTACTACGGCTACGGCGAGATGGGCCTCAACACCATGCCGTGCAAGGTGGACGTTGCCATCGCGTGCTGGCCGTGGGGTGCCTACCTCGGCGACGACGCGGTGGAGAAGGGCGTGCGGATGAAGATTTCCTCGTGGACTCGCCACGACCACAACACGATGCCGCCCGCGGCCAAGACCGTCGGCAATTACGTGAATTCATCGTTGGCGAAGGTGGAGGCCTTGAAGGCCGGCTACGACGAAGCCATCATGCTCGCACCGAACGGACTCGTTGCGGAGTGCACCGGCGAGAACATCTTCGTGGTGCGCAACGACGTGATCCTGACGCCGCCACTCTCGGCGGGTGCGCTCGAAGGCATCACGCAAAACAGCGTGATGACCATTGCGCGGGATCTCGGCTACGAGATTCGTGTCGACAACATCGCACGCAGCGACCTGTACATCGCCGAAGAAGTGTTCGCCTGCGGTACCGCCGCCGAGGTGGGCTCGGTGCGTTCGGTGGACGAGCGCGAGATTCCGTGCCCGGGTCCCAAGACCCGCGCGATCGCCGCGATGTACGCCCGCGCGGTTCGAGGCCAGGAGAAGAAGTACGCGCATTGGTGCGAGCTCGCCAAGTAGTCATGCCGGCTCGTCTCGTGTTGCCCGCCGACACGGTGGAGGTGTTCGACACCACACTGCGTGACGGCATGCAAGTGGAGGGCGTGTCGGCGAGCGTCAACGACAAGTTGCGCATTGCCGAGCAGCTGGATTTGCTCGGTGTGCACTACATCGAGGGTGGCTGGCCGGGCGCAAACCCCAAGGACGAGGAGTTCTTCGCGCGCGCCAAGCGCGAACTGACGCTCACGACGTCGACGCTGGTGGCGTTCGGTAGTACGCGGCGTCCGTCGGGCAAGGTCGATGACGACGCGACCTTGCGCAACCTGATCAACGCGCAAACGACCGGGGTATGCATCGTGGCAAAGGCCTGGGACTACCACGTGGAAACCGCGCTGCAGACCACGCTCGACGAGGGTGTGGCGATGGTCGCCGACTCGGTGAAGTACCTCGGCAGTCATGATCGATTGGTGTTGGTGGATCTCGAGCACTTCTTCGACGGCTACAAGAACAACCCGGAGTTCTCCCTGCGCGTGCTCGAAGCAGCGGTGGTGAATGGCGCTTCGCACTTGGTGTTGTGCGACACCAACGGTGGATCGTTGCCGCACGAGATCGAATCGATCGTCGCCGATGTGGCGCGACACGTGGGGAATGACGCCATCATCGGTATCCACTGCCACGACGACACCGGTTGCGCGGTCGCCAATTCACTCGCAGCGGTTCGCGCGGGTGCACGTCACGTGCAGGGAACGCTCAACGGCTTGGGTGAGCGCACGGGCAACACCAACCTCACCACCATCATCCCGAACCTTCAGCTGAAGATGGGCTTGGACTGTCTGCCGGCGGGGCGTCTGGAGCACCTCACGTCGGTGAGCAACCACGTGGCCGAGGTGTTGAACCGCCCGTTGAACCCGCAGGCACCGTACGTCGGCACGTCGGCGTTCGCGCACAAGGCAGGCTTGCACGTATCGGCGATTGCGCGCGCCAAGGATGCCTACGAGCACGTATCACCGGATCTGGTGGGGAACGGCACGCGATTTCTCGTGTCGGAGATGGCGGGACGGGCCACCATCTCGATGAAGGCGCAGGAGCTCGGACTCGATGCCGACGGTGCGGTGATCAACTCGATTCTCGACGAGCTGAAGCGGTTGGAATTCGAGGGCTACCACTTCGAGGCGGCCGACGCATCGCTCGAGTTGTTGATGCGCCGCGCCACGGGTTGGGAGCAGAACTTCTTCAACGTGGAGTCGATGCGCGTCATCACCGACGAATCCACCAGCGGCTCGTTCACCACCGAAGCCACGGTGAAGGTGTGGATCGGCGACCATCGTGAAGTGCACACTGCGGAAGGAAACGGTCCGGTGAACGCCATCGACACCGCGTTGCGCGCGTGCTTGGCACAGAAGTACCCGCAGTTGTCCCGTGTACATCTCACCGACTACAAGGTGCGTATCCTCGACTCGTCATCGGCGACGGGCGCCGTCACTCGAGTGTTGATCGACGCGACGGACGGCGATCGCACGTGGACCACCATCGGCGTGTCGTCCAACATCATCGAAGCGTCCTGGCGGGCCCTCGAAGAGTCGATTATTTACGGCTTGCTGCACCTCGCATAATCCCTCTAGGAGAGGGGTTCGTGCTGCCCGGAGTGGGGCGAACACCTGTTCGCTATGGTGTGGGGGTGGCTACTGACCTACGTTCTCGTCTCGGCATGCCAGCCGTGCGCGCCCCGCTGCCCGTTGCTCCATCGTTGTTGTCGCTGTTTACCGATGGTGGGGTGGTGCGTGGTCGCACGGTGGCGTGCACGGGCGATGCTGCGCTGAGTGCGGCACTGGCGGTCTCGGCGGCAGCAACTCGGGTCGGATCATGGTTGGCGGTGGTCGGTGTGCCGCACCTCGGTGTGGGTGCGGCGGTGGAGGCAGGTGTGGCGATCGAGCGCCTCGTTCTTGCACAACCCCCGTCGGCAAGTCGTGAGTGGGTGACCACGGTGGCGGCACTCGTGGAGGGGTTCGACGTGCTCATCGTTGCGCCGCCGGCGTCACTCACCGGGCACGACGCGCGACGGTTGCAGTCCCGCATCGTTGCGCGTCAGTCGGTGTTGTTGGTGGTGGACGTTCCTGGTGCGTTGCCGACGTCGCGCACGAGCGGCAATGCATCGCGCGCCTTCGTCGCCGATCTCGACGTGCAGGCAAACACCGTTTCGTGGGCGGGTATCGAACGTGGTGGCTCGCACATCACGCAGCGGCTCGTGCACCTGCGTGTGGGAGGTCGGCGCTGCCCGGTGCCGCGCGAGGCAACGCTCGATTTGTCATGCGTGACCAACCAACGCGTGTCGTAGTCGTCCAGTTCCCGCACTGGTCGGCGTATGCCGATGCGTTGGGGTGCAGTGCGCGCAGTGCCTTCGAACCCGTCGTTCGTGCGGTGGTGGCCCATGTGCCGTTGGTTGAGGTCACTGCGCCGGGCATCATCGTGTTTGCCACGCGGGGGCCGTCGCGTCATGCCGGTGGGGACGATGCGTTGGCGGCATTGGTGCGTGCGGCAATTCAACGACAGCTGGGCGCGGCGCATGACACCGGCGCGGCGCATGGCACGGGTACGGCACGACCTCGCTTCGGCATCGGTATCGCCGACGGTCGTCTTGCCGCGGCAATCGCCGCGCAGCACTCCTTGCACACGGGCACACCGCACGTCGTTGCTCCCGGTGCATCACGCAACGTTCTCTCCGACACGCCGGTGCATGCATTGGTGCAGTGCGTGGAGGTCATCGGTGCGGTGGGTGCGGGGGTTCCGGGTGCCGATGACGTTGCGTCGTATCGCGAGGTGGTGTCGCTCCTGCAGCGACTCGGGTTGTACCGATTCGGCGATGTTGCAACGCTGAGCGAAGCCGACCTCATCGCCCGACTCGGCGCATTCGGTCGCGATTTGTTCCGGCTGGCGCACGGAATGGACCGTCACCCACCGCTCACGGTTGCACCGCCACCCGATCGGGTGTGCTCGCACCAGTTCGATTCGCCCGTCGAATCACGCGACGCGGTGCTGGCAATCGTCGATCAACTTGCCACCGCCGTGGTGGGACATCTGGTGGCACACGGTTTGTCGGTGGTTCGGCTGCACGTGTCGTTGGAGTCCGACCATGGTGAGCGAAGCGAACGCATGTGGTACCGCGCCGATGGTTGGAGCGCGGGCGCAATCGTCGAGAGCGTTCGCTGGCAACTCGATGCATGGGTTCAACACGATGCACCCACCAGCGGGGTGGTGGGTGTGCGGTTGTCGCCCGAGCAGATGGTGGTCGACGCCGGACGTCAGGCCTCGCTGTGGGGTGGGGAACGCGACGGCGACCGCCATGCGCAACGCGCGATTCGTCGTGTCGTAGATATGCACGGGGCCGAGTCGGTCACCATTCCGACGTGGCGTGGTGGCCGTGATCCGGCGCGGTGGTTCGAGTTCGTGCGTAGTGATGCGGTGGATCTCGAGCGTCGCGTTGCGCGCGAGGTGGCGATGCCGGTGACGTGGCGCGGCTCGTTGCCGTCACCGGCGCCATCGTTGGTGTTCGATGCTGCGCCGGACGCGCACATCGACGTGCACGGCACCGATGGCCGACCCGTGGGCGTGACCTCCCGACATGCGATGAGCGACGAGCCGGCCGTCGTGCGAATGGGTTCGGCCACCTACGACGTGTTGGCGTGGGCGGGTCCGTGGCCGGTCGAGGAGCGCTGGTGGGATGTACGGCGGGCGCGTCGGGCCGTACGTTTGCAACTGTTGTTGCGCGAACGCGGCACGGAGCAAACGCGTGCGATGATCGCCGTGCTCGAACACCACGTGTGGCGACGTGCGGCATGGTATGCCTGACGAACACGACGCACGCGATGCACACGAGCACTACGGTGTCTGCGTGCCCACCATGTCGCCGCACGATGCGCACGTCGTTGCCGCGTTGTGTGCGCACTTTCGCGCGGCAACACCGGTCGACGAGCGTGAACGACGATCCATCGACGAGTTCTTGTCGGTGGTGCCAGGGCTCGAGGCACCCTTCAGCGAGCAGGCGGACATTCGTCATGTCACTGCGTCGGCGCTGGTGGTGGGACGACGAGGTGTGGTGTTGCACTTGCACAAGCGCTTGGGCTTGTGGTTGCAGCCGGGTGGCCACATCGATGACGGCGAACATCCCGCCGACGCCGCGGTACGTGAATCACGGGAGGAGTTGGGTATGAAGGTGACGCATCCGCCGGATGGTCCGCTCCTCATTCATCTGGATGTGCACCCGGGTCCGCGGGGTCATCGACACTTCGACGTGCGGTACGTGTTGTTCGCAGGTGACGAGGATCCGCGACCCGGCGAGGGCGAGAGTCCGTATGCGCGCTGGTTCACCCCCGAGGAGGCGTACGACGTTGCCGACGCGGGGGTTCGGGGCGGCCTTGCGGTCGCCCTACGAACATATGTTCGCTATCGTGAGTGAGTGTCGCTGTGCGATGAGTACGCCGAATTGCACTGTCGTTCGCAGTTTTCGTTCCTGCACGGGGCCTCATCACCCGAACGCCTCGTGGAGGTGGCGCACGAACTCGGGTTGAGCGCACTGGCGCTCACGGATCGCCACGGCTTGTACGGCGTGGTGCGGTTCGCCCAGGCCGCACGCGAGGTGGGAATACGCACCGTGTTCGGTGCCGAGGTGTCGTGCCGTTCCGGTGATGCACACGGCACGACCGTTCAACCCCATGGCGACCTGGTGTTCATCGCCGATGGCCCGACGGGGTACGTCGCATTGTCGCAGGCGCTCACCGATGGTCAAATGCGCGGGACGAAGTCGCAGCCGGTGTTCGACGTGCCGTCGCTGGCCGAGCGTGTGGGCGGTCGTTGCTTCGTCCTCACCGGCGCCACCGATGGTCCACTCGCGCGGGCGTTGCACGCCGATGGCCCGCGTGCCGCACGACGATCACTCGAGTTGTTGATCGACGCATTCGGTCGTGACCGCGTGTTGGTGGAGGTGTGGAATCACGGCGACCCGCTGGATGCGTGGCGCAACGATGCGCTGGTGGGCATTGCGGCGGCATGCGGGGTGGAGTCGGTGGCCACCAACGACGTGTCGTATGCCGTGCCGGGCGACCATGTGGTGGCATGTGCGCTTGCCGCCGTGCGCCATCGTTGCAGTTTGGATGAGCTCGACCCGCAGCTTCCGCCGGCCGCCACCGCGTGTTTGCGTAGCGCGTCGGAACAGGAGCGACGATTCGCACGGTACCCGGGTGTGGTGTCGCGCGCCGCCGACATCGCGCATCATGTGGCGTTCGATCTGTCGCTGATTGCGCCGAAGTTGCCGCCGTACCCGTGTCCTGGTGGGTTGAGCGAGATTCGGTTTTTGCGACAACTCGCCGAAGCGGGGGGCAGGCGCCGCTACGGCGAGCGTCCGCTGGGTACGAACGAGGACCTGTCGTTGCGTTCGCGTGCGTGGCGCACCATCGACCACGAGTTGGAGGTGATCGACCGGTTGGGGTTCGCCGGCTACTTCCTCGTGGTGTGGGACATCGTGCAGTTCTGCGAACGCAACGACATTCTGTGTCAGGGTCGCGGGAGTGCTGCCAACAGCGCGGTGTGTTTTTCGCTCGGCATCACCAAGGCCGACGCGGTATCGCTCGGGTTGTTGTTCGAGCGGTTCCTTTCCACCGAACGTGATGGTCCGCCGGACATCGATCTCGACATCGAAAGTGATCGCCGCGAGGAAGTCATCCAGTACGTGTACGAGCGCTACGGGCGGACGCATGCGGCACAGGTGGCCAACGTCATCACGTACCGCGCCCGTTCCGCCGTACGCGACATGGCGCGCGCGCTCGGCTACTCGGGTGCCGAACAGGATGCATTCAGCAGATCGATCGATCCTGGAGCTCATCAACTGGCCGAGTGGCCATGAAGTAACGGTTCCGCATTTGGTGGTGGAATTCTCGGGCGAGTGCAGGATGCACCGCGTCACCTCGGCATCCACTCCGGTGGCATGGTGATTTGCGATCGTCCCGTCAGCGAGGTGTGTCCGTGGAGTGGGCCACCATGCCGGATCGCAGCGTGTTGCAGTGGGACAAGGACGACTGCGCGGCGATCGATCTGGTGAAGTTCGACCTCCTGGGGCTCGGCATGTTGTCGGCGTTGCACCGGGCCACCGACTACATCGCCGAGTTTCGCGGCAAGCACATCGACCTGGCGGAGATTCCGCAAGAAGACGAGGTGTACGCGATGTTGTGCCGCGCCGACAGCGTGGGGGTGTTCCAGGTGGAGTCCCGCGCGCAAATGTCCACGTTGCCGCGGCTGAAGCCGCGCCGGTTCTACGACCTCGTGGTGGAGGTTGCTCTATCTTCGACCGACCCATCCAGGGTGGTTTCAGCACCAGCCATCCGTCGTCGAAACGGACTCGGAGCCCGTCACGTACCTGCACCCGTTACTGGAGAACAGTCTCGGCAAAACGCTCGGCGTGCCGTTGTTCCAGGAGCAACTCATGCAAATGGCGATCGACGTCGCGGGTTTCACTCCCACGCAGGCCGATGAGTTGCGACAAGCAATGGGCTCGAAACGTTCGCGTGCCCGAATGACCCGACTACGCGATCGTTTGTATGCGGGAATGGCGCAACGCGGCATCACCGGTGCCGTCGCCGATGAGATCTACGACAAGATGGCGGCTTTCGCCAACTACGGCTTTCCCGAGAGTCATTCGGTGAGCTTCGCCTATCTCGTGTATTCCTCGGCGTGGATCAAACTGCACGAGCCGGCGATTTTTTGTGCGGCATTGATCAACTCGCAACCGATGGGGTTTTGGTCGCCCCACACGTTGGTGCAGGATGCGCGTCGTCACGGGGTGGTGGTGCGCACTCCCGACATCAATGCATCACGCGCCGGTGCATGGTTGGAGACCGACCCTCGATCCACCGGGGGTCTCGCCGTTCGTCTCGGCATCGGCTCGGTGCGCGGTATCGGCGTCGAACTTGCCACCCGTATCGAGGCGGCACGGCCGTTCGTCGACATCGAGGATCTCGTGCGTCGCGTACCGGGTGTTTCGGTGAAGCAACTCGAGGCGCTCGCCACCGCCGGTGTGTTCGGTGAGTCGTTCGATGTGTCACGACGAACGGCGTTGTGGAATGCGGGTGCCGTCGTGGAGTCGTCCGCGGATCGACTTGCAGGCACCGCCACGGTGTCCACGCCGCACTTGCCCGGCATGCAACCGGTGGAGGAGGCGGTGGCGGATTTGTGGGCGACGGGAGTTTCACCCGACGGTCATCCGACGGTGTTCCTCCGCGATTCGTTGCGTGAACTGGGCGTACTCACCGCAACCGAACTCGATGATCTGGCACGCAATTCCGCCGGCGAAGTGCACGAATCGGGAACACGAGTGCTGGTGGCCGGCGTGGTGACGCATCGGCAACGCCCCATGACCGCCAAGGGCACGACGTTCTTCAGTCTGGAGGACGAAACGGGGCTCATCAACGTGTTGTGTTCACGCGGGTGCTGGGTTCGTCATGCCGAGGTGTTGCGTCGAGCGAGCGCACTGCTCGTGCACGGTCGTGTGCAGTACGCAGAAGGTGTGGTGAACGTGATCGGCGAACGGTTCACCGAGTTGCGCGTGCCGATTCGTATGGCGGCCCGCGATTTTCGCTAGTCGACGGGGCGCCAACTGCGCCGCAGCTAATCGCTCGGTGTTTCGTGCAAACCGTCGTTGAACACGCGATACGTGTCGTAGATGTCCTTGCACTTGGTGCACAGTGGGAGCTGCTTGGGGTCGCGTGACGGAATCCATCGATGACCACAGAGCGCCTCCAATGGCGTGCCATCGATGCGCGCCTGCAACACCTTTGCCGCCGCCGACTCTTCGCCGTCGGTCTTCACGATGTGCGCGCACTCCGGCTCGCCGGTTTGCGGCGTGCGATCGAGCAGCGTCTCGGTGGCACCGCCGGGTTGTGTGCTCATGCGGGTAAACGGTTGCATCGCCATCAACCGACCACGAAGGCGACCGCCGCTGCGACGCACGCGATACTTGCCGCAATCGGCACGACGACACCGGCCCACGCGGGAACGTGCCACGAACGTGGCGCGAGCGACAACGCGCCGACGAGAGCACCGATTGCCGCGCCACCGAAATGTCCGCCCACCGACACCCCGGGCACGGCGAGCGTGAACAACACGTTGATGGCGAACGTGACGCCCAACCCCGTACGCAGGGGATTCACACCGCGCTGGCCGACGCCCACCACGCTCGCCGCCATGAGTCCGAACACCGCTCCGGATGCACCGCCCGTGGCTGCATCCGGTGAGAGCAGAAGTGCGCCGAGTGACCCGCCCAACAACCCAGCTAAGTACAGCGGTGCGAAGCGGAGCGACCCGACGACCGGCTCGATCAGCCGACCGAGTTGGTACAGGAGCAGCATGTTGAAGCCGACGTGGATCACACCGAAGTGCACGAACCCGCACGACACCAGGCGGTACCACTCTCCTTGCTCGAGGAAGATTCGCGCGATGACGAAGTCCATGGACCGATCGGTGGAGGTGGTGCCGAGGATGTCCGAGCCGACGGCGCCGAGGGTCATCCAGATGAAGAGACCTGCGTTGATGGCAATCAGCGCGTTGCTCACCACGAACGGGGGAGTCGACCGGAATCTCGGGTTGGGGCGACGAAACTCGAACGGCACGCGCGATTCGCGACGGGGCTCGGGTGGGAGCGGCGGCGGCAGTGGCGGCGGGGGAAGGCTCAACGCGGTGCGGCCTCGGCAACGGTGCGGTTGGCGAGGTACCACTCCACCGTCTCGCGCAGCCCGTGTTCGAACGTGGTGCTGGCGTGCCAGCCGAGTGCCGACTCGGCGCGCGACGCATCGACGCGTCGCCGTGGCTGACCGTCGGGCTTGGTGGAGTCCCACACCAGATCGCCGTCAAAACCGACGATACGAGCGATGGTTTCCGCGGTTTCGCGGATGGTGATTTCCCGGTTGTTGCCCAGGTTCAACGGCTCGGTGCCATCGTGCAACTCGGCTGCCAGCACGATGGCGTCGGCGGCATCGCCGACGAAGAGGTAGTCGCGACTGGCCGAGCCGGTACCCCACACGTGCACCTTGTCGACACCGTGCTCCGTGGCGTCGACGCATTTCTTGATGAGGGCGGGAATCACGTGGGACACCGATTCGTGGAACTTGTCGCCGGGTCCGTACAAGTTGGTGGGAATCACGAACGCAAAGCGCTGTCCGTACTGTTGGCGGTTGACCTGGGCGTGCACGAGCAACGCCTTCTTCGCGATGCCGTACGGGGCGTTGGTTTCCTCGGGGTAGCCGTCCCAGATCGACTCCTCGCGAAACGGAACGGGTGTGAACTTCGGGTAGCTACAGACGGTGCCGAGCATCACGGTTTTCTCCACGCCGGCGCTACGCGCTGCTTCGATGACGTTCACGCCCATCTGCAGATTGTCGAGGAAGAGGGGCGCCGGCTCGACCTGGTTGTAGCCGATACCGCCCACGCGGGCGGCCAGATGGATCACGTGACTCGGTTGGTGGTGGTCGAAGAATGCCGTGGCGACGCCGGGTTGGGTGAGGTCGTGCTCTGCGTGGCGGGGCACCACGACCGTGGCACCCGCAGTCTGCAGGCGTCGCACGACGTGACTGCCGAGGAATCCTGCACCACCAGTCACCACCACGCAACGGTCACGCCAGAACGACGGATCGCTCGAAGGCACGGTGGTGTTCGGTGTTGCAGCCACGACGTTCTCAGGCTATTCGCACCCACTCGCGGACATGACGCTCGTACGCCGACAGAATGGGTGCAATGAGTCGAGTGCGCGTGGCGCTCACCTTCGAGCAGTGCTGGCGGCAGTCGCCGGGCGGTACGGGCGTCGCCGCCGTGGAACTCGGTCGCGCCCTGTCGGCCCGCGACGACGTCGACGTGGTCGGAGTCGTCGGTCGGCATCGTCGACCCGCAACGGCGGGCTACGAGCCAACCGTCGACGTCCGGCAATTGCCCGTGGGTGGACCCGTGTTGATCGAGACCTCGCTTCGTTTTGGTTGGCCGCGCGTAGAGCGCGCAACGGGGGCAATCGACGTGCTGCATGCAACGAGCATCATTCCGTTCGCAACATCGGCGTCGGTGCCCCTGGTGGTGACGGTGCACGACGTGGCGTTCCTGCACCACCCGCACTACTTCACGGCCCGCGGTCGAAGTGTGTTCGCCCGTTCGCTCGCGGTCGTGCGCCGCCGAGCCACCCTGGTGCTGTGTTCGTCTCGATCCACCCTCGACGACTGTGTTGCGAATGGCTTCGACGAACGGCGATTGCGGCTGGTGCCCCTCGGCGTGCGTCCTCGCGCGACGTCTCCGAGCGACGTGGCTCGGGTTCGTGCCACGTACGCGTTGCCGGATGAATATCTGTTGTTCGTCGGAACGCTGGAACCGCGCAAGAACCTGCCCCGACTCCTCGATGCCCACGCGCAACTCGGCTCGTCGGTGCCGCCGCTCGTGGTTGCCGGTGGTGCGGGGTGGGGTAGCGACGACCTTGCGGCACGACTGGCCGGTTCCCCGAACGTTCGGTTCGTCGGTCATGTGGCGGATGCGGACCTACCCGCCGTGTACGCGGGCGCGAGTGTGATGTGTTATCCCTCGCTGATGGAGGGTTTCGGTTTACCGATTCTCGAGGCCATGTCGCAGGGCACCGCGGTGGTGACCAGCATGGGCACGTCCACCGAGGAGGTTGCGGGCGGAGCGGCGGTGCTGGTGGATCCTCGTGACACGGGTTCGATCGCCGACGGCATACGTGATGCCCTCGTACGCCGCCGTGAGTTGTCACAGCGCGGCATCGAGCGTGCCCGTGGCGCCACGTGGGCTGCGACGGCGGAATTGGTGGCGTGCGCCTATGACGATGCAGTCGCGATGGGTGCGCGATGATTCGCTCCGTGTCGGTGAGGCATCGATGACTCGTATCGCAGTCAATTTGTTGTGGTGTGTACCGGGTGAGGTCGGCGGATCCGAGCAGTACCTGGTTCGACAACTGTTGGGGTTGCACGAAGCCGTCGGAGGGGAGTTCTCCCTCGAGGTGTACGCACCGCGCGGTTTTTCCCGCGTGCATCCCGAGTTGGCGCGCATCGCCGCCGTCCACGAGTCGAGGTCCGACGAACGCAGCCGACCGCGTCGTGTGTGGCACGAAGCAACATGGTTCGCATCGCGGGCACGTGGCGCCGGGGTGGTGCACCACGGCGGGGGAACGGTGCCACCACGAAGCCCCCACCCCTCGGTGCTCACCATTCACGATCTGCAATACCTGGTGTTTCCGCAGTATTTTTCCCGCATCAAACTGCGTTATCTCTCGGCACGAATGCCCGCATCGGTGCGCCGCGCCCGACACGTTGCGGTTCCCAGTGCGTACGTGCAGCGCACGGTGGTGGAGCGACTCGGGGTTTCGCTGAACGACGTCAGCGTGGTGCGTCACGGTATCGAACCGTCGCTCGGCGCCAACTGCACGCCGGAACGTGAGTTGCGCGACCGTCTCGACCTGTCGGCCGATCACGTGTTGGTGTATCCCGCGATCACGCATCCGCACAAGAATCATCGGTTCTTGCTCGACGTAATGGCCGGACCGCTGCGGGACACCCGCACTCAACTGGTGTTCGCTGGTGGGGCTGGTCGGGCACAGGACGATGTTCGTCGGTCGGTTGCGGCACTGCGGCTGGCGGATCGCGTGAAACTCGTGGGACGTCTCGGTGATCGTGACCGAGACGGACTGCTCGCGATGGCTGCCGCACTGGTGTTTCCCAGTTCCTACGAAGGATTCGGTGCACCGGTGATCGAAGCCATGGCGTTGGGGGCGCCGGTGGTTGCCAGCAATCTCACGGCGCTTCCCGAGGTGGTGGGTGACGCCGGCTACGCCATCGACCTCGACGTGCAGGCGTGGGCCGACGCAATCTCCGATGCCATCGAGCGGCGCGAGATGTGGCAAGGACGGGGTCGACTGCGGGCGGCGACGTACCGTGCCGTCGATTCGGGAAGCGACCTCGCTGCGGTGTATCGGAGGGCGTCCGAGTGATGATGACCTCTACGGTGTGTTTGGCATGAGCAGGCGTCGTCGCATCGTCGTGTTGTGTCCGCACTTTGCGCCCGACATCGCACCCACCGGCAGGGTGATGACCAGCATCGTGGAGCAATGGTCCGAAGGTGGACACGAGGTTCACGTCGTCACGTCGTTGCCGTGGTACCGCGAGCACCGCGTCGAACGGGGCTGGGGCGGCAGGCTCGTGCGCACGGAAATCACGCCGTGGGGGTCCATCACCCGCGTGAATCCGTTCGCAGCGTGGTCGAAGGCCAATCTGGTCGGCCGAGCAGTGTCGTTCGTCGCGTTCAGCATCGTCGCCGGGGTCTGTGCGGTGATGGTTGGTGGACGATCCTCATCCCGGCGGGTGGATGCGGTGATCGCCATGTCGCCACCACTCACCTTGGGAATCGTCGGTTGGCTCGCCGCGCGAGTTCGCCGCACGCGCCTGATCTTCAACGTGCAGGACGTGTTTCCCGACGCGGTGGTTGCAACCGGTGCAATCACGAATCGAGCGGTCATCGCACTTGCTTCATGGTTGGAACGCTTCACGTATCGTCGCTCGCACGCGGTGGTGGTGCTGTCGGAGGATCTGCAGCGCAACGTTCGCGCAAAATTGCCGCCGCGTCACGCGTCGCGAGTGCACGTGATCGAGAACTTCGTCGACACGCAAGGAATCACACCTCGCGATCGCATGACCGCGTACCGCAGCGAACTCGGCATCGGGTCGGAGGTGGTGGTGATGTACGCCGGGAACGTGGGTTTCTCACAGTCCCTCGAGAACCTCGTGGAGTTCGCCCGACGCACCCCGTCGGTGACCGTGCTCATCAACGGCGATGGTGCGGCACTGTCGTCGCTGCGTGACGCGGCCGCCAACATGCCCAACGTGCGCTTTGGCGGTTACCAGCCCGAGGATCGACTCGCCGAAGTGTTGGCAACTGGTGACATTCATGTGGTGCCGCTACGTGCCGGGCTGGCGGCAGTCAGTGTGCCGTCCAAGACGTATTCGATCCTGGCGGCCGGTCGTCCGGTGGTGGCCGCAGTCGACTCGGGGTCCGAGATTGCCCGCCTCGTCGAGCGAGCCGGTGCCGGAGTCGGCGTTCCACCCGACGACATCGAGGCACTGTGCGCGGCACTGTCGTCGTTGGTGGCCGACGAGTCTCGTCGTGAAACGTTCGGTGCCCGTGGGCGCAACGCCGTCGAGCGCCACGCGACGGCACGCGAGGTCGCGGAGGCGTACGTGCGATTGCTTCCCGATAGCCTGAGCAACTCGTGACGTCGTCCGCCAAGAAAATCGCCCGTCTCGCCGAGAAGAGCAAGACACGCACCCCTCGCGGTATCCGCATGCGTGGTGGTTCCGTGTTCCCCACCGTCATCATCGTGGTCCTAGCACTCGGTGCGGCGTTGATTGCATATTCACGTCAGACGCTTGAAGACCGAACCGCCGCCGATATCACCAATGACACGTATTACCTGGGCTTCGGTGTGTACGTCTGCGATCAATGGGTCGCCCTGCCCGACACGCCGGTGAACGCCGATCTTCCCGATGGCGCCAAACTTGTCTCGGGCTCCCCGGGTGTCGTGGAGTGGCAGCCGCAGGTACTGAGCGGACAGCGCCGCGCCAAATTGTCGGCCGTGCTCGATCTGTACTCCATCAAGGTTTCCAACACCGAACTCGAATTTCCGGACACCATCAACGGCGGTACCACGCTCACCGAAGGTAGGGATGCCTGTGACGGCAAGGGAGGAACCCTCTCGGTGTCGACCTGGGACAACTACGGTGCCGACCCATCGCGCAAGGTGTCCATCGCCGAACTCGGCTCCGTTCGCCTCGCCAACGATGGTCTCGCCGTTGCACTGGTCTTTGCACCCGACGACGCCGAAGTCGAGCAACCGACCGCAGCCAGCGACGTCGACCAGTTCGTCAACTCGGGCGAGTAGGCAATCCGCGGCATGTTCGCCGTCGTTCTCGTCGGGGGCTTCGGAACCCGACTGCGACCCCTGACCAACGACATTCCCAAACCGCTCCTGCCGCTTGGTCAGCGCACCATCCTGGAATGTCTGATGGATCAGTTGTCACGAGGAGGGGTTACCGACGCGGTGCTCGCACTCGGGTTCAAGCCGGAGCCGTTTTTGGCCGCGTATCCCGACGCGCGTTGCGCTGGTGTTCGTTTGCATTACGCAATCGAGTCGACACCCTTGGATACCGCCGGTGCAATCGGCTTTGCGGCGCGCTTCGTGGGTCTGCACGAGCAGTCGGAGGCTTTCGTCGTTGCCAACGGTGACATCGTTTGCGATCTCTCCATACGGGAATTGATCGATCAGCATCGTGTCAATGTGCAAAGCGGTGCGCAGGCCACCATTCACCTCACACCGGTGGATGATCCGTCGCAATATGGCGTCGTGCGCTTCGAGACGTCGGCGAGTCGACCAGGCGGCAGGGTGGGTGGTTTCGTGGAGAAAGCCCGCACCCGGCACCGCGACGAGCCGCTACGTGAATGCCGGCACCTACGTGTTCGAGGCATCGGTGTTGCAGCACCTTCCGGGTGATGCGCCGCTCTCGGTGGAGCGCGTCACGTTTCCCCTGTTGGCGGATCGTGGTGAGCTGTTCGCCCATCCCACCGACGACTACTGGCTCGATGCCGGTCGTCCGGATACGTACGTACGGGCCAATCTGGATCTCGTCGGTGGTGTTCGACGGGAACGCCACGTGGCAATACATCCGTCGGCACAGGTTCATGGTCGCGCTGCAGTGAACGACAGTGTGGTGGGAGCCGGCGCCACCGTTGCCGATGGTGCCCGAGTTTCGAACTCGGTCGTGTTCCCCAATGCCACGGTGGGTGCTGGTGCGCAGGTGCATGGATGTGCGGTGCTCGGCAATGTGCCGGACGGGGCGATGGTGCGCGACACGCTGGTGGGTTCGGAGGGCGTGTAGCGCGAACATCCCACCGCTAACGGAAGAGATCCTCCTGCGGTGGACGAATCAGTTCGCGCACCGAGGCTTCGCGCAACCACGATGCCTCCACGCCGCGAATGACCGCAACGGGGACGCCCGACGATTTGCCCATCACGAGTTCGGCCGCACTCGCCAATTCATCCGCCACGGCGACCTCGGTCACCTGCATCACTCGGCCCAACGCGTCGGGTGTACCTCGCAAGTCGACGACGCCCGCGATGCCCGCGACACCGATGGCGACGTCGGTCAAACCTTTTCGCCACGCGCGACCGAAGGTGTCGCTCACGATCACGCCCACGTCCACTCCGAGTCGGGCACGGACGATGTCGCGTATGCGTCGCGCGGACCGATCGGAATCCTTCGGAAGCAGGGCGGCCTGCCCCCGCTCCACGTTGGAGAGATCCACGCCACTGTTGGCGCACACGAAACCATGCGACGTTTCGGTGATGATGAGGTCGCCTCGTCGTCGTACGATGCGAACGGCTTCATCCTCCACCAATTTCTTGTGGCTGAGTGGGTCGTCGGCGTCGACCGCCACCAATCGTCCTTCTGCCTTGCTGACGATCTTCTGCGTCACGACCAGCACGTCACCATCGTGCAGTGGGCCGTTCGGCTCGTGGCGGCAAGCCTCGGCGATGATGTCGCCCAGTTGATCGTTCGGGTGAATCTCCGGAATACCGGTGACTGCCCAGACGCTGAGTCGGGCGGTCATCGCCGTGTCCGATTCGCGGTGGGTGCCACGGCGCCAACGACCACTTCGGCCAGTGCTCGTGCGACCTCGGGTGACTTCATGACGGTGTCGGTGACGATACATCGCATTCCGAGGGCCTCGATCTCGTCACGAAGTGGCGCGTCGACCGTGTCGATCACCAGGGTGCCGCAGATGGATGCGTACATGCGGGCAACACCGAGGGCACTGGACTCGTGTCCCAGTTCGCGCAACATTCGATCCGCAGGCCCTTTCAGTGCCGCGCCACCGATGATGGGGGAGATGGCCACCACCGACTCGCGCCGATCAGCCAGCGTGGCCTCGACGCCGCGCAGGGCCCGAATCGGACCGATGGATACCACGGGATTCGATGGTGCGATGACCACTCCGGTTGCGGCGGCGAAGTTCGTCGATGCAGACGGCGTTGCAGTGTCGGCTCCGACGAAGTCGGAAACGCCCGATATCGCCCACCGTGACGATGGTCGCACAAAGTACTCCTGGAATAAAACGATCTCGCTCGCCTGAGTAGCGACGGCGGCTGCTCAGCTGCCGACGCCAGTGTCACGCGAGTCTCCACAGGTTGGTTGCTCATCGGCGCGATGCGGTACGGAAGGTTCCAAGCGCGGGCGATTTCATCGGTGACCGTCTGCAGGGTGGCACCCTCGCGAAGTCGTGCGGTCCGATAGAGGTGCGTCGCCAGATCGCGATCACCGAGGTTGAACCAGTCGTTCGGCGCGCTCGACTCGGGCGGACGAACGGTGGCGTATCGGGCGAGCGAGGCCATCGCCGTCCAGGTTTCGTCCTGCAATCCCCAGCCGCGTCCCGGGTCGATGGCGTCGGCGAGCGTGTACGTCACGGTGTCGAGGTCGGGTGACACGTTGAGTCCGTTGACGACGGTGTCGTCGCCGGTGTTCACGATCGCCAACACGTCTGCTCGTGGGCGTGCGAGATGCAACGCTCGCAGGAAGCGCGCTGCGCCGACACCACCGGCAAGCACGACGATTTCGGGTGCGGCCGCCACCTCATTGAGCGTATGAGTAGCCTTCATCTGGTGCCACGCGCCCTCATCACCGGAATCACGGGTCAGGATGGCCAGCACCTCTCGGAGTTCCTGCACGAAAAGGGCTACGAGGTGTTCGGCTTGATGAAGGGCCAGAACAATCCGAAGGCCGAGTCGTTGCTCGCCGAATTTCCCTTCATTCGATTGGTGAGTGGAGATCTCACCGACTTCTCCAGTCTCGTGGCGGCGCTTCGTGTGGTGGAGCCCACCGAGGTGTACAACCTGGGCGCCATTTCTTTCGTGGCGATGTCGTTCAACCAAGCCGAGCTCACCTCGAACGTCACCGGTGTGGGCGTGCTGCGCATGCTCGAAGCCATTCGTCTCGTTGGAGGCCCGAACAACAACCCGATTCGCTTCTATCAGGCGTCGTCGTCGGAGATGTACGGTCAGGTTCGCGAGATCCCTCAGACGGAGCTCACGGCGTTTCACCCGCGCTCGCCGTACGGTGTGGCAAAGGTGTTCGGACACCACATGACGGTGAACTATCGTGAGTCGTACGGATTGCACGCATCCTCTGGGATTCTCTTCAACCACGAGGGTCCCCGTCGCGGGTACGAGTTTGTCACCCGCAAGATCAGCCATTCGGTTGCCCGCATCAAATTGGGGTTGCAGGACACGTTGCTCCTCGGCAATCTGGCCGCCAAGCGCGACTGGGGCTATGCCGGGGACTACGTGAAGGCGATGTGGCTCATGCTGCAGCAGGACCAGCCCGATGACTACGTCATTGCCACGGGTGAAACCCACGAGATCACCGAGTTCTTGCAGCTCGCCTTCGAGTGTGCGGGTCTCGGCGACTGGAAGAAGTACGTGGGGATCGACAAGCAGTACTTCCGCCCGGCGGAAGTCGATCTGTTGGTGGGTGACGCATCGAAAGCCGAGCAGAAGCTCGGCTGGAAGCGCGAGGTGGATTTCCCGTCACTCGTCGAGATGATGGTGCGTCACGACCTCGACATGGAAGCCAAGCGGGCGAAGTAACTGCGCAGCGCTGCGCCGAAGACCCGAACGCAATCGAGCGAACTGGCGATCAGTGCGAGTTCCACGCGCAAGAACAGGTCATCGCTCGACCACAGTGCAACCGCGATGAACGTGAGGAAGCTCGCCACCCATCCGACGGCCACCAGGATGTGACCCGACATCGACAGGACGGACTGTGCGCAGGCCTGAGCCAGCATGTACACCGCGCTGGCGAAGGCCAACAGGGTGATGGTGCGACGATCGATGCCACCTTCGTAGACCAATTCCAACACCCACGGTCCGGCAACGAATGCACCGCCCACGCCGACGATGCCGACCCCGCCAACCAGCGCGAAGAGCCGTCGCAGCACGTCGCGAAATTCACGGGCGTCACCGAGCGCGGCTAGCCTGGGTGAGGCGCGGCAACATTGCGGCTTGTACCGCCTGGAACAAAAGAGCGGTACGCGAGCCAGCAGCACCGCGTTGCCGAATCGCGTCACGTCTTCTGGTGGGGTGCCCTCGCCGAGCAGGTCGACGGTGAGGGGTCCGGCATTGATGAGTGCGCCCGAGCACAGGGTTCCAAGGAGCAGCCATCCGAGGTTCGGGGCCAGTTCGCCCCATGACGCGGGAGTTCCGGTGTGCGTGCGCAAGCGCCCCGATCCGAACACGCCGGCGGCAATCGCCACGGGAACCGTCGCCACCATGAGCGCATAGGGGCCGACGCGATCGAGACCAAGGAAAAGGAACACCGAGCACGCAACCACCCGCAGAAGGCCGTCGAGTGCGATCATCGTGCTGTAGACGCGGAAGTGTCCGAGACCCGAACAGATTCCCCGTGCGATATGGAATGGCGCATAGCCGACGAGTGCCATAACCAATGCCAGCGTGACGACGCCCGAACCCTCGAAGAGATCGCTCGTGAGGCGATTCCGAGCGATGGCCACCACAAGCACGAGCACGATGGTGATCGCAGCGGCGACTGGTGCCACCTTGCGCACGACCGGGCGCACGCCGTCTCCGAGCGCACGTCGGTGGGCCACTGCTCGACTCACCTCCTGTTCGAGTGGCAGGAAGAACCCCGGAACGAGCGCGAACATCACGAACCATAGCGAGACGATCGGCTTGAATCCGTCCTGACCCAGTGCTTCCTGTCCGAGTCGGAAGAAGACGTAGATCGAGACGCCACCAATGAGCAGTCCGGTGCCGATGGTGAGGCTGCCCTTGGGCAGTGCATGGCCACGGGCGGCCGACGATGACGACGCAGTATCCAAGTGAGCCGAGGCTACTTGGCTACTGCGTGGCCGCGAACGGAGCGCGGCGGATGCGAGTTAGGCGACGGTGGTCGTCTCGTTCGAGGCAGTGGCGACGTTCTTGCGACGCTCCACCACGCTTCGCACCTTGCTGGTGGCTTCGTCGATGACTCGCTGTGCCGTTGCTTGCGCTTCATCGCGCACACGTGGCACCACGTCGTTGACTCGTTCCTGGAGTTTGTTCGCACGCTGCTGCAGGTCGTAGCGACGGGCGTTCACTCGTTGAGCGGCGATGACGCCGACACCCACGGCAACGTACGCGGCATCGCGCGCAACCTTGGCGGCCGGGGCGAGTTGCTTGCGCAGATCCACGCTGGTGAGATCGAGGGACGAGAGGGGGTTGGTGAACTGAAGTTTTGGCATGCAATGAGCGTAACCCCGAGTGCTAACTTTTGCAAGCACATTGCGTGCGAAGGTATGTGGCATGCGTCATCGGTAGGCTCGGTACGTCGTGACGACCCCTGCTGAGGAGCGCCCGACCGATACCGCCCCACCCGTGGTGGCGGTCATGGTCGCCCATGAGCCGGGAGAGTGGTTCGCCGAGGTGCTTGCCGGCCTCGCCGCCCAGGATTACCCCGACCTGCGACTGGTGGCCTTTCTCACCGGAACCACGGATCCCGAGGTGGGCCGACGGGTGAGCGACGTCCTCCCGGAGGCGTTGGTACGCCACGTGGAGGGGAACCCAGGCTTTGGCCCGGTGGCGAATCACGTCATGCGCGTGGTGGAGGGTACTGACGGGTTCTTTTTGTTCTTGCACGACGATGTTGCATTGCGAAGTGACGGCGTTTCTCGACTGGTGGAAGAGGCGTTTCGTTCGAATGCCGCGGTGAGTGGACCGAAGTTGGTGGAGTGGGACGCACCAGAGGTGCTCCAACACGTCGGTCTCGACGCCGATCGTGCCGGCTACTTGGTCGACGTGGTCGACCCGGGCGAGCGAGACCAGGAACAGCACGACGCGGTGCGGGACATGTTCGCCCTGCCGTCGGCATGCATGTTGGTACGCAACGACGTGTTTCGCGACATCGGTGGATTCGCACCGAACGTTCCCTTCCTCGGTGAGGAACTCGATCTGTGCTGGCGGGTCCATCTGCTCGGTGCCCGCGTCGTGGTGAATCCGGCCGCGGTGGCCCGCCACCGTGGCGGGTTTTCCCTGCGTGCGAACGTGATCGGCGGTGAGGCCCGTGCCGAGCGGCACCGCGTGCGGACCGTGGTGACCTGCACCTCGCTCCCACGGTTGCCGCTGGTCGCCCTGCGACTCGTGGTGCAGGCGCTCGCCGACACGGCGCTTGGTCTGTTCAACGGCCAATATCGTCGCGGTCTCGCCGCGCTGCGAGCGCTCGTCTATGTGGCACTCGATGTTCCTGCCGTGATTGCACGGCGCAAGGAAGTTCGAGCGTTGCGGCGAGTGCCGAGTGTCGAGGTGACGAGCCTCCAATTGAAATCCAGTGCCCGGTTGGCGTCGTTCGCGAGGCATCGCCGCGCACTTCGCGAGCTCACCACCTCGGAGGTCCCGGCGGTTGCCCGACCCGCTGCTCCGACGTCTCGCGGAGTGTCGCTGGTGGGAATCGCTGCGCTCTTCGTGGTGCTCTTTGGAAGTCGCAACTTCATCTTCGAAGGGGTGGCCAACGTCGGACAATTCGTTCCGTTGGCATCCGACGACGTCGGCGTGTTCGATTCGGTTCGTGCCTACGCGGCAGGTTGGGCACCCGGATGGTTCGGCGCACCGGGTGCTGCGCCGACGTTCATCGGGGTTCTCGCGGTGTTCGCTGCCGTGTGGCTCGGATCGTGGGGAGGATTGCTCACGGTGTTGGTGGTCGGCTCGCTCATCGTCGGACCGATCGGTGCGTGGCGACTGGGCGGCGCCGTTGGCGGTGCGCGTGTTCGGATGTTCGCCGCGCTGGTGTACGCGGCGTTCCCGGTCGGGGTACTTGCGGTGCGTGATGGACGTCGGGATGCATTGATCGTGTGGGCACTTGCCCCCTGGGTGCTGGATTTTGCGCGACGACTCGCGGGTTTGGGTCGCGACGAGGTTGGAACCCCGCGCGAAACCTCCGTTCGACCAACCGGCGGGCGGCGATCCCAGTTGCTCGCATCGCTCTTGCTCGTGGTTGCAGTCGCCGCGACCTTCGCACCGGTGATGATGGTGCTGGTGGCGCTCATCGCCGGGTGTTGGCGCTGTCGATGCCGTTCACCGCCACGCCGGCGCGTGCGAATGGTTGGCTGCTCGCCTCGCTCGTTGGCTCACTGATCGGTGTGACGGTGCTGCATCTTCCCTGGTCGGTCCGTTTCGTTGACGCCGACTGGTGGGAATCCCTCGTCGGTCCACCCGCGCCGCTCACCGCACGCACATTGGCGGACGTGATGACGCTGGGTGTCGACAATGTTGCGTGGCGGGGCGTTCTCTTCGCCGCGTACGTTCCCGTGGCGCTGATGCTGCTGTCGGTGCGAGGTGCGCGATCGGGCTGGAGCACGCGCGCAATGTTGCTGGTTGCCGTACCGCTCGCGTTGAGTCTCGCCAGGGAGCACGGACTCGTCGACGTTGCACTACCGGAACCCTTGATTCTTGCCACGGTGATGTCGCTCGGCGTGTGCATCGCGTCGGCGGTCGCATTCTCCACGTTCGTGGAGGGTCGACTCGGCGCATTCACGTGGCGACAATTGCTCTCGAGCATTTCGATGGTCGCGGTCGCCGTGGCTGTCGTACCCTCGCTGGTGGTGGCCGCGAACGGTCGGTGGTCGCAGCCCGATGCCACGCTCAGTCAGTTGGTGACGCAGTTGCCGGACGATGCCGACGGTGACTACTACGTGATGTACATCGGTGATTCACGAATGCTTCCCGTCGCGGGGTCACGTTCGACGTTGGCCGGCGCTGCATACGGCGTGCTGCGAGACGGAGGTGCGACGGGGGTCGATCTCCTTGCCCCGACGTCGTCGGCGATGTCCGATGCGTTGGCGCGGGCCGTGGACGTGTTGCTCACCGGAGAATCGCTGCGTGCCGGACGACTGCTGTCGCCGTTGGCGGTGCGATACGTGGTCGTACCGTTGCGCGACTCAACCTGGCACTCGCGTTCCAATCCGCGATCGGGACCCGTCGGCGACGTGGTGGTGGCGCACCTCGCCGACCAGTTGGATTTTCGGCGCGTGTACTCCGCCACCGATCTGGTCATCTTCGAGAACATGGCCGCGCTACCCGCAACGAGCATCCTGAACGAAAAGTCGGCGGTCGCCAGCCGTCAGGCGCTCGAGGCGAACCTGTTGGCCGAACCACTCGTGAGTCGAGCCACGTTCGCGACGGGATTCGGCGCGGATCGCCCGCTCGAGGGGGGTTCGCTCTCGGGCACGTTGCATCTCGCCGTGCCGTTCTCGGACCGCTGGACGCTGTCGGTGGACGGTGCACGGGTCGCGCCGCGCGTTGCGTTCGGGGCGACGACGGCGTTCGATGCGCCCGTCACCGGGTCCGGTGAGATTCGTTTGCGTTCGTCGACCACGCACCTGGTACTGCTGATCGTGCAGTTGGCGCTCTGGCTCGCGGTGCTCGCAGTCACCTTCAATCCGAGCCGGTTCCGCGGTCGCGTGCGTGCAGCGCGCGAAGTGGTGGAGGTGTCGTTGCGCGGTGACGATGATCGAAGGATGGTGTTGTAGTGGTGCAGCGTCGCGTTGCTTCCATCGCCCGTGGCGCGGTCGGGCGCACGAGGCAGGTCGTCGTGGTGGTGCTTGCGATCGTGATCGTGGTCGGCTTGGTGGTGGTGGATCGTCGTGCCGTCGGCGAGCTGAACCCGGCGACCGGCCAGCTTTCTTCGGTTCCCGAGTTTCGTCGTGATGCCAAGGCATCGACGTGGTTCTGTCCGGGTGTAATCGGCAACGATGCTTCGGTCGGCGGTTCGTTGGTCATCGCCAATGCGGGGGAGACGCCGGTCGGTGGAACCATCACGAGGTTCCTCGTCGATGGGGCGGCACGCAAGCAGCGATTCGCCGTGCCGGCGCGTTCTCGTCTCGAAGTCGACGCACTCGGCGACCTGTCGTCGCCGTTCGTGTCGGCGCTGGTGGAGTCGCAAGGAGCGGCGGTGGCGGTGGAACAGCGCACCACGCATCGGGCGGGGGACGCGGTGGCGTCGTGTGCTTCCGCTCCGGCGGGTACGTGGTATCTGGCGGACGGCTTCACGGGGTCCGACAGCATCGACAACGTGGTGGTCACCAATCCATCGCTGGATTCGGCGATTCTCGACGTCACGTTCGTGACCTCGCTCGGTGAACGCAGTCCGCAGTCGCTGAAGGTGTGGTCATCCCGCCCGAGTCCGTGCGGGTGTTCGATCTTGCCTCGCTCGATGCCCGGAACGAAGCGATCGCGGCCGTGTCGGTTCGTGCGACGGTGGGTCGGGTGGTGGTTGGTCGCTCCCAGCACTACCTGGGGCGTGGACGTCTTGGCTACACGATGACCCTGGCCTCGTCCCTCGCCAGCAACCGTTGGTACTTCGCCGACGGTGACAAGACCACGGGCGTGAACGAGGAGTTCGTCATCTTCAACCCGTCGATGAGCGACCAGCAGCTCACGTTCATCGTCGCCAGCGACGATGGGTCGGCGATCGATCCCGTCGTGGTGACGGCGTCGTCACGACGAGTCACCA
>JAYQSR010000024.1:0-43230 GCA_038146945.1 Ilumatobacteraceae bacterium
AGGTTGTTTTAGCAATACGTAACCCCGCTCGGTGTGCCGTTTCGGTTACGTATTGCTAGGGAGCCGGGCGCAATGGAGTCGGTGATGGACGAGGCGGTGGAATACTTCGCGGAACATCTCGCGTAGCGAGGACAAGATTGTTGGGGTTTGCAACGTAGCGAGGAGAGCCGTGCGCCGTCGCGCACGACCCTCCCGCCCGGGATTGCCGCTTACTTTCGCCTGATGGGCACGTGATGCGTTGCCGCATCTTCTCCGTCAAGCGGCACCCGTACCTCGAGGATGCCGTCCTTGTACTCGGCGGTGACATCCTTCTTCGACGCCATGCGCGGAAGAGTGATGATCCTCGTAAATGATCCGTAGGAGAACTCCGTGCGATGGTGCTTGCGCTTTTCCTCCTTTTTCTTCTGGTGACGACGAACATCCAAACGCAGGACGGCGTCGTTGATGGTGAGGTCGATGTCCTCATCAGGATCGATGCCGGGTGCCTCGGCGCGAATGACGAACGTGTCGTCATCCTCGAATTCCTCGACCCGAATCTCGGAGGAGACGGCCAAATCGTCCCACCCCGACGGCCACCACATCGGACGGCTACGAAGCCAGGAAGTGAGGCTCGACTCCCAGGGTGAAGTTTGTATCAATGACATTGGTGGATCCTTTCGCTCTTCGTTGTATGGAGCGCCGACGATACGAGAATCGAATCGCCACCACAACAAACGAAAGTAACTATCAACTGAACGAAAGTACGAAGAGACATAGTTAGTACTTACGTTCGTACTTGTTGGTCCATGCTCGCGACGACTTTGAATCAGCGCTACTTAGATTTGCGCGCGTCAGTTCAACAACAACACGGGAGGTGTTTTTATGGTTTCTATCGGGGTATGCGATCAGCAGGAAATGGTGCGCGAAGCACTCGTCAAAGCAATGGCACCAATGAAGGGTGTGACGGTGCTGGTGGCGGAGCACAACGGAGACGCGTTCGTTGAGGCCGTGCAGCATCACATGCCGGAAGTCATGGTGGTGGATGTCGCACATCCGTCGGGCGCCGGCTGACATTGCGCGACGTGCCAAAGCCGCTCACAAAGCAGGGAAAGTGGTGACCCTCGTCGACCACGAAGTCGATGCCGCTCTCGTGAACAGCTATGAACTCGGAGCAAGCGCCGTGGTGAGCAAGAAACGCCCCGTGCGTGACTTACACCAGGCCGTGCTCGACGTTGCCTCCAACGTCAACACGATCAACCCAATTGCGGTACGCAATGCTAAACGGCGGTTGGAAGAGACTGGAGTTCTTGCCATGAGCAAGATCGACGCAACCGACAGGCAGATGTTGGACCTGCTCACCCGGGGCTACAGCGATCGTCAGATAGCCGGCGAGGTGTATTTGTCGCTGCAAACGGTGCGCAACAGAATGTCGCGACTACTCCAGAAATTCCATCTTGAAAATCGCACGCAGTTGGCGCTGCACATCGAGCGGCTCCGTAACGCCAACGGAGGTGTGCCCCTGCACGACCGTCTCGGTGACGCCGTAAACGGTGCGGGCGTCGGAGTTGCCGCAGCAGTCGGGTAAGAGCAGGGCCCATGCCACGGCCGAGTTAGCCCACGAATTTCACAATTCGTCCACGAATATTCCATCAACGATCCAACTGAAAGGAACAGCACATTATGAACAACGTCCCACTCCGAAGACTCGATGGCGCGCCCCCCGCGTCGTCGATGGTCACTTGGTGTCACCATTGCGGCGCTCGTTGCAATCGGCGCATTCATCGTCGCCTCGTCGAGCAGTGCCGAGCCGGTGGTTGACCCCAACAAAGTGATCCCGAACGCCGCGGGTGTGTCGGCCGACCAAGCCGGCGGAGCCGATGATTGCTCGACTACAACCTTCCTGGCACAGGAGCAGGATCTCTGGCACTTCGTCGTGCCGGACGAGACCGTTCGTGTTGGTAGCGGCTCCACCGCCGAGACGTACCGTCTCACGGCAAACATCACGGCCGTAATCATCCAGTGGCTGGACGGGGATTTGGTTCGATACACCGGCACCGACGATTACGACCAAGGCAACGCCGGACCGAATCTGTTCTGGGCTTACACGGAACCGGGGTTGACCATCGAGCAGGCGTGGTTGGAATACTCGGTAACGCGCGACGACGGTGAAACGCCGACGGAGACGTATCTCACGACACCACACAATTTGTCACACGCGTGTGCGTCCGGGGTGGTGAGCCGTCCGCCCACCATCGATGTGGACTCCGAGGCGTCGTACGACATGTTGTACGACATCGTCTACGACTGGACCATCGAAAAGTCTGTCGACCCGAACGGACTCCTCGCAAGCGGGAGTAGTCCGTTTGCGCTCAACTACTCGATCGTTGCGTCGCGGGTCGAACCCGCAATACCGGGCAATTGGCGCATCGTCGATGGTTCGATGAGCGTCATCGGAACGGTGGTGGTGACCGATGCCGACATGGAGGACATCGAGGTAACCACCGATGGAGGAGTTTGCAACGTGTATGACGATGCCGTACTCACCGACGACACGTACATTTACGAATGCACCATCACCGACGAGCCGAGCGTAACCTCGGCGAGCGGATTGGACGGCACGAGCGTGACCGTCGTCGGAACCGTTACCACCGATGCCGGTACCAATACCGACAGCGAGGTCATCCCGTGGGGTGAACCGGACACGTTGATTCTGGATGGTGTCATCCATGAGACCGCGTACGTAAATGGAGAGCGGGAGTCGGAAACCGAAACCTCCACCGGACCGCTGTCTCGAATACTTCGTGGAGTGGCGGCCCGTCGTGCCCGGACGAGCGCGTGAACGTGGCCGGAATTGATGCGATGGCGTAACCAGCGAGCCGCTCGGTACTCGACGACGCTCACCATTTCGGCTTGCCCTCCGGTACCCGGTCTCACCATCGGATACTGGGGCAACAAGATGGGAGCGCCACAGGTGGTTGCAGCCTTCGAGGAGTTGACGGCGACCTATCCGGCGCTGGCCGATTCCGATCACCAACGAGGCAAGTGTTCGCAACTTCCTCTCCAAGGCGAATTGCAGCGGCGATTGCGTGTCGATGTTCCTGGCGCAGGCGCTCGGAGCGGCAATGAACGCGCGCAATGGGGCATTCGGGGATCAGTCGGTGTTCTTCGGCGGTGTCTGTCGACCCGTCGACACGATCCTCGACGTGATCCTGCGTGTATCGGTGCCAACCGATCGTGATACCCGCATTGCCTACAAGACGTTGCTCGACGATCTGAACAACACCCGCGCGACTCGTTGCGCTTCGGTGGCTTGACGTGGGTGCAACGTCTTCCTCGATGCTTCCTCGGCCCCGTCGCATGGCGGCGGTGGCCGAGGGGCTCGCCTACGTGGGCGGAATGCTGGGGGTTCTCGGGCTGGTGCTGTTCGCTGTGCGCTCGTGGAACGATTTCTCGCTGGTCGCACGGCTCGCACTCTCCGGGGCGAGTGCCGCGGTGCTGGCGTTCGGTGGGTTGGTCATCAGCGATGAGCGCCAACCGGCGTCCGTGCGGCTCCGTCAATTTCTTTGGACCGGGTCGACTGCGTGCCTTGGTGTCGCGTCGTACGTAGCGGGAGAAGAGTGGCTGAATGCCAACGAAGATCCGCGCCGTGTCGCCGTTGTTGCAGCCGGGGTGGCTCTCGCAAGCGGAGTGTTCTGGTGGTGGCGACGCGGCGCGCTGCAACACGTTTCCGGGCTCGCTGCGCTGGCAGTGGGTACGGGTGCGGTCGCCCATGAAATATGGGATGCCGGCGCGGCCGGTGCAACCGTGTGGCTGGTCGGCGTGGCGTACGTATGGGTGGCACTCACGCTCGAAGAGGCGGGCAACTGGATTACCGGAACGCTCGGCGGGATTGCCGCCGTCGGAGGTGCGCTCTTTGCATCACAGGAGTGGACGGGAGTGGCGCTGCTTGTCGGCGTCGCATCGTCGGCAGCGCTCATCTTTCTTGCATCGATGTTCATCGGACCGAACGACGGCATCCTGCGGGTGGGTTTCACCGTTGTGGGTGTGTGGGGAATGGTGCAGTGCACGCCGCCCGCGATTGCCCACTACGCCGAGGAAGCGGGGGTGAACACCGGGTTGGTGGTGAGCATCCTCGGTATACTTTTGGTGCTGGCTGGGTTTACCGACCTCACCTTCAGTGGGGAACAAACGACTGCAATCAGGGCAATCGCCGCGCTGGCTGTGCGGCGATCACCAGGTGGAATCCGAGGACTTCGCCGTTTACGGTGCCGCACTCGCCGTGTTGTTGGTGGCGGCGGGCACCACACCTGGGCATCTTTTGGTGGCGGTATCGGGCCTCGTCGGACTGACGGTGTTCGTACCGTGGGGAATCGCACACTTCTTCCCGGGCGAAGACCGCGCGCCACTCATCGTGTTGGTGGTGGGAATTCTGATCGCCGGCTCGGGTGTGCTGTTGTGGTGGCTCGCCAGAAGTCGTAGCTACAAGGTGCCCATCACCACCACACGCCTGCCGGAGTTGTGAAGCATGGCGTGGAGCGAACGCGGCTTCGGCTGGAAACTCTTCGTCACCCACTCGGATTCAATGCGTCCATTCATCTTTGCGGGTGACATGGTTCTCGTGCGGCGAACCACGGGGTCGGGTCGTCGGTTCGGGGTCGGGGATGTCGTGGCATGCGTGCCCATTGATGGCGACACGTCACCGGTTGTGCGGAGAATTCGTCAGGTGACACACACGCTGAGTGGTGAAGCGTCGTACCTCACCCGATGCGACGCACTGGTAGCGAGTCAGGACATCCTGGGCGAGGTGACCGCCACGTTCCCGAAAATCGGCAGGATACTGCACGGACAGCGTGGCAAATCTCCGTTCGACCTCACGCGTTGGGCGCCTGCGCCGAACGCGCGCAAGAAACTGCACTCCTCCGGCGGCAGCCGTGCAACTTGAATTCTGGGGCGCCAACGGCTCGGTAACCGGATCACGAACGATCGTGCAAACCAATCGGGCGAGGGTGTTGGTGGATTGCGGGCTGTTCCAAGGTGATCGAAAGACTCGCGAACGAAATCGCGAACCGTTTCCATACGACCCGTCATCGATCGACGCGGTGGTGCTGACGCACGCGCACGTGGATCATTGTGGTTACCTACCCGTACTCGTACGCGAGGGTTTTCGCGGCACGGTGTGGTGCACCCCGGGAACCGCCGACGTGTGCTCGTTGGTGTTGCCCGACGCAGCACATCTGGAGGAAGAGGAGGCCAACTACGCCAATACACATCGAACTTCGCGGCACTTTCCGGCCGTGCCGCTCTTTACTGCCGTCGATGCCGAGGCCGCGTTGGAACGTATTCGTCCCGTGCCGTACCTGCATACGGTGACACCAGCGGACGGGTTGCGCCTCACCTTCCACGATGCCGGTCACATCATCGGTGCGTCGTCGGTACAACTCACCCAAGGAGACCTGCGGGTCACCTTTAGCGGCGACCTCGGTCGACCGCGGGCTCGCGTAATGCGGGCACCTGCACCGTTGCAGCCCACGGATGTGTTGGTGATGGAGTCCACCTACGGCAATCGCGTACATCCGCCCGATGACAGCCGGGATGTTTTGAAGCGACTCACCAACGAAACCTTGCGTCGTGGGGGAACGTTGTTGATTCCGTCGTTCGCCATAGGACGTGCACAAGAGATTCTCTCGTTGCTGGCGGATTTGCGAATTGCCAGGGAGATTCCCGATGTGCCCGTCTACGGGAATAGTCCGATGGCCACCGATGCCACGGATCTGTTTCTGCGTTATCGCAGCGAGCACCGACTCACCAGTAGTCAGTGCCTTCGAATGTCCCAACACGTGAACTACGTACGCTCGGTCGAGGCATCGAAGGCACTCACGCATGACGAATCGCCGAAGATCGTCATTTCTGCAAGTGGAATGGCCACCGGCGGGCGCGTACTTCGCCACATCGCCCAACTCGCACCAAGCCCCAGGCACACCCTGTTGTTCGTCGGCTATCAGGCTCCGGGGACGCGGGGTCATGCCATCGTGTCGGGCGCGTCGCACGTGCGGCTCTTCGGAGCGGACGTGCCCATCCGTGCTCGGGTGGAGCATGTGACGACCATGTCAGCGCACGCCGACATGAATGAACTCATCGCATGGGCAAGTGCAACCTCGCAGGCACCGCGCAGAACGTTCGTGAATCACGGCGAGCCGGAAGCGTCGTCGGCGTTGCGCGACGCGCTGCACGATCGGCTGGGCTGGAACGTGGAGGTTCCGCACTTCGGGGATGTTTTCGACGTGGCCACTGCACCGGATCAGCGAACGAACCTGACACCGGTATGAAGCACGGGCTCCACGTGGTGGTGTTCACGGAGGCGGAGGCTCGAATCTGGCGAGGCCTACCGCATCGCGACGAGCAGCACCGCCATCCCACGGTGCCACTCTCGGTGAGTGCCCCCGATCCGCACCGACGCCATCACCATGTGCGCACCGGTCAGGCACGCCACATGCACCACCTCGCCCCCGACGACCCGAAGTTCTTCGATGCCGTCGCGAATGAACTTCGTGATGCGGATCGAATTCTGTTGATCGGCCATGGACACGGGAGATCCAACATGGCACAGCGCTTCGCAGTTCGCGCCCGTGAGCACCATCGACTGATTGCAGAACGTGTCATCGGCGAACTTTCGGTGGACCTCAGCGCAATGACGGAGCCCCCAGATCCTGGAGTTTGCCCGCACATGGTATGCAGGCTACTACAAACGAACATGACGGCACCAATCGTCGACGCACAGCGTGCCTGCAAGTACTACGGACGTGCAATCGGGGTGGAGGATGTGACCCACAAGTGTCCGCAGGAAGTGCTCGGACTGCTGGGACCGAACGGCTCCGGCAGAAGACCACGTGCTGCGTCTCGGCCTCCGGTCTCATCGGTCTGACGAGCGGCAGCATCTCCATGTTCGGGCGCAATATCAGCACTGCCGGAGACGAGATTCGTTCGAGCGTGGGCTATTTGCCCGGCGACCTTGCGCTGTACGGGCAGCAGACGGTGCTCCAGTACCTGACACTCATGGCCACATTGCGACGTCGCCCCGTCATGCAACGGGCTCTGGCGATGTGCGAGCGATTCGGACTCGACATAACCCGGCGGATTGGTGATTTGTCGCGGAACCAAGCAGAAGGTTGCCGTCGTGCAAGCCTTCATGCACGAACCAGACCTGTTGCTGCTGGACGAACCGACGTCGGGACTCGACCCCATCGTGCAGCGTGAGTTCGAGGTGCTCGTCGATGAAACTCGTCGGCGAGGAGCAACCATCGTGTTGTCATCGCACATCCTGGCCGAGGTCGAGCGGCTCGCCGACCGTGTGGCAATCATGCGAGGTGGTCGTCTGGTTGCGGTGGACGACGTTACCTCCCTGAAATCTCGGTTCTCGCGTCGACTGGATCTCGAATTCGCCGACGAGATCGATCCTGCACCGTTCCAGTCGTTGGCGGGGGTGCGCAACGTGCACGTCTCTCGGCGGACGTTGTCGTGCGACGTGATCGGTGCAGAGACCGAACTGCTGAGAACAGCCGTGAACCTCGGGGTGGTGGGGGTACACGCCCATGATCCGAGCCTCGACGACATTTTCCAAAACATCATCGACGGCCCTCCCGACGTCGCAGGGAAGGTGACGGTATGACGCGCACGCCGCGTGACCGGACGCGCGGCCCGCGTGACCGGACGCGCGGCCCGATCCTGTTTCCACTGCTGCGAAAGACGTTTCGCGACCATCTGCGGGGAATTCTGGGGTGGATTGGCGGAATCCTTGCATTGATCGTGCTACAGCTGTCGGTGTACCCGACGGTTCGGGACACCACGTCGAGGATCACGGACTTTACCGACGCGTTCCCCGAGGCATTCAAAAAGATCTTTCGCATGGACGAATATGGCACCGCTGTCGGCTATCTCTCGACGGAGCTCTTCTCGGCGACGTTGCCGCTCATCTTCATTGCAGTGGGTGTCACGTGGGGTGCGCGAGTGGCCACCGACGAGATCGAAGCCGGTACCGCGGACATTCTGCTCTCGCTGCCGATTTCGAGACGGCGGTTTCTCCTCACCCGAATGATGGCACAGGTGTGCGTGCTGCTCGTTTTGGCCGCAGTGCTGGCGATCGCACTCGTGGCGGGCACGCCGATGGTCGACATGTCGGTGGCGGTTGGGCGGATCATCACCGCATCGTGGTCGATGGCGTTGACCGGCATGGTGTTCGGCTCGGTGGGAGTGCTCATCGGTGCGTTGAGCGGACGACGGTCGATGGCGCTCGGAATCGCACTCACCGCATCGATTGCCTCATTCGTCGTGTATTCCCTCGCACCGCTGGTAGATGCAATGGAAGACCTCAACCACTTCAATCCAATGCAATGGACCGTGGGTGCCGAGTCGCTTCGACGCGGATTCGATGCCGGATACAGCATCGCCGCGTTGGCCTTTGCAGGCGTGCTGATGGCGTGTGCGGTGGCGGCATTCGATCGTCGGGACATCCTGTAACCGCATTCCTCGGCACGTTGAGGATTCTGATGACGCCCATACTCCCAGGTTGGTACGGACGTCCGAGTCGGACGAGTGTATGAATGACTTGGCTGGGGATCACCGACTTAACACCTGCACCCCGCCGAATAGTCGTCGGAACGGACGGCTCTGAAAATTCACTCGCTGCAATCAAATGGGCGCTGCACGAGGGTTCGCTTCGTGGCGTGGCCGTGGACGTGATCCACTCGTGGCAATTCACGCCGATGGCCGACCCGATCGGAGTGGCGGTCATTCCTCCGAGTGCTGATCTGCAAGCCGCAGCGCAGAAGGTTCTGACAACGGCCATGAACAAGGTCGCCAACGAACGTAAGGGAGTCGTGGTGCACGAGATCGTGGTGCAGGGCTCGGCCGTCAGCACCCTGTTGGACGCGGCTCGAACGGCAGAACTCGTGGTAGTTGGGCGACGCGGTCACGGGGGTTTCGTCGGGCTCTTGTTGGGCTCCGTCGCCACTCAGGTGGTGAACCACGCAAAGTGTCCCGTGGTGGTGGTGGGCACCCACTAGAGATGATTGGTGTGCGGCCAAGGGCTGCGTTACGACCCGGCCAACCGCTGCGTTACGACCCGGCCAACCGCTGCGTTACGACAACGACTCGAGGGTTCGAATGAGTGCCGGGCCTACGACGGCAATCATCAACGCCGGCAACACGCAGAACACGGTGGGGAACACCATCTTCATCGCCAGTTTGGCCGACTGTTCCTCGATGCTCTGGCGTCGCCGACGTCGCGCGGTGGAAGCTTGTTGGCGAAGCACCGTGGCGAGTGGTGCTCCGATGCGCTGGTTCTGACGAACCGCCGCAACGAACAGCTGGATGCCCGGTGTGGGAGTGCGATCGAGCATCTCCTTCAACGACAAGTCGCGAGAGACCCCGAGCGCCACACGGTCGAGTACCGCTCGAAACTCCTCGGCCAAGGGCGACTGGTGACGAGTGGCGTAGATGTTCATCGTCGCTAGCGTAGGCCTGCTTCAACTCCCATCGCCATCTCGCCGAGAGCATAGAGCGATTTCCTGCGATGGCGTTGCGACTTGATGCCATTCGCTTGCGCCGAGCGGACCACCGGCCATTGCCATGCAACGAGGATCACCGCCAACGCAGTGCCAGGCCGACGGCATCCGGTGCAGTACACCATCAACACGCCGACACCGCTTGCCAACGCAACGAGTAGGACGCGACGCGTCACCAAGCGTTGTAGTTCTGCCTCCGTGCCGAGCACCACACCAGTGGCTCCGAGTAGCGAGCGTCGACGACGTCCTGCGATAGGACTTCGCGGTTTGGTCGAGCGGAGTGCCGTCAGCCGGCCGGCCTGGGTGGTGAGTAGTGCTGCAGCACCGCCGAAGAGCAACGAGGCAACGATGCGCATCTACGCCACCACATCCGGTTTCGCAAGACGTCGTAGCCAACGCCAACCAATCAGAGCCAGAACGGCCCCGACCGCCGACATCTGGCGTCCGAGTGGCTCGGTTATCAGTGGTGCCGCATACCCGGGGTTGAGCACCGACACCACAACCAGTACCACGGGTGGAAGCGCCAACAACACCCGAGCACTCAACCGGTTGTCGGCGGTGAGGGTTCGGATGTCGCGCTGCAGGCGATCCTCCTCCTCGATCGTGGTGTGCACCGTTTCCAGCACCTCCACCAAGGAGCCGCCGTGATGTGCTTGCAATCCGATGGCGGATGCAACGACTCCGAGGTGACGGTTTCGTTCGTTGACACTCAGGCGCTGGAGTGAGTCGCTGAGCGGCGTACCCAAACGCGCCTCTTCCAATGCCTCGACGAAGATCGACCGGGTGGATCATCGATGGAATCGATCACCTCCGCGATGGCAGCGCTCACGTTGCGGCCGATTCGCAAGTGGCCGACGATCAATTCCAGTGCTGGCGCCAACTGACTCGACAACTCTGCACTTCTTTTGTTGCTCGTCGATCCGTAACGGGTGGGAACGGGTATGCGGATCGACCCGCCACCGTCGGCTCGATGTGCAACGAGTCCGGCAATTTCACGCATTCGGTGCTCGGTTCGCCGCTCGCGAAGTTTTGCGGCAAGTTGCACCGTGCCGAGCGCAGCCGCCGACGCAAATGCCAAGGATGCCTGCAGGTGCATGCTCACGACGACGCCACCGCCGGACGGTCACGACGCCACCGCCGAGTGTCGTGTGCCGAGCCGCGCCGATGCCAAACCGGTGGAGGCAAGCTCGGGCAAGGTCCTCGAGCCGTCCATCTGCTGGGTGTTGCGAGTGAAGAGTTCGGCCGTCGAAATCATGTCGCCCTCATGCCCACCACCTCCGTGATGCGGGTAACGAACCGCCGACCGAGGGCGTCGCGCACCAGGTGCACCACCACGTCGATGGAGTTCGCAACTTGTTCGCGAACGGCTCTGAGCGGTAGATCGGTGCCACCAAGTAGCACCATGGTTTCCACTCGGCGAAGCGCATCACGCGGCGAGTTTGCATGCACCGTCGAGAGCGAACCTTCATGGCCCGTGTTCATCGCCTGAAGCATGTCGATGGTCTCCGAACCACGAACTTCACCCACGATGATCCGATCCGGACGCATACGAAGTGCGTTTCGCACCAGGTCGCGAACCACCACCTCGCCCCGCCCTTCTGCGTTGGGAGGCCGAGTTTCGAGTCGCACCAGGTTGTGCATGTGCGGGGTGAGTTCCACGGCATCCTCGATGGTGACCACGCGTTCATCGGGTCCGATGAAGTCGGACAACACGTTCAGCAGGGTGGTCTTTCCGGTGCCGGTACCACCGCTCACCAGGATGTTCAGACGACCCGCCACCGCGTTCTGCAAGAACGTGGCTGCGTCGGAGGAGAGCGAATGCTGTGCGACGAGGTCGCGCACCGTGAATCCCGATGCACGGAATTTGCGAATGGTTACCGCAGCACCGTCAACTGCCAGTGGTGGCAACACGACATTCAGGCGGGAACCATCGGCAAGTCGCGCATCGACCATGGGGGACGACTGGTCGACGCGTCGGCCCGATGCGCGCAACATGCGATCGACCACTCGGCGTAAGTGTTCCGAGGTCTCGAAGGCGCGTTCAGTCTTGCTGATGGTGCCGTCGCGCTCGACGTACACGGCGTTGGTGCCGTTCACCATGACCTCCGAGACACTGGTGTCGTCGAGCAAGGTCTTGTATGGGCGAAACCCAGAATGTATCGTCGATGACTGCACGACAGAAGAAACAGCTCATCGTCCTGGGTGGCCACTTCATAGCGCGGATTCTTGAACAGCCGATTCAATTCCGACTCGGCCTGCGTTCGTAGCCAGTCGTCCGACATGCTTGCGCGGTCGGGGAGGGAAGAGAGATACTCGCGAACCTCGGCGGTGAGGGCACGGAACTCCGTTTGGAGTCGAAGCCACAGATCATCGTTGGATTCCGCGACGGCGACGGTGTCCTTGGCGGGAATCGTGTGGCGCTGGGTTCTGGCCAGAAGACTCATGAGAATCGCTTCCACCACTGGTTGGGGCGAGTGGCGGGCTGAACACCCATCGTGCGCTCGGCGAACGCCATGAGATCGCCTGCAATGCGGCAGTCAGGGCGGGTTTCGACCAATGGATAACCAGAATTGAAACCAGCAGCCAATATTTTGTCGTCGGGGATGCTGAGTGTCGCACGCATGCCAAGGCGCGTCTCGGCATCGCGTGTACTGAGTCCCGTCCTGGAAGTGGATCGATTCACCACCAGTGCCACGCGACTGGTGTCGAGGTGAACGGCGGCCATGGTGTCGAGGAGTTTGCTCGCTGCCTGTACCGATGCGACATCGGGGGTGGTTACCAACAGGACGTGGGATGCAAGCTCCATCGAGTCGAGCGTGAAGTCGCTCATCCCCGGGCTGGTGTCGATGACCAAAGGTCGGTTCAGGGCGATGAGACGCTTGGTGATCGTGCCCACGTCGGAAGGGAGCACCCCGTCGGCTGCGATGTGTGAGTCGGGACAGCACAGGAGCGAAAGACGATGGTCGTGCCGGGTGAACATGCCCTCGAGTTCGGTGGACCTGTCCTCACGCAAGCGGCGAGCGACATCGTGCAAGCGGTAGTCGGGTTGCACCCCGAACGCCCATTCCACGTCACCCGAGTAGAGGTCCAAGTCCATGAGCACCGTTGGGGTTCGTTGTGCAAGGCCAATGCAAGGTTGGTGGCGATGACCGTCTTACCCGAGCCGCCCTTGGGTGACACGACGGCAACGACCGGTGGGAGGTGCCCGGCCGACACCGACGACGTGGCCCGGAGTGGATCGGTGCTCATTTGCCCACCAGCCACAGGCGCTCATCCTGCGCGGCAGCAAGCACTGCAGAGAGAGTTTCGTGTCGAATCGCCAATGTGATGACGGCATCAGCTGACGGTTGAACATCGTCAAGGGGTGGTGAGTCGAGCACCACGGCGTCACGCGACACCAGAGTCGCCCCGGCGTCGGTGAGTGCGTACACGTCCAACGTGTCACCCGATATACGCACTGCGCCTGACCAGTTTTGCGATGGCATTCGCACCGAGGTGATGACGAAATCATCCCCAACCGCCGCAGCGCGGCTTCGTGCAAACGATGCCCGTGTCAATTGCTGGCCGGACGAATGATCGATGGCGAGCACCCCGGCCGATATCTCGTCGAGTGACGACAACGCGCCGTCGGCAACTGCATCGACCGGAAGCGAACGAAGCGCGGATGCATTGCGCACCTCGAGAGCCGGTGCGCCGGCACCGACGGCACGTGTGAGTACCACCACTTGGGTGGTTGATTCTGCGTCGGCCGACTCGTCGTCGCGGGGAAGGAGCAACCATGATCCCGCCAATACGAATCCGAAGGCGAATAGTGCGGGTAGATATTTGCCCAGTTTCCTGATGAATGTCATGAACAATCTCCTTCGTTGTCGTAGGCGCAAATGGCCCAAGTGGTAATTCCGTAGTTGTTGCCGTTGCCAACCGACGCGGTCGCTCGGTCGATGATGGAGGTCTCGAAGCGCACCGTGAGCGACCGGCTTGCTGCTGCACCGGTGAGGTTCGCGTCGAGGAGAACTGCGCTTGCAAAACCGGAAATGCGGTAGGTGGCGTTGTTGCCCGACAACTCAGCAAGGTCGAAGAGTGCGATGAGTATCGGGCTGCCGATCCTCGTTGCAATACCGATCGAACTCGTAAGCCCGCCGGGACTGCCGGATACCACGTCACCTACGTCGAGCGCCTCTGCGTAGCCGTTCTGTACCCAATCGATGGTTTCGCCCGTGGAGTTGTCGCCGCCGTTGAAGTCGAGCACACCCCAATTGCCGCCCACCGTCGTGCCGCAGTTGTTTGGGCCACCCTGCAGGGTGATGGTGTAACTGGTGGTGAGTGCAAAGCCGGAATCCCTCCACGCCACCAAGGACGGATGAAACTCGCACAGTGCCACGGGCCATACGCCCACCAGGGACGAAGCACTACCGGTGCGAATGGTGGTGCTGGCGGAGATATTTGCGCTCGACCGACCGAACAGTTGGGCAAAGAACAGTGGCGACGTGTCAGTGGCCGTCACCGTCAGTGTTCCGTCCTGCGACACCCCGGTGGTGGTGCAGGAGTGGGAGTCGGGAGAAGCGTCGTCGATTGAGAGGAACTCGAGTGTGGTCGGGGGCACACCGAGCCGCCGCGAATCCATTCGGATGCGGCTGATGCAGCGGTCACTTCGACGGCATTTTGAAGTGCGGTTCGTTCGGTCCATACTCGACCCGAGTCGACCACGATCGCCAGGCCGAGCACGAGTGGCACCAGGGCGATCGCCGCCAATGCGGCGATGGCGCCATTGTCGGAACTGGAGCGACGATTCGTGCTCATGGGTGCGCACTCATGGTTTCGTGCTCGTGGTGGGTGGAGCTGTGATCACTGCGGACACACGAATGAGGAGGTTGCCGAAAGCGTCACGTTGCGATCGCCCAACAGGGGAATCGAGTAGCTGCGCGAAGCGCTGAGCGACATTTTTACCGAACCCGACGAACAATCCTCGATGACCAGGCACGTCAGCGTGCCTATGTCGTTGCTGCTCAGCGCATCTTCTGCGACGGTGCAGGCATCGCTGATGGCCACGGATCCGGCGCGGGCTGCATCGCGAGCGGCTGACTGAACGTGTTGTTGATCGAAAAAGATGGAAGCGAGGGTCACCATGATGAAGAGAAGTACGAGAAGTAATGGAGCGACGATTGCGAACTCGGCTGCAACCGAACCGCGGTCGTTTGGCCCCCGACGGGGACTGTCGAAGGCCAAACGACTCGTCATTACGGAAGGACAGCGTCGAAGATGTCCTTGATACGGCCGCCGAGCCCGGTAGCCGCAATTGCAACGACGGCGACGACTCCCGCCAGAAGTACGCCGTACTCGGCGCTCACGGCGCCCTCGTCGTGTTGGTGTTGACGGCTCTGCACCGCTGTCACCAGTTTGATTGCCAGTTTCTTCATGTCGTTACCTCCATGTAAGGCGATCGGTTGATCGCGACGGAGTGTCTAATCGTCGTGCAATGCGCTTCCAACGGCTTTTCATTTATTAGTACGCGTGTGCGTGGAAATCGGTATCAATGGCGTACTGAGAACACAGCGTGCAGTGCGAGCGTTGCATCGTGCAAAAGTTGTGGGCGTGGAACGAGCATCGTCGGTTGCGACTCGCAGTACATGCGATGTTGCTGGTGACACTTTGGGCCGGTGGCGTGGTGCTCGGATCGTGCACGACCGATACCTCGGCCGACGTTCGTGGTGAAGTCGGGCCCGCGGGTGAGCCAGGTCCGCCTGGTGAGCCGGGGTTGCGTGGTGAGCCGGGTCCTGCTGGTGAGCCGGGGTTGCGTGGCGAGCCTGGTCCGCCCGGGCCGCGTGGTGCAACTGGGCGACGCGGAGTTGCCGGTGCAACTGGTCCGGTTGGTCCGGTTGGTCCGGTGGGTGTAACGGTGCGGTTGGTCCAGTTGGTCCGACGGGTGCAACAGGTGCGACTGGTGCGGTGGGGCGCAACGGGTGCGACTGGTCCGACCGGTCCAGTTGGGCCGACAGGTGCAACGGTGCGACCGGTCCGCGCGGTGGTTCTGGTGCGCACGGCTCGTTCTACGACACCACTACCGTGCCGCTACCTCGTTACGTGGCGACTCCAGTGCCATTCGATACCACCGACTTTGCGGATGGAGTCTCCGTCGTGGATGGCACGAAAATCACCATGGCGGTGAGTGGCAAGTTCAACATCATGTTCTCGTCGCAATTGGAAAAGGGCGACGCAGGAACCGATCTGGTCAGCGTGTGGCTGGCGAAGGACGGCGTAAACGTTGCATGGACGAACACCGACGTGGTCATCACGGCGAGCGGCGCCAATAGTCGGCACGTGGTGGCCTGGAACTTCTTCGTTGAGGCCGAAGTTGGTACGTACTTTCAACTCATGATGACCTCCACCACCAGCAGCCAGATGATGATTCGATCCGTTGCAAGCCAAACGAACCCGACGCGTCCCGAGATTCCAAAGCACCATCCTCACGGTTCATCATAGGCTGAGCCCGCGGGCCAATGTCGTCCCGGTGCTCACCAGTGGGTGGGTGCACCAGCAGGTACGACCATTATATAAGGACAGTCCGAGTGAACCGCGAGTTGCCGTTGCCGCACGCCGCCGAGCCGTTTGGCTTGCCATCTGCGCACGCCGCCGAGCCGTTTGGCTTGCCATCTGCGCACGCCGCCGAGCCGTTTGGCTTGCCATCTGCGCATGGTCTGTACGACCCGCGCTTCGAACACGATGCGTGTGGCGTGTCGTTCGTGGTGCACGTGAAGGGCGTAGCCAGTCATCGCATCGTGCAAACCGGGCTCGGCGCATTGTGCAGCATGGAGCATCGCGGTGCCACCGGTGCCGAGCCCGAAACGGGAGACGGTGCGGGAATCCTCCTGCAAGTGCCCGACACGTTTCTACGCAAGGTCGCGGCATCACAGGGCGTGGCCGTCGATGGCACGCGCGGCTTCGAGTTGCCATCGCGGGGCGCCTATGGCGTTGGCATTGCGTTTCTTCCCGCCGATGCGTCGCATGCAGCACGAGCGAAAGCCGCGATCGAAGCAATCGTGCGTGAGGAAGGTCTCACCACGCTGGGCTGGCGCGAGGTGCCGGTGGAGCCGTCGTGCCTGGGCGCGAGTGCGCGCAGCGTGATGCCGTCGTTTTCGCAACTGTTCGTCGCCGTTGGCATCCGGAAGCGCCCCGGTGCGAACGAATCCCGGCAGGGGGCACCTCAGGCATCGCGCTCGATCGCACACTCTTCGTCGCACGCAAACGCATCGAACACGAACTCCCCGACGAATTGCGAACGTACTTCCCGTCGCTCTCATCGCGAACACTCATCTACAAAGGAATGCTCACCACCCCCGAGTTGGGAATGTTCTTCCCCGACCTCTCGGACACCGACATGGAATCGGCGCTCGTGTTGGTGCACAGTCGCTTCAGCACCAACACGTTTCCCTCGTGGCCACTGGCGCACCCGTACCGCTACATCGCGCACAACGGCGAGATCAACACCGTGCAGGGCAACCGAAATTGGATGCGAACGCGTGAAGCGTTGCTCGCCACACCACTGATACCCGGGCTCGAGCGGGCGTTTCCCATCTGTACGCCCAACGGCAGCGACTCCATGAGTTTCGACGAAGTGCTCGAGTTGTTGCACCTCTCCGGTCGCGCACTGCCGCACGCCGTGTTGATGATGATTCCCGAAGCCTTGGAAAACCACGCCACCATGCCTGCCGACAAGCGCGCGTTCTACCAATACCACTCGTCGTTGATGGAGCCCTGGGATGGCCCGGCCAGTGTGGCGTTCTCCGACGGCACCGTGATTGGTGCGGTGCTCGACCGAAACGGTTTGCGTCCGAGCAGGTACTGGGTAACCGACGACGATCTCGTCATCATGGCCAGCGAAGTCGGCGTGGTCGATGTGGCGCCCGAGCGCGTGGTGCGCAAGGGTCGCCTGCAGCCCGGCCGAATGTTGCTGGTGGACCCGGCACAGGGTCGCATCGTGAGCGACGAAGAGGTGAAGGCCTCGCTCGCTGCTGCACGACCGTACGCGCAGTGGCTTGCCGATGGCATGGTGCAGCTGCCCGACCTGCCCGATCGCGAACACGTGGTGCACAGCCACGAGAGCGTGCTGCGACGCCAGCAGGTGTTCGGCTACACGCACGAAGACATGAAAGTGATCATCGCGCCCATGGCCAAGGGTGGTACCGAACCGATCGGATCGATGGGCACCGACACGCCACTGGCAGTGCTGTCGTCGCGACCACGACTGCTGTTCGACTACTTCAAGCAGTTGTTCGCGCAAGTGACCAACCCGCCGCTCGATGCGATACGGGAGGAGGTGGTGACCTCCGTGGGCTCCACGCTCGGGCCCGAGGCCAACCTGCTCGATGCAACCCCCGACAACTGTCGTCAGTTGGTGTTGCCGTTCCCGATCCTCGACAACGACGAACTGGCCAAGATCATCCACATCAACGACGACGGCACCATGCCGCACCTGCGCAGCGTGGTGGTGAGCGGCTTGTACCGCGTGGCCGACGGTGCTCACGGCATGCGTACAGCCATCGACGACATTCGCAACAAGGTGAGCGACTTCATCGACGATGGCGCACGCATCATCGTGCTGTCCGACCGCAACAGCGACACGGTGTACGCGCCGATTCCGTCGCTGCTCCTCACCAGTGCCATCCACCACCACCTGATTCGAGAACGTCAGCGAACCAAGGTGGGCCTGGTGATCGAATGTGGCGATGCGCGTGAAGTGCACCACATGGCGTTGCTCATCGGCTACGGGGCGGGCGCGATCAACCCGTACCTTGCGTTCGAATCGATCGAGGACATGATCGCCGCCGACGACGGCCGAGGCATGCACGGCTTGACTGGAATGGACCCGAAGAAGGCCGTGCGCAACTACATCAAGGCCGCCGGGAAGGGCGTGCTCAAGGTGATGAGCAAGATGGGCGTTTCCACGGTTGCCTCGTACACCGGCGCGCAAATCTTCGAGGCCATCGGTCTGTCGCGCAACGTAGTGGACGAGTTCTTCACCGGCACCGTGTCGCGCCTGGACGGCATCGATCTGGATGTGGTTGCCAGCGAGGTGGCCGCGCGTCATGCTGCCGCCCACCCGTCGCGACCCGACCAACGTGCACATCGCAGGTTGGAACTTGGCGGCGAATACCAGTGGCGTCGCGAGGGCGAGCACCATCTCTTCAATCCAGAAACCGTGTATCGCTTGCAACATTCCACCCGTGCCGGGCGTTACGACCTGTTCAAGCAGTACACCGCCGCGGTCGACGACCAGAGCAAGGTGCTCGCCACGTTGCGCGGCCTGTTCGCGCTGCAGCCGGCCACCACGCCGGTGCCGATCGACGAGGTGGAACCGGTGAGTGAGATCGTCAAACGATTCGGGGCGCGATGTTTTACGGCTCCATCTCCGCCGAGGCGCACGAAACGCTCGCGATTGCGATGAACCGTATCGGTGGCAAGAGCAACACGGGCGAAGGCGGGGAGGACGCCGAGCGTTACGTACCGATGACCAACGGCGACTCAAACGTTCGGCGATCAAACAGGTGGCATCAGGGCGTTTCGGGGTCACCGAGCGAATACCTGGTGAACGCCGACGACATCAAATCAAGATGGCGCAGGGAGCCAAGCCGGGCGAAGGCGGACAGTTGCCTGGGCACAAGGTGTATCCGTGGATCGCCAAAACCCGTTACAGCACGCCCGGGGTGGGGCTCATCTCGCCGCCGCCGCACCACGACATCTACTCGATCGAGGATTTGAAGCAACTCATCCACGATTTGAAGAACTCCAACCCCGAAGCCCGCGTGCACGTGAAGTTGGTTGCCGAGGTGGGCGTGGGCACCGTTGCCGCAGGCGTCAGCAAAGCCAAGGCCGACGTGGTGCTCATTTCGGGACACGACGGTGGCACGGGTGCGTCACCGCTCACGTCGCTGAAGCACGCGGGTGCACCGTGGGAACTCGGCTTGGCCGAAACGCAGCAAACGCTGATGCTCAACGGCTTCGAGATCGCATCGTGGTGCAAACCGACGGACAAATGAAGACGGGTCGCGACGTGATCATCGCCGCGTTGCTCGGTGCCGAAGAGTTCGGCTTTGCCACCGCACCACTGGTGGTGAGCGGCTGCATCATGATGCGCGTGTGCCACCTGGACACCTGCCCGGTGGGAATCGCCACGCAGAACCCGGAGTTGCGCAAGAAGTTCAGCGGTCAGCCGGAGTTCGTGGTGAACTTCTTCGAGTTCATCGCACAGGAGGTTCGCGAGTATCTGGCGATGCTCGGTTTCCGCTCGGTGGCCGAGGCCGTGGGCCGAGTGGATCGCATCAACGCCCAGGTTGCCGTCGACCACTGGAAGGCGAGCGGGCTCGACATCGCACCGTTGTTGGCCGTGCCGCAGAACCCGTACAACTCCACCCCGTACCACTCGGTGGCGCAAGACCACGGGTTGGCCGATGCACTCGACAATCGAATTGATCTCACGTTGTGCAGCTCCGGCGCTCGAAGATGGTCATCGCGTGGAGGTGTTGCTACCAATTCGCAACGTGAACCGCAGCGTTGGCACCATGCTGGGCAGCCGCCTCACCAAGTGGGGTGGTTCAGGCTTGGCCGACGACACCATCACACTGCGATTCACCGGGTCGGCTGGACAATCGTTCGGTGCGTTCGTGCCACGCGGTATCACCATGATGTTGGAAGGTGATGCCAACGACTATCTCGGCAAGGGTTTGTCGGGTGGACGCATCGTGGTGCGGCCGGACCGTCGTGCAATATTCGCTGCAGAAGACAACGTGATTGCCGGCAACGTGATCGGCTATGGGGCCACGAGTGGCGAGATGTACCTGCGTGGTGTGGTGGGCGAGCGATTCTGTGTTCGTAACAGCGGTGCCACCGCGGTGGTGGAGGGTGTGGGCGACCACGGATGCGAGTACATGACCGGTGGGCGGGTGGTGGTGCTGGGTGCAACCGGACGCAACTTTGCCGCCGGAATGTCGGGCGGTATTGCGTACGTGCTGGACGAGTCTCCTAACGCGACCGGATCGACAGCCGGCGATTTCGCCTCCCGCGTGAACACCGAATTGGTCGACATCGTTCCGCTCGACGCCGACGACCGCGAATGGCTGCTGGCCACACTGCGCCGCCACTACGAGTTGACCGATCGGCGGTGGCTGCGCGGCAGCGCTCATCGGCGCTGCTGGGCGCGACGCTGCGGCTGGCGGCGATCCGCTTGCCAACTTCCGCAAGGTGTTGCCGCGCGACTACGCACGCGTGTTGCGCGTGATTGCCGATGCCAGGTCCGCAGGGCTCGACGAGGCGGCAACATCGCACAAGATCATGGAGAGCGTTCATGCGTAACGCGCACACCGCTCGGGCGGTCGTCAATGGGTGAACCCACCGGATTCCTCAAGTGGGGTCGCACCACACCGAAGCGACGCCCCATTCCCGTGCGCATCGCCGACTGGCGGGAGGTGTACGAGCCGTTCGACCAAGGCACGTTGCGCGAGCAGGCGGGGCGTTGCATGGACTGCGGTATTCCGTTCTGCAACAACGGGTGTCCGCTCGGCAACCTGATTCCCGACTGGAACGACCTCGTGTATCGCGAGCATTGGCGTGACGCCATCGAGCGCTTGCACGCCACCAACAACTTCCCGGAGTTCACCGGTCGGTTGTGCCCCGCGCCGTGCGAGTCGGCGTGCGTGCTCGGCATCAACGCCGACCCTGTTTCGATCAAACAAGTGGAAGTAGAAATCATCGACCGTGCCTGGCGCGAGGGGTGGGTCACCCCGCAGGTGCCGAGCGTGCGCACGGGGCATCGCGTTGCGGTGATCGGTTCGGGCCCCGCGGGCTTGGCGGCCGCACAACAACTCACGCGTGCGGGCCACGAGGTGCTCGTGCTCGAGCGCGCCGATCGCATCGGCGGTTTGTTGCGGTACGGCATCCCCGAATTCAAGATGCAAAAGCAGCACATCGAGCGCCGAATCGAACAAATGCGGGCCGAAGGTACGGAGTTTCGCACCAACGCCATCGTGGGGGAGAACGTGGATATCGACGTGCTTCGTGCCACGCACGATGCGGTGGTGTTGGCCTGTGGCGCCACCGCATGGCGCGATCTACCGGTGCCAGGTCGCGAGTTGCAGGGCATCCATCAAGCAATGGAGTACTTGCCGATCGCCAACAAAGTGCAGGAGGGCGACTTCGCCGAGCCGAGCATCACCGCCGCCGGCAAACACGTGGTGATCATCGGCGGTGGTGACACCGGCGCCGACTGTTTGGGTACCGCACATCGTCAAGGTGCCGCATCGGTGACGCAACTGGAAATCATGCCGCGCCCGCCCGAGGTACGTAGTGGCGACAACCCGTGGCCGCAGTGGAGCCTGGTGTACCGCACGTCATCGGCACACGAAGAGGGCGGCGAGCGGGTGTTCAGCGTGTCGACCGAGGAGTTCGTGGGCGATGCCGACGGCAACGTGCGCGCTCTGGTGCTCAACGAAGTGCGCTTCGAAGCTGGGAGATTCGTTCCGGTACCCGGCACCCGAACCGAACTGCGCGCCGATTTGGTGCTGCTGGCACTCGGCTTCGTGGGCCCGAGAAGGGTTCGTGGCTCGATCAACTCGGGGTGGCGCTGGATTCGCGCGGCAACGTGGCGCGCGGCGACGACTATCGCACCAACGTGGACGGCGTGTTCGTGGCCGGCGACATGGGTCGCGGGCAGAGCCTGATCGTGTGGGCGATTGCCGAAGGTCGCGCGGCTGCTGCGTCGGTCGACAAGTTCCTCATGGGAACGTCGTCGTTGCCGTCGCCCATCGTGGCCTCGGCACGCCCGCTGGCGTAAACTCCACGCAATGCGTTCGCGTTGGTTGCTTCTTGCTGTTGTGCTGTCGGCGTGTGGCGTGGATGCAGCCGGTTCTGCCACCACCATCGTGCCGATCGGCCCCACGGACTTCGCCACCATTCCGCCCGCGGTTACCACCATCGCGCCAGTGGTCACCACGCTTCCCCCCGGGGCAGTGGGCGTTGAGCAGATCTATGTGGTGCAAGCCGGCGATTCGCCAATCAAGGTGTCGAACGCCTTCGGCATCTCGGTAGAGCAGTTGTTGTCGTGGAACGGGCTCATTTCCACCTCGCAATTCCCGTATCCGGGCAGGCAATTGAAGATTCCACCGAGCGCGCAGGTGACCGTGAATCAGACGCAGCAGACCGTGGTGGCCAACCCGGTCGGCAAGCCCGGTTGCGGCAATCGGCCGGCAGGCACCTACGAAGTGCAAGCGGGCGATTCGGTGTCGGCGATTCGAACCAAGTTCTGTGTGTCGGTGAACGCCCTGTTGGCGGCCAATCAGTGGCCGAGCGTGAACGTGTTCTTGTATCCGGGGTTGAAGATCAACATCCCCGCTGCGGGCAGCTGACCCGCTTCCATCCAGCATCGGTGCTACACAGGAGCTCCAACCGGGCGCAGCGGTCAGCCGGCACCAGGGGCAACTTGTCGGCGTTGGTGAAGTCGTTCCAGGGGATTTGGCAGGTGAGGAGGTTCAGTTCAGTAACACCGTGGTAGCATTGCGGTAGCATCTTGGTATGAAACTGAGCGTCAGCCTGCCCAGAAAACGAATGCAAGTTCTTGGACAAGTGTGTTCAGGATGGTCAGTATCCATCGCGATCGGCCGTGGTGCTTAGAGCCCTCCGACTGTTGAGGGGCGCAGATCTGAGCGCCATGTACTCGCAGGCTTTCGCTGAATGGGAGAACAGTGAGGAAGGCGTTGATTGGGATTCGGTGGATACCGAGACAGAGGTTTCCTAATGCTCCGAGGTGAAATTCGGTTGGTCAACCTTGATCCGGTGAAGGATGGAGAGGCAGCAAAAGTCAGACCAGCCGTGGTGGTCAGCAATGACGTGCTCAATGCGACCACGATGTCGCTACAACGAGGTGTTGTCACTGTCGTTCCTGTCACGTCAAACGTACGGAACATCTATCCATTCCAGGTTCTGCTACCACGGAGCGAAACCGGGTTGCGAGTCGACTCAAAAGCCCAGGCGGAACAGATTCGTGCGGTTGCGGTAAGCCGAATCGGTAGTCAAGTTGGGCGACTTCCGTCAGACTTGGAAGAGGAGCTTGACGTCGCACTTCGTTTGCATCTGAACCTGTAGTCCAGGGCCACAGAAGATGCGTGGCTGGCTGCGTTTAGCGGTGGGTGTTGCGAAATCGCATGCGGCGCTCGTGACGCTCGAGCGCAAGTTCGATGAGTTCGTCGATGAGTTCGGCATAGGCAACCCCCGAGGCCTGCCACAACTTGGGGTACATCGAAATCGGCGTGAAGCCCGGAATGGTGTTTATCTCGTTGCACAGAAAGCCGCGGCCCGCGCTGCCGTCGGCGCGGGTTTGTTCATAGAAGAAGTCGACGCGCGCCATGCCCTCGGCTCGCACCGCGCGAAACACCTGCAGTGCCATATTGCGAACTTCGGCTGATTCCGCCTCGCTCAGCGGTGCAGGAATCAACAACGTGGCGCCATCGCCGATGTACTTGTCTTCGTAGTCGTAGAACTCGCGGCCCGGGATGATTTCGCCGGCCACCGATGCTCGCGGATCACGATTGCCGAGCACCGCTACCTCGATTTCGCGTCCGGTGACGGCTTCTTCGAACAACACCCATTCGTCGTAGGCGAGGGCGGCGTTGGCGGCAGCAACGGCTTCGTCGAGCGTCTTTGCCTTCGCGACGCCGACCGACGAGCCCATGTTGGCCGGCTTCACGAAGAGCGGAAGACCGAGTTGCGCGACAACGTCGGCGATGGCGGAGTTGTGGCTGGCCGAACCGCTTGCGGTGACTCCGGCGATGTCGTCGGCGCGTAGTGCGACGAACGTTGGTTGGGGGATTCCTTCGGCGGCCAGCACACGCTTGGTGGTTGCTTTGTCCATCGACACGGCACTGCCCAACACACCGGCACCCACGTAGGCAACGTGGGCAAGATCCAACATGCCCTGCACGGTGCCGTCTTCGCCCATCGGACCGTGCAGCAAGGAAGCACCACGGTGCGAGGAGCGCCGGCGATGGTGTGGGCACTCGCCAGCACCTCGCCCAGGGAGGACGCACGTCCCGTTGCTTCCAGGCGTTCCGGCAGGGCATCGCGACCGCGGGCCAATGCGGCCATTGCATCATCGGCCAGCATCCACTCGCCGCTGCGAGAGATGCCGATGGTGGTGACGTCGTACCGCTCGGGATCGAGCGCGCGCAACACGTGTGCTGCGGTGACGCAACTGACATCGTGCTCGGCCGACTCGCCACCAAAGATGACGATCACATGGGTGCGCGAGTGCGAATTCACTCGTCTCCACGGTACTTGGCTCGTACGCTAAGTAGTCGTATGCGCTTCATGGCCACCGACGTCGCGCATGCGGTAAACGGTGAATTGCGCGGCAAGAACGCGCATCTCTCCGGAGCAACGTTCGACTCCCGAACGCTGGTGATGGGGCAGTTGTTCGTGCCGATCGTTGCCGATCGCGACGGGCATGATTTCATTCCTGATGCGCTCGCACGTGGTGCAGGTGCCCACCTCACGTCGCGCGGTGGTGCGGGCGGCGCGGGTGGCGTGGGTGGCGCCGGCGCGGGCAATGCTCGCGGTGACGACCTCCGCGGTACCGCCATCGTGGTGCCCGACACGCTGGAGGCGCTGCGCACACTTGGCCGCTGGGCTCGCGAATCGTTGAGTGATCGCGTGGAGCACCGCGTGGTGGGAATCACCGGGAGTGTGGGCAAGACCACCACCAAGGATCTGGCCGCTGCCGCCATCGGTTCGGCGATGAAGGTTGCAGCGAGTTCGCGTTCGTTCAACAACGACCAAGGGGTGCCGATCACGCTGCTGAATGCCCCCGACGACTGTCAAGCACTCGTGCTGGAAATGGGCATGCGTGGCCACGGTGAGATCACCCGCCTGGCCGAAGTTGGTCTTCCGCACATCGGCATCGTGACCGCCGTCGCCGAAGCGCACAGCGCATTGCTGCACAGCCTCGACGGCATTGCTCGCGCCAAGGGCGAACTCGTGGAAGCACTGCCTTCCAGTGGCGTCGCCATCCTGAATGCCGACGACGACCGAGTGCTGGCCATGCAGTCGCGAACGTCGGCGCGCGTCATCACGTTCGGTGAAGCACCTACGGCAACGGTTGCATAACCAAAGTGGGCTCGACGATCGCGCACATGCCACCGTGCACCTCGCCACGCCGTGGGGCAACGTGTCGTTTCAGTTGCCCATCGCCGGGCGACACAGCGCCAGCAACGCTGCAGCAGCCATTGCGGCAGCAGGAGCCTGTGGTGTGGACGTACACGGGGCGGCCAACGCGATTGCATCGGCTCCGATGTCGCCGAATCGAATGCGGGTACACACCACTTCACGTGGCGTGGTGCTCATCGACGATTGCTACAACGCCAACCCCAAGTCAATGGCTGCTGCGTTCGATACGTTGGCGGCCATTCCCGCGAAACGCCGCTTCGCCCTGGTTGGCACCATGGCCGAACTGAAGGATCCGGAGATCGCGCATCGCGCCGTTGCGGCGCTGGCACGGCGGATGGACATCCACCTGATCGCCGTCGATACCAATTTGTACGGGGAGTCAGCCGGTTCCGGAGAGCCGGCGCGCGGACCCGAGTCGGCCGGCGCCAGCCTCACATTGCAGGCAGCAATCGACCACATCGACACGTTCGGTGAAGGTGATGCCGTGTTGGTGAAGGGCTCGCGGGTCGCCGGGCTCGAGCGACTGGTTCACGCCTTCGGCTGAGCGACCGCTGGGAAGCGCTCGTCGAGTGTGCGCGTGTCGCACCACCAGGCAAGAGCCAGTGCCCACGCGGCACCGACGAACAACAGCCATCGTGCGCCGTATCGGTCGACCAGCGGACCAAAGAGCACGTTTCCGATCGGCACCGTTCCGCCGAACGACATGAACCACAGCGCCATGGTGCGACCACGTTCGTGCGGGGCGAGGCGCCCTTGCAATACGGTGCTCATGGCAGTGGTGGTGAAGAAGTAGGAGACGCCAACTGCAAACCCCATGATGAATGCCGGTACCGCCGATCGTGATGCGGCAAACCCCACCATCGCCACGGCGTTGGCGGCAAATCCCCAGCGGATCATCACCCGAGGATCTCGTCCGACGAAGATCGTGCCGAGCGCCAACCCGCCGAGTGCGGCGCCGAGAGCCCACGTTGCATACAGCCACTTGTATGCGGCACTGGCATCGTCGATGCCGAAGTTCAGTTCGGCAACGGCGGGAAACAAGCCAATGTACGGCAACGAGATGAGTGAGTACAACGCCAGCGTGAGGATCAGGCGACGAACCACCGGTCGATCCCGTGCGACGCGAAAGGCGAAGGTGAACCGCGTGCCACCCGCGCGACGTGTCGCGTTGATGAGTGGAAACGGTGGTTCGTTGCAGCGCCCACACCACCAATAGGTACGTGGCCGCATTGAACATGAAGAAGTGCCACGCCTGCGCTCCGAGTGGAGAAAACAGCGCCACGAGAATCGGCCCGATGACCCGCGAGCCGTTGATGAGCGTGGAGTTGAGCGACATCGCGCCGGGGAGATCGGCGGGTGGTACCAATGACGGCAGCAAGGCCGACCAGGCCGGCATGTTGAGCGCACCACCGATACCAACGCCGAGTTGCGCGAGGAACAACGCCCAGATCGGCGCGTCGATGCGTGCCAGGGCCGCCAGCACCAGGGAGAAGGTGAGCATGACCATCTGCATGGATGACAACCATTTACGACGATCCACCGAGTCGGCGATGACCCCGGCAGGTATGGCCAGCAACAACAAAGGGACCCATCTGGGCCAGGATCATCAGTGCCACGACCGACGCCTTCCCGGTGCGGTTGTAAATATAAATAGGAAGCACCACATTTTGAATCCAGGTGCCGATGTTGGAACCGAACGACGCAACGAAGATTCGCCGGAACTGCTCGTGCGACATCGCCGAACGCACACTTCCCGGACGGGTGATCGGCAGTTCGCCAGTTTCGGTGGCGAGGGGAGAAGTATCAGTCATCTGCGAACCGCGACGTTCTAACCTAGGGCGAACATGGATTCACAACGCATTTCCGACCCGATGATTGCGTCACATGCGGAGCGCCGTCGACGACTCCACCAGTCGACGAGTACGCGACGTCGACCACGGCGAACCGTCACTCCGGTGCCGGCGTGCCCTACGCGTTTCGCCATCTTTTCCGAGTGCCCGCAATGCGGACATTCGTTGCACGCCGAGCACGCGCACTACAAGTGCGGCGGTTGTGGTTGGCGTGACAGTTGCTGCGACTAGCGCGCTACGCGCCGCGCACCAACCCGACTATGGCGCGGAACCGTGGCTAGGCCAACAGATCGGCGTACATCTGCAAGAACCCAGCGGGCCCGCCCACCAAGAAGGTGGTCACCGCGGTTTCCTTCCACTTCGGTAGCTCACCCTTGATCTTGTCGAGGGGTCCGACCAGTGCCACATCCTCCACCATCTCCAGCGGAATGAGTGCCGCTGCTTCCTTCTTCTTGCCTTCCAGGTACAACTCCTGCACCTGGTTGGCAATGTGCTCCCAGCCCATGCGAGCGAACACTTCGAAGTGGAAGTTCGCACCCTTGGCACCCATGCCACCGGCATACAACGCAACGAACGGGCGAATCATGTCGGCGCACTTCTCCACGTCGTCGCCAGGTACCACGAAGAGCGACGCCACCACCTCGAACTCGGCTTGCTTGGTCGGGTTGCCCGATTTGGCGAAACCCTCGTTCAAGCAACGGCGATAGTGGGCGTCGTCCTTGGGTGAATAGAACAACGGCAACCAGCCGTCGCAGATTTCGGCGGCGAGCGCCACGTTCTTTGGTCCTTCCGCGGCGAGATAGATGGGAATCTCCTTGCGGAATGGATGAATGGTGCTCTTCAGTGCCTTGCCGAGTCCGGCACCACCCTGCAGTGGCAGGTCGTAGAACTCGCCGTGATGTTCGAGTGGTGCTTCGCGTCGAACGATGGTGCGAACGATGTCGACGTATTCGCGGGTGCGGGCCAACGGCTTGGGGTACGGCTGGCCGTACCAGCCTTCCACCACTTGTGGGCCCGATGCGCCGATGCCGAGGATCATTCGACCATTCGACAAATGGTCGAGGGTCATGGCCGACATGGCCGTGGCGGCCGGAGTACGGGCGCTCATCTGCATGATGCCGGTGCCGAGTTTGATGTTGGTGGTTTGCGAACCCCACCACGCAAGCGGGGTGAGAGCGTCACTGCCGTAGGCCTCGGCGGTCCACAACGAGTGGAAGCCGAGTTTGTCGGCTTCCTTCACTGCCTCCACCACGCCGGCCGGTGGACCAGAGCCCCAATAGCCGGTGTTGTAGCCGAGTTTTGCCATGACGTCAGTTTGACACACGGGGCGACGCAAGCGCCGCTCTTACGCGCGCAGGGCCACGAGCGGCTCGACGAACTCGTGACCGAGTGCCTCGGCACTCGGCTTGTTGGTGAGCGCACCACCAACCGTGTTCACACCGAGCGCCATCGCGGCGTCGTTCTCTGCTGCACCGCGTGCACCATGAATAGCCAGTTGCAATTGGTACGGCAAGGTGGCGTTGGTGAGCGCGTAGGTGCTGGTGTTCGGCACCGCTCCGGGCATGTTGCCGACGGCGTAGTGAATGACGCCGTGTTTTTCGTACACGGGGTCGGTGTGGGTGGTTTCGCGCATCGTTTCGATGCAGCCGCCCTGATCGATGGCAACGTCCACCATCACCGCGCCATCGCTTCATGGTCTTCACCATGTCCTCGGTGACCACGATCGGCGCGCGCGCACCGGCCACCAACACGGCGCCAATCACCAGGTCCGCGTCGACGACACTGCGCTCGATGGCACCGCGATTGGACGCAATGGTGACGATGCGGCCGCGATGAATCTGATCGACGAAACGAAGGCGATCGAGGTTCTTGTCGAGCAAGAGCACCTCGGCTTCCATGCCGGCGGCAATCCACGCAGAGTTCCAACCCACGTTGCCGGCACCGATCACCACCACCTTTGCGGGGCGAACTCCGGGAGCGCCACCCATCAACACACCGCGACCGCCGTAGGGACGTTGCAAGTAGTGCGCACCAGCCTGCGTGGCCAAACGTCCCGCTACTTCGCTCATCGGTGCAAGCAGCGGCAGCGATCCATCGCTGAGCTGTACCGTTTCGTACGCCACGCCCGTCGTGCGGTGCTTCAGCAGCGCATCGGCCACCTTGGGGTAGGCGGCCAGATGTAGATACGTAAACAAGGTGAGATCCGGGCGAAGGAAGCCGAACTCCTTCTCGGTGGGCTCCTTCACCTTCACCACCATGCTTTGACCCCACGCGTCGGCGGCCGTTGGCACGATGGTGGCGCCGGCGGCGACGAATTCAGCGTCGGAGATGGAGGCAGCCGTGCCGGCGTCCTTCTCCACGAACACCTCCACACCCGCGCGTTCGAACTCGCGAACACCGTCGGGGGTGAGGGCCACTCGACCCTCGAGCGTTTTGGTTTCTTTCGGGACGCCAAGGGTGGCGTGTGCAGGTTTCACGCGACCGTTCTACTACACCGATAGGGCGGTTTGGCCGAGGGTTTGCGGCGATGCGCCAGCGACCGTGTCGTGGGTGCTCGGCCGTGTGGGGGAAGCCGCCCTGCGGGTGCTCGTGGTAGAAAAACCTCATGAAAAAGTTCCAGAACTTCATCGACGGCAAACACGTCAACGCGGTCGATGGCAGCACCCTCGACATCATCAACCCGGCAACCGGCAAGGTGTATGCCACCTCGCCCAACAGCAAGCAAGCCGATATCGACGCCGCAATGAACGCGGCGCAACGCGGATTCGACGTGTGGAAGGAGTCCACGCCGTCGGAGCGCTCGTTGGCCCTATTTCGCATCGCCGATGCCATCGAGGCCCGCGCCAGCGAATTCGTCGCCATGGAGGTGGAGAACTGCGGCAAGCCCGTGTCGATTACAACTGCGGAGGAGATTCCGCCGATGGTAGACCAGATTCGCTTTTTTGCCGGCGCGGCACGAATGTTGGAAGGCAAGAGTGCCGGCGAATACATGAAGGGTTTCACCTCGATGATTCGTCGCGAACCCGTCGGCGTGTGTGCGCAAGTGGCGCCATGGAACTACCCGATGATGATGGCCGTGTGGAAGTTTGCGCCGGCCATCGCCGCCGGAAACAGCATCGTGTTGAAACCCAGCGACACCACGCCGGCCACCACGGTGCTGCTTGCCGAGATTGCCAACGAATTCCTGCCACAGGGTGTGTTCAACGTCGTATGTGGTGATCGCGACACGGGTCGAACCATGGTGTCGCACCCGACGCCGTCGATGGTGTCGGTCACTGGCTCCGTTCGTGCCGGAATGGAGGTTGCCGAAGCTGCATCGAAGTCGCTCAAGCGGGTGCACCTGGAGTTGGGCGGCAAGGCACCGGTCATCGTGTTCGACGACGCCGATCTCGAGGCGGCAGCCGCACAAATTTCCATGACCGGCTACTTCAACGCCGGACAAGACTGCACCGCCGCCACACGTGTGATCGCCGGTCCGAAGGTGTACGGCGACTTCGTCGAAGCGTTGGCAGCCGCAGCCAAGGACACCAAGACGGGTCAACCCAGCGACGACGTGCTGTACGGTGCCCTGAACAACGCCAACCAACTTGCTCGCGTGAGCGGGTTCGTGGAACGGGCTCCGAAACACGCGCGCGTGGTGGCCGGTGGCAACAAGATCGGCAACGACGGCTACTTCTTCGAGCCCACGGTGGTTGCCGACCTCAAGCAGAACGACGACATGATCCAGCAGGAGATCTTCGGCCCGGTCATCACCGTGCAGAAGTTCAGCGACGAAGCCGAAGCCCTGACGTGGGCCAACGGCGTGGAGTACGGACTGGCCTCATCGGTGTGGACGCGCGATTTCGGCAAGGCGATGCGCATGGCGAAGTCGTTGGATTTCGGATGCGTATGGATCAACACCCACATTCCGGTGGTCGCCGAGATGCCCCACGGTGGCTACAAGAAGTCGGGTTATGGCAAGGATCTCTCGGCCTATGCGCTCGATGACTACACGCGCATCAAGCACGTGATGGCCAACATCACCATCTGATCAATTCAGTAAGGTGAGCCACGGCACGAAAGGGGTGGGATGACCGACGAGAAGCGATCCGTCATCGAGCTCGATCACGTGCGCAAGCAGTACGGCGATTTCGTGGCCGTTCATGACGCCAACTTCTCCATCGCCAGTGGTGAATTCTTCGCCATGCTCGGTCCATCGGGTTGCGGCAAGACCACCACCCTGAAGATGATCGCCGGATTCGAACAGCCGACCAGCGGTCGGGTGTTGCTCGATGGCGAAGACGTGTCAGCCGTACCGCCGTACCGACGCAACGTCAACACCGTGTTCCAGCAGTATGCGCTGTTCCCGCACATGACCGTGTTCGACAACGTGGCGTTCGGTCCGCGAAGTGCGAAGAAGCTGGACGAGTCACGCATCAAGAAGGACGTCATGGAGATGCTCGAGGTGGTGCGCCTCGACAAGTTTGCGCATCGCAAACCATCGCAGTTGTCCGGAGGACAGCAACAGCGAGTTGCATTGGCGCGGGCGCTGGTGAACTTCCCGAGCGCGTTGCTGCTCGACGAGCCGCTCGCGGCTCTGGATCTGAAACTGCGCGAAGCAATGCAGATCGAGCTGAAGCGAATCCAGCGGGAGGTCGGCATCTCTTTCGTGTTCGTTACGCACGACCAGGGAGAGGCCATCACCATGAGCGATCGCATCGCGGTGATGAGCGAGGGACGAGTGGAGCAGATCGGTACGCCGGAACAGATCTACCGATCACCGGCGTCGTTGTTCGTCGCCGGGTTCATCGGCTCGGCGAACTTGCTGCCTGCAACGGTGGAGTCGAACTCGGGACAACAGCTGCACGTTCGCACCACCGGGGGAGCACTACTCAACGTGCCGAAAGGGGATGCGGCGTTCTCGGTCGGCGATCGTGTGTGCGTAATGCTGCGCCCGGAGCGACTGCAACCCGCACAGAGCATTGCCTCGGCCGGAAGCGGTGTGGAGGGCACGTTGACCGACCTCGTGTACCAAGGAGCCACGGCGCGGCTCATCGTTCGACAGCCCGACGACACCGAGTTGTCGGCACTGGTGGATGCCACCTCGCTGCCCGACTGGGTGCGGGCAGGTGCCGCCATCTGCCTGGTGTGGCCCAGTGATTGCCCGTACGTATTGGATGGCTGGCCCGAGCGAGCCGGGGCCACCACCACGAATGTCGACCATGTGGAGGCCGCGCTCTAGTTTTACTATGATTTCCAAGACCTGCAGTACTGCACGTACGAGGCAATCACTACCCGCAAGCAACCACCAGGAGGGGAAATATGAACAAGCCATCCACATCGGGCGCACGTCGAAATCCATGGACGCGTCGCGAATTCCTGCTTCGTAGCGGTGCGCTCGGCGTCGCCGGAGCATCACTGCCGGCCTTGCTCGCAGCCTGTGGCGGTGGCGGTGGCGGAGCCAACGCCCTGTTGTTCGACAACTGGCCGTTGTACATCGACCCAACCGAGGATGGATTGATCGGTTCCGTGGACCGCTTCATGGAGGCCAGCGGCGTCGACATGACCTACACCGAGTCGTACAACGACAACGATGAATACTTCGCCAAGATTCAACCGCTCTTGGGTGCCGGCAAGCGAATCGACCCCGACCTCATCGCGCCAACGTTCTGGCTGGCCGGCCGACTCATCAACCTGGGCTGGGTGGACAAACTGCCGCTCGACAAGGTGTCGAACACGTCGAACCTCGAGGACAACTACGTGAAGCCACCGTGGGACCCCACCGGTGAATACAGCATGCCGTGGCAGGCGGGAACCGCAGGCATCGCCTACAACATCGATGTGACCGGCCGCGAACTGAAGAGCACCGCCGATCTTTTCGACCCGGCGTTCAAGGGCAAGATCGGAATGCTCACCGAGATGCGCGACACCATGGGTCTCATCCTCATGTCGCAAGGAGTCGACATCACCAGCATTTCCTCGTTCGACCAAGCGGCAGGTGCATTCGAGCAGTTGGAGAAGGCGAAGGCCGACGGACAGATCCGCGCCTTCACCGGCAACGACTACATCGACGACCTCGTCAGCGGTAACTACGCGGCATGCGTGGGCTGGTCGGGAGACGTGTTGCAGCTCGGCAAGGATTCGCCGAACATCCGCTTCGTGGTGCCCGAAGAGGGCGGCACGCTGTGGGCCGACGTCATGGTCATGCCGAAGGGCACCGAGAACACCGATGCCGTGGCCAAGTGGCTCGACTTCGTGTACGACCCGGAGCAGGCAGCACAAATCACGGCGTACGTCCAGTACTTCTCACCGGTGAAGGGTGTGCAGGAAGAAGTGGCCAAGATCGATCCCGAGTTGGCGGAGAACCCATTGGTGTTCCCCGATGCAGCAACCGCATCGCGCCTCAAGTCGTGGGCGAATCTGTCGGAAGACGTCGACGCACAGTTCGCCGACGCCTTCTCGTCGATCACCGGCGCATAGTCGGTACGCAACGGCGAATCGACACAACGGGTCGTGATGCTCGCACGGCGGGCTGACAACCTGGGTCTTGCCGCGCTCGCGGTTGCCGCGACGTGCCTGGTGGCGCTCGGCGCAGGGTGGTTCGACGGGCCGCTCAATGCGCTGGTGTTGCTGGTGTTGCTCGTGGTGTTGGGCGGAGTGGGCGCGCTCGCCGCGTTCGGCGGGCCCGAGGCTCGCCGTTTGCTGGCGCCGTACGGGCTCATGAAGCCGGGGCTCTTGTGGATGGCGCTGTTCTTCCTTGCGCCGGTGTGGTCGTTGGTGCGCATCTCGTTGTCCACCAAGGAGAGCCGCTTTTCGGTGCAGTACAACTTCACCTGGGCGTGGGACAACTATTCACGCGCCTTCAGCGACTTCGGCGGACAATTCCAGCGGGCGTTCCTGTACTCGTTGATCGCAACGTTGTTGACGATCGTCATCGGCTACCCGGTGGCCTACGTGATCGCGTTCCGCGGTGGACGATTCAAGAACCTGTTGCTCGGTCTGGTGGTGATTCCGTTCTTCACCAGTTACCTCATTCGAACCATTGCGTGGAGCACCATCCTGGCCGACCAGGGCCCGATCGTGTCGCTGTTGAACACGCTCGGTTTGGTGAACGTGTTCGAGTGGTTGCACATCATGGAGAACGGCAAGTTGCTGAACACGCCGGCCGCGGTGATCGGCGGCCTCACGTACAACTTCCTGCCGTTCATGTTGCTGCCCATCTACGTGAGTTTGGAGAAGATCGACCCCAATCTCGTGAATGCCGCAAACGACCTGTACTCCACTCCCACTGCGGCATTTCGCAAGGTGGTGTTCCCGCTCTCCATCCCCGGCGTGTTCGCCGGCACGCTGCTGACGTTCATTCCGGCTGCGGGCGACTTTGTGAACGCGCAGTTCCTCGGAAACCCCAACACCACGATGATCGGCAACTCCATCCAGGATCAGTTCCTCAAGCAGAACAACTATCCGGTGGCCAGCGCCATGAGCACCGTGCTGATGGTGAGCATCACGGCGTTGGTGCTGTTGTACACGCGATTCTTCGGCACCGAGGAACTGGCATGAACTCGCTGCGCTCGCGAATCGGTCGCATGGGGCTGAACGTGTTCGCCGGCCTCGGCCTGGTGTATCTCTTCATGCCGATCTTCTTCATCGTGTTGTTCAGTTTCAACAAGCCCAAGGGCAACTACAACATCGTGTGGCAGGAGTTCACGCTGGACAACTGGCTGGATCCGTTCTCGCAGAGTTCGCTCACCGCGGCTTTGTGGGTGAGCCTGCGAATCAGCGCGTTGGCGACGGTTATCTCCACCATTTTCGGCTCGCTGATTGCGTTGGCGCTCTCACGCCGGTCGTTCAAGGGCAGCTCGGTCATCAACCTGCTGTTGGTGCTGCCGCTCACCACGCCCGAGATCGTGCTCGGATCCTCCTTGGCAACGTTGTTTCTCAGCCAAACATTCGTGGACTTCGGGTTCATCACCGTGGTGATCGCACACGTGATGTTCCAGGTGAGCTTCGTGGCGCTCACCGTGCGGGCGCGTATTCGGGGCTTCGACTGGACGCTCGAACAAGCGGCCGCCGACCTCGGGGCCAAACCGTGGCGAACGTTCCGTTACGTGACGTTCCCGCTGATCCTTCCGGGTGTACTCGCGGCGGCCCTATTGGCGTTTGCATTGTCGATCGACGACTTCATCATCACGTTCTTCAACGCGGGCTCCACCGTTACGTTCCCGTTGCAGATTTACGGAGCAGCCCGCGTGCGGATTCCGCCGCAAATCAACGTGCTGGCGTCGATGGTGCTGTTCTTCAGCATCGCCTTGTTGGTGATCGGAGCGGTGCGCGGACAGCGATCGGAAGCGGTCAAAGCCATGAAGCGTTCTAAGAACAAGTGAGCGTCGTCGCACTCGGGAAGTGCCCGTGACGCGAATCGCGGTGGGGCCGGCGGCGGCGCCCGACTGGTTGCGTGACGCCGTGCGCGCGGGGGGATGCGAGGTGGTCGACTATGCGCAAGCGCAGGGTCTGGTGTGGGGTGATCCGCGCGGGACGGATGCGCTGGGTGACGTACTGCGGGAGCATGCACATCTCCGGTGGGTGCAGTTGCCGTTTGCAGGGATCGAGAACTTCGTGGTGCACCTCGACGACGAACGAGTGTGGACCAGCGGCAAGGGCGTATACGCAGAGCCGGTGGCCGAGTTGTGCATGGCGTTATTGCTCGGAGGTTTGCGGCACGTCATCGGCTATTCGCGAGTGCGCGAGTGGACGGTGGACCACGGTCGATACCTGCTCGGCGGCAACATCGTGATCGTGGGTGGAGGCGGCATCACTGCGTCGTTGGTGCGAATGTTGCAGGGATTCAACACGCACATCACCGTGGTTCGTCGCCATGACACGCCGCTACCGGGTGTGCAGCGGGTGGTCACCCAGGCGCACCTGCACGAGGTGTTGCCGGCAGCCGACGCCGTGGTGCTGGCCTGCGCACTCACGCCGGAAACCATGGGGCTGATCGGCGCCCGCGAGATCGCATTGATGAAGCGCGATGCATGGCTGGTGAACGTGGGCCGTGGGAGATTGGTCGTCACCGACGACCTGGTGGCGGCGTTGCGCGACCAACGAATCGGCGGCGCTGCCCTGGACGTGACCGATCCCGAACCGCTGCCGGCCGGGCATCCGCTGTGGACGTTCGACAACTGTCTCGTCACACCGCACATCGGCAACACGCGTGCAATGGCGGTGCCGCTGTTGTCGGAGCGCGTGGCCACCAACTGTCGTCTGTTCGCCGCCGGGCAGCCGCTGGTGGGCGTGGTCGACGTGCACCTCGGCTACTGAGCGCTGCGACTGCTGAGCGCTGCGGCGACCGAACGGCACGCGACCGAACGGGCGACCGAACGGCACGACTACCGCGAGTTGCGAATCTGCTGACAGCATGGGGTCGCCATGGCCGACCACTATGCAACCCTGGGTGTGGCCCGAACCGCGTCGTTGGACGATATTCGTCGGGCGTATCGGGCACGGATGCGCGAGGCTCACCCCGACACGCGTGGGTCGGCTGCAACCAGCACTGCGAGCGTCACGCAGATTGCAGAAGCATGGAACGTGCTGTCATCGCCCTCGCGACGTGCGGCGTACGACTCGCAATTCGCACCAACGACGCCGACGCGAGTGGAACCGAACCTTGATCGGGTGTATCCGCCGGCACGATTTCCGTGGCGATTCGTATTGACCATCATCGGCATTGGCGCGGCGATTCTTCTCGTGCTGCACATCATGGGCGATCCGATGCCGCCGCGAAGCATCGACGGTCTCATCAGCGCGGGTTCATGCGTGAACTTCGACGACATCGGTTCGGCATTCGAGGTGCCGTGTGACGGACCGTATCAAGCACGCGTGCGCGAACTTGTGCCGTTCGATGCGCGATGTGACAGTGATACCACGCAAGCACGCGATCGACAGGGAATGGGCACCGTGTGCCTGGAGCCGTAGTCGGTGGCGAAGAATCGCCACTTTTGTAATACGATGAGTGCGATGCCAGTCCAAGCCGATGTTCGCGTCGGCCTCCTTGCATACGGCGCAATCGGGTACGAGCACAACCTGGCGGTGCAGAACACCGACGGCCTGCGCCTTGCGGCCGTTTGCGATTCCAAGCCGGAGCGCATTGCCGCTGCGCGGGAACTTGCCACCGACTTCACGGGTTTCGCCGACGCAACCGCGATGCTCGATTCGGGTTTGCTCGACCTCGTGGTCATCTCGACCCCGCCGAACAGCCACTACCGCTGGGCCAAGGAGTCGCTCCTGCGAGGCATCCATGTGGTGCTCGAGAAACCGATGGCCCTCACCACCGCGGAATGCGACGAGTTGATGGCGCTGGCCAGCGAGAAGAACCTGTTGTTGGTGGTGTATCAGAACCGCCGGTTCGATCCCGATTTCGTGACGTTGCGGTCGGCGATTGCCTCCGGTGCCATCGGCGACGTGTACCAGTTCGACACCTTCGTTGGTGGCTATTCGCGACCGTGCGACTACTGGCACTCCGACGCCGCCGTATCGGGTGGTGCGATCTTCGATTGGGGCAGTCACTTCATCGACCAGATTCTGAGCGTGATCACCGACGACGTCGCACACGTGAGCGGCCAGAACCACAAGCGCGTCTGGATGCACGCGACGAACGCCGATCACGCGGAAGTGACGATCACCTTCGCCACGGGCAAGCAGGCAACGTTCATCCATTCCGACTTGGCCGCCGCCCGCAAGCCCAAGTTCTACGTGCTCGGCACGGCAGGGGCGATCGTGGGCGATTGGAATCCGCTGGCCGAGCCGGCGGTGGCCGACCTTCCGGCCATCCTCACGCTGCATCGAGAGAACGCGGCGGCGCAACGCATCGAGCTCGAGCCCGTCGCCGAATACGAGTTCCACCGGTCGATCGTTTCGTATCTTGCCTCCGGTGCGCCCATGGCGGTGAACGCAATGCAGTCACGAAACGTGGTGGCGATCATGCAGGCCGCCGAGCAATCGGCCCTCAACAACGCACTCCCCGTCGTGCCCCAACTTCTCTCCATTCACGACGTCACCGCGCGCTAACCGTGCCGGTCAGGTGGGGGTTTCTCGGCGCGGGGTACGTGGCCAGTCGAGCAATGGCCCCGGCCGTGCATGCCGCCGTTAATGCTCAACTGTTTGGCGTTGCAAGCCGCGACCCGCAACGTTCGGCCGCACTCGAGCCAGTGGAAGTGTTCGAGGGGTATCAGCGACTCCTCGACGACCCACGCATCGACGCGGTGTACATCAGCCTGACGAATGGTCAGCACCTGGAATGGGTGAACAAGTCGCTCGAAGCAGGAAAGCACGTGTTGTGCGAAAAGCCCCTCGGCTTGGGTGCACGAGAAGTACGCGAGATGATGGCGTGCGCCGAGCGCAACAATCGGGTACTCGTGGAAGCGGTGTGGAGTCGATGGCATCCGCGGTTTCGAAGAATCATCGAGTTGGTGGATTCCGGGGAGATCGGCGACGTCGTTGGTATCGAGTCGCAATTCGGCTTTGCGTCGGAGATGAGCAACAACTATCGACTCGATCCGTCGATGGGCGGGGGAGCGTTGCTGGACGTGGGTTGTTACCAAGTGAACGCATGGGTCGGTATAACGCGCGGTGCTCGCGACGTAGCCATTCGCACGGTGAACCGACACATCGGGCCCACCAAGGTTGATCTCACCACCGAGGTGGAGGCCGTGATCGACGATCGCGTATCGGTGCACGCGGCCAGTTCGTTCGAGACGGACCTGGAGCAACGTCTCGTCGTTACGGGGACCGCGGGCACCATCGCGACCATGAGCGGTGAGGCGTTCACCTCGTGGCGCGAGCCGAGCACGTTGCAAGTGAACGGACATGTCGAAGACTTTGCCTCGGTCGATGCATTCGTGGCGATGACCGAAGCAGTGAGCGACCACATCGACGGGGGTGCGGGCTGGGTGCTGCCGCTCGATGAGTCGTTGCGGGTCGCCGAGATCCTCGATGGGATTTCGGCACACGGAACGTGAGGCGCCGCGACAGTCGGAACCTGCGGTCCTGCAACAGTCGGAAGGTGAGGCGCCGCGAAGCGCTGGTAATATTGACGTTCACCAAGGGCGATTAGCTCAGTCGGAAGAGCGCTACGTTCACGGCATCGTATGCTGGACGAGGTTCGAATGTAAGAGTCGGCTTCAGAACAGTGAGGTTTTCGACTTTACTGACCCGGCCAATGAGGTCGCGACGCGGCTATTCACCGAGTGGTTTCGTCTCTGGCTGGGGCCTTTAGTCGCTACACGAACGACCCGACCATGGGCAATCAGATCTTGAATATTCAGCGGGACTCAGTTGGCTTCGCGCTGTCATTGTCACCAGTCTGTAAGGAGGACGCCTACCGTTGGACCGCTGACCGAGGATTAGCGATCGCGAAAGTGGCGATCGTTGGAATCGAGTACGACGAAGCAGCTCGCGAACTCCTCCAGAGTCGTACAACGCGCCGACGCACTCAGTGGTAGTCGCGTCAAGCTCGAATTTGCGAGCGTCGGTTGCGGCGGGTATCGAAACAGCTGGTGGGGTTGATGGGGCAGCTGGGATACTGGGCTTAGGAGTAGCTGCGAACAGTGTTGGTGTGGCTGGATTACAGCAGCCTTCTAGTGGTAGTGGTATTCCGCCCAGTGCACCAGCGAATCCACCACCTCCTTCTCCATCGAGCGGCGAGGATGGAGCGCTCGTTGCGGATGGAAAGCAGCTCAAGCGGGCATTTGATTCCGGACTCATTACAGGCGGAGTATGACGCGTCTCGTTCCAAAGCACTTGGACTCTGATCTGGACTCTGGGTCATGAGACCGATGTCGTGCACCCGGTGTGGGAGCTCTGAGTTGACTGAGCGTGATGGATACGCCATATGTGATTATTGTCAGTCAAAATATGCACTGGATACCGCGGACGCTCTTGCTGAAGTACCACTATTGGTGTAACGTCCGATGTGGAAGCACTGTTGCGAAAGAAATGCATCGACCGATCCGTATAACCGCCAGAGATATGCAAGTTTGATTCTGGACATGAATCCACGATCAAGACGCACTGAAGTACTTGAGATGAATCAAATAACTAAAAGGAGCGAAAGATGAAAGCCAAAGAGTACAGAAGCTCGCACAACCTCGACCTCGTAGCTTTTCAAGCAGGTTCCAGAATCCGGATTTAACTGAAACCCACGATGACAGGTGCCATTGACGTGCTCCGAGAGCGACATTGACGCAGTTGTTAAAAAATTCAAATACGACCACTCACCGGAAAAAAGCCCAAGCTGATGCGCAGATTCAGAAGGCTGGCCACCATCTTGATCACCTCGAGGTTCAATTTTGATGGCTACACGATCACCAAATACTCCCGGAGCTATATCTCAGGTGACGACGTAACAGATCGACCGAGGAACAGCTGGTGCATGGACAAGCCCCGGTGGAGCCACGAACACCGGATCGGCGCTGAAACCTGCAGGTGTTGGTGATTCTTCGTCGAAACGCGCTGATGGAACTGAAACAGGCTGCTCACGCCCTCGGCTGCAACGCAGTGATTGGTGTGGTTTCGACTACGTACACTCGAGCCGCAAACTGCAACTTCAAATGGCGGCACCATGTATTTGCCGTACGTCTTTGCGGTCACTGCGAATGGAAACGCTGTAACAATCGAGAAGAATCGCTAATGACGTCGGCCTTCGTCAGTCGCCGCAAGGAGCTGGGGTGGATGGGACCGAGTGTATGACTACCGGGTCATCGAAAGTCAGCCCTCTTTAGTCAGCTTTATTCTCTGCCAGTGAATCGAACTAGCGACACCTTAATTGCCGTCCGTACGACCGGTCTTGCGGATCTTTTATTTGATTCCGTCCATGGGACTATCAGAGTTGTTCATTCGACTTGCTCTCCGACGATTATTTCCGACCACCACCAGTTCTTGGATCATGTTTTGGATCAATAAGTAATGCAGCTCTTGCTGGTGGTGACTCAATGATTGAGCAACTGGAGGACAGTTTATTGTCGTTGAGTTCCGTCCAGATGTAATCGCCTGCGGTAGCAATGAGCTCACTGAAACAGACGGCTTTCTGCGGTGCGTGTATTTGCCGGTCGCTTCTGGATCGGTTCAGGCAGGGTTCGTTGTCTGCCACTTCGATCGGTTTGGCTGCCGACATTGAGGCTTTGCTGAAGAAGTGTGAGGACGACCCGGCAAACCGTCAGCGCTACATCCGTATGATTCTCAATACTGACCTTCAACAAAGAGGTGCAACGGTTCCAGGAGATGGGTCGTCAGAGCCGAAGTCGTGGAAGTCGGCATGTGAGCAAAGTTAGAACCTTCGTTCGGCTACGGCGGGGCATCGTCAACGAGTGGTGGTGCAGGGGGAGTTGAGTTCGGTTGTTGCGTCGAATAAGTCTGGACGGTGGCACTGGTGTTTGTCTCTGCTCGTTTCGGATGGCTGGGCGTGGATCGTTTCTATCTAGGAGCAAATTGGGCTCGGGATCGCAGGAATTCCTCACCCGCTGGAGGGTTAGGGTATGGTGGGTGATCGACAGTGCTCATCGCACCTGCGGAAGGCTAAAGACTCAGAAGGACGTCTGCTCCGCTGGTCCTTGGGAAATGGTTATGGAGTCGTGCGAACGGCTTCAACGTAGTGCTCTTGAAGTGGGGCGTTTAAGGGAACCACCGTTGCCATGATCAATTAGTGTCGTATCATGGGTTGATCCGTTCTATTAAACTTTCAGGGTTGTGTTGTTTGTTTCTTTGATTGCGCTTTGTTGGGGCTGTTTACCGGACGATTACGACGGTCGGGGCAAGACAAACTGTTCCATATGTTCTTTATGACTCAAACGGTCAAGTGGTGGAGGCCTTACGGTCGTTCGTGAAGAGTGGGCAACAGTCCGACAGGCCTCATTGTTTCTCATTACAACCTTGTTTCGTCCGGGGCATGGTGTACTGCCGGTCGTACGGAATGCCCTATGGCCGAGTCCAGCATTCATGTATGCCCTGCCATCAGACCGGGTTGGGAGACTGGAACAGCGCTACCTCGGCTTCGGCTGTCGTGTACCAGCTGAGCGTGGATGCCCCTGTTGGGCATTGAAGGATCACGAAAGCGGTAGTGGGAAGATCTACTTCTGGACCGATTGGTGCACGAATTTGTTGTATTGTGGGCAGACGGGTGTTCTCAGGGGCGGGAGTCTTATGCTGCTGACGAGATGTTGGCAGTGCCTCCAAGGGGAGATTGACGTCGAGCCCGAAACCGGCAACTCTGCCAATATCCGCTGTTCTACCGTTGGGAGTGACATGGCAGCAGAAAGTACGAGATCCTGGAGACATCTCTGGTTGAAGGCCAGCTGCTAATGGCTCTGCACTACACCACTGGATTTCAGTCACAACAGGGAGAACCGATGCAGCGGACAGTTCCATACCAGCTAGCGCCATGCTGGCATGGCGCAACGCCGCCAACGCTTGGTCAGCATTTTGTCTTGGTGGTAAGAGAGAGGAACTTAGCTCAGGTGGAGCTCCAAGACCGGAACGGCATTTCAAGGCGACTTACTTGGGAAACGGTCTCTGGCGGTGCTGCACGACCCAGTGTTGTACAGAATGAATGGATTACCACCCAGTGAGCGTGTGTTGTGCATTGTTAGCCGATGGGTGCTGTGCAC
>JAYQSR010000025.1:0-22274 GCA_038146945.1 Ilumatobacteraceae bacterium
GCTGTGACACGCTGGATCGCAGCCAGCATTTCACGTCGTTTCCCGAGCATGTCGATTTCGTGGCACATCTTCGCCCTGATGTCGAAGTTCTGAACGCCTTCTCATCTGAATGTGAAGTCGATGGATGGAAGCCGGCGGCGCACGATGGACGGATGAGTCGTCCAGATTTTGCCGTGAGCCCCTCGTGTTGCTATCACTGTTATGGAGGCATGGAGGGATGGAATCTCCAGCTGCCTGGTCGGTGTGTGACGGCGGTGGTCAGCTGCCACCGGTACGAGGCCGGTAACCATCGGACGCTCGCTCGACTCCGTTCGTTCACCATGCGTGAGGTCATCTGGGTCGGGCACCCTCGGTATGTGATCGAATCGCGTGCGCGGGCCGATGAAATGATTCTGGATTGGGCACGACGGTGGGAACTCGATTGTTCCTACGAGGTCGCCAACGACATGTTCTTCTCCGCGAACTATGCCGTACGGGCCCCGTTCCAGCGCCAACAGGAGGCGAAAAAGGAGCTCAGGGCTACGGTTCCAGAGGACGCGTCGAAGATCTCTATTTTTTCGAGCAACTTTCACAGTACGATTTTCGGCAAAGCCTTCGGCATCTCGGCAGGTGGGCGTCCTGCGGCCAGCGGCTGTGTGGCGTGGGGGCTCGAGAGATTCACCTTTGCGGTATTGGCGCAATTCGGTCTGGAGCGATCTGGTTGAACAACGGGACTCATCGAAGACCTCGACGATCTGGGGCTGTGAGCTGAAGTGGCGCTGTCCGTCGAGATCTCTCCGCTGGACCGGCACGATTTTGAAGTCGTGGCGAGTTGGCTCTCGGATGTTTCGATCACGCGGTGGCTGACGAGTGAACTCCGTGGCGGGAACATTACGCCTTCCGTCGTCGCCATAATGGTGCGCAAGGCTACGAACCGACTCTGGATGGTCCGTGCCAATGGAGATCGCTGCGGTCTCGTAGCGTTGTCCGATGTCGACAGGGTGGACGGGGTCGCGATGCTCTGGTACCTGCTCGGGGATCGGTCTTTCGCGGGAAGAGGGGTCACCACGACCGCGGTCGGACTTGCCGTGCAGGAGGTGTTCGAGTCCGAGGGACTGGAGACGATCTATGCGTGGATCATTGCAGGGAACGAAGGGTCACGCGCCGTGCTGAAACGAAACGGTTTCGAAGAGGCCGGACGACTCCGCTCAGCGGCCGTCCTCGATGGAGTTCGCGTGGACCGTATCTACTTCGACCTGGTCAAGCCGAGCCCGATCTAGCGCCGACGTTCGATCGGAATGTGGAACGCGCGGCGCTCCCACTCGAAGGTCAACAGGGTCTGATCCGCGTCCCCCTCTGTCGGCGTGACCGTAAGCTGCTCCTGAAAGGCGCAAGGTTGGGTCGGTACTGGTGCACGGCCGATCTCCGCGCGCGCGACGACGCCCACGTATGCGTTCGGGAAGCGGTTTCCTCGCACGCCCACCTCGTCATGAGTCCGTCCGGACTGCCGGATCGAGCGGTTGATTACAACCGTCCACGCGTCAGGCTCTGGGACCGAATAGACCGAGTAACGTCCGGGTGGCAACGCTATCCCGGCGACAGAAGCAGGAAGGGAGTGATACCGTCGCTTCGTTTGCCCCAGCGCCCAGCACCCAGGGACGATTCCAGTCGATCGACCACGACAGGGGTTACAACAAAGAAGCGCTTCGCCACCAACGTCGAAGGCAGCGTACATGTGGACTGCTTCGATGTGCGCTTTTTGGGTGAATACATGTCCGATCGACCCGAACGAAGTCCTTGAGCCGATCGCGCAGGAAGCGTGCACGGAAGCGGAGCTGAAGGCTCATGCTACTCTCTTTCGCGCACCTGGATCGGGATGACGATCCTCGTCTCCTCCCAGTCAATCATGAGTTGGACGAGGCCATCGGTGCCAGGGTCGAAGGTGGCCGTCAACGTTTCGACGTAGCCGATGGAGTCGGTTTCTATCGGGACCCGTGCGATCTCACGTGCCCGCACGTCCTCGGTTTACGCGTTCTCGAAGAAGTTTCCGCAGGCGCCGAAGGCATCTCCGGTCAGCCCCCACTGACCCGTCGTGCCGTTGATCACGAGGGACCACTCGTCGCGACCCGGTACCGTATAGATCGAGTACTTACCGGTGCCGACCTCAACCCCGGCGACCGAGGCCGAGCGAGACGTGTGGAGGACTGTGGCTTCGTTGGCCCCGGTTCGCCAGAGTGTGTCATACGGGACCAAGTCTCCGAAGACCCGTCGACCCCTCGCTGAGGGACGTGAGTAACAGAGCTTGAGCCAGGTCGAGTCCGCCCGGATCTCGGTCGATCGAACGTACTTGGCCGAGTGGCCACCTGTTCGGCGGTTCCCCAGGGCTGGCACGTCATAGGTGGCACTTCTGATGAGCACGCTGTTAAGAAGATTAGCATCCATGATACGGAGACGATGTCGCGCGTGTTGGTCATCGGGTTTCCAATATTGGGAAAGAGCGCGAAGACCCGCCTGGCATGAGTCGCTTGACCTAACCTTGCAGGTCGCTGGGACGCGATGCACGATCCGCTCGATGTCCGTGCCACGCCCCGGATGATGCAGTGATCATCCAAGCACCCGTGTCCAGAGATTGGTCTACCAGTGGTCGCGGCGTACCACCCAACACATTCATCAACTCTTCGAAAGGCGTCGTTTCTTGCGTCAGTGAAGGCTCGCCACCGTAATCGTCCGAGGCTTCGATAACTCGCCAGCACCTAATGTCAAAAGGATCGTGACGTGTCGGGGAAACCGCGTAGATCATTCCATACCCATGGCCCGTTGCAGACCATCTTAGCGACGAAGTCCGCATGCCGGGGAAGGGGGTGAAATGTGCCATCCGGTGACTACACAATCCTCCTTTCGGGACCTCGCGGCCTACGTTCAGGCAAGATGGCGTACAATAGCGTGCGCGGATCACCATCTTACCTAGTTCCGAAGGAATGGGAAGCACTGCCGAGAGATGATCCGCAAGGTGACGAGGCGCCCCGGGTGGTTGAGTGATCTAAACGTCTGTCTACTTCTGGGGTGCGAGGGCGGACCTCGGTTTGGCAGAATCGCGTTAGGTGCGACGCGCCCGACGAGGGGTATCGAGACAATCTTCGCAGTCGAACTGCGCGGGGGATCTCCCAGCGTCGATTGCGCACTCAGCCGCGGCCAAATGGTCCCGCACCGCCCGAGGACGTCGATCTTGTCTTCGTGGAGCGCGTACCAGCCTAGCCGAGAAAGCTCCGATATATTGCGGTGTCAGGCCTTCTGGTCAGTATCAATCTCGGTGTCGTGTGAGAAGAGGCCACCAGTAAGTCAACGTATAGCAGAGCCGGGGTCCTTCCACAGCCACGAGAGGCGACGGCACCCGCCGCAACAGGTGCCTTACAGCGGCGCGAGCCCGAAATACGATGAGCTTCGGCCTGACTGATGCGATCAACATCCATGGTTGTGATGGGGAAAGCTCTGCCCTGAGAACCCCAGTGTTCAGTTCAATGAGGGCTTGCTTCCCAGTACCCGCCAGGTTTGTGCGTCACCATCTCGGAGCTGCTCGGTCGGAGCGTCGGCCACATGGTAACCTGCTCGAGCACCGGCGGTCATGCTCGTTCCGGATCGTGGCATGCCCACGACGAGAATGTTCCGAGCATGTGTGTGGTTGAAGTTACGCATTTGGGCGATGATCCGTTCGTGTCTCCGAGAACCCGAATGTCCGCTGCTTGGCTCGACGCTTAGGTCTGATGCAAATAGCTAGCCGGCTAGGTTTGCCTTTCGCTGCCCTTAACAGCGTGCCCGCCGGGAGCCTGAGCGAGCCTCAGCAGAATCGCATTTAGTATGGCTGCGATCACGTCGCGTCTATTTGATCGCGTCGAGAACGTGTGGTCGGCGCCTCCTACGATGGAGGTGTGGAGTACCCCCCTCCGACGAAGTTTGCGAACGATTGGAGCAGCCTGGTGAGCCAATAGCTCACGCCCCGGATCGTTGTTGGAGAAGATGAAGTGTATGGTGCGCCCCAACTCGAGATCCGAGTCAGGTCACGCTCGCCGGGTCGCATTCGACAGGGCGAGCGCGTGCGAATGTTCGCCGAGTGTCGTTGAGCCTTTGGATGACCCTCTTGGTCACGAAGTGGGCGATGTACCTCGGTTTGACCGGCCCGACAGGAACTTCCTCCATCGCGCCGGATCTCTAACCGCTTGCCCATAAGTAGCTTGCCGCGTGCATGACTGCCGGCGTGTCGAGGACATGCCAGGTTCGGCGGAAGGTCAGCGGGTTGATGCTGACGATTGCTGAGATACGTGAGTCCTCGATCTCGAAACCGGCGTGATAGGCCGTGTGCGCTCCCGAACATAGCCCGGTTACAATGCAACTTTCGAAGCCGCGCTCCTTGCAGAGCCACTCGAGAACAAAGCGCACGTCCGCCGTGGCAGTTGCGGGGTAAGGCTGGTTCTCGTCTCGACTCTGGCCGATGCGGCTGTCTCCTAAGTTCCTGAGATCGAAACGGAAACTCGCTATCCCACTTCGAGCGAGCTCACGCGCCAACTCGACGTGTAGCCGGTTCGGCCCGACGTGATGCACCGAACCTGAGTTCGGAAGGATCACGGCGGTCCTCATGTCCGCTCTGAGGTCTTCGGACTCACAGAGGACGCCCATGAGCTGGGTCCCGTTCTCGGAAGGAATGGTGGCGAATGTCTCCGAAACGGTCTCGTTCTCCGAAAGTTTGACCGTGGAGGATCGCTTGGCGAAGGAGCAGGCATCCGGCCCGCTACGAGATCTGTCCACTGTCTTCGTCTCTTGCCGTAAGCCAATCTACGACCTGTTTGAGGACCGCGCTCGACCACCGTGAATTAGGTTCGGCTAGCATATCGCGGAAGCCTGCTGCTCAATGATCTCGGTGGATGCCGAGCTCTCAGTGTTGCTGCAAACCGGTCGCTTCCGGTCCTCCGGGTTGATGATCAGAGCGGACTGATGTCCAGGTCCATCGCGGCGAGTCGATGCCTTGGATCGAGTCGAGAGTCTCTTGAGAAGGCAAAGGCCTGATTCGACAAAGGGGTGTCCTCCGCGTGCCCGTACCTAACGCGGCCAAGGCTTGAAGTTCTCGGACGATACGTTGACCGCGCTATCGGTGCCCAGCAGACGGATGCCCCACGACCTGTTCGCAAGCGACTGTGATGCAAGCGAGGCGCCTGCCCGGACCCCCACTAAATTCGGGGACTTACTAGTGATCTCTGCCAGTGCCTCGACCCCCGCGCTGATACTTGCGGCCCAATGCGATACAAGGGCCAGGGTCGATTCGTCTCCGGCCGAATCTCCGGTTCCTGGGTAGTCCAGACGAAGGGCGACAAAGCCTGCTTTCGCGAGTTCGTCCGCTAGGTGAAGGAGCGTTCGATGGGCGTGGATGTACTCAAACCCAAGAGGCGGACAAATCACCACCCCGCGAGGGCGCACGGGTCCAGTTTCGGGGTAGTGGATCCATGCGGAAGCAGGCAAGCCGAGGGCATCTAGCCAAAAGGGTCGACGTACGATCGAATCTCCGATTGTGTCGCCCACTTCGAATCGCTCCACGGTCAAGGTTGCCGCGAAGTGTAGGGTTTTAGGCGCTCGCCATCGACATGATTCTCAGCTTCGACATGGCCCTTAAACGCATCAGCACCGACAGCGCCGTCTAGATTGAGCACTGCGGTCCTGCCGGGCAGGAGATCGACATAGTTGTCGGAGAGCGTGCCACACTTGGGTGCCACTCGCACGTCTCGTGCCAACAGAGTGGACGACACTGAGACCGAATTAGCACGCTCGTCAGTCGTTCCCCGAACGACAGTCGGGGGTATTGGGTCCGACAGCTCGGGCCAGAAGAATGTCGTGAGGTCTGGGGCTCCATCGCGAGTTAGCCTAGCGACGACTGCCACGTGGCGTGGTGGGCCGAATCGGTAGGCGTAAGTCGTGTCAGAGAAGTGGTTGAACAGAGCTTCCAGCGATCTGCGAGTTGTGCTTCTCGGAGGTACGTGCAGCTTGAGGGCCTCTTTCGATTGGACTGTCGATTGCGCCCGTATGCGACCTCCAGATGACCAACGATCGGTTCAGGACTTTCGTTGTGCACTTCTAAAACGAGCCCGTCCAGCCCCCGGTCCAAAAGGGCCAAGCGGATCGGAGACCAAGCGCGCTTGAGGTAGTAGTACGCTGGCTTTTGGTGGTTGTCGCTGTCGATAATCCCCATCCTGCTCCGGGTCGGAGGTCTTTCAGGAACCATAGAGCCCGCCAGAGCAAGTGCTCTGGCGACCGCCACTCGTCGAAGACGCTCGCCAGAACTGTCCGGTCACCGCCCGAGAGAGGCGGTAGTACCGGTCGAGATCGTGACTCCGAAGTTCAACCGGATCCACACCGTAAATGAGCTCTAGGTAGAAGTCTCGGATGTCCTCGAAGTCCCAGCCTGCGCCACTGTCTCGTGGTACGCCCACTTTCCATCGAGGGTCGTGAGGCGGTGGGTGCGCACCGAGGGCGAGTATTTGGAGGTTCGCAGGTTCCGGAATGTGAGAGAACCCCAAGCACTCGGGGCTGAACTTCACTTGCGCCAACCGACAGTCTGCGAGGGGCCGTTTGTAGGCTCCAACGCCGTAATAGTGAGTTAGCCCCGCCTCTGTGTGGAAGGGTAGAGGTGGGCCCGTGGGCGTCGAGGGCCAATACGGCACGCCGCCTCCGAACTCCTCCACCAGTGCCGGGAGGAGTGCTGAGATCAGCTCATTTGTCCAAAAGGCTGAGGACGTACCCAACATAGCGGCTTGATGCTCGAATTCACTTCCTCCGCAGAACGTTACCACGCAGGGGTGAGTCGAAAGCCGCTGAGTTGTTGCATGGCTTCCACTGAACGGACTCCAAGAAAAATCCGTCGTCAGTGGGGTAGTCCATGTTCGCGAACATGAAGTCTTGCCAGACCATCAATCCTAGCCGATCACACTTCTGGTAGAATTCATCGGACTCGTAGACCATTGTGCCGCCAACGCGTACCATGTTCGCGGGCGGCGGCGGCCAGTTCAAGGTCCGCCGCAAGTCGGCAGGGTCGCCAGAGAGGGATAGGACGTCGTTGGTTGTCCAGCAGGCACCGCGACAGAATACAGGGACACCGTTCAAGAGAAGCTGAACCCGTCCGTCTTCCCGATTGAGCGAAGCGGTACGAAATCCGAGGCGACCAAGGTCTACTCGCGCCCAGTCAGACGACGTGCGAACTTCCAAGAAGCAGTCATAAAGGCTCGGCTCTCCGAGAGTTTGCGGCCACCATGCATCGACCCAGTCGAGTGTGAAATGGCCACCTACTCGCCATCCGTGCTCGGTCACGCGTGCGTCGAGATCGTAATGCTGTTCTTCCACTACCAGCGTGACGGCCTCGAGTTGGGTGCCGCTGGGGAGGGTGATTTCCAGGTCGAGCTCTATTTTCCCTTGAACGTTGTCCCACCCCGTCTTGATTGCGGGCGCCGAGACCTCAATCCCTCTCCCCAGCTCTAACCATATCGACCGCCAAGGTCCCACGGGCTGGATGGCGGGCGTCCAGCCGGGTATGCGTCCCAAAAGTGTGGTCCGGAACCAACGAAGCTGTTGATTCTTCACCAATTCCGTCTTCCAGCGCGGGCGTGGCCGCTTCTCGGCGAGGGCCTCAGCTAGACTCCGAAAACATATCGTGAGCTCATTCGAATCGCGGAGAATATCGGTGACGTCGATCTGTTGAGCGACGAACATGTTTGCCGATGTGGTAAGGAGCTCGTCGTTAAGCCAGACTTCAGCCAGTGTGGCGAGTCCATCTAGGCGGATGCGAACGCTAGAACCGGCATCGCCCTCGGTCCGCGGGTCGGGGAACGCGCAGCGGTACCACCAATCGTAAGAGTCATATGCCATGTGCTGATCAAGGTCCGCCAACGCCCCAACCGATGCTGCGACGGTTCCCGGCACTACCGCAGGGTGCCACTGCAATCCATGTTGCTCATCGGCTGGCGGACGCTCCAGGGCTCCCGGCGGGGTCGAAGCAAGGAGCCATCCGTCAACAATCTCTGTAGCGAGTGAGGTCGAGACGCCCCTCGATGACAGCCCACCCTTTGCGCGTCGAGCCTGGTCGATCAAGTGTAGAGCTCGCCAAGCGAGTTCCCGCCGAACGCCCACTGCTCGCCCATTCGATCGATCGAGTCGAGGCGCAGGTCTCGTCCTCTAGCCATGGCACGAGCAAGCTGGAACTGCAGCCTCTTTGCCGTGTCGGCAATGGCCCCGAACGCTTGAATGGATGGCGATAGACCGACCTCTCCTTCTTCAGCGAGCCATCTGCAGTATGTCTCTGTCAGTTCGAAGCAAGCGCCATACTGTCTGAGGGTGGCGAACGAATATTGATGGAAGGACGTCAATGGTTCGTCCATTAGCCACTGAGATCCGCCTCGAACCGTTCTCGGAATGCAAGGAAGGGGTTGGTTCTTGGAACGAGTGAGAGGTGTCGGACCAGACAGCGCAAAGATGCCTGAACAAGCTCGCGGTGTGGGTGGCGGGGGCGCTCTCCAATCGCTTCACATACTCGATGTAGGGCGGAAGCATGCGATCATGACAAGACCAGCCAGCTGGAAGATTTCTTCGAAGTCGTGCCCATCAAGGTGATGGTACCCTCGCCCGTGGAAGTAGCCTAAGTGGCGCCCTCTATGTCGATTTCGTTCACCGCGACCGTGGATTTCACATGTTCCCGCTTGTATGTGGTTGCGGCCGTATCTGGCAAGAAGTACGAGTCGACTTCGGACCAGTACGGGTCTCCCGATCTGTACCTGTTCGGCGATGTGATCCACGAGACTTCTCCACGGTTCAACTCCTGAATTTCAACCCGGAACAGGTCAACGAGATCTGAATGCGGAAATTTGAAGAAGGTCCACTGGTCTCCCTCGAAGTCGATGCGAACCGTGAAAGGAAGCGCCGCGATCGGTTCGAGGCCGAGTCCATCAGGAGTTCCACCATGACATCGACGTAACAGTTGGTCTCTACCCACTTGCGGCCCTCATCGTGAATTCTATGGCGTTGATAAGTAGCAGGGTCGAGGTTGCAATCGGACCAATCACGGCTTCAGTCCTCTCAATTCCACGGGCCACTTGTCCGGGTTCATCCCGAGCGTGTGCGAGAGGACAAGCGTGATAGGCACGAAGCCAGAGTGCCGGATGACATTAGTATGCAAGCAGAGTGAAAGTCCCGTCGTTGCCATCCAGGCGAGCCATGGGTCAGCGCTGCCTGTAGACCGCCTGCATCATGGCATTGTGACCACGGATACGGTCGTTGTTCACCATCAACGCAGCGCCAGGGCATCACGCACGTGACGCGACAAGCTGTTCGAAGAATCGTTTCGTAGCCTGAAATGCCGACGATCTGGAGGGCGCGTCGAACGATCTCGACGAGTAGGTCGGAGGTTATCACTTTCACATTGTTCACGCGGACACTGAACCCAAACTGTGAGCGAGCGTCGTCGTCATCGGATGACAATAATTCCTCGTATTCGGCCAAAGTTCCGTGAATCACACTCCTCATTTGAAAAAGGAGCTCATCAGTTTCGGCCAGACGCAGAGCCGAAGGGGGTGGCGTGGACGGGTCGTCCAGCAACTTCGCCCTTACGGCGGAGCGCGCTTTCGCCACTGCGTCAGTGGCCATTCCTAGCCAAAGTGAGCCCCAGGACAGGTGGGAGTAAGGGTGCATCGTATGCGCGAGCACGGTCGAGAATGACGCCGGGAGAACCTGGGCGAGGTGGCCTCCGCCGCGTAAGGTGAAACCGGCGCTGCACGTGCCGCGGAAGCCCAGGGTGTCCCAGACAGTCATCTCCTCCAATTCGTACTGGCCTTTTTCGAGTAGTACTTGGACCTGATCGCTCGAATCAGCCCCCGGATGACGCCTTGCGGTAAGGAGAATCGCATCAGAGGCGAGGGCATATGAGATTACGGGGGCCTTCTTCTCTAGCTCGAAACCCTGTCCGGACGCTTGAACGCAGCACAGGCTGGTACGAAGGTCACCTCCGATACCCACCTCGGTAGTCGCAGAGGCAAGCAGCAGCTGCTCATCGACGAGTCGGCGAAGATACGCATCGAAGAACTTGGAGTGGCGGCCATGATGGAGGATGCACGCGACCTGTATCTGATGCATCGTATATCATGGCCGTGGAGGCGCAGTATTGGCCCAGCACCTCGCAGATCTTGCATATCTGCGCAATAGATAGTCCCATGCCTCCAAGTGTCGTCAATATAGGCGCCCAGTAGCCGCGTCTCTTCAGGGCGTCAAAAGCCTCATGGGGAAGCGTGCGTGCAAGTCCACATCGGCCGAATGGGGTGCGATCACCGTTCTCCTGATCTCGTGGACGTGAGCGAGCACTTGTTCGAACCCGACTGACGGAGCGGTGTTGATGTGAGCGGCGTGAGTCATCCCGCCAACTCTTCAAGCGCGTCGGTGATGGACGCAATGCTTTGGAATGTGCGTCGGCTCAGCAGCTCGTCCGGGAACTCCACGTCGAAACGGTCTTCGATGGCCAGCAGCAGGTTGACCGTGACGAGCGAGGTGAGACCTGCATCGTAGAGGTTACTGTCGGCGGTCAGCTCGGATACTTCAACAGCGAGCCGTCCGTGAGCCTTCAGAATCTCACGAATCTCTTCATTAAACATGATGTTGACTTTCTAGCGTCGTACAAATAAGAGAGATTCTCTGGATCAGGAGGTCGACAAACTGCGGGCAGAGCACGTTAGCCCGAACTCTTCGAACGTGACCTGCCTCAGGAATTTACAGGGTTCGTGCTGCGGCCGACTCCTATACCGTTCGTCGAATCGAGACGGAGACATCGAACCCGGTGCCATCAGGGTCTACAGCGCAGCCCCGACAGACCTGCGTCTAATCTATACGGCCGTGTGTAACCGATGCTAGCCATCAGTAGCTGCGTCGATGGGCCCGAACGGCATCTTCTTTGCTTAGGGTGACTCCTTACGGCGACAAGGAGGGACCAACAAGTGAGATGGTTAGCGCGTCCAAAGTGGCGATTTGGTCTTGGCGCTCACCAGAGTAGGGAGAGGCGCCAATGAATTCTGTTAGCTCACCCAGTCGCTTAGTGCGCCCGTCTTCCAAGCGTGCCGCTCGATCTGTTGTGGCCTCGTTGTGGGCGATACTGGTCGCTTTGATAACACTCACGCCGAGCCAAGGGTTCACTGGGGGCGTGATGTCGGGGGCCCTTTGTCTCTTTTGCGGATCGAGGGGATTGGCCGACGCGATCCTGAATGTCGTGCTGTTCATTCCTTTGGGGATCTTGGCGACTCATAGACGCGGCACAGGCCATGCGGTGGCGATTGGGTTGCTGTGCTCGGCTCGATCGAGCTGTCGCAATTCCTGATCCCCGGTCGACATTCTGCGATCGGTGACCTGATTGGAGCCGACTGGTGCCGGCGTCGGCGCGTGGCTCGCCGTTGCCCTCCGCAGTTGGTTGGGGGGTTGGTACTCCGTCTCAGGTCTTGTGGTGGCAACACCGTATTTGCCGACGACTTATCTGCTCGGTGCTGGGTGGCTAACCACGGCGAGTGGAACCGATATGCTACCTACTTCGGCCAGTGGACTCAGGACCTGGCTTCATGAGACAATATTCTGGAAGGTTGCTTGTTGCGACGCTCGATGAAGCACCGGTGCCCTGGGGCCATTTACGTCGGGCAGCCCGTCCTTGGACGTGGAGGGCGAATTCAGCCTGTCCGTTGAGGTGGTGAAGGGGTCGCGCCCCAGGGAATTGCGCCGATCTTGGTGTCTACGATGCCTTCCAGCGAGAGATTCTGATCATCGGGGTGCACGGTGAGGATTTGATATGGCGACTTAGGGATCGCGCCCGAGCAGTGGGCCTCGATCAACGTGAGCTTCGGGCTAGGGGTGCGCTGGAACCCGTGGCTGTCGGTGACACGGTAACGCTCCGCGTGTCCAAGGGCGGTTCAGGTGTCTGCCTGTTCGTCGGTCAAGGGGAGTGGTGCGGCCTGGGCTTCGCTCCAGAGGAGACATTGCGATACCTCATGAATCTCGAAGGTGCCTCACCGTCCGTCCTGACTATCTTGGACGTTGGCTGGATGGCCGTGCTGTTCTTTCCCCTGGGCCTCCTGGCGCTATCCGTGCGTAACTTGATGCTATCCTGCGTCCTGGCTGCAGCGGTGGTAGTGGTGGCGGCCGCCGCCACTCCCCTGGTGCCTGCGGGACCACCAGGCTGGGTGGGGTTGGTGCTGGGCGTAGGACTAGGGGCCGTCGCTCGCCCGCTTGTCCGCCTGCTCTTGGAACTGCCGGCGCCCGAGACTCGCCCCACCGTTCCCCTTCGACGACCCCAGGACCATGCGGCCCAATTCTAGGCAAGATATGATCTTGGGAGGCGGCCTGGTCGTCATGGGAGTGCTGTTCCTCCCGACTCTCTCAACGCTCCCGGGGCTTTGGAGCTTGAGTGGGGGCTACCCGTATGGATGGCCTGTCCTCGCGTTTGCCGTCGTGCTCATGTGGCAGGGGCGGGAACAGTTGCTTCCGCGAGGTGGCGGAGACCTCGCGGCTGCGGGTTTAGTGAGCGCTTGCTCGCTGTTTTGGCTCCTGGGCCTTACCCTCGCACTTCCGACGCTCGAAGTGTTGGCCTTGACCGGGGTCCTTGTCGCGTGGAGTGCGTATGTGCTAGGTCGCACGGCCGGCCGACACCTCGCGCCGATCGGCTCTCTAGCCTTCCTCGTGGTACCGGCATGGAGACGCTGCGCTCCGCCCTGCAAGCCGCAGCTTCGTTTGTGAGCGGAGCAGCGTGTACTCGTCGGCATACAGGCGGAGATCCGCGGAACGTGATTGCTATCGAACACGGCGCGTTCGTGGACGATAGCTGCTCTGGGCTGGGGTTCTGAAAGCCAGTCTCGTGATAGCCTCTTTGGTGCTGACTCTCGTTGGAGATAGAGGGCGACGTGTCGCGCTGCTCGTGTCCGCCGGGGTACTGGCGGTTGTCGCCAACTGGGTTCGCATCACAGGGCTCATAGTGATCGGTCTCACGGAGATGCGCTCAGGCCTGATGGAGGACCACAGCCTATACGGGTGGGTGATCTTCGGTGTCTGCTGTCTGACTCTCTGCTGGTTATCATCGGACGTGACGAGGGCGCCTCGTCGGATCGACGGACGACGACTGCGCCGTCGAGGGCATTGCCAAGGAAGGTGATGAACGTCGAGGCATTCGGGGCGGACCACAGAAGCGATGCCTCATTGGTCTGGGCTTTGCTGTGGTTGGCCCTGTAGTCCTGGTCTCGATTTCCGAGCCTCGCGACTCGACCTGTCAGCCCCATGTCTCTTGAGCCGGCTGCCGCATGGATGGCGGTGGCACCGGTCGAGGCAGATTCGTTGCTGTTCGCCGAAGCCCTGAGTTCACCAGACGCGCGGGGTGATCGAGCTTGGACAAATGGTTCGGACACGGTCCGATCCGTACACGTCGTCTATCGGTCGAGGGACGAGCCGGCCGACTTGCTGGGGGGACTCGGGCCTGTCGCTCCAGATTCCCTTGTCATCCAGGAGCGACTAGTGGGTCCCCTGCCCTCGAGCGGGCGGATCCTCCGACAGGCGGTCGTCAGCACTCCGGACGGACCGATCCTTGTTTGGTACTGGTACCGGAGCGGAGGCATTGAGGCATCCACGGCGCTCGAGCGGCGATTTCTGCAACTACGTGCCTTCTTCAATCGAACGAGGCAGGCAGAGGCCATAGCCTTGGTCTCGTCGTGCCAGCCACGGGCCTGCGATATAGCGGCCCGGGCGCTATTCGAGCTTGGAAGCGAGCTGCAGGAGTAACGCGAGCTCAGGGTCCCGAATCAAGTCTTCACGTGAGAGATGCCACTCGCGGGGGAACGGTGTTGGGGCCCGAGCTGGCCCGCGATCCCCGCCGTGACAGTGGTCGCCAGAGCACGGTGCCGATCGCGACTTATGAGCGCGTCGGCCGATGGAGCGCCGGACCCGATTCCGCGAGCCGAGCGCGTGCGTCAATTGAAGCTGACGCGCCGTAGCCGCAACCGTCACAGCGGGGTTGCCGTTGGAGCGGGCTTCAGCGTGTAGAGAGAGACTTCTCCGATCCGCTTTTCCTCCTGAAATCCAAACCGCATCAATACCGCCCGACCAACGTAGTAAAGGTAGAGGAGACGGACCGCCCTGGGATACCGGCTGATCGAGGCGTTGAGGTTGTTCAACATCGCTTCGAGGACAGTTGGGCTAAACGGATTGAAGAGGTAGATCGTGTTTACATCGTTGGGGATGTCGAAGGTAGCCACATCACTTTCGACAAGCTGGACCCGGCGGGTATCCAAGTTCAGGCGAAAGCCCTCTAAGTTGGCGGCGGCCACCGCGAGTAGCGACGGGACAGGTCGACTCGATCAGTCGGCGAAATGGAAAGCGGCTAGCGACGAGCAAGACGCGTCCTTTCCACAGCCTACGTCTAGGAACACGTCCCCCGGTTCGATCTTCAGGGTCCGAAGGATACGACACAGCGGCAGAATCCTTAGCCAGCTGGTCGCATAGTACGACACCCCGCGCTCGACCCCGAATTCGAGCTCGTCGTAACGGATGTCTTGGTCCGTCTCCACACCGAGAGCGGAGTCAATGGAGCGACCAATCATCTTTCGCGCGAAAGCCCGTAACCGGCTCAAAGGCATCTCACGGCTCCGTCTTTACGGGTACTTTCGCCAATCAAGGCCTAGTCGCTAGAACCAATGTACGCGCGATCTGCGTCACTTGTCCTCCTGAGTTTGATTCACACATGACCGATCGACAGGTAGAGGGAAAACGATCGCCGGTTGGAGTCGGTGTTTTGGACGGTCATCGGCACACTTCCTGGGATAATGCAATTTACTCCTGAGAGGCCCCGACGACGAACGACAGCCACCAACACCTAGTATCGCTCAGAATCTCCGTGATGGGTACGGTTTTGCGACCTCGTTGGTGTTTTTTTCCACCGAGCAGCACACGGTTTAGTACCCGCCCCGGCCACCATCTTCCCGGGGTATCCTCTTGTGGCTGGCTTAAACGTGTTGACTTTCCTTGGTGTGGTCTGGCGGATTGGGGCCGCTGGGTGCGAGTGGCGGTCGTTCCACTATTGATTGCGAGTTGCGTGGTTGTCGCCAGTAATGCCGCCGCCGCGTTGTGATGTGGCTAACAACCTTTGACGTGGTTTTACAGCTACGCAGTATGTCGAGAGCCTATTCGCGCTTCTTACGGCGTGCGCGATTGCGGGTCTCCCCTCTATTGAGAGCACTAAACAAGAGGAAGACAAGAGACTCTTCTACACCTTAAAAGCACACGCCTGCTTGGGATTGGCGGTCTGGGTCAGGTACGCGGGCCTCTGGAGCGTACTTGCATCACCTGTTTCTATCTGGTCAGGGCATTTGCGCGACGACGGCTCGACAAGTGTCGTCTCAGTGGGCTGGCGTCACGGGAGCCATCACCGGTCTGCTCCTCCTTCGAAACGTCATCGTTGTTGGAGTTTGGCAAGGCCGCACTGAAGCCTCAGCGGCACAACACGGGGCCGAAGTCGTCTATAACATCCTTATAGCGGTCCGGGTTCTGCTGCTCGGGATCCCCAGCGCCAACGAAATCTCGTCGGTGGAGGGGCTGATGCTAATTGCTGGGCTCTGGGTCGTGGGGCTTGCTCTCTTGCCACGTGACGCCTCAACGCCCACGAAGGCGGAAAGCGTCCACCGCACCGGCCTAGGCATTCTAATTACCTTCTGGGTCGTGATTGGTATGGGCCACATCCACCTCGCCCTTCAACAATGCTGTGCGCCCGATGCTTTCCATTTTGCCGCTCGTGCCGGCCATGTACATTCCTGGAAACGCTAAGAGGCAGGCTGCCCACGGCGTGCATCCTGATAAACGCATGCGCGATACTGCTGCGTCGCCGGTCTGATCCGCCGATCGGCACTTCGACCCCTCACCACGATCAGTGAGGGCGTCGTTCCATCAGGACGCCGCGGCACACATCGTAACTGCCCCTCCCGGCGCGATGACTGCCGCTGCGAACGGATACTCCGACCCCGTGATCTGGCAACGACAGGCTGTCAGGTGTCTGCAGGCACGCCGACTGTTTCGTTGACCTGTGTAAGCGTAGCATTGAAGGCCACGCGGTACGTGATAGTTTGATGCGCGTTTGCGGCTGTCCTTGTGAGCCTGGAGTTCCCGGGGCGTCGGTGCACCACGGCCCCGTTCTTTCAAAGCATCCGGATCAGACTTGCCGCATTTTCATCAGGCGACTGCTCCTGAGGCTGTCTTACTCGTCCGATAACGACGGTAACTGAAACACGCGCATCCTTCCAAGAAGGCTGAGTGCCGCGTGATGGCGCGCACACCGTTGTCGATCGGAAAGGGGCCACGTATTCATTATCTGGTCCAAACAGGACCCGATCATTTTCGAAGTAGCGCCGGAGCTCTCGAAGCGCCAGCTCTTCCCCGGTGATCTGCGTCCTGCGGAAACGCGTCGCTGCAGCTCGCAGAGCACCACCACGAACGCGTCCCGAGCATCACGTCTGTCCGCCCCCGGCGGTACCGGTCAGACGGTTCGTTGATGAAGTTGGATCGCCCGTTCGGGTAAACCACCATAATGATTATGGGAGACCAGAGGAATGTCGGTGCGTCATAGGCTGGCAAGGACGGTTCGGTAATCGTCCAATCAAGAGTCGATAGCCAGTCAGGCTCATTCATGAGAAGCCGACGTTACCATTGTCATGTCGCCGTGCTGGGGCGCGTCCGGCAGCGCGGTTCCATATGAGCCTCGACGAGCTCCTGTGCGAAGCCGAATCTGAGTTGTCAGCGAGAGCTCGCCGTAGGCTCGGCCGAAAGCCTCTAGTTCTGGCTCGGCGGCGCTGACCAGGAAGTCGCCATCAAGGTATCGTGGATTCAGGCGGTTCTGTTATTTCCCGTCTTCCGGGCTTTGAGCGCCGTGCAACGATCTGCTTCTTGTTACGTCATTTAAGGATCAGCGTGCTGAGCATTCCGGAGGCAAGGTCGGACTGGGCGAACGTGCTGGCCCTCGACTCAGAGGGCCAGCGGTTCTGGACCACTGGGCAGGGCCTAGCAGCCGTGCGTCCCGGTCGAACGTTCGCGTGAAGTCAATCATGGCGGAAGCAGGGCGTACTGCAGAGTGGCGGGCTCCCGCCGATACAGGAGCACGGTAGTCCTCGCGCGAAACACGAAAACGCAGCAGTAGTCTGACTGTCGCTCACTCGCGATGAGCCCTTCGATATGTAATGCCCGGAGGAGCTGCGGGATCATGGCTTTTGCCCTGTGGCGTACAGGGAGCGCATGAGCGGCTCAGTCAGGCGAGCCTCGGCCAACAAGCGAAGGACTTGTCGCTTCCAGCGACTTCTCGGCAGAAATGGTGATGCAAGGAGAGCGTCGAGTGCGACATCGTGGTTCGCGATTGGCAGCACCAACATGGGATCTTCGTGTACGGGCAGCGCCCAAGAGAGCTCCACCTTGCGGAATCCTGCCTGGGTCAGCAGGCCTCGGAGCGATCGTGGCCGATGACGGAGTCCCGAACTGTTTGAGCCACGGACGCGCCCGAGAATCGTCTGCCATAGAACCGGTTCGAGGTGGCCATCGAAATGGACCCAGACGGGCGTAGGAGGCGGAAACATTCCCTCAGTAGCGAGCCCTGGCACGTCTCGTCGCGAAATAGAAACGTCGTGCCGCGTCTGCCACCGATACCTGTGTCCAGGACCACCAGTCGAAACTGGCCGGGCGAAGGTAGTGGACTCGATGAACACTGCAACACTTCGACGTTTGTTATCGAGTCCTGCCGAAAGCGAAGCCGCATGAAGTCGACGAAATCAGCCTCCCACTCTACGGCAACGACTCGCTCGTAGCTTTCCGCTAGAACTTCGGTGATTACTCCTGAGGCGGCTCCCACATGAAGGACTTCAGCGTCGCGAGAACAGGGCCCCACCGTGTGGAATAGACCTCTCCGCCGGTTTTGAAACCAGCCTCTCGCCGCCTCGACCTGAGCGTCCTGAGCGGCGTTCAGTGCCGCTCTCCAATGAGAGGCTGCGGAAAGTTCTATGAGGGAACGAAGGGCATCGGTGGGAGGTGGCCCACCGAGCATCGTAATGATTGCCTCGCTCCCCCCCCGAGACCTCAGATCGCGCCTCACTCGTATTCACCGCGGCGCATGCGACCCACCGGGAGCCCACTCAGAGGTCCGCCATTCCCACTCGATCTTTGCCCCGGTATGCCAGCCTTGACGGTGCGACCCGTAAGTCTCCATCCATCCCGAGGACGGAAGACCCGCATTGGGCAGCTACTGCCTGTCGGACCACTTACCAAGGGGAGCAAAGTTGCCCGGCGTATTAACAAGTTTACGAAAGCTTAGGGACCTGCTCGGCAGCATGCCAGCTAGCGTTCTCAAGAGGAAGATAGTGGCCCGGATGCGGTGGGGCAAAGTGGATTACATGTCGATGCTGGGCATGCCAACTCGCGGGACGTATCGGCCCGCTACAGGAGCGAGTACCGGCCGGATCTCGACACACTTCGGCTCACGGATCAGGACCTTCAGCTGATTGACCAGGAGTCCCTACGCAGGTTCACCACCCGCTGCTTGGCACGCTGAGTTCAGCTTACTCGGTTCCGGATGGGTGAACCCTCGTTCGGGCTGGTACCGCATGGGTTAGAGGGGTGTGACCTCTCCCAGTCCGATCCCCCTGAGGTTGGGCTACGGGCCCCAGAGTGAACCGCACGAATCAACAGAGTCAGCCCGAGTGTGGGAGATGATCGAAGGGACTACTCTCCGATAGATTGGCAGCTCGACTTCAAGACTGGATTCCGGTGGGACTAGCGGGCTGGCATTCCGCGTCAAGTTTGGGCATGTCGAGGTGCGGGATATCAAGTCCCTTGGGAGTTGGCGCAGCTACGGCATCTTCCTCGCCTTGCTCTCGCGTACGCCCTGGAATCCCGTGGTTCTGACGTGGAGTCGCGCGGCCCGGGTGATACTGAGAGAGTATTGCAATCAGACGCTAGACTTCATCGCCTCCAATCCTCGGGGTTCGGGGTGTGTTGGGCATCGACGCTGGTGGTGGGGATCAGGGCTGCGAACCTTCTGACTGCATTCGACGTGTTCTGGTCTCATGGCGCCACCTTCGACGACAACTTCTGCGCGACGTCTTGGTTGGGTACCTCGAAGCCCACACGGTTCATATCGTTCGGAACCTCTGAGTGGGCTCCGGAGCTAGGCCAGTCACTATCTGGGCAACATCGCCGGCAGTCTTTCTCGAGCCTATCCAGAGTCCACACTGTTTCTCGACGCGGCTTTAGCGGTTAGCGTGCAAGAGTTCGGAAGACCATTGAGTCCAGTTCAATTCGATAGGTCGAACTTCGAAGCCTCGAGCACCTATACGGATTCGTCTGAGATCGCCATTATTGCGCAGCGCTGGTCCTCGCTCTGCCCGCGGACAAGTTGGAGAAGCTGCAGCTGCGAGATCCGCGGCGCGTCATGTTTCGCCATGGATTGGAGCCCCGCCTCTTGAGGTCTTTAGTGTTGCGGCCGGATGGCGTTTCAGTTGCGCAGGAACGCTCGCTTGTCTCAATGGAGGTCTTTGAGCGACTGGCCAAGGCATCGAACTTCGTGGCAGACCTCACGAAGCCGAACGGAAGGGTGCCACAGATCGGTGACAACGACAGCAGCCGCTTCTGCCTTGCCCCGTCGTCCATCCATCGTCGCGGGAAGCTGGCGAAGCTACAGGCCAGGCTTCGAGGCTTGGCTCCGATCGGATGGCGCTCCTCAATGAGATCACCTGGATCTTCGTCAGTGTCGTTGCGACCATCAGGCCTGGTCGATGCTGGGCAGCCCTGCCGAGGTTTTTGGCAGGCGGTTCGAGGCCCAAATGATTCAGGGCATCTGGGAGCAGAGGGTCGTCTTGGCCGAGAAGGGGGAGAGGGATACCGAGACGACGAGTGACCGGGCTTTCTCTCGTATCAAAGCAGAAGTACTGGCTTTGCACCCTGATGGGGTTTGGACTCTTCGTGTTCCGTTGCCTACAGAAGAGCTGATACAGGGCCTACGTCTACATGCCTATCCCGACTTCGGCTATTACGTCTATAAGAGCGACGACTTTTTCCTCGGGGTACGTTGTGGCGAAGTGGGGCAATTGGGATTCGGGGGGCATGCCCACAACGACCAGCTGAGCGTTGAACTGAACGTCGGCGGAAGGGATATCTTGGCTGATCCGGGTGCGTATCTGTATACGCCGTTCCCGGACATCAGGAATCTGTATCGCTCGGTGCAGGCTCACTTCGCGCCCCGAATCGGGGACATAGAGCCGATCCGGCTGGACCAAGGCCTCTTCCGGCTGCGTGGCAGTTTAGATGCCCGATGCCTGTGTTTCAGTCGCCGCGGGTTCGTCGGGAGTTTCCAGTACGATGGCACAGAGATCTACAGGATCGTCGAGTTCGATCGCGAGGCCGTCGTGATTTCCGACGTATGCGCCCGGTTCACGGAATCGGAGGTGACGGAGCTCGCCTCCCTCGAGGAGCTTGAGCGCTTCTCCTCGCTTCCGTTCTCGCCCGGGTACGGTGAGATCTTGAGGGATGGCTGATCCAGGCGCGGGTGGCGGATGAGTCTTTCGGCAGGGGGGGCGTAGCGGACTCACACTCGTACGTCGCTCAATCGCGGGGCACCTTCCGTATTCTTGCCGAGAGGTAAGGTCTGGACGCAGCTTCGCGCTGAAGATCGCTCTTGCGGCACCGCGAGGGCGTGGATTAATGACTCTCTGGAGATGGCTCGAGTATGGTAAGTGCGATGCGATTCCTCGCGACGTCCGACCACCCCATAGCTCGCCTCGCCCGGAGCGTCTACCGGGGCGTGAACCGGTTCGCGGTCCCTGCACCGCCGATCATCACGAAGCCTGTGCTCTGGGGATTTCTGTCATTGCGATCGACATGGCATTTTCTCTGGCGTGTCTTCGTGTGAGCCACTGTTCAAGGCCGCGTGTGAGTTATGGCCGGGGCTTCGTGGCGAGCTCGTTCATTCACTGGATCGAAGGGCCGGGACATCGTTCTGGGCGAGAACGCGGGTGGATGGAAGTGTGACTTCCTCTCTCGGGAGGGGCTCAGCAGACACCCCTAAGATCACGATTGTGACGGCACCTTCATCAGGCACGATTCCACGCTCGCAGCAGCTCGACCGTCACGATCGGCCGAGATTGTCTCGTGGCGGCTAGCGTCTGGATTACCGACTCGCCCGGGCACCCGGTCGCAGCCAAGGCGCGGCGATCCGGTATGCCACCGGATGCGAGTCAAGTACGACCTGTGGTGATTGGCGACAACGTATGGATCGGTCGTGGGGCGGTCATTCTTCCTGGTGTCACCGTCGGTGAGAACAGCATCATCGGGACCCACTCGGTCGTGACGCGGGACGTGCCGCCCAACAAGGTAGTCGCGGGTTCTCCCGCGAAGGTGGTATCCTCCGTGCCAGACGCCTGACCACAATAATCAGTCGTCTGCTAGTGCCTTCAGGGCGGGAAGGCTCCTGTCCTGGCTGGAGATCTCTAGGATCTACTTGGCCTGATCCGGCGTCCTCTCGGGTTTGCCCGTCAGGCGGGAGCCCCATGCTCAGGTTGCTTCGGCGGTCGCGCCGACCTCAATCACTCGTCCCAGGGTAGGCCTGTACATGTACGAGTATCCGGGTGGTAAGCACTCGCGTTCTCGGTGCTTGACGAGCACCGACAACGCAACCGTCGGCAACGTTGGTCCCATATACGCGCTCTTCTCTGAGCTCGGTATGCGGACAACCAAGACGGCCTGGCCCTTGGGGTGTGAGCGGAGTCTTCAAGGGATCTTCGAGGGGAGCCAAACGCTTGAAGACGGCGACTACCTTGCGTTCATCGAGGACCTCCTCCAACGCGGCTTCGAGGTTGCTTCGCACGGCGCGACCATGATCAGTTCCGAGCGTCGCCGCACCATCGAAGGAGTGGAAGCTATGCAGGAGCGGTTGGGGTTTGTCCCGACCGTTCACTGCAATCACTCCAAGAATTGGGAGAATCTGTACTGGGGCGCTCGGCGCTACAGCACCCTTCCGTTCCGTCTGCTGGCCCCATTGTTCGATCTTTTGTCTGGCCAACCGCCGTTCCAAGGTCACGACCGCGACTCAGACTACTACTGGGCCGACATCTGCGAGGAGCATTACAGGTTCGTGCGCAACTTCACGTTTGAACGGATCAACACTCGAGATCTTCCACCGGGAAGACCATACCACGATCCGTCAACCCCGGGTATCAACTACTGGTTTACGA
>JAYQSR010000026.1:0-9528 GCA_038146945.1 Ilumatobacteraceae bacterium
GCCTCAGCGTGTTTTGGCAAAATAATCCTCCCCGACGGAGCCGTGATGAAACGGAGAATCTCTCCCATCGCCTGCCTGATCTGTTTGAACCGCCCCGGGTTTGCCGGAGACCCCAACAGTTGAGTATGTGGGGTCATGAACAAGGTGAAGAGGTACTCTCCCGAGACGCGGGAGAGAGCGGTTCGGCTGGTGTGGGACACGGAGTCGGAGTACAGCTCGCAGTGGGCGGCGATCCGTTCGATCGCCGAGAAGGTAGGCTGCACGGCTGAGACGCTTCGCAAGTGGGTCCGGCAGGCCGAACGGGACTCAGGCAAGCGCGCTGGGCCAACGACGGACGAACGTGCACGGATCAAGGATCTGGAGCGCGAGGTCCGTGAGTTGAAGCGGGCCAACGAGATCCTACGCAAGGCGTCAGCGTATTTCGCACAGGCGGAGCTCGACCGCCGACCTCGCTGATGGTTGCGTTCATCGACGACCACCGGGCTGTGTACGGAGTCGAGCCGATCTGTGCGGTGCTGCCGATCGCTCCGTCGACCTACTACGCAGCGAAGGCCGTCGAGGCTGACGCGTCGCGGGCCTCGGCGAGGGCTCAGCGCGATGCCTGGCTCTGCAGGGAGATCCGGCGGGTGTGGGAGCAGAACTTCTTCGTGTACGGAGCCAGGAAGGTGTGGCTTCAGCTCAACCGAGAAGGCATCCAGGTCGCACGCTGCACCGTGGAGCGCCTGATGCGACGGATGGGCCTGAGAGGCGCCGTACGAGGCCGCACGTTCAAGGTCACGACCCACGCCGTCGATGGTGCTCGACCACTGGATCTGGTCGATCGGGACTTCTCGGCAAACCGACCCAACGAGCTGTGGGTGTCGGACCTGACGTATGTGCGACTCGGCTCGACGTTCTGCTACGTGGCGTTCGTCATCGACGCGTTCGCCCGCATGATCGTCGGCTGGCAGATCTCGAGGTCGCTGCGCAGTGAGCTGGCGCTCGATGCGCTCGAGCAGGCGATCACCGAGCGGCTGGAGGGAGACGTCGAGTCGCTCGTGCACCACTCCGATCGCGGCGGGCAGTACCTCAGCCTGCGCTACACGGAGCGCCTAGCACTGGCCGGTATCGAGCCTTCCGTCGGCAGCCGCGGCGACAGCTACGACAACGCGCTGGCCGAGACGATCATCGGGCTCTACAAGACCGAACTCATCGAACTCAGAGGGCCGTGGAAGCGCTTCGAAGACGTCGAGCTCGCCACCCTCGAGTACGTCTGGTGGTTCAACAACCACCGTCTGCTCGAGCCCATCGGAGACATCCCTCCCACGGAGCGGGAGGAGCAGTATCGTAACCGTCTGATCGCTCAACCTGAGACGGTCGGACTCAAGTCAAACGGTCTCCGGTAGACCCGGGCGGTTCAGCCCGGATAATTCACGCGTGGTTCGGAGGCGCAGCTAGGCAGTTTCGGTAGGACTCTTCCCACAAGGCCGAGGCTCGCTCCCACGTGTATTGGGCGACTTCTTCTTCGCCTCGGGCGATGAGGTGTCTTGCGAGGTCGGGGTCCTCGATCAGTCGCAGGATTGCCTCGGCCATATCGGCCGGTCGACCGGGCGGCACCATCAAGGCCGTAGTCTCGTGTTCAACCATTTGTGGGATCCCACCCACGTCCGTGGTCACGATGGGAAGACCTGCAGCGAACGCCTCGATGATCACATGAGGCATGTTATCCACTCGCGAGCTGTTGACCAATATGCCGCCTTCGGACAAGGCGTCTGGAAGCTCGTCACGGCTGATTTCTCCGTGAATCGTGAGGCCGGTACCCCCCAGTCTTTCGGCCAAGGCCTCGAGTTGCGGCCTAAGTGATCCACCTCCGAACACGTCACATCGCAAGTCTGGCACGGTTCGGCGCGCGATCGAGTACGCCCTTATGGTGTTCTCGACATCGTATAGCTCCTCCAAGGCCCTCAAGGATATCAAGCGCTTCGGAAGAGAGTCGTGTCCCGCGCGAGCGAATTCCGAGATGCTCACAACGTTCGGATGACCTGGGCCTCCGCTCCCATTCCCTGAAGATCTCCTGCAAATACGCCGATGGAACCACGAGCGCACTTGACCGTCTGACAGCCAACGCATGAGGAGCCCATCTCAGAGGTGTTGTTCAGCGCGACCGTCGTGGTAGTTGAGGATGAATGGTCGCCGCAAAGCCCCGCGACGAGGATGGCCGGTAAGGCTCCAAACAGAAAGGCTAGATGGGCTGCGCAGAATATATGAAAGACGTCCGCCGTCCGGCCGACTCGGAACAGGTGAATTGCGTAGAGGGCGGGCCTCACAATGGAGCGGACCCCCTTGAAAGTCGTCAGCCATCGCCATAATCCGGGGAGCCTCGGGTCGATCGCGACTGGCAGTGGTATGACACTAGGGGTTCCGAGGAAACCATGGATGATGTCCTTGGCGGCGTGCGCCTGGCCTCCGACGGCATTGAGAGGGGCTGCAACGACAACGCGTAGGGGGTCGCGGTTGTGTCCGAGCGGCTCGTTAGGGTCGCGGTCGCGCGGGTTCATACCGTTCCGCCTGAGGGTGACTCATTCGGTCCGAGGGCGTACTGCGCCGAAGCGGGGTTACCGGCTCGGAATGCTTCTGGGAGGGGTACCACGTATGGGGCCCCGGCGGGGTAGGTGGCGTACGGCACGGACGTGGCCCGTGTCCTGACGGTAGCTTGCTACCCCGATGCCTGCTACTAACGCCAGGAGGAAAAAGGTCAGCATTTGGTAGGCGAAGGAAAGGAAGGATCCGGCGATGAGGAAGCCGATGAGGGCACCCTCCAAGGCCCTTGCCATCTCCAGCGCGTTGTCCCGACCCTTCGACCCAATATGTGGCGCCCGTTGTACTCGGGCGGTGACCACCAGTCCCGACCAGAAAGCTGCGGCGAACGCGATTAGGCCGAAGACTCCGAGCTCGGCTCCAACTTGAAACGAAGGAGTTGTGAGCGGCAGCGTAGCGGATGCCAAAACCCTCGTCGCGCTTGCCGCTCAGGACTCCCCTCAGCGACTGAAAGCAGTAGACGCCTACACCGAGCAAAGGGCGGCTCACCATATACCCCAAGCCCCGACTCCAAATTTGCAGTCGACCATCTCTGTCACTGACGTTGTAGTCCTGTTCCATAGAGAAGACGCTGAAGAGACGGTCTCGGGTGGCACTGTCGATCTGGCCAACAAGGCCGAAAGATGCGAGCACGACCGTGGAGTAGAAGCAAGCGGCAGCTCGGTCGCCCACACGACTTGATGGATCACGACGGCAGCCAGGGCAGTAATCCACCTCGTGAGCCTGTGGAAATGGCGGCGAAAGCACAAAGGACGGCTATCGAGAACCAGACGAACCGGAAGCGGCGGTGTGTCGTCCCCAGGCCGATAGCGAATGGGATCGCCACCGCGAGGACCAGCGCCGACTCATTGGGATCAAAACTGGTGCCGGCAAACATGCGGCCAGATACGTTTACCCGCCCAGCGAAGAGCATCCGAGTGGCGACGATACCCTTGCCGCGGTGAATGCCGAGACCACAACGTTGCGTCCTAAGGGACTGATGGCTGATGCGCCGACAATGAGAAACAAAAAGAGGAACTGCCACAATGACTCTGTGACAAAGCGAAAGCTGAAGCCGGGCCAAAGGCTGAGTGGAATCGACGCGACCGCAATGACAGCCATGAGCCCAAGCCAGCGAGCCGTGTTCGAGCGCAACAGGAGTCGAACGTCGTGACGATCTAGCTTAAGGAACGCGACGATGATCAAGGCCCCTCCGGCAACCTTCACGAGCGGGAGTGCCGCGAGTGGCGGGAATACCTCGTGTACCTTGGCCACGGTCAGTGCGACGAAGGCTGCGAGCGGCGTGAGGAAGGGGGCCCCATACTCCTCGAAGGAGCGCGAAGGTAGTATGCGCCCCCGGTTGGATCTTGGACGGCCGGTATCCCGAGTAGAGACGCCGGTCATGGACGATCGAGCCCAATCATCACGCGAGTTATCGTCTTGAGGTCAGCACGAGCTCTCGTTCGCTGAGCGGTCAAGAAAGTCGGGTGCTGTTCCACCGGGTTCACGGTGCGAGACGACGACGATTGCGCGCTGGTGCTTGAAGAGTGACCTAGTGTAGGAAAGACCACTGATTACCTCACGATCGAGACGGTATCCGCTACTTGCTTAACCCATCTATCTCAAAGTCGCCGGATTTACAGTCTCTGTCCAATCAAATGATCGGGCCTTTCTTGATTACTTGGGTGGCCATTTCCCTCCTACAGGTCGTCTGAGAGCCCAACCTGGCTCTAAGACTCCAATATGACGTCGGATCGGCTGAGGCGCGCGACGAGGACGACCTCATACGCACATACGACAAGCTGGGTAGAGCTCTCTACGCAACTGATTCTCGGGTGCGCTGGAGCGATGTGCCCATGTTCCCGGGGCTGTCAGTTGAGGTGGCCTGTACCGAAGGCACCCTCCGAGTTGATGCGCGCTACGCTCCACCCTCCGATCCCAAGGCAACCATCAGGCGACTGGTCAGGCGCAAAGGGCGAGCGTAGCCAGTTCTACTTCGAACTCCTCTACTACCTGGTCTACTACCCGATCTTTTGGGTCGCGCGCTTGCGAGGCCGTCACCTGATGCATGCCGGAGCGTTCAGGTGGGGGTCTAGGGCTGTGGTTTTGGTCGGAGCTCAGGGCATGGGCAAATCGACGCTAGTCGCTAACCTGCTCCCGCGCGACGACTTCTCGTTTGTGTCTGACAACATACTTCTCTTCGGGAACGAGTCCGTTCGAGGGTGCGAAGAACCACTGCGAGTAGATCCGAGTCTGCTGGGAGGCGTCGTCGGTTTGAGTGAACTCCTGTCGCGTCAGAACGTTAGGGTGCCTCACGGCCGGGCTGCATTCTCTGTGCCTGTTGAGAAGAGACTGGATGAACTCGTGCCCGACATCTTCCTTGTCCCAAAGATCTCGAGTGATCCGACGGCTCTGCACCGCATCACTTCAGAAGAGATGTCGCGTCGGATCGCGTCCTTCAACGCGCTCGCTGAGGAGGTACGCAACTTTGGAACGTTCGCGGCGGTGATGGAGGAGGGACTGGGATCGGACGAGACGAGCGACCCGAGCTCGACTTTGGTGACGCTCCTCCGGAACAAGCCTTGTTACGAACTCAACGTCCGGTACCGCGAACCGACGTCGCTGACGATCGAAGCCTTGGACAGGGAACTCACCTCGGTCCTCACCACAGAAGCTGGCAATGGGGCGCGATGAAGACTGAGAAACTCACGCTGCTTTGGGGCGGCGATTGGACGACTCTGAACGCCTTGGTCGCTCCTTGGGGCAGATCCACGCACTGGATGAGGTAGGGGAGGGTGTCGGGCTGGTGGATCTCCACATGATACGCTCGACGGAGTGCCCTTCGCGCCTGGCCACCGCTACCGAGGGGGTCTTGTTTCCGAAGCTTTCGAGTGTTGCCCTGACTTGCGGGATGGCTCTGGCGGTCACGGTATATGAGCGGAGCTCGATCACGGACGCAGACGTTGATGCCTTCATTGGTCTTGTCCGGGAGACTGACCATCAGCTCATGCGGACTCCGGCCATGACCGCTGCCGACATGGAGCAGGTGGTAAGGTTTGGCGCGCGCGCCATCGTCGACAAGCACGATCTCCCGGAATCGATCTAGACAATCTCGAAGAAGCGGCAGTCTGAGTCCCTCCGAACAGTGGGCAGACGTTGACCCGCACACGGTGGTGCCGGCTTCGACTCTGAACCGAGGCGCTTCGGTTTGGCGTCATACCCAGTGGGAACCACTTCCTGGAGCTCCAGTTTGTCGAGAGATCTTGGATGCCCAGAATGTGAGGCACGAGGATTCGAGAGGGCGACGTCACGATCATGATCCACTCCGACGGCGAGTCGTGTCGGACGACCTCGAAATCTATATGGTAGCAGGACAACCATGGACGGGTTCTGGCGGTTTGTGTTCAGCCTCAGGAAGCTCGGGCTGCACCTTGCCGATGTACGAGCTCGGGAGCACTTCTCTTCCGCTGGGACTACTACTTCAGTTCCGAGGTGTACGGCCCGGTCAACCCGGAATCGCCCGAGGGCAGCGGTACTTGAGCGCACCGCATGTCGATGAATGCTGGATATGCGTCAGACTAGAGTCAATGCGTCGATTCCGCACTCTCATGGAAGCCACTTGAGGACCAGACCCGGGACTACGGATTCTTCGGGACCTCTCGCACAACTCGATCTTCAGGGAGGAGATCGATGGACGGGACATGTGGGTACACCGCCACAATGCCAATCGCGTGGCGCCGGGCGAACTGCTTCATTCCTGACTATGACTTCACGTCCTCCTATGTCGTGGTGGGTCGAGACGGGCTGGGAGGCCTGCTAAACAGTTTGGATCATGGTGCTGGCGAGACGATCAAGAGCTTCAAGGCCGCGGGTAGGATGAGCGAGTTGGCGGACGGTCCCGTCACGGGCGGTGACAACCTTTCCGAAGAGGCTACGATCGTGCCCCACCAATCAGATGAAGGGCGATCGTGGTACAGGCGCTCGAGGAGCGCAATGCCATCAAGACCATCGCGCGCCTTCGGCCGTTTGCCGGTTACCGCTACAAGTGGAAGGTCGTCTCGCGAGACTGAAGAGTCGGCTCAGTACCAAAGACCGGTGATCAGTCTTAGAACGATCGGCGGTCCGCGTGCGGGATCGAACTACGTGAGCAGTAGACACATCAGCTGACCGGATCACGATGTTCTTCAACTCTTGGCAGTTCATCGTCTTCTCGCTGTAGTCTCACGGCTTATCTCGCTGTACCGTGCGCTTGCAGAACGCGGTACTTCTCGTTGCCAGCTACTACTTCTACGCGGCTTGGGATTGGCGTTTCCTCGGTCTGATCCTGGTTTCGACTGTCGTGGATTACTTCTGCGGGCTCGGCATCCATGGTGGGCGAGGCGATACGCAGAAGAGGTTATGGCTGACTCTCAGCGTGAGCACGAATCTCGGTATCTGGGGTTCTTCAAGTATTTCGACTTTTCGTTGAGTCTGCACGCACTGATTGTGCACCTGGGAGCAGACCCAGCGTCGTTTCGGCTCGGCATCGTGCTACCCGTCGGAATCTCGTTCTATACGTTCCAGACGATGTCGTACACGATCGACATCTTCCGAGGAAAGCTGCGGCCGACGCGGAACATCCTGGATCTGGGCCTTTTCGTCGCCTTCTTCCCGCAGCTGGTGGCCGGGCCAATTGAGCGGGCATGGGCTCTACTGCCCCAGATTCAGTCGGCCAGGGTCGTCACCCGAGAGGCTTTTCACAGCGGGATTTGGCTGATCTACTGGGGGCTTTGGAAGAAGATCGTCGTAGCCGACAACCTCGCGATCGTTGTCGACCCCATCTTCGAGGGTTCGGCGAGTGTAACGGCGGTGCAGGCCTATCTCGGGGTGCTCGCATTCGCGTTCCAGATCTACTGCGACTTCTCCGGATACACGGACGTCGCCAGAGGACTTGCGCGGGTCATGGGCTTTGAGCTCATGAGGAACTTCAACCTTCCCTATCTTGCGATCAGCCCGAGCGACTTCTGGAGGCGCTGGCACATCAGCCTGTCGACTTGGTTGAGGGATTACCTTTACATCCCGCTCGGAGGGAATAGGGGTGGGGAGGGCTAAGACCTACCGCAACCTCTTCCTCACCATGCTCCTCGGGGGGCTCTGGCACGGTGCATCATGGAACTACGTGTGGTGGGGAGTCTACCACGGCGTCCTCTTGATCGCTGTTCGATTGGCCGGGACCGGGAAGACGTCGCTGCCGAAGGAGGTAGCGAGACTCACAACGCCTCTTCGTGTCTTCGTGATGTTCCAGTTCACCCTATTCGGCTGGCTGCTGTTTCGAGCCACGCGGCGGATCGTGGGACCTGATGGCGTATCCCGTGACGACAGTTTCCGTCAGATCATCGAGATGGTGGGCTCGTTTCAGAACGGGTGGGGATTCAGTCAGGACGCCGTTGGTCTGTTGGGCTCGATCGCGCTCTACGTACACCCGCTGGTGGGCGTGCAATTGATGCAGCACCGCTCGGGGACCACTATGTGATGAAGTGGTCCTTCCCGCAAACTCTGTTCATGGCTTCTTTCGTGGATGGGCTCATGCACGGTGTACAAGAGGGTCGGCGTTCATCTACTTCCAGTTTTGAGCTCGTTGCGAATGAACGTGCCGAAGTTCGCTTTCGAAAAGATGCCCTTGGTCATCGGCGCGAGCTTGTGCGTGCTGCTCATTGGTGAGGGCTACTCGAGATTGCCCTTTACGCCCAAGAGACTCGAGTATCAACCGGATAGGGATATCGTAGGACTACTGAAGCCCAATCAGCAGGGCTACGAGTCGCTCGCAAACCTCTCCAAGAGGAGTCCCTTGGCGACGATAAACAGCGAAGGTCATCGCGGTGGCGAAACGAGTTGGGACCACGCTGCAATTGTGGCATTGGGGAGCTCCGAGGCATTTGGAATGGGTGTCCGCGATCGTGAAGTGTGGACCACCGTGCTTGAAGACGGTCTCACGGAACGCGGGCACGACATCGAGGTCGTGAATGCCGCAGGCCTTGGGTTCGGGGCCTATCATCAGGCCGCGGTCATGGAGAGGCTGCTTGACCACCGGTCACCGAATGGGTTCATCGTATCGTTGTCGATTGGCGAGAGATATTTCGAGGGGATACCGGAAGATTCTAGGGACGCCGCGCATCAGGCTTGCTCACTGGCAGGAGATCCGGCGAGTTACCACCTTCACCGTTTCTCTACACGAATATCGCTCAGCTCCGTCGATACGACGAGCCTTGAAGCCGGCAAACGGCTTGGCCCGTGGTTCCGACCTATCCGATGGAGCGCCATTTCGGTGAGGCCATGGCGGCTCGAGATCGTTTCTACTGGACGAAGATGGCCGACCTAGCAGAGGCACGAGGCGCGTTCCTGATCTATGTCCTTCGATCCGTGGGGCCGCCAGCTCGACGTGCTTCGACACTTCGTGAAGCTGCTATGGGCAGACCGAGCGTTCGTTCTACGGCTCGGTCGGAGGCTTACGATGTCAGGTCTCGAGGCTGACGAGAGGCAGCAATACTACGACCGCGAGTTCACCTGCGTATCGACCGGCGTGCGAACGCGGCCCAGCACGGCTGGATAGGGCGTTTGGTCGCAAGAGGTGGCAGCATAATGGTCGAGCAAGTGGCAGATGACTGAGACTCAGAGTCGTTCAATTCACACACGACCTCCATGTTGGAGGCCTCCAGCGTGTAGTTGAGACTCTTTGTCGGACACTTGACCGAAGGTCATTCGACGTCTCGGTCCTTTGTCTCCGTGAGGTAGGGCCCTTGGCGGAAGGCTTGCGCGCTGCTGGGGTTCCGGTCTACTCGCTGCACCGGTACGGCGATTTTCGGGATCACTCAGCCTTCTTGCAGGTGGCCGGCCTGTTTCGCCGGCTTCGCACGCACGTTGTGCACACTCACAACACCGGTCCGTTCTTGCACGGGGTCTTGGGAGCCCTTCTCGGCGGGGCACGAACCGTGG
>JAYQSR010000027.1:0-8067 GCA_038146945.1 Ilumatobacteraceae bacterium
AGGCTCCATCGAGACCCAGTGCGCAATTCGTCAAAAAAGTGCGGTCTACTGTCCCCATCGATCTGGCCAGCCGACGTGTCTTCCCGTTCAGTGACAACGTCGTGGCTATCAGTAGCGCAAAGGCGAGCAGACCCAAATAGCCTAGTTCGGCGACAGCCTGAATGAAGATGTTGTGTGGCAGAGCAGTTTGCGCTGGATTCGCTCCGAATTGGCGCCGGTAGAAACCCTCAAAACCGAAATATCCGACGCCGAGCACAGGGTACCGGGAAGCCATCTCCAGGCCGGCGGTCCAAAGGTCCATCCTGTGTGTCGACGTCCGGTCGTCTCCGGCGGAACTGAATCGCGCCCTCGACTCCGGTGGCACGATCGCGAACACCAGGACCGCCATTAACGCAACTGCCAGCCCCACCTTGACCCTCGCCCTCGACCGTGCAACGAACCAAATCCCGACACACCCAGCGCCTACCAGCGCCCCTCGGGAAGAAGTCGCCACGATACTGACCAATGCCAGAACCGGCATGGCCCCCAAAGCCACAAACTGCCACGACTTGACGTACGGCCTGACCGAAAACATGAAGTAGACAGCCAACGGCAAGAAGATGCACATCTGGATGCCGAACTCACCCGAATTTTGAAACCACCCCGGTGCGCCTGTCGCGCCCCAGTCACGGAACTGAAAGCCAGCGGACGCCCAGGATCGGGCCCCATGCTGGGCCATTTTAAGGCTTGCGAGGAGAAAAAGGGCTAGAAACAGGAAGTATCGCTCTTGATTGTTGATCGTATTCAACACGATCAGGTATATCAGGAGCCATTGCCCGAAGATATTGACATTGGCCCATGCCCACGACGAGTCCTGAGCCGTGAAACTACCCACCACGACGATGAGTGCATAACCGGCTAAAGGAAGGTTTGCCGGTGACCACGTCTTAAAGCCCTTCCCTTCGAGAAACAGGACGACGACCGCGAGAACGATCGTGAACAGGCTCAGGCGCAGTCCGGCAAGGGGCGCATAGATCGCCTGCGGCCGCACGTATTCAAGAAAGACTATCGCGAGAGTCAACCACACCGAGAGCGGCTGGGACCAAGCAAGACGCCATATGGAGCGAAGACGAAGAGCCAAAGCAGACTCCAGCCTCCTATCGTCTGCCTTTGGTTGAGAGCGCCGCAATCGGTCATGAATTAGGTGCTTCGACCGACTCCTAGCCTGAGCCCGAGGATCACGGGACCAGGTCATAAAAAACTGCTCATCCGACTGTCAGCAGTCTTCTCTCGAGGAACAACTGACCTATGAGAGACCAAGCGCGGGCCGAGAAATATAAGAAATACAGCAGTACTCCAGCGGGGGCCGCTCTTACCTCACCACCCTGAAACAAACGGTACATGACGGCGCAGACACTCGGAGTCATGACCAGCAAACCGCTCACTACAAACGCCAAAGGTGGCCGTCAAAACGCCCCATCCCAAAAATACAGACCGACACTAGGGCGCCAACTGTGTGAAAGACAGTGACGAGCAGAGCAGATCCAGTTCCTTTTGGCTGTGCTGAGCGCTCCACGGCCATGCCAAACCTGCTTCCGGAAGAAGGCCGTCAGGGACTTAGGGTTTCCCAAATGCTCGGCCCGTACCTCCGGGACCTCCTCCACCACGAGTCCTGCCAAGCGCAGGCGCTGACAGAACTCAGCATCCTCACCAGACTGCAGATCCTCGCTGACCCCCTCGTGAGCGACGAAAACGTCCCGACGTATGACGAAATTTCCAGCGTTTATGTAGGGAACCGAACCCACCCAATTTCGCTCATGAAGTAAATGCCAAGCCTTCTCGATCCAGCATGGATCTTTCGGAAGAGCATATCTTGACCCTGTTACATCCAATTCTCGATCGGACAAGAGCTGATCAAGGTCCGTGAAATAGCTCGTTCCTATCAGGCAGTCGGCGGCCAGAAAGACGAGAAAATCGCAGCGCAAAGTCCTTGCCCCGAAGTTCCTCACGGCACCGACGCAAAGACCGGGAGCCACAAGGACCCTGACACCACAATCCTTCTCTAGGCGAAGACGCTTCAAAGAGCCATCGTTCGATCCATTGTTCACCAGAGCGATCGTGACTCGGTCGCCCCGAAAGTCACAGTTGCCGCTCGCTGCGCGCCTCGCGACCTCATCCAGAAAGGTCATCGCGTCTCGAACTCGGCATCACAACGCCGAACCGAGTGGGCGAGGCCGGTTCCGTCATCCGCACGGGTCTGGGAGCCTCCGTCGTCAACGCGTCCAAACGACGAAGCGGAGAATGTCCCAGAAGTCTCCAGCTTGCGTCTTGTTGCAGTTTCCTCCGTGCCATGGCCCCAGATAGAGAACGTTGGGTGCAACATTTCGGAAATTATCCCCTCCGCCTCCATCTCCAGGGCTCCATTTCTCCAACCCCTCACCCCGACCTCAGACCCCATCCCAGTCAAATGCCATTCATCATCCACCCACTCGCCAAAGCTGGCTGGTGTAGGGCCCTCGCCTCAGAGAGCTGTTGAACATCGCTATCGGGAACCCGACACCCTGGACACCCACGGTCAAATTCATGCTCAAGTCCGGGTTCCACGGGGAGTGCTGGAAGAAAACTGTTTGACCGTGTTTGAACAATTCTACAACCAGCGTTCGCACGCCGTTATGCGCACGTACGCCTCTGTAGAATTCGGCTGGCAATCTGACCGAATTTCCGCAATGCGTGCGATCGCCATCGGCCCACACGAAACGAGCGAAGACCTGCCCATTCTCCTCCGGTCTGCCAAACAGACCTCGATTCGATTCTGGAGCTGACCATAGAGTAGAGGGATTCTCGCCCAACGCGTCCGGATTGAGCGCTAATTGATCCGGACGCGTTACGTCGAAGACAAAGCTCTCTTCGAGGCCTGGCGGCAAGTTAGGGCCTGGATCGCGTAGCGGCACTCCAACGGAAGGATCGGGCACAGTCACACTGTCTACGACCTGGACGGGAAGTGTGGATGAGAGCGCCTGACTTGAGACCACGAAGACTCGTGTCGAGCCGACCGCAAGACCACTTACCCCGCCTTCCTGAGTGACTGACGCGACCGTTGGATTCGCACTCACCCATGTCAACGAGTCAGACGTCCCCGGCAATCCGAGGGCGTTCAGAGTCGTCACTGACACGGTTTTCGATTCCCCACCTGAAGAATCAGTTCAGAGACGGAGAAATTCAGCGTTGGCAGCGGAGTGAATACGGTGTCAACCACCAGCAATGTGTCGACCTGCACGACGGTGTCTGTGCGGACCTCAACGACCGTGTCAAACTGAACTACCGTGTCGATCACTGTGTTGACCACCGTGTCCGTTACAACGGTGGTGTCGAAGTTAACGACAACTACTTCCCCGGAAACTATGGTCGTGTCCGTGACCACTACCACCACAGTGTCGGTGCCACTGACGACGGTGTCGACAGTGGAAGGCAGCACCGTGTCGGACACGACGACCGTGTCGACAACAGTCTGAACGATCGTGTCCGTGGTCGACACCGTATCAAGCACTACGATGACGACAGTGTCCGCAGGGGTCACGATGGTGTCAGACACAACGACCACAACAGTGTCTCCCGCTACTACCACTGTGTCGACCGAGACACTCAAAGTGTCCGGAACTACACTGAGCTCGAGGGTGTCCCCCTCCTCAGTGATGCTGATTACGCTCGTCTGGTTCGTACATGTGGTTGTTCCCCACCCAAGCAAGACGGCCACGACCACATTCCGACTGTAGGTAAGGAATTTCATGACATTATTCCTGAAGATGGGGTTCGGCACATTGGAAAATCGTACGTAGCCCCCGTGTCATGCAACAGAGTCTCGTAAACATCTGATTTACCAACGCCAGCCATGGCGGTCAAGGCGAACGTGAACCCTCAGTGGAACAGGCTTCCTGTTCGTTAGCTAAGCGGACATAGTCAGCACACACGAATCAAGGAGCCTGCGGAAGAGGACTGATTGACGACTTGTGCAAACAGCCCTGAGGCAGCGGAGAGGATCACTGGTGTGAATGACGCGGACAGGGCCCCTGTTCGAAGAACCTCCTTGCCGAGCTCGGTCAACGCCGCCACTTCAGGGAACCTTTGAGCGCTCATGGCCGTCGGAAACCAGCTGAACCACTGGCTATCCAGGCCCACCAACGGTGGGAAAAGGCAATCGGTACCGTCACTCACCTGACGAACGGGGAGCACATTCACTTCGTTGCCCCCGTTCGTCCGAACAGTTTCGACCACGTGCTGAATCTGCCACGAGCTCAATCTATCGTTTCGAGTCAGATTCGAACTCACCTGCTGCGAGCTGTCGTCAAGAGATGGTGCACCGATCCGGTAAGATGTTCCCTCGACGGGATTCGAGAGGTCTTCCCGAAGTCCCCCAGACGGTAAAGGTGCCCCCCTGAAACCGCGAGCGTACCCTTTTTGAGACGCCCCTTCATTACCGTTTTGTTAGATTCTCAATCCGTGAGCCTTGAGCCTCTGGGCGGGGTCGAACAAAGCTACTCTCGATCGGCGTTTCCCACCCGGTCAGGCGAACTGGCGTGACGCGGGTTTCGTCAACAGACTCCGTTCGTCTCAGCCTCCCTGAATTCCCGGACCTAGCCTACCCAACTCGCATGATCGCCGAACAATTGCGCACGCTTATAACTCGGCATGGCCGCCTACCCGTCGACCTCTCCACCGTGGCAGACGACACCGATCTCTACGAAATTGGCTTGACTTCTCTGACGACGGTCAACCTTCTGCTAGCGATCGAGGAACACTTCGACATCGAGTTCCCGGACGATCTCCTCGCACGGAGGACGTTCCGCAGCATCGATTCCTTGGTCTCAGCCATTTCCAGCCTCACCTAGGCTCCGAGACTCTCGATTCGATGAAAGCCAATCCCCGATGACAGACGACAATTTTGACGGGCTTTTGCAGCGTCTCGAAGAACTAGGCAAGAGAGTGATCGGCCCGGCTGCTGATCACGTTGACGCGGCAGCCCTCTTCCCCGAAGAGGCTGTCAAAGTCATTCGTGGGGAGAACCTCATGGGTGCCTATGTCCCGCGAAAGTTCGGCGGAATGGGCCTCACTCTGACGCAGACCTGCAGGATTTGTGAGATTCTCGGCAGGTACTGCGCATCGACCGCCATGATATTCGCAATGCACCAAATTCAAGTAGCGTGCATCGTTCATCACGTAGGGCAGGTCGAATTCCTCCAGACCTTTCTCCGGCGGCTGGTGGATGAACAGCTGCTGCTAGCGTCGGCGACGACCGAGGACCGCGTGGGCGGGGACGTTTCGAACAGCATATGTTCCGTGGTGAAAATCGACGACGGATTTCAACTGGAGAAAATCGCCCCCGTAATTTCGTACGCGATGGAGGCCGATGCTCTTCTGGTTACCGCTCGACGGACGCCAGCTGCGCCCAGCAATGACCAAGTTCTAGTCTTGCTTGAGCGTGAGAGGTGTGAGCTGGATCAAACCCATGGCTGGGACACGATGGGATTCCGGGGTACCCGCTCCTTCGGCTACCGACTCCTTGGCAAGGGAGGTTCTGACCAGATCCTGCCGGAGCCGTACGCCGAGATCTTGGCCGTGACCATGCACCCATTCGCTCATATGGTCTGGGGGTCTCTCTGGCTCGGTATCGCAACCGCAGCAGCGAACGTCGCTCGAGCTTCCGTGAGAAAGAATATGTTGGCGCAGCCCGCGGCACCTCCGCTATCAGCACTTCGACTCGCGGAACTGGACGAGAGACTTTTCGCAATGCGCTCCGGGCTCAACGCAACAATGGCCGAATATCAGTCGCTGCTCGACTCCGGGTGCAGAGACGACTTTGAGAACTACGGTTTCACAATCCGAGTCAACAACGTCAAAATCATTTGTTCGGAGCTGGTGGTGGATATCGTGGGCCGGGCACTGCAGATCGTGGGCATCTCAGGCTACCGGAACGACTCTGAGAACAGTCTGACCCGCCACCTTCCAGGACGCATACGGAGCCTCCCTCATGTGAACAATGACCGGATCCGGGTCACAATTCGACGATGCAGGTGCATCGAAAGCAATGAGTGGCGCCACCTACGATCCGCGGTCTGACGTGCGGGGTGAACTCCAACTGTGAGCGGGCCTATCCAGCACCTGGACCCGTCGACCTACGAGCGCCACCTGATCCACGGCGACGGACGCACTTGGGCGGAAACGAACTGCTATGTCGATGTTCTTGTCGAGCTGCTGCATGGTCTGAGATTTGAGCCAATTGCGGCCCTCCCCTTCACGCTCCGCATCGACTTCGAAGGGGACCAGTGGACATTCTTCAAATTCCCGCAAGACGACCTTCTCAACCTCTTTGGACTGGACATCCAAGAACTCAACCCGTGGAAGGTCACTGGTTCATCATGTCGACCGCCAAGTAACGCTGGGACGTCCAGTCTTGGTGGAGTTGGACTCCTTCTATCTCCCGGACACCGAGGGCACGGCCTATAAGCGGGAGCACGTCAAATCCACTGTCGCCGTGAACGAGATCGACATAGAAAGACAGCTGATGGGGTATTTCCATGGCCAGGGGTACCATCACCTTTCCGGAGGCGACTTCGCGGACGTCTTTCAGATCGACGGCCTCGTGCATGAGCGGATGCTCCCACCGTACATTGAATATGTGAAGTTCGTTCAGAATCCCGTTTCTCCTGGAGCCTCACTGGTTCATGCGTCCTTGGCGTGCTTTCGCGAGCATCTGAGGTTGCTTCCCACGGAAAACCCTTTCCACAAGTTCCGTGAGCAACTGGCGAACGACTTGGACTGGTTGGTCTCGGGCCCGATCGAGACCTTCCACCGTTATTCCTTCGCGACACTCAGGCAGTACGGAGCTTGTTTCGAGTTGGCCGAGACCTACCTGCTCTGGCTGTCTGCGCACGGAGAGCCGCATCTCGAAGAACCAGCCGCGGCTGTCGGTGAAATATCCAAGACCTCCAAGGCTCTTCAGTTCCAGCTCGCGCGAGCCGTAGCGAGAGGTCGAGAACTCAGGCTGGATCCTATAGACCGGATGGCCGATCTCTGGCACGCAGCGCTCGGTTCACTCATTGAGCGCTACCCGTGAGCAAATGATCCGTCCCGAGGCCACGTTTCTGTCGACATCCGGCACAGAGTTTCTTCCGCTCGAGACCGGTTGGAGACTGTGCAGCTGAAGCCGAACACCATCGAACGTCCGGACTTCCTGAACGAAGGACTGGACTGGACGTCCGCGCGTGTGCCTGGGACCGTCGCCGAGGTTGTCGGACCTGAGGACTTGGACGGACATCCCGCCTACGATGCCATGGACTGGTGGTATCACACCTCCTTCGAGCATCCCCTGACGGCAGGCGGATCTTCCTTCGCCTCGATGGATTGGCGTCGCTGGCTGAGGTTTGGCTGAATGGCACTCTCATCTGCGAATCTCGAAACATGTTCCTCCCGTCACGGGAGGAGGTCACGCACCTCCTGGGCTCCCAGAACGAGCTAAGTGTTCGCTTTCGAAGCCTAGAGGCGGCTCTCGCTGAGCGGAGGCCACACCCACGATGGAAGACACGCTTGGTCGATAAGCAGCGGCTGCGGTGGTTCCGTACAACCCTGCTGGGACGTATACCCGGGTGGACACCGAGGATTGAGCCTGTCGGCCCATGGAAGCCAGTCTTCCTGGAGATCGTCAGAGGTATTGAGGTCCAAGGCCTGAGCCTGCGGTCGGGTTGGAACGGTTCGCAGGGTACGCTCGAGATCTCCCTTCAGGCGGTACCGCCAGCCTCCGATCAGCAGGAAGAACTGACAGCGTCTCTTGAGATCAGTGGTGCATCGTACGACCTGGTCACCGAGCCGAATGATGAGGGCTGGGCCGTGACTGGCTTTCTCACTCTCGAGGACGTGGAACCGTGGTGGCCATGTACGCATGGCGACCCACAGCTCTATCCGAGCCAACTTGTGTTGAGCACATCTGAGACGCAGGAGGTTATCGAGCTGGGGCGCCTCGGCTTTCGTTCTGTAGAGCTCGACTCGAAGAACGGGCAAGTGGCCCTCGTCATCAACGGTGAAACCGTGTTTTGC
>JAYQSR010000028.1:0-7821 GCA_038146945.1 Ilumatobacteraceae bacterium
TGCTCGCTTCACTCTCCGCAACACGCCAAAGGTTGTTGGGGGCGTAACCCCGTTGTGTACCGAGCGCGCGGTGGACTTTTATTCCCAGGTAGTGGACGAAGTGGTTGTCTCAGGAGGTGTTAAGGAAGCGGAGATGACCAAGCTCCTAGAGAACACTTACCGGCACATCAACATCGCCCTTGTTAACGAGATAGCACAGTTCTGCGCTGAGTTGGAGATCGACTTGGGGGACGCAATTCGCTGCGCGAGTACAAAGCCATTCGGATTCAATCCATTCTTTCCTGGCCCGGGAGTGGGGGGGCACTGCATTCCCATTGATCCCAACTATTTGTCCCATAGAGTCCAAACACGATTGGGGTACGCGTTCCGTTTCGTGGAGTTGGCGCAGGAAATCAATGCTGGAATGCCGCGGCCTACGTTGTTCGACGCATCCAGGATTTGCTGAATGATCAGTCTCTCCCTCTTCGTAACAGCCGCATATTGCTGTTGGGGGTGACCTACAAGGCAGATATCGGTGACGTTCGAGAATCACCAGCGGCGGATATCGCAAAGGCGTTAATCGAACTTGGAGCTCGAGTCTCCTATATTGACCCGCTCGTCGGTTCGTGGGCGATAGATGGCGCCGAAGTTAGAAAGACCACGGACCTCAAGGAAGGTCTTCGCGAGGCGCACGTGGCTGTCTTGCTTCAGGAACATTCCTCGTTCGACCATGAGGAAATCTCTGGCAGTGGAACGTGGACACTGATACTCGAGGTGTCCTGAGTGGTCCCATGGTTGTACGGCTCTAGCAGTGCCATGAGTCAAGCAATTCGTGTTGTGCACGTGATTGCGCGAATGAATGTTGGGGGACCAGCAGTCCTGATCTCAGAAACTGTCGTGAGTTGGACCGTGAAGAATTTGACGTCAGGCTAATACAGGTAACTGTGGAGACGAGGCTGACTATCTGGAGACGCAGGCGCCTGACATTCGTGCCATCCGAATCGATGGCCTGGGTAGATCCGTTTCGCCTCAACACGTAATGGCATTGCGAAGTGTCGTTGGACGACTCCGGATATTCAGCCTCACATCATCACACAGACAGCAAGGCAGGCGTGGTCGATCGCGCCCGGTTGGCGCCTATTAGGCACGGGTAGTGCACACATTCCACGGACATCTCTGCACGGGTATTTCTCCCCGTGAAGACAGGGATTACTGCAGCTGGCCCGCCTCGCACGCAGCAGCGATCGCCTTATTGCTGTTTCTCCACAGGTTCGTGACGACTTGCTAACTGCGGGGATAGGTCACCAGAAGCAATATGAAGTCATTCCGCCAGGAGTATCTCTCGGAGACCTTCCGGACCGAGAGTCCGCACGCGCAGCGTTGCAGATACCTTCTGAGAATCATGTTGTGCTTCTGCTCGGTCGAATTACCCGGATCAAGCGCCCTGATCGATTCGCGGAAGCAGCACGAATTGTTCATCAACAGATTCCAAATACGCACTTTCTGATCGCAGGATCTGGAGACTTGGATGCCGATCTCCGTGAATCCATGGTGGGATTGCCATCGAGCCTTCTTGGTTGGCGCTCCGATGTTGAGTCACTCTTGGCGGCAAGTGATGCCTTAGTCGTCACAAGCGATAACGAAGGCACTCCGCTGAGCGTTATCCAAGCCGGACTGGCCGGCGTACCCACGGTAGGCACGCGGGTGGGCGGCATGGGGTCCGTTGTCGATCCTGGCCAAACCGGGCTCCTGGTGGATCCTGACGCACGAGCTGTTGCGGACGGTCTCGTCACCCTCCTGGAGCGAGAGCCCCTCCGGTCGGCCATGGGCGCGGAAGCTCGACGAGCAGATGAATGCAAATTCAGCACCCAAGCCATGATTAGAGCCACGCGGACCTCTACCGCCGCATGCTCGAAAATGAGACTTTGTGGAAGGATCAGCGCCGTACTCGAGGAAGGCAAGACGTGGCGAGGTACTGGTTACGGGTGGAGCTGGATTTATTGGCTCGCACCTAGTTGACGCGCTCATCCAGCGAGGCGACTCTGTCGTCGTCCTGGACGACCTCTCCACAGGCCGTCACGACAACCTTCGCCAGCACACAGGCAGCACCGATGTGGAGTTCGTCCTCGGTTCTATCCTGAACGAAGCGCTCGTCGATGACGTTGTTCGCAGGTGCGACTACGTCATCCATTTGGCGGCAGCAGTCGGCGTCAACTTGATTGTCGAACGGCCTCTTGAAAGCCTCGCGACCAACATCCGCGGCTCGGAGATCGTCCTCGAGAAGTGCCACAAGGATGGGCGCAAGGTATTGGTGGCCTCTACCAGTGAGATCTATGGAAAGCACACCTCTGACGCCCTCAGTGAGGAGGATGACCGCATACTCGGATCCCCGCTGAAGACTCGATGGTCATACAGCGAAGCCAAGGCGATTGAGGAAGTCCTCGCTCATGCGTATTGGCGCGAAAAGGGTCTGCCAACTGTGATCGTTAGGCTCTTCAACACCGTCGGACCTCGGCAAGTCGGCTCGTACGGCATGGTGATTCCGCGACTAGTGGAACAGGCACTTCGAGGCCAGCCGATCACGGTTTACGGTTCAGGGGACCAAACCAGGTGCTTCTGTCACGTCTCCGATGTGATCGGAGCATTGCTGGGCCTCATGAGCGAGCGTGACGCGGAAGGAAGAGTCTTCAATGTCGGATCGCAGTCAGAGATTTCCATAGGCGATCTTGCTCGGCGGATTATTGAAGTGACGGGGTCAACGAGTGAGATCGTGCAGGTTCCGTACGACGAGGCATACGAAGCAGGATTTGAGGACATGCAACGCCGTCGACCCAACACCGCGCGCATCAATGAACTGATGGGGTGGAGTCCGACGCGAGACCTGGAAACGATCATCAAGGATGTCGCTGCCGACATTGAAGGCCGCCTTTCCGCGTGAACCCCATGGAAGCACTTGTTGTGCTGATTGGAAGTTTCGCAATCTCATGGGTTTCGGTTGACCTCAGCATTCGCGCTGCCAAGAGAGTAAACGCCTATGACCACCCGGATGGGGGTCGCAAAGTTCAAGAGCGCCCCATCCCACGCCTCGGTGGTCTCGCCATTGCTGGCGCATTCACTCTGATTATCGCTATCGGGCTGATGGTCACAGGAAGGTTGGGCTTCGCTCTCGCCTTGGGTGTTCTCATCCCGGCCCTGGTCGCGGCTGCCATCGGCCTGGCGGATGACCGATGGCATCTGAACCCTTACCTGCGCCTCGGTGGTCAAGCGGGAGTCGGTGTGCTGGCCTGGGCGCTGGGAACGCGCGTGGCCGTGACAGGGCTGCCGGCTGTAGATCTCGCCATCACTGTCGTGTGGGTCATGGTCATCATCAACGGCATCAATCTTCTCGACAATTCGGACGGCTTGGCCGCAAGCACGATTCTCGTGATGGGTATCGGCAGCTCAGTCATCGCAGCTATGTTCGGCCAAGCGCTGGTTTCGCTGTTCGGGGTTGTGCTCGTCGGTGTTTCTCTTGGCTATCTTCGTCACAATTGGCACCCAGCCAAGGTGTACATGGGCGACTCAGGGGCCTATTTCATGGGGTCGCTTGCGGCATGTTCCATTCGTTTGACACCGGAGAATGCCCCTGGATGGGGTGGAGTCGCGATTGTTGTGCTACTCGCACTCTTGCCGTTAGCGGACACCACCTATGTGACCGTGACGCGAATCGCGCGGGGTGTCCACCCTTTCACGGCCGGCCGAGATCATCTCAGTCACCGCTTGCAGGATCGTGGCTCCACAGTTCCAGGCTCAGTCCTACTTCTCCAGATTGTCAGTGTTGGTGGCGCCGTGACAGCTGTCGCGGTTGCCGCTGCCCTGTCATGACTCCGTATTTGCTTTCGGCCATAGAGGAGTCGGCACGAAACCTTGCCCAGTCGAGCTAGCTCTCGACACGCGGTACTTGCGTGCGCTGAGTCGGAGATGATGGCCTATCGACTGTTGACTCGTTGCTTTCTGTCAGAGAGAGCCCTCGCCAATGCTGCGATGACGAAAACGGAAACGGGCAGCGCAAGGAACATCTTCTGTCGAACTGTGTCCGTCCAAATAGGCCCCTCATCCTGGCGGTCAGGGAATAGCGGTTGGACCAAATACCGGTAACAAGATGAGGATGAAATACAGCCCGGCACATAGCGGGGGATTGAACAATGCCCGACCAGCGACGCTGATAGACGGTCAGCGCCACAGCTGCGCCAAGAATCAGGAGCAGTCGCCACCCGGAGACAAGCCAATCCCAAACCCCGCGATAGGGAAGGCTTTCCACGATGACGTTGTTGGTGTACATGCTGGTCGGGTTGAGCATCTCCGGAATCGTGATGCCAAGCGACTTGAAGAGAGCTTGGATCGATTCCAGAGGATAGTTCCGCAGGTACTGGTTTGCGGCTGCTTCGAGTCGATAGTTGTCTCTGACAAGTTCTTGAGTGTTGAAACGACTGGAAAATCGCAGCGCATTGTCGATGATGTCTTGCGGAGGCTCCGAAACGATGATCGTTCCAGACGCCACCGCAACCTGGTCTTCGATCGACGCCCAACCATCGCCGGGAGCATTCGTACCCTGCGCCGAGGGGGAACCGACGTCCCGCGGTTCTAGGTGGAGCATGCCCACTCGGTGGTACCCACCGAAAGTGGTCGTCGACCAGGTATCGAACATGACAAATTGCTTTACCGGGTAAGCAAAAATCAGCGCTACCAAGACGACGTTCAGCAGGGTCCATCCCCAACGTCGCGATGTCTTGTTGGCCATGATGTGAAAAGAGATGACGGCAACGACCAAGATGACCAGGACGTAGATCTGGATGAATGATCTCGCCCACGAAGCCACAAGAAGGGCGATGAAGAAGGCAGACGCGTAGCCGGGACGCCTGGTCTTGAGGAACCGGTAGAGGAAATAGAAACTGAAGGAGACTGAGACGAGCGACAGTTCGGATGGCTCGAGAAGTGTGGCTAGGAGTATGTGACCAGGGGATAGGGCCCATAGTGACGCGGCAAGAACCCCCCATCGCCAACTTTTCGTGAGGTCACGCACCCAGGCAAAGGCGATGGCGTTCGTGACGCCGTAGAGGAAGGCGTAGACGATGTAGAGCCGCTCGTCCACGGCCACCGGATCGGGGTCGAGGCCGCTGCCCCACTCGGGCATCATCAAGGCATACCGGATGACGTCAAGTCCGGGAGGGTAGGCGTGCTTCAACCACAGCGCGAGGGGCCCGAAGGGCGCCATGTCTTCGAGGCCGAGGTTTTGCATCATCCAGTTGCTTGACCACGCCTGGAATCGGTACCCCTCAGCCAACAACTCAGGTGCCGTCGTAGCCCGGCCGAGAGCCTCGATTGCCAGAAGGAAAGCCGTCGACACCAGGGCGACCGTCACAGTGGGTAATGCCTTGCGGTCGGCGTTCCCCAAGGCCGAGGAGGTAGCGGGCGGCCCGGCTTGGGGGCTTGTGGACACGGCGGTCAATTCAGAACTCCTTCAGGTGATACGTCAGACTAATCGGCAATGACTCTCACCCTCACCACCCCAATGGCCGCGTCACCTGGAATGTCGCCAACTCGGCGACCAGTCGGCACCCGAGGCTGGCTGGGGATCGGCGTCGGTTTTGTGGGTCTCGGGACCGGAGTGTTCCTGCTGGGGAATCCAGACGCCGCGATGGGGTCACGACGACTCGCTGCTCAGTCGATAGCGGGCGGGATCATCACGGTGTGGCTCACGAGACGCTCCCTAACGGTTCTGGAATTCGTTGGCTTGAGCATTGCGGTGGGCTCCACACTGGTGGTGATCTCGGGGGTGGTGCTGGGCTGGGCGGGGGTTACGGCCCGCTTGTGGGGCTGGCTTGGTCTGCTGATTGTCCTCGTGGTGGGCTGGCTCTTGTTCAGGCGTCGGCGCGGCCGGGACCAAGAGCAGAGCGTTACGTGGGACCGCCGAGGAGCAGTTGTTGCGGCGGGCCTCGGGGCTGTCGTGGGTATCGCTGCGGTGGCGGTCAACGCACGCCGTTACGTGTTGGCCGGCCCCTGGGATCGCTACCACCCCGACATGCCCTTCTTCGAGGTGTTGGGCACGTCGGCGGTCACCTTCGGCCCCGGAAGCGATGCTCTGATGGTGGGCGATCAGATTCGCTATCACTGGTTTTCGTATGTCTGGCCCGGACAACTCACCGTAGGGCTGGAACTAGAGCCGTTCGTGGCGCTGACTCGAGTGATTCCCGTTGCTGTTGCTATCGGCCTCGTCGCACTTGTGGCAGGACTTGTGGGGCGGATGACGCGGTCGTGGTGGACACCGACACTTGCGGTCGCTTTGATCACCACGGGTGGCTTTGTCGGAGCGGCTTACGGGGTTGTCCTCAATGTCGATTCCCCGTCCACTGCGGTTACGTCCCTGTGGGTGCTTGCCTTCATTGCTGTGGCCTTCGATTCACGCGCGGAGTGGTCATGTCACCGTGGCGCTGGTCGCCGGATTTGTCCTGTCGGGGCCAGTAAGTGCCATCGCCGTGCTTATTGCCTCATGGTCCGTGATGGCTCTTCTGGGATGGCGTGGAGGCACTGGTCGAGAAAGGGTGCAGCAACTCGTCGGCCTCGGCGTTGGGGGTGGCGGCCTTCGTGATCTTCGTCTGGGGCAGTAGCAGTTCCGGTGACCTGCAGATCTTGACGGGACTACCGGGCTTCCAGTGTCCAAGGCCTAGACCTGAGTTCTGTGTGGTGGGAACTGCCCTGGGAACCGTTCTGCTTACCCTCGCCATAATCCCCCGGGCCGCAGGGACCATTGGCCTGCCCCGAAGATCTGCTGCCGCAGCCCTGGCTGTGGGCCTGGTTGTCTCGTCGGTGGCGCCGGTGTGGATCCTTAGCCAGGGCGTCAACGAGTTGTGGTTCGCCGTGGCGGCGGCAGCGCCGTTGGCAGTCTTGTCTGCAATGGGACTCGAGCGATTATGGGCAGCGACCGCGGTGACAGGAAGTTCGAAGCGTTGGCCGTGGATAGCAACTGCCGCGGGTCTCGTGTCGGCGCTGCTTGCGGCACTGCTGTGGCCGTCGGGGTCGTCTGATGCGGTCACCCTCCGCGCCCTTGGTCCGTTGCTTCCGTGGATCGTTGCGTCCGTCGTTGCGGGAGTGGTCTGGCTGCGAGGCGCACGCCCACTTCTGCTACCAGTCCTGGCGACGGTGCTCATCGTCAGTGCTGCCGTTGGCCGAGGGGTAACCGTTGCGGGGGATGTCGGCCTGGAGTCGTCGACAGGCCCTAACGTGTCGATCTCATCACCTGTGGAAACCGAAGACCCGGAGGCTGCAGGCACAACGGATGCGGCGGAAGCATCTGCGGACCCTGAACCCCAGCCTGCAAACGAAGACATGCGAGTCGGAGCCATTGAGTGGTCAGTTGAGCGCAATCAAGCGGCTACCTGGCTACGCGACAATGCGCGGAACGGAGATATTCTCGCCACCAATCAAGTGGAACAGGCAATGATCCCCGCCGTTGTGCGAATACGCACTTATCTCTCCGGTCTTCCCTACCAGGCGATGTACGGATCTCGATCGATGGCCGGCGAAGTTCCCGTACGGGAGGCGTATTCGCGAAGCCTCACCAAAGGGCTTACGCCCGAATCGGTGAACGCATTGTGTTCTGCCGGAGTCGACTGGCTGTGGGTCGAAGGGGCCTCGACGGGGATAACTGCGCCCGTTGTGTTCACTAATGAAGGTGTGACCGTTTACCGCCTCAGAGATAGCGAATGTGCTCAGTAGTGGTGCGCTGGGTGTTGGAGGGATCGGAATTTCGATAGGTAGACACAGCGGGTCACGTGTCGACGATAGGTCGACACAGGTAGAGAT
>JAYQSR010000029.1:0-7721 GCA_038146945.1 Ilumatobacteraceae bacterium
GCTTTACAAGTTGTGACAACAACGAAAGCAAATACCAAGTAACGGGGGACGAGGGATGTTTAGAACACATATGGCCGGTGTCGTTGAAGGATTGATTGGAATTCTTCAGACATACGCAAATGCTATTGAGGGAACGAGTGCCAATTGGGATAGTCCCAAACTTACTCCGGTAACTCGTAAGGGTGTATCTCAAAATGAGACGACATTATCCAAAGTTTGGTCTTACAAGACGGCCCGTTCTAACCAAATTGGTGTAGTCCAGAAGATGTTTGCCAATATTGGTAGGGGTGAGGCTATGGCTATGGTGCAGATTGCCAAACCCGCGTTCACCAAACAACAAAACAAGTTCAAGACTCGTTTGAAGAAGGTGGTTTCTGCCAATCTTATGTCGGCAGATGAGATGGCTACCATTCTCATGTTGGATAACCAATTGATTGACGTCTGTCTGGCAGGGAAGGAAACGGACACGAATGTGAGTGCTCAGTTTGATGCCATGTATGCTGACTACATGGAAAAGCTGAAGTCCGTTTCTACTAAGAAATCGTCAAACGAGGATGTTTACGAAGTCCTGAATACCTCGTCCAACACCGTGACCAGTTGTTCGGCTTTACCAGACCATTGTGAAGACAATGGTGACCAAGTAGGTTGAACTGAGGGTTCGGTCGTTCGGTTGATGAGCGGTATTAAATTTGTCAAGACCGTGAAAGTGCTTCTACTCCTTACAACTGGAAAGAAGGGTCGGTCACGGAAGAGCTGAGTTAACTGAAGTCCAGACATACAGAGAAACCCCACCTCTCTCACGTGGAGAGGGTTCTTTCGTTCATCCAGTTCACTCGTCCGTCCTACTCCTCCACCACCCTTCAAACAACCTTCACGAAGTCGGTAATGTCTTCTCATAACCTGTTCTCAAACTAACTCTCCAAGACCCTATCCAACTCACCACGGATTTCGTTCAGACTGAGATGTTGTCGTGTCTCCCCTAGTTGAGAGAACGACTGGACGGGGAGAACGGGAACGGACAAGTCCACTGGGTCACTGATTTCTTTCTTGACCCACTCATTGAGGAGATTTGTGTCATCCACAATCCAGTTTCTCACCTCTTCCCGTTGATACTGGGTCGTCTGGGTCATCCCAACTGAGTGACCCATATAGGTGGAGATATGGTTCTGTGGAATCCCCGAACGAAGACACCAGACAGAAAAGGTTCTCCGACAATCGTAGGGGGAACGACCATCCATCTTCTTCAACCAATAGACCAACCCGTTGTGGTGGTAGGGTGTGGATGGGAGTTCTTGGACTAGGGGAACCATCCGGTCATAACGACCGATGTTCTTCGTTCCGAAAACCCGAAGAAGACGAACGGACTGGGTTTCTACCTTCAGTCCGTTTTCAATCTCACTTCTATGGACTCCCGTGAGACACAGAAAGGAAATCCAATCCCTCACTTCGTTCGGAATTCCTAGGTCGTGGAAGTATTTGTCCAGTTGGGAGGGTGAGTGGAATGGGTTCTTAGAGTTCTTTCTTCCAGTGACTTGGTTCTCTATCGGTGACCAGTCCTTGACCTTCTTCCAATCACGATACAGGTCACAATCCCTTCCCGTTGTCGTGTTGTTGTGAATGAAGGTTCCAAGGATAATCCGTATCTGAGAGAAGGGTCGTCTTACATCGTTCTGACGACAGACCCGTTTGTAACTCTCCAAGACTTTCGGGATTTCACGAACCAAGGGGTCACCCTTCGTTTCGTCTCTCAACCGACTGAAGTAGTTCTGGTTGGTCCTTCTGGTCCGTGGGTTTGTATACCACTCGTCCATCCACTCTTCTAGGGTTGGGAAGAGGGGTTCACTCAAGAAATCCTCGTCGGGGTCAATCGTTTCACGGAAATCCACTAAACGAATGACACGGGACGAATCAATTTTTCCGTCCCTATAGAGGATGAGTTCTTCTGTCCTTCCTTGGGACCACAATTCTTGAAGACAGGATTTCAGTCGGTCCACTTGGTCCTTGGTGACCAGACCTGTTCTTCTTCGTATAATCCCCACGGGTTCTGGGAAAGTCTTTGAGAACGAAAGACCCTTTCCGTTTCGTCGTCTTCTTCACCAAGAACTCCAGAATCTCAAGTGTGTCTGAGGTGTGTCCAAAATGGGTCAAATCGGACAGACACGAAAGATAAAGTCCTTGATTTACAAGGGCGCTAGCTCAGTTGGTTAGAGCACCTGCCTTACAAGCAGGGGTCGCAGGTTCGAGTCCTGCAGCGCCCACTTCGGAAAGTGACCGGCTCGTTTGGAGCTACAGCCTCAGGCGGGCTTTTTCGTCTCCTTGAGACGGCGGTTGTGTCGACTCGGCGCGTCGACTCATTCACCCGAGGCACGCCGTCGTTCGGCCAGCGTTTGCCCCAGTTCTACGGGATCCGCCTGCTGGCACCAAGGCTCCTCTCAGGCTCGAGCATTGCTCCCGTACAGGTGGATGTGAGGCCGATCGACGTCGTCGGTGTCAAGTGAGTGTGGGGTGCCCCCGAGCCTTTACCGTGACGAGGTGCATAGCCATCTCCGGAGATCAGGCTAGTCGACCGCGTCCGCGCTCAAATCGACCGGAGACTCGACGCGTACCTCGGGATTCCCCGTGATGAGCCTCGCTCCCCGCGCCTGGACGATCCATTGCCACGCCCAGTTCACCATCACCAACAACTGGTTCCGGAAGCCGACGAGGAAGGCGACGTGGATGACGCTCCACAGAACCCAGGCGACGAAGCCGGAGAAGGTCGTACCGAAGACGTCGGCAACCGCCCGAGCCCGACCGATCGTCGCCATATCGCCCTTGTCGTTGTAGCGAAACGCCGGTCGGCTGGCCGGCGAGCCCGTTGCACGGGACCGAGCCGTGGAAGGATGCTCTCCCACGGCCGTGAGTGATCGGCAGCGTTCGACTTCGTCTGCGACGATCCGCCCGACGAAGTCACCCATTTGGATCGCACCCTGCGCGACACACGGAACCGGTCGACCGGTCATAGCGTCTGTCTGTGCGGCGAGATCGCCGATCACGAAGACACTCGGGTAACCCGGCACACTGCAGTCAGATTCCACGACGACGCGCCCCTCGTCGTCGAGCACGGTGTCGATCTTCGCCACCGCCCCCCTGAACGCCGGCGGCCCAGATCACATTGGCCGCCGGAACGCGCTGCTCGCCAATCCACGGCTTCGTCGTCGAGATCCGTTACGTACGTGTTCAGCCGCACGTCCGCCCATGCCCTGCAACGACGCAAGCGCAGCGTTGGACGCCGCCTCCGACATCCCTGAGAGCAGTCGGGCACCACCCTCCAAGAGGACGATGTTGGCCGTCGTGGTGTCGATTCGGCGGAAGTCGTCGGGAATCGTCTGTGCCGCGATCTCACGAAGGGCTCCGGCCATCTCGACGCCTGTGGGGCCCCCACCGATCACGACGAAGGTCAGCTTGGCGGACCGGGCTTCCGGGGCCTCTTCTAGCTCGGCTTCCTCGAAGGCAAGCAGTACCCGGCGCCGGACCTCGAGCGCATCGTCGATCGTCTTGAGCCCCGGCGCTCGCGCAGCCCACGCGCCTTGGCCGAAATACGCGTGGGTTGCGCCAGCGGCGAGCACCAGCCAGTCCCATGCGATCTCCTCCGCACCCAGGAAGACACGCTGCTCGGCGAGGTCGATCAGGGTTACTGTGCCGAGGATTACCTGGGCGTTCTTCTGTCGCCGAACGATTGACCGAATCGGGGCCGCGATGTCTGCCGGAGACAGAGCGGCGGTCGCGACCTGGTATAGAAGAGGCTGGAAAACGTGGTGATTACTTCGGTCGACAAGAATGACGTCACACGCCGCGCGTCTTAGCTGCGCAGCGACTCGAAGTCCCCCAAAGCCGGCACCCACGACAAGGACGCGGGGTCGGCGACCAACTTTTCCCGTTGATTCGTACTGCATGGGGCCTCCTTGGAACGGGAGCACAGTCACGACTTGAACGGTGCCGGAGATCGATACCCCGAAGGCGGCCATCGGATCGGGTGATCTGCACCGCTCCCGAAGCGCGTCCGATGGTCGTCACACAACCGCGGTGGGTTGTGCTGACCGCGTCGCGGGAGCCGGATCGTCTCGAGCTCGTTCGGCCGGGACGCAAACGAACCATTCAGACAAGTGCCGACGATCGTTGACGTTGAGTGCGTCCGAGAACACCGCCAAGGAAGGCAGGTACCGAACAATCAACCGCCCTCGGGGAGCGGAAACCAAGCTGGGACGAGGATCGTTGGTGGGCAGGCGTGCGACGGGAGGGCACTTGGTACCGTGAATCGAGTGGCGAGCCGGCTCGGCTACTCGCGGAGTGGGCTGTGGGAGCCTTCGAGTGGTGGGAGGTGTTCGCTCCTATCGACGTCAGCGCATGAACGATCCAGATCGGGGCCTTGACTGCGCTACATCGAACGCAGCCGTGTCGATTACGCGGTCTCAGCGGACCTCGGAGGAAACGTTAGACGACCATAACGAGTATCGAAGAGCTCTACAAAGTGACCGACGATCCGGATGAAGTCCGGAAGAAGTTCACCGACGCCTGCCGCGGCTGAACCGGAACCCATGAACGTATTGAAGATCGCCGGCCCGGCGGCCGTCCTGGCTGTTGGGCTGCACTCGGGAGCAGAGCCAGGGACCTTTGCCAGCGCTCGTGCGTTTCTCGACCCGGTCCAAGGGATCTGGGCCGTCGCTCGAAGTGCGGAGCTCCCCGCGTCCGCCCGGGCTGTGATTCCCGGACTGGGATCGGACGTCGAGGTGATCTACGATGAACGACGCGTTCCCCACATCTTCGCGCCGACTCGGGCAGATCTACATCGGGCGCTCGGCTACGTGATCGCGAGGGACCGTCTGTTTCAGCTCGAACTCCAGGCGAGGGCGACGGCCGGAACGTTGACCGAACTCGTGGGCGAGCGTCTGCTCGAAGTCGATCGGCAATCCCGGGGGTTGGGCCTGGCCTGGGCAGCCGAGCGCGACTGGGAGCGCGTTCAGAACGACCCCGAGCTTGCCGACCCGCTGATCGCTTACGCCGAAGGAATCAACGCGTTCATCGATGCGATGGGACCCGAGGACCTTCCCTTCGAATTCCATCTCCTGGGGCGGACGCCGATGCGTTGGAAGCCCGAGCACACGCTCTACTTGCTGAAGCGAATGGGCTGGACGCTGGCATACAGCAACGTCGAGCTTCGGAAGGCGTGGCTGGCCTCGAAAGTGGGGCGGGCAGCGGCCGACGGTCTCATTCCGAGAAACAGCCCGATTCAGGAGCCGATCCAGCCGCATCGCGGGCCCCGCGATCTGAGCGTCTCGATCCCTCCTCCCGGGGCGCCCGACGCGGATGCGAGGATCCAGATGGAGTCGATGCAGGCTTTCTTCGGACCGATGGACCTGGCTCGCGATGGAGACGGGCGGGCGCTGGGGAGCAACAGCTGGGCGGTCAGCGCCAGCAGATCGACGACCGGCGAGGCCATCCTGGCGGGTGATCCGCACCTCTCGATGACCCTCCCCAGCATCTGGTACGAGGCCCATCTCGTCGTGCCCGGCGAAGTGGACGTCTACGGGGTGACATTTGCCGGCACGCCGGCCATCGTCATCGGCTTCAACCGCGACGTTGCCTGGACCTTCACCAACACCGGCTCCGATGTCATGGACTACTACCGGGAGCGCGTCGATGACCCGAAGGCACCGACCCGGTACAGGCTCGACGGCGAGTGGCGCCCTCTCGAGACACGGATCGAGGAGTTTCGCGGCCCAAACGGAGATCTCCTGGCGGTCGATACGATCCGACACACGCATCGCGGTCCCATGACCGAGGTAGAGGGCGACTACCTGTCGCTGCGTTGGACCGTCCTTGAGGAACAGGGCGAGATTGGACCACTCTTGCGGATCAACATGGCGGGATCCCTCGAGGAGTGGCTGGACGTCATGTCCAGGTGGCACGCGCCGACCCAGAATGGGCTGGTCGCAGACCGGAACGGCAGGGTCGCCATTCGGTCGGCGGGGCGGTACCCGATCCGACCGGAGCGGGCGACGGGTGACTGGTTCTTCGATGGTAGCACGTCGGAGTCGGACTGGCGGGGCTGGCTCCCCGTCGAGCGGTATCCCCAAGCGATCGACCCGAGCCAGGACTACCTCGCTTCCGCCAACCAGCAGCCCATCGATCCAGAGGCCGATGACATCTTCCTCGGAGCCGACTGGCCCGCGCCCTGGAGAGCTCTGACAATCAACGCCCTGCTCCGTTCCAAGGTTCAGCACAGCCCAGACGACCTGGCTCGTTACCAGACCTTCCCTGGCAGCGCACGCGCAGACCGGCTCGTCCCGGCGTTCGTGGCGGCGGTCGACGCGCTCTCCGAACGCAACGAGTCGAACCGAGATATGGAGGCGGGAGCCGCATTGCTCGCAGGGTGGGAGCGTCACTACACCCGAGACGATGGCGGCGCGATCCTCTTCGAGTCCGCGGTAGAGGCCCTTGAGGACCGCCTGTGGGATGAGCTGCGGGACGAGGATGTTCCTCGCATGCTAACGCCGGGCACCGATCTCGTCGCAGCGCTGATCGAGGACCCGGACAGCCCGTGGTGGGACATCCGGGAGACAGACCGTCTCGAAACCCGTGACGAAGTCCTCGCCATGAGCCTCTCGGAAGCACTCGTGGGACAGCGGGAGCGGCTGGGGCCGGAAGGATCGGACACGTGGCAGTGGTCGAACCACCGAAAGGCCAACATCCTGCACCTGATGCAGCTTCCCGCTCTGTCCCGGATGGACATACCAGTCCAAGGAGGCCCGGGGCTGCTCAATCCAAGCTCCGGAGACGGTCGCCTGGGACCGAGCTGGCGCATGGTCGTCAGTCTCGGGGACGAGGTGAGGGCCAGGGGCACCTACCCGGGAGGGCAGTCCGGCAATCCGGTCAGCAGCGGATACGCCGACAGGCTCGACTCCTGGGCGGACGGAGCGCTCGAGCCGCTTCTGTTCCCACGGTCGACGTTGGAGCTCGAGAGTCAGGGTTGGACCCGCTCTCGTCTGCTCCTAAGTGCCGGAGGGGAACGATGAAGGCCCTTGGGGTTGGAACCCTCCTGATCGCGGTCGGCACGTGGATTGTCGGCTGGTGGGCGGTCCCCATCGTGGGGATGCTGATCGGCGTGGTTTGGTCGGATGGACGGCCCGGGCTCCTGGCGGGGAGCGCCGGGGGACTCGGATGGACGTTGCTGCTCGTGTGGGGCAGTGTGTCCGGGCCGGTCGGTGATCTGGCGGGGACGGTCGGGGGCGTCGTGGGACTTCCTGGATTTGCGGTGCTGCTCGTAACCGTCCTCTTCCCGGCCCTCCTTGCGGGGGCGGGGGGAGCTCTGACCGGTGCGCTGAAGCAGGAAAGGGCGGCCTGAGCTGGCTCGCCTTCATGATCCGGCGCAATACGACCTTCACGATCCTCACGTGACCCCGTGCATGCTCCGATTGAAGCGTCCGGGCCTTGGGAGAGGTTCGCTGCGGATGCGTGCCCAGCCGACACGGGAAATCCCCACCAACCCGGCGAGAGTCATGAGCCACCCCGAGGCCATCCCGAGGCCATGCCAAGGCACCCGCGCTTCTGCGCTGTTTCCGCCGGACTGCGGCCTGAATCGCTGGCAGGGCACAGCGCGCCGCTGGGGCAGGGCCCAGACCTCAGAGCCCCACCCCGACGGATTTGGAGCGCTCGTGGGTTAACTCGTCAGAGCCGCGACC
>JAYQSR010000030.1:0-7325 GCA_038146945.1 Ilumatobacteraceae bacterium
GGCTTAACCGTAGCAACGCAGTACGGGATCTCTTTGGCTCCGCAGTACCGTGGTGGCGTGAGAGTCGCCATTTTGGGAACACGAGGTGTCCCGGCGTCCTATGGCGGATTCGAAACTGCAGTAGAAGAAGTCGGTTCTCGCTTGGCGGAACGCGGATACGAGGTAATCGTCTACTGCCGAAATCCAGGGCAGACTCTGTCTGAATATCGGGGCATGAAGCTCGTCAACATGCCAGCTCTTCGCCATCGGATGACGGAAACGCTCTCGCATACGGCAGTGAGCAGTGTGCATGCCGTAATCAGGGACAAGCCGGACGTCGCTCTGGTTCTCAATGCAGGAAATGCTCCCCTTATTCCGCCGCTCCAAATGGCGCACGTCCCGGTTGCTGTGCACCTAGATGGCCTGGAGTCTCGACGTGAGAAATGGCGCGGGATGGGTGCTCGGTACTACCGGTGGGCAGAGAAGTCCGCTGCCCTGCGAGGAGACGCCGTTATTGCAGACTCACATGCGATCGCCACTCACGTACAAAGCACGTACGGGAGGCGTTGTGAGGTGATCGCGTATGGCGCCCGTGTTCTCGACGCTGACTCGAATCGACTGAGTGAAATTGACGTGGTGAGACGAGACTTTCACGCTCTCGTAGCACGGCTTGAACCTGAGAACCACGTATTGGAAGCAGTCCACGGTTTCCTGATGAGTGACGAGACCCGCCCTCTCATTGTGGTGGGCAGCGCCCCGTACTCACAGTGGTACATCGACAAGGTGCACGCCATCGCCGATGGTGATCCGCGGATTCGATTTCTTGGAGGCATCTACGACCAAGAACTCTTGGATCAGATCTACGGTAACTGCCGCACGTACGTTCATGGTCATTCCGTGGGTGGAACAAATCCAAGCCTGCGCGCGCAGGGGGCGTTGTCTCGCTTTCGACTGGAATTCAACCGGGAAGTGCCGACCGGGCTCTCTTTTGGTCCAAAAGAACGACTCGCCGAGGAATCGATGACATCGCCGATGCGAGGCATTCGAACTTGAGATGTCTCGCGAGGCCAAATCGAATTCAGAAGCACTACCAGTGGATTCGGTGACCGACCAGCATGAGGCCCTCTCACCGGTTTGCAAGGGACACGAACTGTTCCGGGCGGTACAGTGGAGGCGGTGTCTTCCGAATGACGCGGGTTGCAGCACTTCTCGTGACGCACAATTCAAGTCATGTGATCGCCCCGACGCTCGCAAGTGTTCTGCAACAGTCGCATGCACCCGATCTGTTAATCGCGATCGACGATAACTCAACGGATGGCACGCTCAACGACTTACGCGAGAGTGGCTTCATCACGATGCAATCCACCTCAACGAGTCTGGTTCCCGAGACCCGAATTGCCCAAAATTTTGTGCAGGGCGTGCGCGTAGCAGTCGCGCACGGTGCTGACATTGTCGTCCTCGGGGATCACGACGACGTGTGGCACCTCAATCGAGTCGAGCACCAAGCGAAGGTATTGGATTCCCAAAAGTCCATCGCAATGGTGGCCAGCGACGGTTTCTTGATTGATGAGTTCGGAGCTGCAGTCCCTGGAACGCTGCGGCAAACCTTTCCGGTACCGAGTGACCTGATGACCTTGCCTCCCCGGAAACAGTGGCCGTTTGCCTTACGTCATTCACTGGCCACGGGGGGAGCAAGCGCTATCCGCCCGTCCACGCTCACCGATTGGAGTGTTCCGCCGGGGTGGCTGCATGATCGATGGTGGAGCCTGGAGGCGCTGCGGCATGGCGCACTAACGATCGACACGACTCCCGTGATTGATTACAATCTCTGATAATCAAAGGGTCGGGCTGGAGACCGCCGGGCAGGAGTCGGCGGCCCGGTGGTCAAGGAACAAGGTCAAGACGCTCGGTGTAACGAGTCGCCGACTGGGTGACCTGACGCGATTGATTCGCAGCTGACTAGTTGATCCACGTGAGTCGGGTAGTGCACACGTTGACCTCACCTGATCCGATGCCGAGATAGGGCTGGGAGGTGCACTCCAGCGGAGTGGGAAGTGACCAGGGCGGCAGCGTGGCGAAGAAGTCATCTATTTGTGCCTGTTTCGGTGCATACATCACTATGACCGTTGGTCTCAGTTCCTCCAGCTGCTGAGTTGATTCGCGGTCCAGGGTGGCTTGCGTCGTGAAGATGTTGTACCCGCCCCACAATTGCATGGCTGCCACGTCGGCGGTCAATCGTTCGGGATCGGTCCACAACGCCAGCCGATCATCATCTTCGGTAGTTGCGAGAACCCACTCTTGGATTGCAATCTTGCTGTGCATCTGATCGCGATAGTTGAAGTCGACGAACGCGGATCGGAATGGGTACTGACCATAAATTCCAAGGTTCCCGCGGCCGTTTTGCAGAAGCTGACTGCCCACGAACGTTACACCGATGGCAGACGTCACCAGAAGAGATACAGCGATATTCCAGAGATTCTTGGTGACGATTGATGCGGCGACGATGAAAATGGCGATGACGACTGCGACAGCAATAGCGCGACTGAATTGCAAGACGTCGGAGAATCTCCCGGCCCACAGGCTCACCATGACGGCGATGCTGAGCCCTATAGAGGTCGCCAGCGGGTAACTGCTCTTGTCTTCTCGACTTCCTGGTGATAGCGATGTGAAGGTCAGCACGAGGGCCATCAGGGCTGCCGGCCACAACTTCGCGACATACGTAGGAGTCTCAAGCCATGGGCCCGGCATGACCAGCATGACAATCCACGTGACGACGACATTTGATGTAGCCAAAGCGAATGCAGCCCACGCCCATCGATGCCGGGGATGGGTTATGGCTGCAATCGTCGATGCGACGAGGGCAATCACAATGACGAGAAGAGCGGAATCCCGCTGCCATACCGTCGCGTCGCCAATAAACACCGTGTAGTCCAAGCGAGAGTTCCACTCCCGATACGTGCCCCACCAGTCCAAGGTGGGAAACACCACACGTCCAGCCAGGAGAAATCCAGTGACGGAAACGGTGACTCCTGTGATCCCAGCAGCGGTATCAACGGCGAGTCGTTGTCCTCTGTTTCTGGGAATTCTCACCAGAGTCACCAGGCGAACACTCACCCACAACCCAAGTCCAAGGACAAAGGCGTACGGATTGAGCATCAGAAGCCATCCGAGGAGCAATCCACTCAACCCAGCAGTCGTCCAGCGGGGAGTATCCACGGGACCAAAGCCTTGATGGGCGGCGCTCCCGAGTTGCGAAACCGCGAGCGCAATCAAGGCGGAAGTTCCTGCGAGGATCGAGCCAGTCAGGTAGGTGTTTCCCAGAAAAGCCAGCACGACGGTGTTCAAGGCGACAAGACAGGAGAGCCCTGTCGCAAGGACGCGCGACCGTCCTGCGATTCGCACTACGGAGAAGGTCGACGCCACGATCAGGATGATCAGCAGGACCCGCCACACTTCGAAACCTGTCCATGGGCCCAGCCACGTAACGAGGCCACGGACAGGAACGATGTAACCCAACCTCGTCCACGTGTAGGCGGGCTCGATAGCCCGATCCGTGATGTCCGAGCCGAAGAGAGCGAGGGAGGCGTAGAACTCGGAATCGGGAGAGTTGAACCCGGACCAGCGGCGCGACACCAAGGCACTGAAGGCGCTGACCAGGGCGACGAGACCGACGTCTGCCCATCGCGATTGAGGAGCGGTCACGGTTTGCACGGTAGCCGCCTAGGCTCATCCCGTGGGCACCCTGGAATCGAGCACGTCGCCTCGTGTCTTGCTCGACGTGACCGATCTCGTCGAGTTCTGCCAGCGGAGAGAGTCCGTTTCAGGGGTACAAAGGGTGGTAGCGGAAGTTGCGCCACTTCTCGCGAAAGAGTGTGGCGGTACGTGTGTTGTGCTCGACCGGGGACGCGGCTGCTTCGTTTCGTTGAATGCGAGTGAGTACCACGAATTGATCGATGAAGGCGTTCGAGTGGGGTTCACGCCTGATCCGTTGTTGCTAGCCGAGACCGCGACGGCGACCATCGAACGCGCCCGAAACGCAACTCCCGTAGAGATTAAAGGAAACAGTTCTTGTGTTTCTTGGGGCACTGTGGATAAGCGACGCGTTGATGATGGCGGCCCGAAGTGCGCATCTGTCGGGTGCCAGGATCGTGTCTTTGCTGTACGACCTCACCCCTGTGCTCGAGACGGGCCATACGGCTGCTGTCAACAATCTTTTTGAACGCTACTTGCAGTTGCTGCTGGACGCCGCGAGTCGTGTTCCGGCAATCAGCAAATCAAGCCGGCGCGATTTTGAGGACTACGCGCATCATCACGACAGGAGTGCTCCTGCTGGTGCCGCTACGGGGTTGCCGTGTGGGCTCACCCCGAGTGACTCGCGCAGTGAGACTTCCCCGTGGCCTCGACCGTATGCATTGTTCGTGGGGACCATCGAATCCCGAAAAAACCATCTACTCGCGTTTGAGGCTTGGGAGAAGTTAGTTGCCCGACATGGTGCGGATGAGATCCCGGACCTCGTGTGCATTGGCCGACTGGGTTGGAATGCAGGGGATTTCCTCCGGCGATACGTGTTCAGCAAGGGCCTGGACGGCAAAGTGAGCGTGCTGTCCGGAAGTCTTGCCGATGGGGAGTTGGCAGCGTTCTATGAGCACGCGGACTTCACCGTCTATCCCAGCCGCTACGAAGGCTGGGGGCTACCGGTTACAGAGTCCCTTGCATTCGGCAAGGTGCCGGTTGTCGCCGATAACTCGTCTTTACGGGAGGCGGGCGCTGATTTGGCCGTCTACTTCAGATCTGATGATGTTGATTCTTTCGTGACGGCCGTGGAGAGCAACGTCCTGAATGCCCAGCGTCACCAGGAATTGCAGGATCTAATCCGCACGAGGTGGGACGAGTCGACATCGTGGAGTGACGTTGCAGGTGTGTTCGCGATGAGGTTGTCGGTGCGCAAAGGAGGAATCATGGATCGATCATTGAACTGGGGCGTGAATACATGTTCGCTTCCGCCGCCGCCGGACGAGGGCGGCGATAAATGCCTGAATATCGGCCGGCGGCGTTGGCCCATCTTTGCCGGCCACGCGGTGAGCGACTTTGAGATTGTCGATGCGGCGGTGGTGAACTTTCGGTCCCCTCAGGCGTGGGAAACGAACTCCGACCAGGGTGTTTTGCGGAGTTTCGGTTTACCCGACCAGTGGACGGGCCACTGGTCGTCATGGTCTCCACCCGTTCCATGGCAGGGCGTGTGTCGATCGAGGCCTCCGGTCCGGGTGGGCCATTGATGGAGGATGTCTATCTCGGATCTGTCATCACGCTTCCCGTTGGTGATGGAAGAGAGGGCGATGCGGCGCTTGTGCGCCTATCGGTGACCGATGCTCAGGACTCGATCGAAGGTTTCCTGGGGATTCGCTCCTTTGCAGTCCTACGTGCAGACGATGCTGAGCAACGGATCATTGCGTTGGAGTCAGCGAACAAGGCGCTACGACAGGAACTTGACTTCATCCAGGGCACACGCTCCTGGAAAGTCACCGCTCCACTAAGAAAATGGAAAGGGAGAGAGTCCTAGCGGGCGCTATTTCTGCTTCTTCTTCGACTTCTTCGGCGGTGCGGTGATTGTGACCGTGTATGTCGCTGTGGTGGGGGAGAGTGATCCGTCATTTCCGAGGCTGGTTGCAGTGATCTCACACTGTCCAGGTCCTAGGGCATTCAACCGGGCGGCGTCGAGTGCGCAGGGACCGTCGGTGGTGAGAGTGACGGGATTGCTCGACTGAGATGTGGGGGTGAGTTCGGTAACGCTTCCTTGTGGGAGCGTCACGGCAGTTCCCGGCGACCAGGAGATGATCCTGTGGGAGTGACGGTGATTTCGTCTGCTCGGGGCTGGACGCACATTGATCACCTGAGAATGGTCCCGTTGATGGCAAAGTCGGCTGAGGCGTAGGAGACACCAACCGTCTGAATGCCTGGTTGTGTGGGGGTCAGGAGGCGCTTCCGATTCCTCCGGCGATCGGTTGCGAACCTCCCATTGGATAGAAAAGGAAGCCGTCAATATTCAAACTGAACCCGACACTACCTCCCGAGGACTCTGATACGACGGTTGAATTACGCGCGAGATGGTCTCTTCAACCCCACGTAGGAAATTGGCGGTAGTCGCAAGGAGACGGCCTGCTGACCTGCGACAGTCGGGGACTGTGCAGGGGACGTTGACGAAGTGAATGCCGAAGTGGCAGGGCTGAAGTCAGCGGTGAGGGTGACGGACCCTGCTGATGGAGTCCAGTCGAGACCAATGGTTGCGAGCCCGACGATGCTCGACGGCGCCACATTTCCCGTGGCGACTGTATTGCCGAATTGATTTCGTATGGTGACGGTTCCGCTCGGTGTAACTGATCCGCCCAAGGCTTTGACTTCGGCAACGAGTCGTGCGGTTTGGTTTTCAGCAACTTCGCCAGGAGTCAAGAGCACGGTGGACGTGGGCATGGCCGCCACGGTGATCGAGGCAGTCCCGATGCTCACGCCACCAACAGTTGCGCCGATAGTCCACGACCCGGTGTTGGAAGGCGTCCAGGGCAGATAGGCAAATCCTTGTTGGTTGACGATCGCTTGGCCTGCATTGGTGCCCGACGAGGCGTTCTGGAACGTAACGGTCGCTACTTCACCTGTAGACCGGCTCGCCTTGACGATGATGGTTTGCTCGACTCCAACGAGACCGTTGGGAGTGGCGATCCAGTTTCGTCCTTGGAGGGTCGCAGCTTGGCCAGGTGCGATCAGAGAAACCGAAGAGATAAGGGCAGCCGCTGACAGTGTGGCAAGGATGCGGGTGATTCTCATGACGGCCTCCTGGGGAAGTGAAGGTAGAAGCGTTGAAGAGTGTACTGGACGTCCCGAGCGCAGTTAACGCCCTTTCTTCTTGGACTTTTTTGGTGGCGCAGTGATCGTGACCGTGTACGTGTTCGTGTCGGGTGTGACAGTCGCGGACCCTGGCGACGTTGCGGTGACCGTGCACTGGCCAGCCGATAGTGCGGTCAGGATGCTGCCGTTGATGACACAGGGACCAGATTCACCGAGAACGACGGTCGATCCAGAAGCCGCAGATGCCGTGAGGAGAGTGTTCGAGCCAGCGACAATTGAGATCGGGAGCCCTGGATTCCAGGGTGCGGCACCTTGAGGAGCGAGTGTCACTACGTCTTGAGCTTTTGCCGGCTGGATCTCGACAGCTTGGCTCGATGTGCCGCTGAACAGGCCGTTGTTGCTGCTGAACTGAGTACTGATCGTGTGTGTGCCGGACGCCGTGGGAGTCCACTGCGCAGCGACGCCACCGCTGGAATCTGTTGGCGTGGATCCGATGATTCCTATCC
>JAYQSR010000031.1:0-7128 GCA_038146945.1 Ilumatobacteraceae bacterium
GGGCTGAGGGGTGCTGATCGGCTGAAGGGGCTCAGTTCAGCGTGATCGTCACCGTCTGAGTCATCGCGACACCGTCTGGTTCAGCGGCGATCGTCAACATCCCGGCACTCATCTTTCCCAAGTACTCAACTCGGAGGGGCGATACGAACTGGCGTCAGCCGGTCCGTCGTCGTGCCATCGCCAAGCTGGCCATAGAGGTTGTACCCTGTCGCCCAGAGGGTTCGATCCGTCTTTAGTACCATCGTGTGTCCATAGCCAGCCGACACGGCCGCCACCCCCGTCATCACCTGTACCGGCGTCAACCCTCGTGGGCTTGAACGTGACGTTACCGCCTGGGACCCGAAATGCCGAATCCCAGTGAACAACCTCGGGCTCCCTTGAGAATCGGTACGACGGTGCCGCTTGCTTGATCGCACTCAAAAATTTTTCAAAAAATTTCCGAGGTGTGTATCTGCTCGCCCTGACACTACCCCCCGGTTTTGAATCGAGGGGGGGGTAAATCGGCCGCCTGTCCAAACTCTGCTTCGTATAATCAGTGATTCGGTTAGGTAGTGGGTCGTCCCAAACCTGAGAATACATCCCATTTCGGCCATCTCGACCGATTATCTGTCGAGCTAAGGTCCAAATACCTGTTCACCTTCGGGATGACTTTCGGGTGTCCCGCGCGCGCGTCTAGCTGTCCAGAGAGAGGTGTGAGGGGCTTGGACGCCCTACGCGACGACCTCGAGGCCCTGCGCCTCAACCGCTGAAAGCCACAAGGCGGCGGCTTCAGCGACCTGCTTCGCAGCCTCCGCCGGAGATAGCGCGCCCGAAGCGTCCCAGTTGATGGACCGAATGCAATGCCGCCCGACCCCCAAGTCAGGTCGGCTGACCTGCCCTTCACCAGCGAAGCTGAAGACCGCTCCCTCTGCGCAATCGTAGGCCGCCACGAAGGTGACGATCTGATTCAGGTCGCTACGGTTCCAATCAGAGGTGGCCAGCTTGTACTTCACATCGCCAACGGCCAGTCCCTTACCGAAGTCCAAGTCGGGGTTGAACCTCACGCCCGCGCCACGAGCCGCGGCATAGCCCTCCTCGACCGACCACCTTGGAGCCAGGGACCGGCGCAGGACCTCTCGCACTCCTGCTTCGATCATCTCCGGGGTGCGAATCAGGAAAGACCACGTGTCCCTCGCGCCGCTTCGCAGTGAGCGCCCCTCGGCCCTGATCAACTGCTTGGCCAGCGGCAGGCTCGGCAGGTAGTGAGCCGACCTTCGACCCGACTGGACGCGAAGGTCGTGTGGCCGAATCCCCGCAACCCCGTCCATCCGATTCCGAATTCGCAGTGCCCCCCGACGAAGCTCGGGTGTTAGCGATGGATTCCGCACCACGACTGAGGCTCCCTCACGGACGACCCGGTTCAGAGGCGTGTCCGTGTCGAACTCATCGAAGTCGCACTGGAAACCGATGCGGCCAGAGTGAAACGCCCGTGCGGTCCTCAACGGATCTAGCTGGCCCCTCTTCGCAGGTAGGAAGTCCGTCTGTGCCGAATAGTCCTTAATTAGGCCCCGTCGAAGCAGCTTCTCGGCAGCCGCGACAAACCAGCAGAAATCAATTCGATGAGGTTGTAACCAAGATCCACTTCGGCCCGCTGCTCATCCATTCGTGGGACCTCCTCGGCCAACTCCATCAGGTGACAAGGTGCCCGAGTGGAATCTTCATTCACCTCAATCTGAAGCCGGCTAAGCACGCCGATTACGCCGACTGACTCGGCGACCCGGACGTTGTACACACCCTCGCGGTCCCGTCCGCGTGCACCGGATGACTGAGCGGATCGGGCCGTCGTCTTCCTCATGGTCGGGTCACCCCACCACCGGGACCGAGTCGCCAGGACTCGCCAAGCCGTTCGAGGGCTAGTGCCTACTCACGATCCAGTTGGAGAGGAGTCGTCTCGGACTCCGTCAGGTACTCAGTCCGCACTAGCCGAAGGCCAGAAGTCGGTCAGTTGATACCTCTGATAGACGTCCGGCTCATCAAAGAAGTACTCCTCGATGAGCGGCTTGAGCTTCCGTTCCCAAACGGCGCGAAGCCGGGCAGGAGTCATGCTCTCATTCATGAAGAAGGTCTGGCCGATCGTGTGGTGACGGTCGAGATCCGCCTCGAGCCGTTCATTCAGAGCCACCATACCCTCTACGAGTCCATCAACCTCGTTCGCATTCCCCGGCTTCTCGTAGTAGCGCCGGAGGATATGCGGATCGGGGAGACACTCGAAAACATCAAAACGACGACGTAGGGCGATGTCGATGCTCCGAATACTGCGGTCCGCTGTGTTCATCGTCCCGATGAATTTTAATCCTGCTGGCATTCGATAGTCCGCCGAGTACCGCAGCGAGATCAGCTGATCTCGATACCGAACAGGTACATCAGCTCCTGAACACGCGTGAAGGTTCGCCCGGTTCATTTCATCAATGATCAAAACCTTCTGATCTGTATCAGACATCCCCTCCGACATCCGGAGGACAACGCCCGGCCGGACCACGAACTCAATACCACCGTCTGTGGCCACTGGACGCAGCCCCTCAATGAACTCCTCGTATCCAAAGCTGGGATGGAACTGCACGGTGCGGTGGTTTCGATCGTCGCCTACCAAGTAACGAGCCACATGCCGTGCGACCCATGTCTTACCGGTGCCCGGCGGTCCGGCGAGCACTATCTGGGAACTCGTCGTTCGCAACGCATCGACAAGCTCCTCTAGGTCTTCTTCCTCCCAAAGGGTCTCTGCCACCAGTGTTGCCATGTCATCCTGCACGCCCGTGGTCGCCACATGTTGTTCCTCTGGGCTGGGCGCTTCCACCACCTCATTGGCATCAGGCGCACCTTGTATTGAGTAGGCTTCGAGCAACGTGTCGAGATCGGCCAGCAGGATAGGGATCTTCGGGCATCTGCTCGGCGGAATAGAGCTTGAGGCCACTGTCCCCTTCCCATATTGCGAGCCACCCCGACGAAACTTTCAGGTCCACCTACCCAAGACTTCGGCCCGACGCGGTTAGATCTCCGAGCCCGCCAGCCACCGTTTCAGCGCTCGGAGAAGCATTCCCCCATCTCGCGCCCCTGCCCTCAGCAGCTTGCTAACGCCCTGCCTTTGAGCACGGGAGGTAAAAGCGACATGTCGGCACGGAACAGATAGACCAAGCAGAGGCCATCCTGCACTGACGGACTCTGCTTTGGGTCCCTGATCATTACCCACGGAACATGGGCCAATTGCCCTTGCCCACGGACTTCTCAACCTCCAGGCCCTGACGCCTAGCGACTGGCGCTGACGCTGCTAGGAGATCGCGTAGCCGTTCGAAGGCTTAGCGCGGGGCTCCCTGTTTCGCAGGACCCCTGCTTGAGGGCAGGTATGTCTCGATCGCGTGCTGGAAGGCCGAATGAAGCTCAGTCCGGTGGCGCGAGCAGCCCAGGGTCCCAACCCAAGCGCCCGAAGAGGTCGCCCACCTCCGCGTTACTTAGGGAACGGAAGACGCTGTTCCGCCCTGAATGCTTGCCGGATGCTGCATTGACCAATCGAAGCCGGCGCCGCTTTGGTCGCGAAGACAGTCGTATATGTCCCCAAATCTGACCGGCGCCTCAGCAAGTACGTGTGAAACGGGACCCGATTCGATGCTCGTAGTCCTTCCCAGGTGGGGTCGTGTCTTGAAACGCTCTGCCCTTTTGCCCGAACGAGAACCAGTCCCTCGGTTTCGCTCGTAGAACACCACGAGGTCACCGGGAACGACACGCCCCACTCGGTCCTCGTAACCTCGAAAGTACCCCAGAGACCCTTCTAGACCGAGGTCGAGATTCTCCGGAGCGTGCCCACCGACTGTGACCCAGAAGGCATTCACCGGCGTACTTCTCTCGGTCTTGGGGACGTACGCACCCAAGCGGCTCAGAGCCTCGTCACGATCAAGAGCGAATGTGGCGGTTCCGGCGTCAAAGTCCGGAGCGGCCAGCCGACCGGCCCTCAGCCAAGCGGCGGAGTGAGGTTGGCTGCTCTCACGATTCGCCCACCACTCAGAGTATGTCCGCGCGGAGCGAGGCAGCCCACCCGCGACGACTTGATCGATCTCATCGAAGGTTAGGACCACTTCTGCTTCGGGCCGCTCTGCGAGAGCAGACGTGAGGGCGTTGTATTTGCTCACTGTTTCCGCTTGCCTAGACGAGGAAGAGCCGTAGCGGGGCAACATCTCGGTGAACCGCCGGGGCGGCAAGCAGATTACGCGCGCGCTTCTGGCGGCCTACACAGGTGTGTGAGGGGCCCACGGATTGATCCACCGAACCGCGTCCATGAACGAGACGTTGCAGACACGCTGAACCAGGCGGAGCACGTCTCCTCCCTCGGCACATGCATAGCAATGCCACAGGTCGCGACCATCATCTCCACTTCCTGGGTTCACTCTAAATGAGGCTGTATTCTCCTCATGTAGAGGGCAGAGATACCAGGAGCCGTTCTGCCGGACCCTGTCAGGCTCGAACCCCAGCCTACGCATCACCTCATCTATTGGAGTATGCGCTGCTCTGAGCTTTGCATCCTCTACCCGCTGGCTAAATCGGTCCCACCCTTTAGGTGTGTTATACCGACTATGTTTCTGCTTTCATCCAGTGGGCTATTTGTTTATTGGTTACTGGGAAGTCTTTCCGGGAAAATTGAAGCTCCTTCCAGTATGTCAGCCAGCACCACCGACCATCCTGCCGGGGCCGAGGGTGTAGAACTGCCCGCCCACCCTCCTGTTCGTTGAATCGTTCCCACGCCTCGACGTAGGCGAAGTCCTTCTGGATCAGGTCGGGAATCAGGAGGCAGTCTCCGATCCAGGCGCACACGCGGACCGACCTCGGGAAAGCGAGTAGCCCCTGGTAGTGAGCGGGTTTGCCCGGACGCTCCACGAGCCTCCTGGCGAGCCAACCGTACAGTTCCGCTCTCCGCAGATATTTGCCCGCGGTTTTTTCGGTAAGGCCGGTCTTACCTGCCACCGACTCGATGCTGGGCCAGGCGAGGCCCATGTGGTCAGTCCATTCCCAGAACTCGTAGAGGACCAGCGCCATGTTCGCGTCGCTCTTCGTGGCGAGCCGGGCGTGCCGAAACGCGAGTTTCCAGAGCCAGCGTCGTGAGAGCGGCTTCCCCTCGCTCATCTCGCGTTGATCCCACGCGCCACGCGCAGCACGACCTCCCGCATGAACCCCGAGCGCGTCTTCCCACTGATGGTGGCCGCGCGCTCGATTTCCTCAAGCTCATCAGAGGGCACCCTGAACGAGATCATCTTGTTGCTAGGTACGGTCGTAGATGCGGTACTGGGCGGGGCCGCGGCGGTGCCTGAGCCCTCTGGAGCGATCCCACCCACCCGAGGTCGCTGTAATACATCACCATGCTCTGGTCCCTCCTTTAGCAACTTCCTCAACTGAGCGCCTGAGGTGATCTCGATGGGTCCGTAGGTCATCGGGGCTACTCCTTCTCGGCCCGATTTTCGGCCCACTCCTCAACGTCCTTTCGCAGCCATCCAACGCGCCGGTCACCAACTGCCTGCGCCGGAAGCGCCACCTTCGAGCCGCCAGATCGTGGTGCGACCCAGCCCGACCACCTCTCGCAGGTCGCGAGCCGTGTAGACCTCTTTTGCCACTGTGTCATCCTGTGCGCTTGGTTCGTGATTGCGCTCGGATGTTTAGGGCTGTTTCAGTAAGCTCAAAGGGGCGAACGCAGCGAGAGTTCGCGCTTCAGGGCTTTTCTGGGAGGAGTGAAAAGCGTGTGGATTCTGGCGCGTTATTGGGGTGCAGTAGGCTTTTCTGGAGGAGCCGAAATTCTCGAAGATTCTGCCAATGCTAGGGCCTGTCGCGAATAGCCTGTGCCAACGTCTTACTCTCCAACTCTCGAGGCGGGAAGAACCAGCGGAGGGCTGACTGGATTCGCTCAACTAGGTCGGCGGGTGCCGCATCGGGACCGCCGTCGTGCCAAACACTGGCAAGCGTTCGGATCGCGTGCCCCCTGAGTTTCTCCGGTCGGTTCCCGTACTTCTCGGCACGCCCGTCGTACCACGCCTTGTCCCGCTGAACGATGCGCTTCTGCTGTTCCACTCCCAACCCAGAAGTTGATCTGCCACGTCGCCTCCATGTGCGCGGCCTTGGAAGCAGTTAGCAATCCGAGATCGTCTCCGTGCGGGCCGTGGTAATAGGTCGGGACAATGGGGCCGGGCTCCTGTCGGATGTCTGGTACGGTCGGCTCAAGACTCAGCAGGGCATTGGCCGCGAGGGCTGGCACGAGGTTGGCAAACGGAGGTCCGTCATCGAACAAGAGGGCTTCGTCGTCCGCCGTAAGCGTTAGCCACGCGGAAGCGTCGGCCAAGAACTCAACGCGAAGCGACTCGCGACCTCGATGGCTTGCTAGGTCGGACGTGTAGAAGCGCCGGACAGCATTTGGAGCAAGCCCGAGCGTTCCCGCTGGGCCCTCCGAATAGCTGAGTCGAAGGAAGATCGAGGCCCGATCGGCCATGAAGGTGGTCCAGTCCTCTCCGCGAGGCCCCAGCAATCCGACCATCAGTTGGTAAGCTCGTCCAAGCGGTCAGCCCACTTGTTCAGGGCAGCGCGGCGCTCTTCCAGTAAGGGTGTCGATTATAGACCCATCCACTGTGCGGTTCACATGACCCAACGCCTTCATTGTACTCTGCGGCACCTTCATCGCAGCTAGGTGGGTGCGGCACGTCCGTCTCAGGTCAGAGGTGTGAACTTCGACCGGGTGCCTTTCATGAAGTTCGGGCAGTACGCCCCGCTCGTACTCCTTCACCCGGACGCCGTTCTTGTAGGTCGCGTCCTTGTGGTGGACGGACTTGTCTAGCGCGGTGGTCTTCTTGTGACCGCTCTTCGCTGGGAAGACGAAGACGCTCGTCCGCTCGATCCCGCGAAGGCGCTTCACGACCTGTGGGCTCAGTGGCACGTCGTGGGCGGGTGCGATCTTCTGGCCGCGGACCTTCTTCCTGTACCCCTTCGGCATCGACCAGCGTGGATCATCACCATCTAATGTCAGGTGGTCCCAGCGCATCTTCAGGACATCACCGGGGCGTTGTCCCGTGGACAGGACTAGCCACAGCGCGCATGCAGCCCATTGGGCCACACCGCTTAGGT
>JAYQSR010000032.1:0-6952 GCA_038146945.1 Ilumatobacteraceae bacterium
TCACCACAAAGACGAGCAGCAGCCCATCGATAACGCGAGGTCGAGGAAATGGCACTCGTCGTGCTGTTGGCAAGAAATTCAGCGCGACGAGGACAACCATGACGATCGTCAAGAACACACGAACAGAAATGTCATTGACCGGTGTTGAGCCGGCCCTCGGGAACAGCACAGCCGTCGCACCAACAACGACGATCGTCGAAACAATGGCTCTTTCCGCAAGGGTTCGTCCCCACGGAGGTACCGTCGCGAGAGCGACCGCGAACAGCACCGCGCCCGCAACAGGGGCTACCCACAACATGACGCTCGCGATAACCGCTAGGGCACCGCACCAGGCGACCCGGGTCACGGTCGCTTCTCGAATCTGATGCCGATGTCCAAGGGTCTGTCCAGAACAGCGCTGACAGTGGCCGTTCCTTCCGACACCTTCATGCCGGGCACGACCACTGGACTCCACCCCGCGGGTGGTGTGACCTGCACCGTCAATGTGGGATCGGTGAAGAGCGCTTGCGGGAGAGCATTCAGTCGATACTCCAGGCGTGTTGGCTCCTCCGACTGCTCCTGACCTGCAACCTGGTCCGTGCTGAAGGTTCCGGCTGGGAGGTCGTACGAGACCGTCAGCGCCGTCTGCGCACCCGGTGCCGTCCAGCCAACGATCCGGATCATCGTGTTGCCGAAACCGTCATCGATCCAGCCCCCACCGAGCTGTCGGCGTCCATGCCCGGAGAAAGGTCGTACGTTGAAATCCTGCGGGTAATCGACGCGGTAGTTCCGTGCCGCTCGGGGGACATACAGGATGTATGCGTTCTTGAGCCAACTCGTTTCATAGCCCACCCGGTCTGCCGGACCCTCCGGCCTGTCCGCCGGAGTCGCATTGGTCAACGTCAGTTGTTGACGGACCCGGGCACTGCCATCCTCGGAAAGACTCACAACGACGAGTTGATTGCGCTGTTGGAAGACGTCGACCTTGGACTGATTTCCATTCTGGGTATACATCGCAGACCAGTCACCCGACTCTGGTGCCTCCACCACGCCGGCCGCACCCGCGTCCAGTGCCAGCTGCTCCAAGGCACTGTCCTTCATCCACACCTGAAAGTGACGACCCGGTGCTGTTGACGCAATTGCTTGAACCGTATTGACGAGATCGTCCCCGGACAGGATTCTCCTAAGCAATTCGTCGAGAAGTTGCTGATTGGCCTGTTGGCGAGCAACCGCATCATCCTGACCGAACTCCGCGTAGGCGTCGATGAGGAGTATCCGACCGATCTGATCACCGGTGACAGTTCCATAGACAGGTGACTCGATCGGGCCGGTGGCATCGAGGACCGCCGCAATGGCGGTCAGGTCGAGCGCGACCACGCCGTCGACCTCGGGGTAGTTGCCACCGGCCCACGACCCGGCCATTTCTTGAGCACTGAAAAGCAGATTGGGGTGAGTATTGGAAACAACGAAGGGCCGGTTTCGCTGATTGCCGTTGAAGAAGGGGTTGTAGCCCGGACCAAACCACTGCACGCGGGCATTGAGCGGTGGGAAGAGTTCCGTTGATGTCTGACCCTTGATGGGAATGGAGATTCGACCGTCATCGAACTCCACCATCACCAGCGTCAATGGCGCCCCAAAGCTTGCCCGCATCTCAGCCTGATTACCAATCGCAATCAGGTAACGCCGGGGACCATCCGCACCGAGGGCGCTTGGCAGAAGTGGAGAGATATCCACCAGCACCTCGACCGCCGTCGCCACAGGTGTCATCTCTTCGAGAGCCCTGTTTCGAATGTCGTCTAATGGTTCAGCCCACTCCCCCTTGGCCTGTATGGAGACGAGGTTTGCTTCCGCCTGGGCGAGATCATCCAAAACGAAGTCCACTCGGGGTGCCACTGACTCAAGTCGCTCAATGTCGATAGCACCATCACTGAAAATCTTCTCCGAGTCTTTTTGCCCGGCTAAGTCTCCGTACAGTCCTATCAGTTCACCGGTAGCGGAGGTGATGTGTCCAGCGGCAACTACGACGTGCTGCCAATTCTCCACCGCCGTCGCAAACCCTTGAAATTGCTCGAGGAAGCGAACCTGCGGACTCCCCACGCTTTGTTCGAGAACCAGCGTTGACTCCACCGCGCGCTCATACTCAACTTCACCCGCGTGATAGTCCCCAGCCGTGAGGCTCGTCGCCGCTCGACTTAAGTGATCTTGCAGCCCGAGACCTCCAGACCCGAGCAGGGCCAAGGAGTAGGCAAGCCCTACCTGCAGCCACACGACAAAACCCCCGACAAGGACAGCTACCAAGACTCCCAAGACCGCGAATACGGTCCCCGTCGATCGACGAGTCGTGTCTGGACGACCCTTGTCGCCCTGGGATTGCCCATCGGGGGCGGAATGTGACACCTAGGCAGTCTACGAACTGACGGGCCTCTGGCCGCCAACAGCGGCTAGTACGCGCCTTTTCCACTCAAGACAACTTTTGCGGTCTTCGCCACGATCACGAGGTCGAGCGCAGGAGACCAGTTTTCGACGTAATCAAGGTCCATACGCATGCGTTCGTCCCAATCGACTTCCTTGCGGCCGGATACCTGCCACAGGCCGGTGAGGCCGGGTTTGGTGAGGTGTCGACGGTGGTCGGCGTCGTCGAAAAGACCGAGTTCTTCCGTCAACACCGGTCGTGGTCCCACCAAAGACATATTGCCGGCAATCACATTCACCACCTGCGGCATCTCATCGATACTCCATCGACGCAAGATCCGACCGAAGGGTGTGATCCGGGGATCGGACTTATAGCGGTCCAACATCTCCGGATCCGGGGTGCCGATGACATCGCCCCGCTGCTGATCCGCACCGACATACATCGTGCGGAACTTGGTGACCGTGATCATGTCGCCGCCACGACCGACCCGCTGCTGCCGATACAGCACCGGTCCGCGACTGCTCGCGAAGGTGCCGATAGCCGCAACGATCATGAACGGTGAGAAGAGTAGAAGCAAGAGCGTTCCGAAGATCACGTCCAGTGTTCGCTTGATCGCGCGCTTCGGACCAGTGAGGTGAGGTTCATCCAAGTGCAGCAATGGCAGGTCAGCGGCCATGCGCATTGTGACGCGGGGCCCTGCCACATCGCCGATATTCGGTGCGACCAGCAGGTCTACGCGCGGTCCTTCAAGTCGCCATGCCAGACGTTGGATGACGGTCTGCTCCAGTGCGCGGGAACCAGCCACCGCCACGGTGTCCGCATCCTCCAAGCTAATGCGCGTCATCACTTCATTGAGCCAACGATCGAGAACCTGATCCGTGACATCTGTCGGTGGCTCATCGATAACGTCCACGACAGTGAATCCAGCAACTGGATCACGGTCGAGCATGTCCACGATCTCAGCTTGGGCGCTGCCCGAGCCAATAACAATGGTGCGGTGCAAGAAATGCCCATACATGCGCTCATGGCGCAACCACGCGCGCAAGATCCATCGCACAATGAGAAGCAAGAGCATGCCGACGGTGAAAGTGATGAGGACGAAACCGCGAGATAGATCCAACTTGAGAGCAAACGACACGATGGCGATCGCACCAAAAACCATCGCGGAAGCCCCGACTATCCGCTTGAACTCCTCCGACCCCACACCCAGAATCCGGGTGTCGTACGCGCCACGAAGAACCAACACCACGAACCAGCTCGCGACAACAACGAGAGCGAAGAACACGTAGGTGCTGTCCGAGATATTGAGGTTGTAAGGAACAGTCCAGCGGAGGATAAAACCGATCGCCGAAGCTGCTGTGACGGCGAGGAGATCCCACACAACCGCCCGCGTCGCGTACACCCGCAACGGATCTCGCCTCAAGTGAGGCTTGTCTCGGTGCGAGGTACTTGACCAGGCGGCGCTCGCGGGAGAACCCATGGAGCCTGCTGACGCTGTCGAGGGGTGTTTGTCCGCCTCTTCTCCTTCTCCCGCCTTCGGTGAGCCAAGGTCGTCACTTAACGCCATTGGTCACCTCCAGAACGCGTCTCACTCCGCCAGCATGCCTCCACGAAGGTACCAGCGGGGTCGACAAACCCCCTGGTATCGGGCTCTGTCGGGGTGCCACTGCCCCTATTTCGCCCTACTGCAGATAGACCCGGATGGGGGTCTGGGTGAGCGTGATGTCCGTGCTCGGCCCCGCTTCCTCGCAGTTCGCAAGCGGGTCACAAATCAACTGGGAATTTTCTGGAGTGGTGTAGGTCGCCTCTCCCACACTGGCCCAGGCAACAACCCATTGGGTGCCATCCCGACTGAAGTCGCAAGCAACTGCCCCAGCGTTCTCGCTGCACACGTCGAAACTTGCACCGATCACCCAATTGTCCAGGGCGAAGAAACCCTGCTCCGCATCTGAGCCAGCGAAGGCTTGAATGCCGAGAAACTCCAGTGGAGCAAGCGACCAGATGTACCAATACGAACGCTCGACTCCTAGACGAAGATCATCAACGTACGTTCGAACGACGTACCCAGCGGCGTCGCTTCCGGTGATCTCGCGACCTTCAATGTCGCCTGGGCCCGCGATTCCATAGTTCACTTCCGTATCCCAGATGGGAAGTTCCGGAGCACCTGCGGCTGCCAAGGTGTCGGTGAATTTTTCGATCAGCAGTGCGCGTTCGCTTGGTGTGCCTTGGCCATCTGGGTACGTGTGCACGGCCCACACATCCACGGGCCAGCCCAGCTTCTCCAGTTCAGTGAGGTACTCCGGGAAGAAACGATCAAAGGATGCCGTCAAACGGGTGGACGGTGATGGGGCGACCACCAACGCCTCTGGATCGTTGGCCTTGATGATGTCGTAAGCCCTCTTCGTCATCTCCGCCATTTCGGCTGGAGTTCCGCGATAAAAGTTGACCAGATTCGCTTCGTTCCAGATCTGGTAGTTGTCGATGCGATCACCGAAACGTGTGACGACCTCAGTTACCCAGTTATCCCAATCGTCGAGATCTGCGGGTGCGCTCGCAGCGCCCGGCTGGGGGTAATCCGCATCGTTTACCTCCTGTGCCGCCCACTCCGGTGTCGTGCCCAGCACATAGAGAATGTCCTCCATACCCTTGCTCGCCGCGTTCTCAAGCACACCCTCGAGGTTGTCCCACTTGAACTCGCCCTTCTCCAGTTCGATCTGAGACCAGCCGGTGCCGTTGTCCCACAGGCGCAGCGCGCCGAAGGGTGCGGAGGCCCAGGCTCCTCCCTCGGCCTCGATGTGCAGCCCCACAAGTGAGCGCTGAATGGCGTTGGGGTCCCTGACTTCCCTCGGGCGTCGGGCTTTCCGGCGCAGGGGTATCGGCACCGTTGTTGGTGTCTTGCTCACTCCCACCGCACCCCGCAAGGAGTACTGCTGCTACCCCGAAAGAAGCTACGGCAGCGCTTGCGCGGCGGCGCGAGCCGCTGCGCTTGCCTGCTGCTTCACCAACAATTTGTCGTAGTTGGCTTGGCTTCCGAACCATAGAGGGCTACCACCAATCGCGAGTTGTGTTCCTGCCACGGTCGGGGAGCACTGGTTCAGTGAGTTGCACTGCCACGTCGCTCCCTGAGGAACAGTGTAAGTACCTACCCCTTCGTTGCTCCACACAACAACCTCAGGATTGATCGCATCACCGAGTTGGCACACATTCGGCTGCTTCTTGCTTCCCCGCGTGCACGAGTAGAACGAGCCTGTCATCCAGTCATACGCTGTTTGATACCCGAGTCGTCCAAAGTCTCCCTCGGCAGCGTTATCAAGGATGATCCCCAGCCGGCTATCCGGGCGGTACCAGTAGTACCAGTAGGTGCGATCCACCCCATGAGGATCGAGTCCAGGAACGTGCTGGCTGTCCAGTCAGCCGCACCACCAGTAATTTTCTGACCCTTTGACCTGCCTGGTCCCTTGATTCCGTAATTGACTCGGTATCCCACAGTTCGATACGCGACGGGACCTTCCTTCTTCATGTCCTTGACGACCTTGTCCAGAAGCTTCAGTCGGTCTCCTGGGGTGTCCTTACCCGGCGGGTAGGTGTGAACGGCAATCGCGTCAACTGGCCACTTCTGCTTCTTCAGTTGCTTGAGATATTCCGGGAAGAAGCGGTTGTAGGACTTGGTTAGGCGAACCGTGCTGCTCGCCGCCACCACCTTGGCGCTCGGGTCGTACTTGCGGATGATCTTGTATGCCTCTTTAGTCAATTTCGCCATCTGCTTGGGAGAACCGTCGTAGAAGTCGGAGAGATTCGCCTCGTTCCAAATCTGATACGCATCAATGCTCGCCCCGTAGCGCTGCACGACCGTCTTGACCCACTTCTTCCACACATCCATATCCGGGTTCGCAGACCCGGTGCCCCCGTACGGGTAGTTGCCCTTCGGTGCCTTCTTTTGCGCCCACTTGGGAGTGGAGCCGAGGACATAGGTGATGGACATGCCCTGCGCATCGCGCTGGCAATCGCTGCGTCCATTCCGTTCCACCAGAAGGTCTTCTTCTTCTGCTGGACCTGGCCCCACGCAATACCGGCATCCCGAGACGAATGCTTCCGATATTCGCATTCGGTTTTCACCGTTGGCAAGGTGCGTGCATCCCAAATGCGACGTCCGGTATTGGGTTGGCAGCGACGGCTACTGCCACTGCCACTGTCGAACCAAGTAGCGCGGCGCTCGTGAGTGCGGCCGTAATCATTCGTCGCATCGAAAAAGCCCTTCCATTCACGATCAATGTCTTGCCGGATAGGTGTTACCGCATGCTAACCCGAGGCCTGCCGAAGACCAGTGAGCGACATTTGAATGGAGGGAGATGAGAAAATAACCCCTCCAAGGCCCACCGTGCCGATACGGCTAGTCGGCTCGCCGCAGGACGTACAGGCTTTGGCCGTCGGTTTCCCTGCCGTACACGAAGCGGTCAACAGCCATCCCCGCTTTCGCGGCCAGGTTCTCGAAGTGGCCTCTGGCGAATCGGGTGCAGTGGAGACGACCCTTCCACTCAAGCGGCCCATAGCCCTCCGGGT
>JAYQSR010000033.1:0-6140 GCA_038146945.1 Ilumatobacteraceae bacterium
TGCCCGAACCCGGGCTGAACTACGGCCTGCGCTCGCGGGAAGCGAAGGTGTCCGTGTATCCCCGGCGCGACGGCCTGTTGGTCCAAACGGGGGGGGAGAACGATTTCGGCGACGGTTCCGGGCACGCGCGCGGACGCCCAGTCCAAGTCTCCGGGGAGTTCGTTCGGAGATGCGAATGATTCCGGATCCGTGCTGCACAGTCGCCAGCCGGTCACGACTGGAAGCACCTGCTTGCCCGAGGTCGAGACTACGATCCCCTCAGGGCGAGTCATGCGATTCACCCGTAGCGCTGGCTGAGGGAGCGGAGTGCCTCGTTCCTGAGGTCAGCCATCCTGTCGAGGGGGTCTAGCGAAAGTTCTCGACCTCTCGTTACGGCTCGCGCGAGCTGAAACTGGAAGGCCTTAGACGCCTGTGATATCTCACAGAAGGCGGCGATCGACTGGTCGAGATCGGGCTCTCCGTGCGCGGACAGCCAGCGAAGGTAGGTTTCCGCCAACTCGAAGCACGCGCCGTACTGCCTGAGGGTAGCGAAGGAGTACCGGTGAAAAGTCTCAATGGGCTCCGAGACGAGCCACTTTAGGTCCTCCTGGAGCTGCAAGCGAAACCCGTTGAAGGGATCTTCTTCAGGGAGCAGCCTTAGGTGTTCTGTCAGGCACTCAAGTGAGGCCTGCAGGAGCGGCGCACCGGGCGTGACAGGAGCCTGAACGGATTTCACGAACTCGATGTAGGGCGGTAAGATCCGGTCGTGTGGGAGGCCGTCAATCTGGAAGACTTGGGCAAAGTCACTCCCAGAAAGGTGGTAGTACCCTTGGCCATGGAAATAGCCCATCTCTCGTCTTCCGACGTCGATCGCGTTGACCGCGACGGTAGATTTGATGTGTTCCTGCTTGTATGCCGTACCCTGGGTGTCCGGGAGATAAAATGAGTCCAACTCGACTAAGACCGGACGACCCAGTGCAACCTGTCGGTCCACATGATCAACCAGGCTCTGCCATGGGTTGAGTTCCTGGATGTCTAGGCCGAAGAGGGTGAGCAGGTCGGCATGAGGGAACTTGAAAAACGTCCACTGGTCGCCCTCGAAGGCGATGCGAAGCGTGAAGGGAAGGGCCGCGATCGGCTCAAATCCGAGACCGTGTAGCAGCTCCACAAGGACATCTACGTAGCAGTTTGTCTCTGCCCACGTGCGTCCTTCGCCGTGGATCAGGTGGCGTTCGTGCGTAGCCGGGTCCCTTGTCGGACAGCCGCTCACAGTTGGGCCGTCCTCGCGCTTCGGTTGGCCGCGCTCCGGGTCCTTCCATGCGCTGAACAGCGCAAAGGCGATGCGTCACGCCCGAGCCCGACATGAAGTGTGCGCCCCTTACATCAGCGAATCGGATGTAGAACGCCTTGCCAGTGATCCACATGGTAGTTGCTGGAGGTGATGGCCGTAAGGTGGCCTCTGACGCGATGGGTGCCACGATCTCGTACTTCAGGTCTTGTTCCTTCGCGTGGCCTTCATCACACTTTCGCCTCGTCCGAAGAATGGTTCGTTTGCGACCACGGCCTTGCAGCGGCCGAGGCTCCTGTACATGTCAAGGCACGGCAGCTCCACCCATCGCAATGTGCCAAAGCGTCGCCCGCCCGAGTTTCACGAACCCTCGTTGACGAAAGCAATGCATGCGAGCTGGGACTCCTCAGGGCTCATGGCGAAACACGAATGTGCGCAGGTCCACCACCCTGCCGGCCTCCGGCGAGGTGCCTGTCATCGACGGGTTTAGGGGGTAGCATATAGAGGGTACCAGCATCACGTCGGTGGCGGAAAGGTCACTTGTCCAGTCCTCTCCAGCCTGCGCCCTCGAGACGAGATTGGAGTGTGAGCGCTCGTCTCCGTCAAAGCCTCGAATCGCATCGAGGAGCGGTGGCATCGACTCCATGTGGTCTGTACGCTCATGTGCCTCGCGACTGAGAAGTTGGCGGGACCGCGTCACATCGACATCCTGGTCATCGCCGTAACGAGTCACAAGTCTCCCGAAGTGTTCGATCACCGTTTCGAAGGTGCCGCCTCTCACGCATAGAATGGGCACGCCTGAGGGCGACAAGAGCCCGGCCTCGACGAGCTCGGTCCGAAGTCTGGACCGATCGTCAAATTGCCGAACGTAGGTGGCGCCGCCCATTACTGTCGGTACACAGCCCATCGTTGAGTTGTGCCCACGGATCCGGTCATTGTTCACCATAAGGGCGCGCCGTAAGCGTCCCGCAGGTGGCGAGTCAGACTGTTTTTCGAGTCGTTCCTGTAGCCGGAAATGCCGACGATGGGGAGCGCCCGACCCACGATGTCCACCACAAGTTCCGAGCAGGTGATCTTGACGTTGTTCACCCGAATGTTGAACCCGAAATTGGTGAATGCCTCCGCATCCCCTGTGTTGAGCATGGTCTGGTATTCGGCCATCGTCTCATAAAGGCCGCTGCGCATCCCGAACAGGACTTCGTCCACTTCGGCCAGCCTCAGGGCAGAAACCGGAGGGGCGTCAGGGTTCTCAAGGACTTTCTTTCTGACGGACGCACGTGCTCGGTTGACGGCGTCGGTGGCGAGGCCGAGCCAAAGGGATCCCCAGATCAGGTGTGAGAAGGGGTGCATGCTTTGGGCCAAGATTTCAGCATACGGCAGGGGTAGGATCTGGGCCGCGTCGCCCTCTCCACGCAGCACAAAGCCCAGACTGCAGGTGCCCCTGAATCCCAGGGTGTCCCAGCCCGCGAACTTTTCGAGCTCCGCCGCCCCACGTTCGACGATGACGGCCACTTGATCGCTCTTCCGGGCGGTCGCGCTCCAGCGTGCGGAGACTAGGATGGCGTCCGCGTCCAACGCGTAGGAGATCACAGGCGCCTCTTTTCGATCGTGAATCGATCGCCATGACCTCGATATAGCATAGACTCGATCGAACGTCGCCACGACGCCCAGCTCAGTCGTGGCGGACGCGAGCAAGAGTTGCTCGTCTGCGATACGTCTGAGGTAGCTCCGAAAGAAGTCAATTCTGACCATGGTGGATGCATGCCCCGATCTGGTGCATCGCGCGACCATTGCGGTCGATGCATACTGACAAGACTTCACAGATACGGCAGGTCTGCGTCATGCTCGGTCTAGACCGCCGAACTCGTTGGAAATGTAGCACGAAGGTGTTCCGACCGAACGCGTCGAACGCCTCATGGGGAAAGTTCTTCTTGATCTGCGGCCCAGGCGGCGACCCGTGGCTTTCAATTAGTTGCACCCGCGCTACATGAAATTGACTGCGGGCGAACTGTAACTGACTTCATGGTCGTCTTGCTAATCAGTCAGGACTTTTCGACGGCTTTCTGAGCGCCAATACTCTGAAAAGTCCTCCGCGAACTCGTCAGAAACTCAACGTCGAAATGATCTTCGATCACGAGCAGGAGCCGTAACCAGCGAGTGAGTCCAGCCTCATAGATCGCTCGCGGCTGACGACCGGCTACGCAATCGTTAAACGCCCGTAGTAGGGCCCGGCTCTTTAAGCATTGTCTGTTGGTGTCAAGGGCGGTGGTAGCAAGCGCACGGTTCAGTTAAAAATGTGTTCATCAAATTACAGTACATAGAGTCGGGGCAGAGGGATGATATCTGGACGGCACAACGCACGCTCAGACTTGGAAGAAGGAGTAACAAGGTCAGACTCGCAGCAGTTTAGACCGGATTTCGGGGCTCAGGGCCCTTTATTCAGTCCCGATCAGGCTCAGCATTTCACCTAGCTCTGACGGGTTCGGGGTTGGGCACAGGCCGACGGATCGTCGGCATATGACCTAGGGTGGTGAGCCAGAACTGGTCCAGAACAACGGACGTTGACGAAGGAACGGTGTGCGCTCTTCTAGACAGAGCACCATTGCCGGGCCTCAGATTGACTTTTCCCGATTCCGACCTAAGTCGAAGGTTCATTCGATGTGACCTCACCTTCAGCTGTGGGTATCCCCACTTCCTATTTCCTGAGCGCGCTGCTTCGGTCATCTGTCGCGGGCGCTGGTTTCAAGTGCTGGTGGTGGTCCCAACCAATTGGGGTGACCGAACATGACCATATCGATGCAGCATCTTTATCAGTATCAAGTGCTACGAGGAGAACGATCCGCGAGTTGCGGGTGGCTGTGACGCCGTACCCTCCCAGTGGGCCTTCGTTGTGGGTTGTTACAACTCTGGGCGACCTGTTGCTGATGGATCGCATCTCAGATTTCTTGTCTCACTGGCGATTCATCACGGATCAGTTCGGCCACCGCGTTCGGGCTCGGGCGATGCATCTGCGCGAGGGCTCTTCGAATGACGGAGGCGGATGCTGGTCTGATGTGCGGAGAATAAAGAAGAATGGGCCATGAGGCTTGATACGTCGAAGCCTGTGCCCGTAAGAAATCACCACCGAACAGCGCGGTATGTTGGTTACAGGACCACCCAGGCGCGCTTATCATCCACATCGTCAGGAATGGATACGCCGTCGCGATCCGAAGGGAAGAGCCGCCTCGCCATCGGGACGGCGGCTGACGATCGAGGAGGCGATGCAATGGAGGCGATCGGTGGGTCATCGAAGACAAATATCGCACGGAGCAGCTCCACGTTTTGACCTATGAGAACTCCGCGCAACCTGTAGACGCGCTGAACAGAATTGCCGAATTCCTTGGCCTGGATAACTACCTTCCGAGTTACCTTCCGGGATCCATCGCTGTCCATGAGCGAACGACCGAAGTGCGGAACCTCAATGCCGAGAGCATTGCAAGGTTGGCATCAAACGAGATCGATCAGATCACCCAGATCGCAGGCGCTCAACTCGCGGCGTCGGGCTACGAACTTCTTCAGGTGACCTGAGATCCCGCGCTACCCACGAAGTTCCCAGGCCCTCGTCTTCACTCCTTGCCCTCGGGCAGCAGAGGTAAGGGACATGCCATCCTCGGGGACTCCATAAACACCGTTTGGAGGTCGCCCCAAGCTGGATTGACAGGGGGGTCGATGCCGGCCGCGCACGTGGAAGTATCGATCAACACGGCTCGGGCCGTTTTTCGCATCAGCTTTGTCAGCCGATCGAGGCGAGGCCTCTGCAAAGACGATTCGCGAGAGCGTCAAATTCGCTTCAGGTGCCGCCGCCCCTCCCTGTGACGTGACCAAGCTTCCGCACGATCAACTCAGAACTGAAAGTAGATGAACGTTGGCGCACCGAAACTCACGCCAAGACGGCGTGAGATGGGCGCGACTGTACATCAATACTAGGAAGTATAGAGGGAGAACGCGATGTTGTCGTCAAATCTGTCAGACAAACTAGGTAGTCCCGAAGCTGTTCAACATATCACTCGAAAAGAAGCCAGCTCACCGCGATCAGTGAAGCACCAGAGTCGGCAGCACGACCACCAGTCATTGTCCCATCGGCGTCCGATGATCTCTCGCCATCATCAACAGGAGGCCATGCCATCGCCCCAAAGGACAAAGTTTGCGGCGGCACCGTGCCTGATCCACCAAGTACAGACCATCAAATTGAATCGGATCAATCCGTTTGTTCGCGATTTCAGGATCTACAGGTGTCGCCGAATGTCAAACAATGAGATGTGCCATCGCGTCCAGAATCCCCATTCTGAGCTAGTACGGCGTCTGCGCCTCCGGTAGGTCGTACCCAAGGATTCGCCCCGCGCCGATTGCGACGTCGCTGTAGCCGGAGAAGTCGTTGTAGATCTGGAAAGCATATCCGTACAGAGCGAACAGCAGAGTCGCGCTGCTGAAGCTCGCCGGGTCCGCAAACACCTCGTCGACACCTAACCCTGCTAGGAGGTCTGCGAGCACGATCTTCTTGAACAAGCCGCGGAAGATCTGCGCTGTACCGCTCAACACTCGCTCCCTCGAAACCGGGGGAGCTTGGCGCAGCTGAGGAAGGAAGTCTGCCGCCCGAACGATCGGACCCGCCACGAGTTGTGGGAAGAAGGCCACGTAGAGGGCAAATTTTGTGAAGTCCTCCTCGACCGTGATCTCTCGCCGGTAGAGGTCTATGGTGTAGCTAAGCGACTGGAAGGTGTAGAAGGAGATTCCAACGGGAAGAAGAAATGAGTGTTTCAACGGGGCTGGGTCCCAGTCTGGCTGGAGGACCCCTAGGAGTGCGAAGGTCGAGTCGACAAAAAAGTTGTTGTAT
>JAYQSR010000034.1:0-6020 GCA_038146945.1 Ilumatobacteraceae bacterium
GATGGAGTGGTCGTCCTCCACGGCGCGCATGCCGCGTTTGGCGCCTGCGAGGAATTCACGCAGGTGCAGCAGGCCGATCGCCTTGGCTCGGTTCAGGTCGATCTCTTCCGGCTCGAAGGAGGAGAACACGACCATCTCCTTGCGTGCCCGGGTCACGGCCACATTGAGCCGCCGCTCGCCCCCCGCCCGATTCAGGGGCCCGAAGTTCAGCGGCATCGGTTTCCCATCCTTCGTCTTGGAAAATCCGGTCGAGAAGACGATTACATCACGCTCGTGCCCCTGGACGTTCTCCAGATTGCGAACGAAGAGGGCGTCCGATCCATCGCTTTCCAGCTGCTCCATGACGAGTTCGTTGCCTGACGCTTCGAGTCGGCTCACGATTTCGGCCTGCTGCTGCGAATTCAGTGTCACCACCCCGATGGACTGATGTGCGCGGGCCGGGTCATTCAGTCGGGTGATGACCTCGCGCACGACGGCGGCTGCCTCTGCCTCGTTGACGCGCCGCTTCCCGTGCTCGAATTGCCCGCCGACGTTTTTGCAGGTTACGGCCGCCCCCGACAACGATCGAGGGCTCGGGAAGCTCGACAGCCGTCCTTCGTAGTAGTGGCGATTGCTGAACGCGATGAGTGACTCGTCCTGACTTCGGTAGTGCCACGACAGCCACTCGCGGTCCATGCCGGAGTCGACCGCCTCGAGGAGTAGACTTTCTGCGTCCTCGACCGATGCATCCTCATCATCGTCGGCGTACACATCGTCGTCGCCACCTCCGCCCCCGAAGCGCGTAGGAGGCATCTGTTTCGAGTCTCCGACGACGATGACGGCTCGGGCACGTCCCATCGCGCCTACGGCTTCGGCGACCTCGATCTGAGACGCCTCATCGAAAACCGCGATATCGAAGGTGAGTCCTCCGGCCGGCAGAAACTTCGCCACGGAGTCAGGGCTCATCAGGAAGCATGGGACGAGGCCCTGAATCAGGGAGCCGTATTCGGAGATCAGATTCCGAATGCTCTTCGCTCCGCGCTTCCTGCGTAGCTCGGCCCTCAGCTCTGCGACCTCACCGAAGGGCACTCGGGTGTCGAATCCCCGTCCCTCGTCGAGGTGGAAGGGTATGACTCGTTCGAGTGCCGTCCGTCGGGCTGTGGTTCCCTCCACGAAGCGCTTGACCACACGGTCGTGCTGTAACCGATCGAAGCTGTCGAGCTGCATCTGCTCCGCCCGCTCCCGCAGGCTCAGCGCACGACCTCGATGGCGCGCTACCAGCGCCTCGACGGCAGGTCCCGTCAGCATTTGGCTTCGAAACTCCGTGAAGATGCGTGCAGAGCCTCGGACGCGGACATGAGGGTGGCCCACCTCTGTAAGGTGAGGAAGCGGTCCTCGCGGGCATCTTCGAACCACGACCGTGAGCCTCACTTCTCGTACGATTCCTCGACCCCGTACCGGGGCGAGCGTCTCGTCCGGCTGGGCGGAAACCCACATCGAGAATGGCCGCGGCTTCGGCCAGCGACGAGGCCCGCCGCCAGACCGGGTTGCCACGTGGCCCACGTCCGCGCTCCCGTCCTTTTCCCCCACGTCATCGGCCCGGGCCAGGAGCGTGGCGATCGCGCTGAGCCGACGGACATTGGCCAGGAGTTCGTCGAGCTTGGCGGGTGTCTCGAATTGCTCGCGAGGCACCACCAGGTGACCGGCTACCTCGCTGAATGCGCGATACGCCTCGTCGTACTCGTTGCGGGTCGCGCGGACATGGCGCACAAACGCTTCGGCCGAGGTCCGCTTCCACCGCTCGGGCGCCGACTTGCCCAGGAACGCCACGACGGCCCGGTCGATTCTCTTCCTTCGACCGATAAAGAAGGAAGAGGCTGCTTCGCTCACCTTATGTAGATGTTGTTCGAGCGCGGTCTCCGGTAGCCGCAGGGGTCGGTCTCCCCGCTTCCGTATCAGAAGCTCCGCCTTGGATGCTGTCGTCCGCACCTTCTCGCAAGCCTCCGTGATCCTCTCGAGCCAATCGCCGGACGCAGCCTCGTCCAGCACGATGGCATCCGGTCGGTCCGGGCTACGCAGCTCCTCCATCAGGATCGCCACGGTCTCGAGGTCCTCGAGCGCCGATATCTGTCCGAGGAGACTCTCGAGCACGGGCGGCAGCGAATCCGGCAGCCGATCGAGCGCTGCCGAAACAGGGCGAAGCTTCGACGACAACGCAGCGCGGTCGACACTCGTGAAATCCGTGAGTCGGCTAAATCGCCGGATGATCCACCGACAGCCGCGCTGCCTGAGCCTGGCCTCGAGTTCCTGAACCTCCTCATCGAGCTGCCCCGCTTCCTCGCCCGACAGGCTCGAAAGCGACACGGGCACGGCCGCCGCCGGCCCATCCCCGATTCTGAGCAGCTCCTCGTGAGCCCACCGGTAGGTCATGCCGAGTGGGTTCGCGTCGTAGAGCGCGTCCCGGTAATCGGCGAGGCGCCCGTGGGCGATCTTGAGGTCGCGAGTGAGCTTGTCGAAAGCCGCGACGTCAGCCTCCGGACGATGATCGAGCGCGTGGCTGATCTGCGCTCTGATCTCCGCCGGTTTGGAGCCCTTGTCGTGGAGATCAAGACAATAGGGGTCGAGGCCGATCGCGTGCAGACGCTCTTTGACCACGGTGAGGGCCGCTTGCTTCTCCGCGACGAACAGAACGGTCTTTCCTCGCGCGAGGGCGTTCGCAAGCAGGTTGGTGATCGTCTGCGACTTTCCTGTCCCCGGAGGACCTTCGATTACGAACGAGTCACCGGCCGCGGCTCGCTCGATCGCCCGGAGTTGCGTGCCGTCCGCCGGAATCGGGCACCACGTTTCCAGTTCAGACCCGTACTCACCATCCGACGGATCGGTGGCCACGCCGTCTGCTGACCGGTTGGGGTCCTGAAAGAGCCCGCCTGGGTTCTCCACGAGGTGCCGAACGAGCCCGTTCTGCATGAACGTGGACCAGTGGTCCCGGAGGTCCCTCCAGAGACGGAACTTCGAGAATTCGAGGATTCCGAGATGAGCGCTACCATCGACCCGAACTGGCAGGTCACGAGCGATCACGGCACGGCGGATTTGCCTCAGTGCTTCACCGAGGTCGATACCCGAGCTGTCCTCCGGCGGATTCTCGAACTCCGGGATGTCGAGCGAGAACTGCGCGCGCAGTTTTTCGATGAGACAGTAGTTGGGTGTGATGAAACCCGTATCATCGATCTCGATTACGCCGACCTGGTGGCCATTGGGCGCCGCAGGCGGACAGGCACGAGAAACAGGGGCGAACCTCTTTACCGTCGTCGGAGGTCAGACCATGGTCCCACAGATACAGATTGTGGAGCCGGTTTCGCTTTCCCAGTGCGACTTGGACACGAGCCACGAATGCGCTTGCGGCCGCCTCTTCACCCATGGGCGAAAAGGATGACTGGCTGGAGTAACGCTGGGCCCAAACCGACTCGCCGGCCTGGCTGATATCCCGCAAGCCGGCGGCCGCTTCAGCGCCGTCGATCCGATCCCCCGGCACAATCAGGATCGGCCGGCCGGCGTTCAGATCGTCTTCGACCTGTTCGAGAATCTGGTCCGTAGTGAGAAGATCGAGGCCGGAGCGCCCGGTCGTGAACTTGATCAGGGGGTTTCGCAGAGAGATGTCCAGCAGGCTGCTCTCCCACGACAGAATGCGAGGAGGCCGCACCTCGCGAACCCGCTTGCCTGTCTTGGTATCTCGCTTGTCGACCACCGCACCACGACCGGGGCCACGGTCGATCACGATCTCGATGACATCGCCCCGCTGGACACGGGCCGGGATTGGCAGCATGCCTGATCGGTGGGCGGCGAAGACATCGATTAGACCCCAAAGGCCACCACTCGACGCCGCATGCCGTTTGGTTGTGGCAGCTCGCGCTTCCCCGAATGACATGCCGTCGGTGAGCCCCACCGTTTCTGCGGACACCGCAAGGTCAGACGCAACGAGATTCACGTTGAACGCCTGATCGACCATGAAGTTCACCGGCAGCGCGGCCTCCTCAGTGAAAAACCCCGCGAACGCGTGACCGGGAACGATCCAGATCAGCGGATGCAACCCGGCCTGCTCCAGGCAAGACGCGTATGCGCACGCCAGATCGACGCACGTTCCCTGCTTCTCGGCCAGGACCTGGTCGATCGGACGGATCTTCTGCGCACTCTCGAAGCTGGCGGGCGGGTTGATGTAACGGATCCCCTCGGCCTGGAGTGCCTCGAAAATGGCTTGGCCGATCTGCGTGGCCCGTTCGGCGCCGCTCTGATAGCCTTCCAGGCTGGACGAGCCGGTGCGGTTCTTCAGGATCTTTCCGGCCGAAGCCAGGATCTCGTTTACGGTTGGGTGATTCGGTTGGACGAACGCCGCCAGCAGCGTGCCGAAGGCGGGATCGAACGCCCACTGATTCCGCGCCAGAATGCGGATCTCTCGGGATTCGACCTGCTCGTGACCCTCTTCACTCCGCACCCGGACCGACAGGGTGGCGGGCACGGCCTCCTCGAGATCCACGACGACCGTGTCGTCGAGTTTGAGCCCGACCTGATCGATCTCCACCGGACCCGAAGATCCTTCGGGCAGCTCGATCGTGAAGGAGACCGGTTGGGCCGGCGGACGCTCCTCACGAGACCACGAGAGCGACACGTCGACTCGAATGTCGCGAACGTCCTGCGCCGTGTTGGCTTCGACTGCGAATGAGCGCACGATGGGGACACGGTTGTGGGCCATGGCATACATGACCTGTTCCGGTGCGTCGATTCGAATCCGAAACGGGGCACCCTCCGCTCCATCCACCCGTGTGACGCGGGCTTGGGGTGCGGCTGGTGCCCCCCACGGTTGCCAACTCTCCGGCGTCGCTTCCGCCGGCGCGGCAAGGGCCGCGGTAAGACCGCCACGCGAGCGCCTCGGCCTGGCCGCCGGTGCGTCGCCTTTCTGTTCCGGCCTGGCCTCACTGTCAGGGTGCCCGTCCGAACCCGGCTGTATGTATGAGGTGTTCCAGTCGGTCATGGTCGAGATGCACCCGCGCTGTCCAGGCGGAAGTAGTCGATCGTCTTAGAATCGGTCTTTCTCGTCACCTTCGGCCATCTGTTCTAGCTCGTCGGCCGTAAGCGCAACCGCGGTGATAGCGGCCTTGAAGAATTCCACGGGCGCGCCGACCGGAAGGTCGACTTTGTAGATAATGAATTTTCCGCGAACCAGCGCTCCGCCGACCTTCTTCAGTCCTCCCTCCTGAAGCACTGGCAGCAGTGCCTTGGCATCCATCTCGTCGATTCGGCCTATGGGAGACCAGACATCAAAATCAGACCAAGGACCGTATTGATCTGGCGTACCATCAATGAAGACGATCTGGGAGCGGCCGTTCGGTACCTCCCAAACCATCTTGACGTCACCGTCGTCATCGGTCTCGTACTTGACTCCAGTCTGCGTCAGCATGTCGCTCAGGTACTTGTGCAAGCTGCTCATGGGCGATTCTCCGGGTGAAGGTTGAAAGTGCAGCAGGGGATACAAATGAGGCATCAATGACCATCAGGCTAGATCTCCGAATCGATTTACCAGGTCGTCAACGTCGTCGAATCGGTGCTTCGTCGCGACGGCGTCCAGGTCGACCTTGATTGTTCCCGTCAATGCAGACGGCTCGGCCCTCCTTGGAAGTTCATCAGACTCGGACAGGCGGAACGCGATGATGTAGTCGACCTTGTCCCGGTCGATGACACCGTCGAACGAGACGTACACACGTACCGCGTCGGCGTCTCTCGCAGCCGGAACCAGATTGTTCGGCGCCTCGTTGCCGAATGCAGCCTGAGAGGTTCGATAGATCGCATGGGTCTTGAGGCCGAAGAGGCGCATGTGCTCGGCGATCTCCGACGATAGCTCGGACCATGCGGCCTTCGCAGCCTCCTTCGCGGCCGCTTCATCGGCCGCTTGCGGATCCTCACCACGAGTCTGCTCAGGTGAGCTTGGCGTCGGTGTTGGCGCTGCTTGGGTCACCACGGATGACACGCTTCCGGCGTCGTGTCCGGAG
>JAYQSR010000035.1:0-5818 GCA_038146945.1 Ilumatobacteraceae bacterium
GCCGACTGTGGCGTCCGCTGCTTCGGTTGGCAGAAATTTTGCGCCTCAAGATGAAGAAGCCCTACGAGAATTACCTTCCTCGGCAAGAGGTAGAAAACCTTCTCGAGTTGTCCGGCTTCGAAATTACGAAAAAGCAAGACGGAGTCCTGTCTCCCTTATGGATTCCCCTGATGTCACGTTTCGTCAACCGATGGCTCGCCCCGTTACCGCTGCTGCGGCACTTGTGTCTGGTGCGGGTCATGGTGGCTCGACCACTCCGAAAGCGCCCCGGTGGTGTGGAATCGGTGAGTGTGGTGGTTGCGGCGCGAAATGAAGCAGGCCACATCCGTGAGCTAGTGGACCGTATTCCGCAACTGGCGCCGCGTCAGGAAGTGATCTTCGTCGAGGGCGGCTCAACCGATGACACATGGGAGCGCATACAAGAGGAAGTAGCGAGACCGCCGCAAAGAAGCGGCGAAGTGGTCATCGCCCTCAAACAGACCGGAACAGGCAAGGCGGTCCGCAGGGTCTGCCGCCACGGGTGACGTTCTGATGATCCTGACGCGGACATCTCGGTTCCGCCAGAAGAACTTCCCCGCTTTGTGAAGCACCGATTCTGATGTTTGTGAGTTCGCCAACGGTCGCGACTTGTACCCATGGAAGGAAAGGATGCGGTTTCTCAACATCCTGGGAAACAAGTTCTTTGGATCACTCTTCTCGTTCCTACTGGGTCAACCGGTTCGAGACATTGTGTGGACGAAAGTTTTGTGGAGGAGGATTATGAAGCCATCCTGCCAATCGAACTCGACTTGGTGACTGACCCTTTGGCGATTTCGACCTACTGTTCGGCGCATCGGCACTGGGTCTGCGAATCAGAGATGTGCCGGTGCACTACAAGGGCAACCTACGGAGAGACAAATATTCGCGCTTCCGTCACGGGTGGATGCTGGTCGAATGGCGTCGGTGGCCGCAACAAAAATCAAGTTCATCGGCAGAGCTGAAAGCGACCCAGCCCCATCCAGCCTTCAGCAACGGGCGGGTTGAGATCGGCGCCAAGCATCAATGTCACCCGCCGCCAGCACTCGTGCGCCGCGCTTGTCCAGGTGAATGGCGCAAAATCCCTTGCGGCGAAGCTCGCTGAGTTGACGCCGACTGGGAGGGTCCGTTAGCGATGCTGCGAGGAGGCTCGCCTGCGTGCCCTTCACTGCTCCGTAGCTGAAGAGCTTGCCTGGGTTGGTCAGTGGCTGCCACGCATGTTCGTAGTCGTTTAAGCCCGGTTCGCGTATGCCGTTCTCAGGGAACGCCATGTACGGAAGTTGCAGCACACCGCACTGTGTGGGGATAGCCGCATTGAGCCGCGCCCTGTACTCCTCCAGCTGTCCATTCAGGTAGCGGCCGTTATCGACCGCGGTCGCGTACATTGACCGGAAGGGAAGAACGTTGGAGGCGAAAACGAGGACCACAATGATTGCGCCGGCAATGATGGATCGTGGCCGATCCATCCAGCGAGTTGTGGCAAGAACTGCTGCGGCTCCGACGATCAACAGCAGGAGTAAGAGCGGCGTGAGCCGATTCCAGGCTCGCAATTGGGGAGTGATGTAGCCGGCGATCAGGTAGCCGCCATCCAGGGAACAACAACAGGCTTAGGTCACCACAGTATCGCGACGATTCGAGCTGGTGTTGAGCCGTCGCGCCCGCATCGCCCAACCAACGAGGAAGACGATGAGCGCCGTTGTCGTGATGAATGTGCCAAAACCGGAGACGCGGCTCTCGGCGGCAGACCCGAGAATCTCCTGGGATTCGGCGAGCGTGTTGGTAAACGCAGACAGCTTGGGAATGTCACGCGAGATGTAGGGAGTGAGTAATTGCGCGAGGTTGCCGGCGAATGTCACTGATTCTGCGGGTGAGCGCTCGACAAGGTTGATCAGTGGCGGGCGAGTCACGAGACGAACGATGCCGGGGAGAAAGGCGAGGAGAGTTGCGGCGGCGATAGCAACGGGAATCAATAACGCGCGCGCGACGCGCCCGCCAGAGTCGGAGCGAATCCATCGCCAGGCAACTGCGGTCAGGGTCAGAGCGATCCCGAAAGCCGCGTAGTACATCCCCGACCACGCCGTCACGAGGATGAGCAGCACGATTGCCGGTATGTGCCAGCGACGGGTCGCCCGTTGACCCGTACCTATCCAGAGAGCGAGAAGGATTCCTGTCACACCCGCATACATCGTCGCGAGATACAGGTGACTCAGCCCACGATCGAAGTGATAGGGAATAAAGGTGAACGCGACGGCAAGCGCGATGGCCAGATATCCCCTGGCGCCGACAAGTCTCAAGCACGCGACGGCTAGTGCTGCAGTGAGCGGAAACGAGGCGACCAGTAGCAGGTTCAATCCAGCGAACGAGTTGCCCGAGATCACTGTGATGATCCACGCGAACGCGTTCTGTGTGTGATCGATGGTGGGTATGTAGGCGAGGTCGATGCCATCGGGAAATCCAAAATGCGCATTGCTGGAGACCCCGAAGGGCGACCACGCCGACGCGTTCATGTAGTGCGCCGCTAGATCGCCTGCCCCCCAAGGAACCCCCAAATGCAGGAGCGGGTATCCCAGAACGGGAAGACTCATTGCTAATGCGAGCAGTGCAGCAAGCACTGGGTCGAACCAGGCACGCTGAACGAGGGGTTGTGCGCGCGTCGTCGACGGTGCGGACATGAGCGATCCCCCAAATGGTGGCGTGACCCCCATTGTCCAAGGAACGAATGAAGGTCACGCCACGGCCTGCCGTCGGGTACCGGGTAGATGATTACGGTGTGCGCCACCATCGCCGTGACCCGCACGTAACGGGTGCCGTCGTCGGTCCATCCCGAGGGGGGATCATCCCGCTTGATCCATTGTGTGCCGTCGTCGGTGAAGCCGTCCAGAGTCTCGTCCTGAACCTGGACCGTGCGTTCGTACGTCGTGCCATTGTCCGTCCACCCCGCAGGCGCGGGATCTTTCACTTGTGCCGTGGGTGGAGACCCGTACAGACGGCATATCTTTCCTTGAGCGCCGTAGTCCTCGAGGTTGTAGCCGGAAGGACAGACATTCTCGGTATAGAACACGTTGATGATGGGTGCGGGCCCCGTTTGCACGGTGTGGAAGGTGTACGGGGCGGTCTGAATGTCGTCGTGAAAGGTGTACGCCCGGGTGGTGAAGGTGTAGTCGGCCATCTTGCGGCACTCGTCTCCTATCTCGGAATAGTCGTCCGGGCAGACCCACACGGTGCGAGTGCGCGGTCCGGTGGAGAGGAAGGCGGCGAGGAAGAGGTGCGCGATTCGACGACGAGGCTCGTGGAACGAGATGGTGCCGCGCGTGGTGGATCCACCGGTGTTCCGTGTCCGGCTCTGCTCGCCCAGGGGTGTCGCCATGCGGGCGATCGACGAGTCCGTCGCCGAGTGCATTGATAGAGTCACCGAAACTCGTAGATCGCCATCGGATCCAGCCCGTCATCAGCGCGGGGATTGCGTCGCCGTGGCCTCGAGGACGATCGGATCTAAGTCGTCGTCTCCTGTTGCAGATGTGATGGGCGTGGCGGTGAGGCGGTAGGTGATCGAGGCTCCACCTCTCCGCGCGGTCGCCCGGTGGTCCCAGGTGAGCTCGACGACCGTGGGCACTTCCGTTGTTCGTGCTGTCAGTCGTGCTGCGGGCCGACGACCAGAACAGGATGACCGAGACGCTTTCATCCCTGCCGTGACCGTGTAGGACGGCCGCCTTCAGCTTCGTAAAGATGGCGACGCCATCGCGGTCGGCCTTCTTGGCGCGGGTCTTGCCTTTGCCTCGAGATGGCGCAACCGTCACCTTAGCTCCGGGTTCTGTCCGGACGGTGATGGTGCGACGTGCACTCGGTTGTGCGTGGAGCAGGTGCCGGGCATCTTGCGCGATGATTCTCCCTTCCGTCGGAGACGGTGGGTTCTCGTCGCTGGTAGCTGCGGCTGCTGGTGAAGCAACGCACGTTGCCGCAGCGAGTGCCGCCAGGGTGGCACTAATGATGGTTGTAGTGATCGGTGATTTCATATCAACTCCCCGTTGGATAGTTCGGTGTAACGGGGTGTTTCCCGGGTGTGCGGGCGTGTCAAACCAGAAAGTGCCAAGTTGGTGCGTGTGTTGCGAACGAGTTTGCTGGTGTGGCTTTGATCGTCACCAGGTGAGGCGTGTGATGCAGGTGTGGCCTGTTTGGGTAGGAAAGTCGCTGGTGGGGTCGAGCGGCCATGAGTAGTCGTAGCACTCAGGGGCGGTAGCACGGTTGCTCGCGGGTAGAGATGCCCAGAAGGTGAGAATCGCGTCCATCGATTTCCCATACATCGCCACAACAGACGGACGAAACTGCTCCAAACACTCAGAACCCAGCTCGTCCATCGTGGGAGAAAGCGTCAGAATTCTCACCCCACAGTTGCATGGATGCGACGGTGTAGAGCTCGCGATCGCCGTCAAACCAGGGGCCGTCAACCCATAACAAGATCTCATCGTCGCGTGATGTGTGATCAATCAGCCATTGTTGGGCATTCCTGCAGTGCGAAGTTTCTCCTCGTTGGGGTTGGAGACGTAGGCCCAGGTTAGGGTCCTGAGGAACTGCCCGAGGGTTCCGGGAGTTTTGCAACAGTTGCGCACTGATGAAAAGACAGATACCGCAAGCAGGGCGGGCAGGGCGCGCTGAGCGGAAAGCAGAACAAATACGCGGCCGTGCCGCGGGACCAACGCCGACAAGGAACAGCAGATTCAGGTCGATGAGCCGCTGACAATGATGAGTGTGAGCGCGGCCACGGCCAGAACTGCGAGACCCGGAGATGGCCTGTCGTCCGGAATGAGTGATGCCGCAATGAGGTCAGCGACAGAGCGCCGGGAGCCAGGCATTGCCGCAACGTCGGCTTCTAGAAACTGTTCCCCGTGGGGGATGGAATAGATCGAAGAAGCGATTGACATCAACGTCACGATGACCGGAATGTCTGCCGCGGGTGTCGATCCTGAACGCAGTCGATGAAGAACGGCGAGCACTGCGACCGCCGCGGGACCAGAAGCGAGATGTCTGCAGCCACATGCTCCCGCTGCTGTAGCGCGAATGATCAAAGGACGACCACTGATGTACGTCCGAGCCAGCTCATGCCTGGGAACAGGAAGCGCCCTGCCAGCTCAAAAGCACCAACGTCACCAAAGATGCAGCCCGCCGCAGAGCGAACTGTGCCGCGGGGCGTCGCGGGTATCCTCGCCACGTATAGACGACGACCCACCCAGAGCGACCCAGCGAGAAGAGCACCGGATGGGTACGCCATAGCGGTCAGCCAAGGCAATGCCGGAACCGATGGCAGCCCAACAGAACGCTGCGTGGCGAGGCGATGGTGCCTGCGGTGCCCGCCAAGACGGTGCCGGTCACGATCGCATTTCCCAGATAGGCCATGACAATGGAACTTGAAGCCGCGCCCAATGTCAGCCATGCGGCGCTCCAGAAGCCGGTGAAGCGGCGAACGAGATGAAACGTGCTCGCCGTGAGAATAAGAAGCAAGAACACCTTGAAAGCCGCGAAGCCCTCCCAGACGCCGAGGACCGATATAAGTCCGTGAACCGGGGCGATATACCCCAGGCGCGTCCAGTAATAGGAATCAATCGGAGCGCGGCTCGTGATCTCATCGGTGAAGATCGCCAAGGTCGCGTAAAACTCCGAGTCCGGCGTGTCCAGGCCACTCCACCATTGCGACAGCACAAGAACCACAGCCGTGATGACGACGACGGCGCCCGCCGATCGAAGTCGGTCCGCAGGCGCCTGTGAAGCATCGCGCCCAATATTTACGCTAACGTGCTGACGGTAGCCC
>JAYQSR010000036.1:0-5780 GCA_038146945.1 Ilumatobacteraceae bacterium
CCACGAGCCTGGATTGGTTGGCCAACGAGTTCCCACTTCCTCGAATTCACTTCTCCAAATACGAGCGCGGAATTCTTCGAACGGGCGCTACAACAAGTGACGCATAGAAATTAGCTTCAGCTCGACCCATCCACACCGAGCGTCGCGTTAGGGCCGATCTCCCGACCTGCTCGAGTCAGTGTGTTTCACCCGAATACTGCGCAGCATCACTGTGCTGCCGCAACCGATGAGGAAGCCGGCCACGATGAGCCCCGCCTGCGTGGCGAGCACCGTGTTCCACATGATCACCGATTGGACCCCGAGCAGCAGCACGATCACGAGCCCTGTTCCCACCAGAGGCCGGTGGCCGCTTCTACTCCCTCGCGCAAGCACGGCGGCCGCCAAAGGTACGCCGGCGAGGAGAAATACCGCCTTGTAGCCGTAGCCGAATCCCGAGAGGAACACACTGGACAGGTAGAGCGCTGCACCACCCGCTGCCAAAGCGGCCGCTGACTTCCCTCGGCGAGAGATGCGCTGCCCGACCGCCACTCCCCACGCGACGGCAAGAAGTGTCATGAGAATGACAGGAACATCCATCGCCTGAAGCCCATCAGCCCCCGGTGTCGCGTCGATCATCCTCGCTACGAGCGGCACCCTCCCCAACACGGCCCAGTCTCCGAAATCGACCATCCTGGCGTTAGTCGATGAGGAGAACAGGAGGTTCTCCCAGGTGGCGATGACAAGAGCGGCCGTGACGGTGACCGGCGGTCAGATCTCCACGTCAGATCGACAACACCGGCGAAGTACGATGCCCATCACGAGGGTAGTACTTCCAGGTTCCCATCAACCAGAAAAGACCCGCAACAACAAGCCACACCGCCAGTGATGTTCGGTAGCGGCGCGTCAGAAGGACCCCGACAACGAGCACGACGAAAACGACAGCGTCGATGTTTCCTCGCTCCATCAGCAGGACCCACGGGGCGCCCACGGCCGCGATCGCCAGCAGTACCTGCCCCCCCCCACTTGCCTGGCGAGCAAGCCACCCGAGGGCGAGAGAGGACGCGACAATCAACCCGGCGCCTAGTGCGGGAGCCGTGTTCTGTGCGAAGCCGTCAAAGGGCACACGTGCGAGCCACACCATGCCGGGGGCATAAATGGATGCGTCCTGCATGCATCCGTTGTTGTCCTGGTAGATGTCGAATCCCCAGCGAGCACAATCGACGCTCAGCATGACCAGAGACAAGTCCCAGAACTGCATCACTCCCTGAGGGATGCGCAGCCCGCGGTAGATGCTCGCGGCAAGTGATTCGTTACCCAGCGCCAGCAGCGCCCACGTGCCCAATGAGACGACGAGCGACAGACTCCTGACACCAAGGAAACGGCGACTCAGGCGGAGATCAAACTCCGGGTAGACAACCCAAGCAAAGACGGTGTGAGCACCACGTCAGAGCCGGAAGAATGACCGGCGATAGCCATTACACCGTGCTGCGCTTGCAAGCCGAGGCCGTTACAACGAGTGACGCCAGCGCCGTCAACACCCCAAGGGTTCTGATCCATCGATCACTCGCGAGGCGCCACGTCGACGATGCTGGCCGCGGATAGCCTCACGTCTCGTTCCCCTGCGAGTCGGCCCCGCTGCCACAATACTGGTGGCGTGACGGCTCTAGTCTCGATAGTGGTCCCTGTCTTCAATGGAGCGCTACCCAGACCACTCATTGAGCCCACAACAGACATTACTATCCGCATCTGGAGTTTCTCCAGTGACGTTTGTAGCACAGACTCGGCCTGCGTATTTTGAGCGGCGTCTCCGACCCTCAGGTGCGATAATTCAACAACCGGCTGGGGCATCGGCCGCCGAATTGGGTCAGTCACCCTGGCAGCCGAGGGTGAATTCACCAAACTTGTCTGTCAAGACGACCTCATTCACTCCGACACCGTTACACGCCAGGTCGCCGATTTGATCGAGTTTCCCTCTGCAGTCATGGCTGTCGGCCAACGAGACATCATCGACGCCTCAGGCGCCGTCGTCTACGCACCTCGGGGTCTATCCGGAGTTCATGCCCGGGTGCTCTCCGGAATTGATGCGCTTCGAGCGTGCTATCGCTCGGGGACAAACGTCATTGGCGAGCCCTTGGCCGTGCTGTTCCGCACAGACGCTCTGAAGTCGGTCATGCCCTGGGACGATTCGAATCCACTCATGCTGGACCTGAATACCTATACGCGGCTGGCACCTCTCGGCGACGTTGTCCTCCGGCATGAATCCGTTGGTGCCTTTCGGGTTAGTGCGCAATCGTGGTCAACACGCTTGGCGCGCGAGCAAAATCACCAAACTCGTCTCTGGCAGGAGCATTTCGCAGTCTCCGGCCAAACTGCCTTGTCGCGCGGTGATCATGTGCGCGGCTGGTTGGGGCGCCACGCGCAGGTTAACGTGCGCCGAGCGGCCTATCTGACGCTTCGAGTTCGAGGACGGCTCAATCGCTAAAAGCATCAATACCGATGCTTGGGAGGTTGCGAGCCCGCAGCGTTGCTTCAATCGCTCCCCAATAATGATTTCGGGCAAGAAAGTTCGCTCTGTCGTGAAATGCCGTTGTCGCGCGACTGGTCAACCGGATCGGTAGCAACCGTGCGTTACTAAAGATCACAGGGTTCTTCGAATCGGAAAGAACTCATCCCAGACGCCTCGTCCATCACGATCGTCGGTCAACAGGTGGTACCGGCAAGCCGACCTCGATCACTCGGGTCTTCAACTGCTCGAATGGGCCGATTGATCAGAGAAGTTGATCGTTGCGACTTCGCAAGACCCTTCGTAGTTCAACCAGGAGGGCTGATTCGACGGGTGGCATCCGCACCCTGTACGGCATCTGTTCGATGTGGTTGACATACCAAGCACCTGCAGGCCAATCCTCCGGGCGTACACGGTAGTCATGCATGGCCCCATAAAGGAGACATCTACTTCTTTCTCTTGGTCACTAATCGCTTCGTCAATAATCTCAAGGTTTCCTCCAAGAATATTGGCGGGCCAACTTCACACCGTCTCCCGTGAAGAGCACCGTCCATCGGCATGCAGATATCCACAAGAAGAAATTTGGCGACATAAGGACAAGATCTTGGCTTTGCTTCGTGAATCGAAAACAAGTAGACATGCCGCCTAGCAGCACTCCCGACCACCGGCGATTGATCGCCTCCAGGAAGGATCCACGTCCATGCCCGTCACTTGCTTCCGGTCCCATGATATGCGTGAGGAGATGGGTTGAAATTTGTCATGGATGAAGTCGACCAACCGTCGCTGCACAACCACGACTCTTCACCCGGCTCGTGAAGTCGCAGGCCAACGTGGTCGCTGGTGTTTCTCGTAATCGTTGACGCTTCGTAGTAGATGTTCCATGCGCGGCTCCCGTTCCGATGACGGCCCCACGGGGCGGTGGCTGACGGGTGCCTGTCCCGTCGTTGCCTTCGCTCGACTGTTGTATAACATCGCGGTGCAGCGTTTTGCTCTCGCTCCTTGCGATCACGTGCCCGACCCGGCATACACGCGCTGATCTAGATCGGGAATCAGGTGATGAGCCGCTCGCCCGATTCTTCCCGCACACCCGCCGGATGCGCCGCGTCGTAACGTCAAACATGCGGGACTAGTTCTGGTCTTGAGCCCACGGCGGCTTGAAGCGTTCCAGGAAACCATTCATCGGCTCGAGTCCGATCACGTTCTTGTTGTAGTCCAGCAGGATGAAGTTCCTGGCTTTCAGGTCCTCTGCGAGTGAGGACAGTCCCGGGTATTCCGGATCCCATGCTGCCTCGTTGGTGAACCACTCACGTCTCGCCCACGTGACCAATGGCAAAGCCTCGAGATCAGCGCCGTTCATGCCGGCGAGCAGGCGTGTGCACGCGTACATCGGCTGGCCATCGGGCAAGGCCGTCGGGGCCTTCGTCGTGTCGAACCAGAACGTGCACGCAATCGGCATTGATGAGATTGGTTGGTCTGCCTGCGACTTAACTTCCGCGGGCCACCAGAAGCCACGATCCTCCCCCCACGTCTGGCCACTGCTCGGGGCTGGCGTAGATGGCAGCGGGGCGCAATTCCATCGACCGAGAGAAGGAAGCCGATCCCTGCAATGGCCACCCATTGCGGCATGGTCATCGGGCAGTTGTCACGTCGATGAGCCAGCGCGAGTGGAATAGTCGTCGCTGCGATGACAAGGTGGCCAGGAACGTGGTCTTGTCGCACCGTAATTGGGCCCATCCCATTACAGGACCCGGTAATGGAGAGTCCGACCCCGTAGGCGGCGATCGATTGCCGGACGAAGCGCAGCAGATTGCGCCAGCGTGATTCGGACAGGTCGTTCTTGTCGAGGAAGATCGCGGCGCCGAGGCCCCGCCGCGGCAAGCGCCGGAGATGGCTGTTGCCTCTTCGGTGCCGCCTGACTGGACAGGAAGTTCAATTCAAATTGTTCGCACCAACCTGCAGCCACTGCACCGACTCCCAAGCCTGGCTGCGCTGACGGGCGTTGTCGGTGAGGAACGACAGCACGCCGAAGGAGGTCGGGCGACCAGTCCGATAGTTATGCCCCATAACCCCAGGAGGACAGGGTGTTGCGCTGGCGACGAACCATCGCCACGGCGAAAGCGATCGCAGCGATCACCACCCGCCGAGACAGCGCCATCAGGAACCACACCAAGAACAACGGGACCATCGCGAAAGGAGCCAATGATGTGACGGTGGCGGGCGCGGACAGGGAACGCCGCCACCCACAAACCCAGACAAGGAACGTGAACTGCAAGTCAGGTGACCAAGTCCGCTCGCCGCCAGACTCGCGATGGTGATGATTCAGCGCCTGTCCAGACAAGCGGCAGGGCAGACGACTGCCGCCCTGAACTTCGGCGCACGCTCGGCAACCGGCAACGCTGCCGCTGCCAGGATGGCGAGACCGAATTGCCCATAGATGACGGTGTTAGACATGACGAAACTTCGTTGATGCCACCGAAGGCGATCAATGACACCGTCGAGGAAGATCGCGACAGGTACGAGGAACAGTTGCAGGGGCCACCCATCGGTCGCTCTGCAATCTGCTCGCCCTGGACAGGCCGGGAGTGAAATCAGCCACTTGGCATTGTCTTCGGCGTAGATGCGGCGCATGAAGAAGCCGACACCCGTGAACAGACCCGAGGATGGAGCGGCCAATAAGCGGCTGATCAGGACACACGCGCCCACAACCACCATCGGCAGACCGATCGCCCACCACTGATGGCGAATGGATGGTCGTTCGCCCCCACGTGGTCGGGTCGCCCACGCCGCAACGACAACCACGACGAAAGTCGCTACCAGCAGCAGTTCCAGGGAGGTCCACGTCCACCGGTACCCGGCGTAGTTCGTCACACTCACGAGCGCGCCGGAAATTGACAAGCCGGCGATCAGGGCAGCGGCCACCCACGCCAGGGATCTCTTGAGCACCCACGCAGCGATCGGCAGGGCAAGGAAGAGGATCGCCACGACAGCGTGGATCATGCGACTCCTATACCCGGTTGCTCTTGCCGACGTTTCTACGAGTCTACGCAGCCCTGGGTGGATTCCTGAGTCGCCAGCACCCCCTGTCGGCCCCTTACTAGGCTCGTCCTCATGGGTCGTTTTCCACTCGGACCAAGAACCATCGGACCCGACGAGCCCACGTACTTCATCGCCGATATCGCTGCCAATCACGATGGTGACCTCTCGCGCGCCACGGAACTGATGACCTTGGCGAAAGAGGCTGGCGCCGATTGTGCGAAGTTCCAGCACTTCCGGGCCGAGCACATTGTCTCGGACTACG
>JAYQSR010000037.1:0-5771 GCA_038146945.1 Ilumatobacteraceae bacterium
AATCGCGTCACACTCGAACCAACATTGACCGATGACTACGGCACGCAGAAGATGAACGATGCGGAGCCCACGGCCCTTGTCTTGTATGGAAAATCCATGGATGCCGTGTGGGCGTTCTGGGAATCTATTCCCCAAACGTACGATCCAATGCCGCCCCAGTGCTACGACTTCAGCTGGCCTACGGATCCGACCAGCGCCTTCCCCACACCTGTGGGGCACACTTGCATCGTTCGCTTGAGTAAGGAGTAAACGATTTCCACCTACCTGCAGGCCATCCGGTGGATCTACCCGAATCTTAACCGGCCTCGCTCATCGAGGATGCGGTCATGAAAAATCAATCACTCGAGCGCAGACGGGCGCTCGTGGAGGCATCGCTGTCCGGCCTTATCGCGCTCGTGCTTTCGCTGGCTGTGTTTGGGCCCATCCTCCGGTGGATCGCAGTGGGTTGGTCCGGAGGCGACATGCTCTCCACGTACATCAACGTGGAGATGTGGCAGGGATTTCGGTACTCCGTCTCAGACCAGTACGGCTTCCCTCTCGGCATGAACTTGAACTATTTCCCCGGTATCGATATCACCGAGAACACTTTTGCAGCCCTGGTGTCTACCGTCGCCGGTACACCATTCGTTGGCCTGAACATCTTGATTCTCGTGACTTTCCCCTTGGTTGGATTCCTCGCCTACTTTCTGTTTCGAATGACGGGGTTGACCGGACCACTGGCCATTGCCGGCGCCGTTGTCTTTTCGCTGATTCCTTTCCATTTTGGTCGTGCACTGGGTCACACATACCTGGCTACTCTCTACAGCGCCGTCACGGGAATGGCGTTGGTGCTTCTGGTTGGATCCGGTCGCTTTGAACGGATAGTGCGGCAGCTGCGCGGTCGATCCCTGTCACGCTCACGCAAGATCTGGCTCGCCGCCGCGATATGCGTGCTGGTCGTGATAACCGCGTGGAGTGGTGTCTATTACGCAGCCTTCACGCTCCTGCTCGGGGCAGCAGTTCTGCTCTGGCGCTACATCAAGGGTGCGGCATGGAAATCCATTCTTGTTGATGCGCTTCCCTTTGCTGCGATAGCAATTCTCGCCTTTGCTGGCTCCGTACCAAGCCTGCTCACCACTATGTCGGATCCGCCCTTAGGAACGCTGAGTGAACGTCTTCCGTACGACTCAGTGATCTTCGCTGGATATCTGGCAGTCCTCGTGTTACCGCTTCCGGCAAGTTCCCTTCCGGGATTTGATTTCTACAACCGTTCAGTCACCGAAGCGTTGGCGGCCGGCGGATGGGTTGAAAGCAGTGCTCAGTCGAACTACGGCACGTGGGTCACCACCGCCGCACTTCTCCTCCTCATCGGTGGCCTCATCAGAAACGCACGAGAACCGCGGCGGGCGGGCGCTCGGAAAGCCGACAAGAAGTGGCTGGTCTCCCCACAATTCATCGCATACCTCATCGTCGGCTGCCTCTTGTTCTTCGTTCCTTGGGGCTTGAACTACCTCATTGCGGGGACCATTACTGCGCAAATTAGGGCCTGGAACCGACTCACTCCCATCATCTTGTTGCTCTTCTTGCTCGGGGCTGCGGCCATTCTGCGAAACACGCGAGTTGCACGACAGCCGGTGACATCTCTCGGCATAAGCCTGGGTGTTCTCGCTCTGACTTTCGTTGATGCGGTGTTGCCGTTTCGTCAGGCATACGCTGACAACGTCTCTAAAGGTGCAGTAATTACTAAGGCGGGTCGCGCATACGCCATCGATACCAATGCCGCGATTCCCGAGGAATGCGGCGTATTGCAACTGCCCACCATGGGCTACCCCGAGTTCGGAGTGATCGGCAACGTCAACGACTACGACCATTTTTGGACATCCATCACCAACCCTGGAAAACGCTGGAGCTACGGAGCCGTGAAGGCAACCGATGCCTACATCTGGGCTGGTCAACTTCCTCCGATTCCTTCCAGTGAGCAGGTCGCCCTGCTGCGCGGAGGTAACTTCTGTGCCATCCATCTGGACACCCGTGCCTGGCGCAATGAGGATCTAACGTCGGTTCTTCAAGAATTCACCACTCGCTTCGGCGATCCGGTCGCCACGGGCTACGACAGCGACTGGCTTATGTTCGACATCCGCACTGAATCTCCAGCGTCCGAAGAACACGTCGCGAACTTCTTCCACCAGCCAATGATCACTGCGGATCCAGTGACGACACACGGGCTAGAGCAAGAAGGAATGGACACCTGGTGGTGGACGAAGGATCAACGAGCGTCCTTCACACTCACACCCACTCGAGACCAGACTCCCGTTCGAGTTGTCCGCGGTGAGATCACCGCGCCTTCGTGCGGACCACGGCCGGTGACTGTCACGCTGTCCAGCGGCACCGAGAGGGTGCGCCAGAACCTCATCGCGCGGCCCACCCAAGCCACACCTTTCGAACTGAAACTCGATACTCCGTCTGCTGCGCCAGCGACACTCGAGGTGGTAGCGACGGGCCAGGCCTGCGAAGCTGAGGACTTCGCTGGTAAGCGTTTCGCTCAAGTGGGCAACCTCCAGACCTACTAACGACCGGACGACCACAGCCACGACCACTGCGATATCCACTGCGGTGCGTACCCTGATCCCCATGGCATCCGGTCATGATTTGTGGCGCCGCGCCAAGGAGCGAATCCCGGGCGGTTCCATGCTGCTGTCCAAACGCGCGGAGATGTACTTGCCGCAGCAGTGGCCGGCCTACTTCGATCGCACCGAGGGCTGCCACGTCTGGGACCTCGATGGCACCCGCTACCTCGACCTCGGTTTCATGGGCGTGGGGACCAACATCCTCGGCTACTCCCACCCAGCAGTGGACGCTGCTGTTCGCGCGGTGATCGATAAAGGGAACTTGTCGACGCTGAACGCTCCAGAAGAGGTCTACCTGGCCGAGCGACTCGTCGAACTCCATCCCTGGGCAGACATGGCCCGCTTCGCTCGCTCGGGAGGTGAGGCGTGCGCGATTGCCGTGCGCATCGCTCGGGCTGCCTCTGGACGGGATGGGATCGCCTTTTGTGGCTATCACGGCTGGCACGACTGGTATCTGGCCGCGAACTTGTCTGACGACTCACTCGACGGCCACTTACTGCCCGGGCTTGAGCCCACCGGTGTGCCGCGGGCACTCGCGGGCACCTCTCACACCTTCCCGTACAACGACCTCCCGAAACTCGAGGCGCTGTTGCAGCAGAACCCGGACATCGGAGTCATCTTCATGGAGCCCCAGCGCTCTGCTCCTCCGCTCGCCGGTTTCCTCGAAGGTGTTCGTGAACTCGCGACCCGACACAACGCTGTCTTGATTTTCGACGAGTGCACATCGGGGTTCCGTCGACCTCTGGGCGGACTGCACCTTGACTTGGGAGTCGAGCCGGACATCGCAACATTCGGGAAAACGCTTGGCAACGGCTACGCGATCACCGCGGTTATCGGGCGCGGTGAGGTGATGCAAGCAGCGCAACAAACATTCATCTCCAGCACTTTTTGGACCGAGCGCATCGGGCCCACAGCGGCTCTGGCCGCGATAGCGGAGATGGAGACGAATGGCGCTCCGGACCACATTCATCGGATCGGGGAATCGGTGCAGAGCACGTGGCTCGAGCTCGCAGCGAGCACGGGTCTCACGACGACCGTCGGGGGGCTTCCGGCCCTTGCATCGTTCTCACTTCATGAGCGAGACCCACTGACCATCAAGACCTACGTGACGTCACGAATGCTCGACCAGGGGTACCTTGCAGGTCCAAACCTGTACGCGTCGATCGCACACACTCCCGTCATCCTTGAGGGCTATTTCACTGCGCTCACGCCGGTCTTTGAAGAGATCGCCCAATGCGACGATCAGGAACTGCTCGCACGGCTTCCCGATGGCCTAGCTCAGTCGGGATTCAAGCGCCTCACGTAGCTTCGGTTCCGGCCAACGTTTCAACGGCTCAACACCGTCGGCAACGAGCGCCTTCGAAGCCCGGCGTCGATCGCATCCCAGAATCCTCGATTGGCTAGTGATTCCGCCCGCGGGCGCACCGCGGCAGCCGATTCCGCGAGGATTCCGGGCTCGGCAAGGGCCCGAGAGATCACATCCGGTAGAGCATCGAGATCACGAAAGTATCGATAGTCACACCCGGTGAGAAGAATCTCAGTGCGATCGACGTCCATCGGTGACCACGACTGTCCCGCGAGCATTCCTTCGATCACCCGAGTCTTCAGTTGCTGAACAGGTCTCGCGTTCGACTGTGAGAAGTTGATGGTCATCCGGCTTACGCCAGCGCACCATGTAGTCGAGGCCAGGATGGTTGATCGGCTGTGGTGCTTGCGTAGTCCCGCGTCATCCATCCGATGAGGTTCAGCGCAACATCAACACCGCGCTTGGAGCTTCTGAGGTGTCAACTCTGTGCGGTACAAGACACCGATGAAGGAAACGTCCCATTGCTTCTCGACTCCAGAACGCCTCTGCCGAATAAGGTCCATCGATGGGGTCGACATCGGCATATTCACCGGACCCACCTCGGGGCGTCCGCGAAGCATCGAGCCATCCATCGGCATGCAGATGTCGACAACCATGAATCGCGGGGACATCCGAGCAAGCCGCCTGCTTTGGGCGTTGATCCAGTAGTAGGCCGAATCGAACATCACGCCGAGGAGAACTCCGTCCCAGGATCGCAACAGCTCAGCCCAGGCAATGTCCCAATGCCACGTTGTTGATTCACTCGACGGATCGGACTCGATGTGCGTGATGATGTGGGTCGCACCCACCTCGTTCGCCATCGACACGAGACGAGGGCTCCAAGATTCCCACGGCTCACCGCGAGCCACATCCAGGAAACTGACCCGATCAGCCCCCAAGATCTCGACGGCTGTCTGCCATGCCTCAAAGTAGAAGTTCCGTGTCCCTGGCCGCCAGGAATCGAAAACTGGACCCTCTTGGGGGACCACCAGCACGTGCACACCGCGATCAAGGGTGGCTGGCGGCGAATTTCTCACGCGGGTGGATGGGAACTGCCCGTCTCGTTGTCGATTCCACACCCGCTCGTCAAGCCCCGGATAAACCTTGGAGGCCAGGCCACCAACCTGCGAGCGCAGACTCATTGCGGCTGGGCCTCGAACAGGGGTTGCCCAATAGCCCACTCGGGCCGATAGCGATCCAAGAGAGACTCCAACGATTCGAGTCCCACAACTTCGTTGCTGTCATTCAACAAGATCACTTGGCGGGTGAGCAGGTCCCGCGGCATGTTCCGCAGATTGGGCCACTCGTTGGTCCACGCATCCTCGTTGTTCAGCCATTCGCGGCGCAACCAATCCACCACCGGTTGCCCTTCCGAGTCCTTTCCTGCCAGACCCATGAGGATCCGCGAGCACGAATAGGTCAACTGTCCGTCTGGGCCAGCAGCGGGTTCGATGGCACCCGGAGGGAAATAGATGCAGGCCACCGGATTGGAGGCAATCGGCTGATCGGCCACCGGTCGAACTTCTGCGGGCCACCAGTAGCCCTTTCTGTCTTCCCCGAAAGTCTCGTACGTCTCGCGCCAGCTGTCCGGAGCGACCCGGATCATCGCGCGGGGGAGAACTCCGTCGACGACCAAGAGGAAGATCACGGCGGCAAAGGCAACGACGGTGAGAGGGGAGGTCGCCGCTCGCCGGCCGCTCAGACGCGCAGACCATTGACCGAGAGGCGCTAGTGCCACCGGCAATGTCACCGCAAGCCCGGCAGCTGTGGTGAGCATGATCGTTTTGACGGCCCCGTAGTTGGGGCCACTGCCTGCGTAC
>JAYQSR010000038.1:0-5688 GCA_038146945.1 Ilumatobacteraceae bacterium
GACTTCTCGATCTTGGTCGGCAGCCAGACGTCATCAGCGTCGCACGCAAAGATGTAGTTCGCATCGGACGGCAGGCGCGAGAGCAGCCAGTCTTGGGATAGCTTCTGTCCGAGCCGTGTACCATCGCGCAGGTGCGCTCTGATCCGCGCATCGCGGCTGGCCATCTGCTCCAACAACTCCGGTGTGGAGTCCGTTGATCCATCATCTCGGACCCAGAGAGTCCAGGACTCGTGGGTCTGCGCCAGAATGGACTCGATCTGCTCCGTGAGGTATTGGTCCCCGTTGTGAACCGACATGGCGATATGAACCGGATCAGACACGATGGTGCCCCAGCCGACGCAGTCGAATCCATCGACGACTACACACTGGAGCGTCGCACGTGACCGAGCCTGCGAACCCGCAGTTCGCGCTTCAGCCACCGGCGAATCCCATGACCTAGTCCTCGAGAACACGATCCCATCATCGTCAATGCCCTCCGGTTATGCCATCAGGACTCGCTCGAAGTCACCACGGAGCATGATGGTCGGACGAGGGCACGTAAATCATGAGGTCGAATCGGAGCCAGGAAATCTCAACGGTAACTGGGCGACATCTCTGCAGGTGGTGGCCGATGAACTCGACGACCAGCGCCTGTGTTCGACCAAGGGCGTTCTGCATGCCTCGCGCAAACACCTCGGACCCTTCGACGTCCATGTAGATCAGGTCGTCTCTCACGTCCCCTACGAGGTCAGCGCCGTAGGGGGACGCGAAGATTCCGGTCGGTCAAATAGTACGCATCACGCTTCCGGGCGGGTTCGCGCTTGCTGCCGCCCGGTTGGCTCGGCTGGCGATGAACGCCCCGGTACGCTCCCCACCGCACAGTCGAACAGTGACGTTGTCCAGTCCGCCGAGCCGGCAGTTGGATGCCACCAGCCGCGTTCGCGAGGTTCGCCTGACGAAGAACGTGCCGAACCCACTTCGCTGCCGGTATGGCGGCGCCGATGGTCCCGGATAAAGGAAGGTAAATCGGGCTCACGAGCGACTGGATCAACGCCAGCTCCTCTCACCGTATGAACCACGAAGCGCAGCTCCCGCCTGACCTTCATGTCGTACGTTCAACAGGGCTGGCACCATTGGCGCGGGTCAGAACGGCATGCGAGTGAGGGCCGACGACGCGACTCGACAGCATTCCGACAAGAGCTCCGAGCCGACGCTTGATGGGACGAAGCATATTCCTTCCGAAGGGGACCATAAGCTCACCCCCGTCGTGAGCACACCCACGATCCACAGCGCGTGTGTGCCCACAGCCCCGAGCCAAACGGTGTACGAGAGTGCGACTCGACACTGGTAGGCGAAACTGCTGGCGAATGGCACCGAACGGAGGTAAGCGCCGAGGCACATTACTATCGCATCGACCACTCCGAAATGCGCGCAAAAGGTCCGAGCCATCAAGGCACCCGGGCACGCGCCCGAAGCTGTCCGAGCCTCGAGAAACCAGAAGCCAGAGAGTGGACCTGAGCCCACGCTCTCTGATAACCTTCTGTGTCACGCGACCTGCCCTCAGCGCCGGAGCGCACGACGTTCCACTCTATCCGACCGACTCACTCCCGATGGATTTTCCGCCCCGCGCCGCTCGTTCGCGAATGGCGGTCCGCTGAGGTGGTTCAGAGAACGTGCTCGTATCATGAGCAGAATCCTCGCGGATGCGCATTCTACGTGTGCATCCCGATGAGCGTGTCCAGGCGGCTGTTGGTCGAGTCGTTCGCGCATCGGGCTGTCCACTGCCCGGCGCGTCTCGACTCTACCCGGCAGCCTTACCGTGATGCCGGATATCTAGCGCAGAACTCAGGCTCGTGCCGGGAGCTCGTGTTATCGGCAACCACGCGTTCTGCAAGGCATCGACACCAGGGGTTACTCATGTGTGCTATTGCCATACGCCACCTCGGTATCTCTGGGATCTGAGCCAGAATACTATGGCGAATGTCGCATGCTCGCGCGACCATGCTCGGATACCTGAGGGCAGGACAATGAGGCCGAAGGGCCGATCACTTCATCATAATTCGGGCGTCTTAACCGAATTCGTCGCGCATATGGCCGTGGGGCACGGGTATCTATCCACCGGTCGATATTCAACGTTTTGTGCCGAGAGAATTGCCTCGCCGTCACTTCCTCGCAGGGGGCCGGCTCGTGCGCTACAAGCGGGTGGACCGGGCCATTGCCGCCGCCAACGAAACCTCGCTGCCTCTGATCGTCTTCGGAGATGGACCTGATCGTGGCCGCCTCCAGGCCATGGCGGGACCTTCTGTGCGTTTTGTCGGGGCCTGTACGAACGATCAACTGCTGGAGTTCATGCAGGGTGCAATCGCTCTCGTCTTCCCGGGGGTGGAGGATTTTGGCATCCTGCCAGTCGAAGCACAGGCAGCAGGCACACCCGTCGTGGCGTTCGCCCGAGGAGGGGCAATCGAGACGGTCGCGGATGACAGGACCGGGGTGCTAAGGCAGGACCCGCCGATGTTTGAGCGACGCGTGGATTACTGCTCGCGATCGTCACTGGGACGCTGCGGAATGCAGGCGCATCGCCGGTTCTCACGCGGCAGGTTCGAACGCGACAGATCGACTTCGGCGGAATCGGATTCCCGCCAGCGCTCAGCTTTCGTCCGACTGACCTGAAGCAGGACCGGCACATGGGCGAAATCAATCCCACGTCTCGCAGCGACTCGTCTTCCCGACATAGCTCAGGTCCACGTCAGCTCGTTCGGGATATCCGGGCCGACGCCGCCCCAGGCCGTCCATGGACCGAGGTACCCGGTCCACCGACAGGAGCGCTTCGCCGCATCTCCCTCGAACCAACCCAGCCTTCTCGACCAGTGGGCGACCGACGAGGACATGCTCAGCAATGACGTTCCACAACTGAGGAGCTCGTCAACTGGGTCCGACGAGGAAGCGACCCACGTTGGTACGCGGGGGTCCTTGCCAGAGGAAGTAAACCGTTCATCCGGTACTCGGCCATGAGCTGCCCATTCTCACTCAGCCAATCCTCCGCCCCAATCACCATGTTCGAAATTTGAGGCACTGAGGTCTTCACCTCCTACCGCCTGTGTCGAAAGAAGACGGGGCGACCGAAGAACGGCACACACCGCGATGCCGAGAAAGAAAGCGGACAACGCGATCAGAGCCAGCGAGGCAGAATGTCGAACAGCGCTTCACTGAGCTATCGTTAAACCCTTCGCGCGATAGAAAGCTTCACACTGACGCCTGAAACGGTAGAAGCTTCAACGCCGTCCACCAAGGGGAGCTCGGTCCGCGACGCGCTGAACCAAGGCCAGCGTAGCAGCTGATGCGTCCGACCATCGGGGAATGCCATGGGGTGGCAACGCCCAGTCGGGCGTGTTGGCAGCAGGGGATCGAATGACCCGCACCCAATCGTCTGGGTCCCAACCCTGAACGAGTTCCACACCCGCATCTTTGAGTTCGCGAGCCCATCGCGCGTCCGTGGCCACCGCCCTGGTACCACAAGCGCGTGCCTCCAGGGCGGGAAGCGCGAAACCCTCGAGAAGAGACGGAATCAGGACGACTGTCGCCTGGCGATAAAGATCTCGAAGATCGCGATCAGCGACTCTTCCCGGAAGATCGATCAGCTCTTGAAGGGCTGGCGAACCTGCCCCTCGTGCCATGTCTGACCGATCGTCAGCGTCCGGCCCCACGGCAACAAGTCGCCAACCCTCATGTCGGGGAAGTCGATCCAGAACCTGAGCCGCCAGCTTCAGGTTCTTGTGACGCTTGTGCGGTGCGACAACCAGGATGTACGGGGGCTCTGCAGGTTCCGGTGCCGAGCCGGGTGTGAAGACATCCGAAACTCCGTTTCGAATCACGGCGACTGGTGGAGACCGGGTGCCCAGAAAGCGGAGCAGGTCTTTTCTACTGTGCCCGGAAACGGTGACGATCTGATCGGTTCGCCGTGCTGCCGCCTTGATCATTCTGGCCGCCGCCCACCGCTTCCATCGCGGGAAGGCCTCGGGGACGTGCAGGTGGATCAGGTCATGCACTGCGACCACGGACGGACGAGGGTGCGCCAAGAGAGGCGTTAAATGCAGGAAGAAGCTCACGTCCGGCCGCCACTCACTGCGGTGTGCTCAGGTGGTCCAGCGGGCCTGAGCTCAATATTGATCAGGTCCAGGTGACCATCGACCTCGGCCCGGGCTGATTCGACGCGGCCAGCACAGTTGGGGGGTCCGCAAACGCGCAGCTGCGACTTCCTTCGCCAGCCATGGCCCAACGATACTTGCATATGTCGACCGATCCCCCAGCCTCAGCATCCGAACATCGACATCACCCGAAGCACGGACACCTCGGCGGATCGCACTCGATCATCGTCATCTCGAATCGAAGCGCCGTCAGAATCCGAACATCGCTGATTCTGGCCCGACCCTCGGCGAACCCGCGGACTTGGTGCCGCGAAGCCGCCGCGCCCATGACGACCGTGCGGAACGTCCGACGTCATAACCCGTGTCAAACGGCGACGCGACGTAAACCGGCCAGGACTCTGTCGCCAAAGACTCGAAGGTTCTTCGCCACGACGCGTGTTGCGTGCAGGAAATTCGCGCGGTGACGATGGGCCAACTGGCGCTTCCCTGTGCTAGATGCTTGCATCGGGGCAGGCGACAAGTTTTACCGAGCGCGCGCCCGGAATCCTGTCCAGGTCCTCGGCCAGGCCCAGTCGCCGGTCGAAGCCTCAGGATCACCGGGGTCGACCTGGTCGCGCCGATTCGGCTGCGCAACCAGGGCACAATAGCGGGCCGTCCGACTCCGGAACGGCGATCGTATCCAGCACCGTCTTGGTGAGGTTGAAAATCTGTCCACCTGAGAGGGCTCATCAGCCCGGTAAACCGCAGGAACGACCATCGCGGCCCCAGTCTTCCGAGCCACGCTGACAATGTGACAGGTGCCGAAGGACTCACGTACGCGTCGTTGTTCCACACGAGGAAGAACTCAGCCCCCTCCTCGAAGCGCAGAGCTAAACCCCGATTGTTTGCCTCAGCGAAACCAACATTGTTCCCGACCACTTCGACGAAGAGCTCGATCGCAGCGCGCTTCTGAGATGTGCCACGGAGAAGGTCAGCCCAGGACGAGACATACGGATCACTCAGCGGCGGACTTGAGCCCGAATCCACGATCGTGACAGTTCGTAGCGCACCGTCGTCGTCCGCCAAAGCTCGGACACATCGTTCTGTCAGGTCCGAACGGTTGTAATGCACGACAATGACATCGACCGATCCGGCATCACCCATCATTCAGAGATCCTCGAGCAGGGCCTCCTGTGACGGTCACGGCAACGTACTGTAATCGTCATCTGTTCCACACACGTATCCGCGAGCCGGCAAGCTTCGGTAACGGCCCAAACACATTAACCTTAAGAACTTGGCCCTTCGGACCCCGTCCGAGGACAGTATCGTTTGAAACGATGGTCAGGTCACCAGGCTAAACCGAGATTTGTGGAGTCCTCGGTAACCCTAGATCGGCATCTTCATCGTACACCCTGATGGTCAACCCTAGCTTTCCGCCGTAAATTATTTATCGCGGCAGCCTCCCAGATACGATATCTATTTTGTCCCAGTTGATTCAGCCAGACACCCGATCGACACCGGTATCCGTGAGGCGGAGGATCGTCTTCAGCCTCACGGCGCTCGCCGCGCTGGCAACGGCTTCAAC
>JAYQSR010000039.1:0-5250 GCA_038146945.1 Ilumatobacteraceae bacterium
TCACCGACGCCCGATGGAAAGCCTCCAGAGCAGAGCTACAAGCGCAGGTCGGCCTCGGGGCTGACAGCCGTGCTCGGCGAGAAGGACCACAACCGGAAGTATGATAAGGGGCGACGTAGAACCGCTGAACAGACCGCGTACGCGCTCGCGAGCTTCCACGGTGGCGTCGTTTACGGGGGCCCCACTTACTACAAGACGCCGCTTAGTCCTTCCCGAAGTGGGGCAGGCAGTGGCGTGCCCTTTATGTGGGGAAGAGTCTCAGGAGATCTAACAAAGTCCTTTGTCGCAGACCTTGAAGCTTTCGCGTCCTCTCGGGAGCGGATTGGCAAAGAACGGGGTCTGAGAGGTGAAGTGTGGGCGCTCTGGGCTGAGACTTGGGATGGATCCAGTGGTCTTCCTGCAGAGCAGCTGGACCCGGCTTTCATCCCGATGGCCCGAATGGTCCGTCTGGGGTCCCCCCTCGGGGACGTTTACGAGTTGGTTTGGGTGAGGGGCAGCAAGACGGACCGAGTGAATGACCACACAAGTGGCGGGCACTTGGGAGATGCGTTTACTCCCTTGGTGGTGGACCCAACGGGAGGGCACCTGAAGGTCCGCGGCACGTTGAGTGGAGGCTACAACTACCGAGAGGTCGTAAAGCTGCTCTTCGGTGAGGGCACCACCCCGTCCCCGAGCGTTCGGGCGTGGATGGGAAGGAAGGCCGATGAAGCCCACTTGAAAGTCGTCCTGGAAGGCACAGCCTTCGGACAGGGCAAGACAGAAGAGTTTCACCATCGTGGTAATCTCCACTCGAGGCGCACCCAACCTGGATGATCACAGCCCATTCAGATGAATGAGCAGTTGATGCGCACAATCAGCAACACTAAGAGCGCCGTTTCTGGAGCGACGGGTTCATCGGCGATCCTCGTCAAGAAAGGAGACGCAGACGTCATCGCTAGATCAGGCACGCTCGTGCACGAATTGATCAGCGGTATATCCACTGTCTGGTTCAGTACGCCGACGCGTACGCAAAAGGTGAGGGCGAATGGTTCGATTCATGGGTCCAATTAGTCTCGGGGCTGGCTCGTGAAACGTTCGCGCAGGCTGCTGCGGCTTTACCGAAGTCCACCAATTCGACGTTCGAACGGCGGGTTCGTGCAGAGGCATATCTGGGCGCACGTCTCAAGAAACTCGGGAGGGATGAAGCTTGAACGACGAGGCAACAACGAGGATGGAACTAGAGAGGCCCAAGGACCCAGTCAGGACGAGGATACTCGCGATCTCGGGCTATGTCTCGCAGCTTCGACCGGGAGAGCGGGCGCAGTTGCGGAGGCTAAGGCCGAGCGATGACTACGTCCCCCCTGAGGTGTTCTGGAGGATCGTAGACCGCTACGGATCGAGCCTTACGGGGAGCCTTTCTGGCGCCAGCTGATCCCCCTTATGGTGGAGCACGACCATCGAGGAGGTCTGCGGGCAGGTACGGCGCTTTCTCGAGCTGGAGTCTCCACCGCGAGGTGGAACGTTGGCTGAGACTCGATCGAGATTCGGCTTTGGCCGAAGTGAGAGAACTGCTCTCAAGGTCGATTCCGGTTTCGCTGGCCTGACTTGGCCTCTTGCTCTTCTGGAGTGATCGAAGCCGGATGGCTTTCGCCAGCTTCTTCCTCGCGAGTAGGGCCACCTCAAGATGACACCCTCCAAAGATGGAGACCAGTAATGGCTGCAGCCGACTTTGTTCAGATTCACATGCTCACTTCGTACCCGGCTGCCTTACTGAACCGTGACGATGTGGGCCGCTAAACGGATTCCTTTTGGAGGGACACTCGGACTCGGGTCTCGTCTCAATGCCTCAAGAAGCACTGGCGCGAAGCGCCCGAGATTACGGAGTTGGGATCGATAGCGGTGCGCAGCCGAGAGATCTACAACCGGTTGGTTGCGCAGCCCCTCGAGTCAGAGCACGGAGCGTCGCCGGCTCTTGCGAACCTCGTCGCCAGCTATCTCGTCGATCTCTCGCTGAGTTCTAAGGAAGACAGCGACGGTAGCGATGACCTTCGAACTGGGCAGGTCGTGGTCATGACGCCTGCCGAAATTGGCTTCCTTGTCGAGACAGGTGTCGCTGTAGTCGCGGCGGCCAGGGAGGCGGGACAAGACCCGACCACACTCAGGGACCTCAAGGACCTGTTTCCCATCAAGGTCGCGGACCTGAGGAAGAACTGCGAAGCGCTGCAGGCGTCCCTTGATACTGCTCTTTTTGGCCGCTTCGTCACCTCGGATCTGTTCTCGAGAGTCGATGGCGCAGCCAGTGTAGCCATGCGTTCACCACCCATGCAGAAGCCGCCGAGACCGACTACTTCACGGCATCGATACCCTGACGCTCGATGAGCCCGGCGCCGGTCTGATTCAAGACACGGAGCTGACCACAGGGGTGTTCTACACGTACGTGGTGGTCGACATGAATCAGCTTCGCAACAACCTGGTTGGGCACCCATCTGAACTTGCCGTGACTCTCACGAGGAACTTGGTGAAGGTCATGGCCACGGTGAGTCCCGGCGCGAAGAAGGGCTCGACGGCACCGTACAGTTACGCCGAATTCGTGCTGCTCGAGCGTGGGAATCAGCAGCCGAGAACGCTCGCCAATGCCTTTCTTGAGGCAGTCCGGACGGACGGTGCCCAGCTGACGTCCGCCTCCGTGTCTCGCCTTCTGGAGCACCGACAGCAACTCGATGCGATGTACGGGGCGGGTGGAGACCGTTCGGGTATAGCGACCATTCACGCCGTACCCGAGGGGTTCGAGACGATGTCTCTTTCTGAAGCAGTTGAGTCAATCATCGATGCCTGAGTACCTGCTTGTTCGACTTGAAGGACCGCTTCAGTCTTGGGGGGATGTCGCATTTGATCGACACCGTCCGACGGCCGCTTTTCCGACCAAGTCGGCCTTGTCAGGCATTTTTGCATCAGCACTAGGTTGGACCTATCGCGACGGTACCCAGATCAACGCACTCCAGGACGCGATGGAGTACGCCGTGCGCGAGGATCGCCGGCCGACTCCGCTACGTGATTTCCAGACTGCTTGGTTGGGGCGTGAGGCAGGAGGGTGGACTCACTGGGGATATGAGGCCCGGGGGGGTAGCCAAAAAGATGGTACTCATCTCATGGAGAAGCACTATCTGGCAGACGGGTCTTTTCTCGTAGCGTGCTCAGTCTCCTCGGGGCCGGTGAATCTCGATGAACTGCAGCAGGCGCTTGAGCGGCCGGCTCGCCCGCTCTTTCTCGGTAGGAAAGCTTGCCCTCCCTCTATGAAGCTTTTCGAGGGCCGAGCCACAGGAGCATCGGCACGAGACGCTCTGAGTCGTGTTCCAGTGCGCACTCAATACGATGCCCCTCCACTCCGCTGTTGGTCTGAGCCGGAGGCTGAAGACCCCGGGATTCTCGTGCGCGAGGTCTTCGATCGACGTGACTTTGAGAGCGACTCTTCTCTGGCTCTCGGAGTGTCATCGAGACTCAGTCAACCCTGGTAGAGCCAGTTGAGCATGTCTTCTGAGCGTTTCTACAGCCGGGTTCTGCTTCGTGTCGTTAGCCCATCGGGCGACCAGCGAGGAGCGTCTAAGGAATATCTGATCCACCAGCTCGTCGCAGATCTGTTTCCTGATCAGGACGAGCGGGGATATCTGTATCGTGTGTTGGAGGACCGCCCTGGTGGAGCACAGGTCCTCGTCCTGTCGAGCGAGAGTCCGCGTTCATCAGCCGACCGGCCTGTGAGAGACTGGGGATGTGCGCTGGATGTACAGAGCAAGCCGTTCGCGCCGCAGCTGTCGAAAGGGCAGGCGCTCGACTTCGAGGTTCGACTGAATGCCACCACGAGTGTCGATGGTCGCCGAACAGATGTATGGGACGCCGTGTTTGCGGCGGACCGCGAGGATCCGCGGTCGCCTGCAGACCCGTACAAGGAGTTCCTAGCGCGGCGGCTCAACGGGGCAGCTGAGGTTCTATCCACACACGTCACCGAACGGCGATTCGTCAGTCTGCGAAGAAAGCTCGGAAGGCAGCGACCGATCACGTTCGTGAGCGCTAATGTTGTAAGGCGGCTGGTCGAGGATCGGGCTGGCCTGTTAGGGTTGGTTGTGGATGGCGCTTGGCCGCGCGAAGAGCTTCGGCACGGCTTGCTGTGTTTCTCGCGACCGGGGAGTGTGTTGGCCAGTCGACGGTCTCCCTGATGCTACAGGTCAAGGATCGGGTGTCGTTCTTCTACGTCGAAAGAGGGACGCTGTCCGTAATCGACGGTTGTCTCGTGCTAACGAACAACGAGGGCGGTGTTCAGTACCAAGTGCCCTGTCAGGCGATGGCGTCGATTATTGTTGGCCCAGGGACCTCTGTTACGACGGAAGCTGTGCGACTCGCTGCAGAGTATGGGGCGCTGATTCAATGGGTCGGAGAACACGGCGTACGATGCTACTCAACTGGGCGTCCTTGGTCTGATAATACCGAGTGGTTAGACAGACAGGTCGCGTGTTATGTCGATGAGAGGGCGAGGTTGCGAGTCGCCCGCGCGATGTTCAAACGGCGATTTGGGGTCGCGATGACGAGGAGGAGTATTGATCAGCTTCGCGGGCTAGAGGGAGCACGAGTACGGAAGCTCTATACTGCGGAGGCGGAGCGTTTTGGCATCGTTTGGCGCGGACGCCGCTACAAAAGGGGGAGGTCCAAGAGGTTCACCGACGCTCCGAATCGCGCCCTCAACGTGGTGAATACCTGTCTCTACGGAGTTGTCGAAGCGGCGGTCCATGCCACAGGGATGGCTCCCGGGCTGGGCTTTATACATCACGGGAGCCGAATAGCGTTTGTCTTGGACCTTGCCGACCTCTACAAGGGAGAGATGGCCGTTCCTCTCGCGTTTAGCGTGGTCGCCGAGCACGGTCACGATCCAAAGCCGTGGGAGGGTCTTGAGTCTGAGGTGAGAGCAGCTTCGCGGGACACATTCAGACGTGCGAACCTCTTGAAGAGGGTCGTCTCCGACGCACACGAGGTGATCCGTGCTGGTCTTAAGGCTTGAAAATGCCCCGCCTCGCTTGGTCGGCTATTGCAGTTCGTGGGCGGTACAGATCAGTACAAATGTCTTCGTTGCGAGCTTACCAGCCCGGACGCGCGACGAGATTTGGGAGAGGGTGACAGCTCTCGCATCCGATGAGACGGCAGCGGTATTAGTCTGGTCCACGTCGACTACAGAGCAGGGACTTCAATTCCGAGCCCTGGGAGAGCCGCGACGCAGACCTGAAG
>JAYQSR010000040.1:0-5090 GCA_038146945.1 Ilumatobacteraceae bacterium
CGCAAGGAGATGGTCGTATTCTCCTCCTTCGAGCCGGAAGAGATCGACCTGAACCGAGCCAAGGCGATCGGCCTGCTGCACCTGCGTGAATTCCTCGCAGGCGCCAAACGCGGCATGCGCGCCGTGGAGGACGACCACTCCATCTCGTTGTCTCGGGACTCGCACCGGGCAGACGTGCGCTCAGCTCTCGAAGCGCGCGGCCTCAAGGTGGGCGAAGACGTCGGTCTGTCACCCTTTCGTATCGATCTGGCCATCACGACACCGGAGGACCCGGAGTGGCGTGTGGCCGTCCTGCTGGACGGTCCTCGGTGGCGTGACCGGAGCACGGTCGGGGATCGTGACGGACTGCCGCTCGCCGTGCTGCAGGGTCTGATGGGTTGGCCCCACGTCGTTCGCGTGTGGCTTTCCGGCCGGGCGGGAGCGCGACATGCCTGCCGCGACGACATAGAGGAGGTGGTTCCAACCACGACCCGGCCCGAACCCACAGCGCCCGCGGGATCGACGCGCAGGTCCAAGGGAGGGCTGGTGGGAGCGCCGGCGATGTCACGACCGTCCGCGGCACTTGGACGATCGAAGGATGTCCCAGCCACGAAGCCTGACCGGCCCGCTCCATCGCCCGAACCCTCGGCCCAAGAGCCGGCTGCCCTGACGGAGGATAGCGCAGAGCGGTCGGTATCCGAATCGATGCTGCGCGCGGGAGCGCGAGCCTTCGAGGCGTACACCAGGTCGCGTCCTGCAGGGGAGATCGAGCATTGCGCCCCCGGGGGAGACTCGCGACGAGTCCGTCGCGTCATCGAGGAGATCCTGGAAAAGGAGGCCCCCATCGAATTGGGTCGCCTAGCGAGCCTCGTGGCGCGCGCCTTCCAGATCGGTCGCCTGCATTCGAGCCGCCGGGAGTTCATCGAGTCCTGCATCGAGGCGAGTTGGCGGACATCCGATACACGAGGCGATTTCGTCTGGGCTTCCGGGCAGGCTGAAGAGCGATCTCTGACGCCGGTGAGAGTTCCAACGGGCGAGGATACCGAGCGGACGATCGAGCAGATCGCTACGGAGGAAGTCATCAACGCGATGCAGATGATCTGCCAGCTAGCTCAGTCGATCCCCCGCGAGCAGCTGCTGCAGGTCACGGCCAACGCATTCGGTATTCGCAGGGTAACCCAGGGGATTCAAGAATCTTTGCGCCTGGCCCTTGGTGAGGGACTGCGTGCAGGCACGCTACGAGAACTGAGCGATGGCAAGATCGAGGCGCCCGATCTAACGTCGTGAACCGAGCGCGATGACTCCACCGCTATTGAGCTGAGATATGTCCATCACTGCCTACAGCAACACGTCCTACAACCTGTCGGGCTTGCTCGACAATATCGAACGTGGCGAAACGCGTTGCCGGACATCCAGCGCCCGTTCGTATGGAACGGTGCCAAATCGAAACCTCTTCGATCCATGTAATTTCTCGGCTCTGATGTTCCCACCACCGGGGCGAAAGGTGCACGCAGAATCGGCTGAATTCCGACCACGCGGCCCCACGCCTCGGATCGTCGATGGTGCAGCCCTGACAGCACTCTCGCTCAAGGGGTGGAAGTCATCAGGAGGACTACTCCCTGTGGCGCATCAGACTCCTTTCGGCCTGGCGGGACGTTCGAGGTCTGGGACGCACGGAGGCGACTTGAATTCATCTCGGACATTTCAGTTCTCTGGCAGGAGGTGGCCTGCTTGGCGGTGTCCGTCACTTCATCGAGCAACTGAAGAAGCCAAGGGTCCTCTGGACGGAGAAGAGTCCCTTCACATCGAGAATGCGATCCAGCAGCTGTACGACCTTCGCAACTACCCGTTCGAGGTCATGGAGCTGGCCTCGACCCTGGACGAGGAACAGGCTGCAGAGGTCTTCGTACGGATCAACAGCGGAGGTATTGCGCTCGGGCAGGCAGATTTCATCCTGACCCTGATGTCTGTGTGGTGGGACGCTGGTCGTCAGGAGCTGGAGGATTTCTCCCGTGCGGCCAGACTACCGGCCCAGGGTCCGTCTCCGGCCAACCCCTTCATCGATCCTGCTCCAGACCAGCTCCTGCGGATCATCGCGGGACTGGCGTTCAGAAGAGCGCGGCTTCGCTTTGTCTTCGCCGTGCTCACCGGGAAGGACCTCCAGACCGGGGAGCGCTCCACCGAGCGCCGTGAGGCCCAGTTCACTGCCCTTCAGGAGGCACAGCGGGAAGCCCTGGATCTCACAAATTGGCATGAATTTCTCAAGGCCGTCCGTCGAGCCGGCTTTCGAAGCGGATCGATGATCAGCTCGAAGAACAACCTGATCTTCTCGTACCTGATCTACCTCATCGGTCGGCGCGACCACGGGATCGATCGGCAAGAGCTGCGTGAGGTCATTGCACGCTTCTTCTTCATGGCGAGCATGACATCGAGGTATACCGGCAACGTCGAGACCCAGGTCGAGCAGGACCTCAGACGCATCGGCGAGACGTCCTCCGGTGAAGAGTTCGTGGGCGTCCTCGACAGTCTGATCGCGACGTCGCTGACCGAGGACTTCTGGACGACGCGCCTCCCGGACAGCCTCGAGACCTCGGCTGCCTACGGTCCAACCGTATTCGCGTACTCGGCAAGCCTCGTGCTGCTGGGAGCTCGGCCGCTCTTCTCGAAGCTGTCTATGGCCGAACTCATGGACCCGTCCGTACATGCCCCTCGTTCAGCCGCGGAGCGACACCATCTCTTCCCGAAAGCCCACCTGGCCCGGAAGGGCATCCAGGGCACGCGTACCGTAAACCAGATGGCGAACTACGCGTGGGTAGAGTGGCCCGACAATCTCGCGATTCGTGACCGGGCCCCCTCGGACTACTTCCCCGAGTTCTTCGAGCGACTGACCCCGGCAGAACAGGAGAAGGGCGTTCTGGCATGCCTCCCGGATCGCTGAGGACATGGAGTATGCGGACTTCCACTCGCCTCACACGTTCTCTGGTCGCGAAGGCATTGAGCGGCCAGAGGCCCTGGCCACTGAGCCTCGCCGATGGACGACGTGCGGGTGAGGACGTGGAGCCCGTACCTGACTGGACGGTGCAGGATTTGCTAGCTGAAATGGAAACCGAGCGGGTGGAATTCAAGTCGTCGCCTATTTCGTTACCGACTGGCTGCCCGAGAAGGTCATTCTGGAATCGGTTCTGAAGACGGTCTTGGGTTCATAATTCAACGGCGGCACGCCGCGATCGGCATCGCCGATGACGGCAGATCCTCGGTGTCGGGCCTGACCTCGAGCTAAAGGGGATGGACGTCGATCGCTACGTGAACGCCCTGACCACCGCGATCGAACGTACGCTGGGCCCGCTTGCTTCGGCCGTGGCCCGGATAAAGATCCAGGAGGTCGATGGCGTGCCGGTCGCGCTGGTCCATGCGCCAGCCGCTCCCGAGGCGATCTATGCCAAGGTGAGCAAGGGTGACCACGTATTCTTCGTCCGAACAAACAACTCCACGCGGGTCCTCGAGGGGCCTGATCTGGTCGGGTATGTGCGCCAGCGGTTCGCCGGTGCCTGAGTAACGGGACCTGGAGGGTCCGCATGCAGCACGATGGCCACGAATGGCAGGAGCCCGTGATCGAGTTGATGGCGCGGTGCCTGATCGAAGACCTCGAACTTGACGACTCCGTCAGTCCGGAGCATCTGACATGGAGGGCTCCGATCTATGCCGACGACTACGACTTCGGTCCGAATCCACTCGACCTCGACGCGGAGTTCGAGGGCTGCACGCCAGGAGACCACCTCGCCGTCCTGAGATCCCTGCACCAGCAGATCCAGGTCGACAAGTCCGCCGCGGGATTCATCGTGCAAGACGGAGTCATGTGGACGGAGTCGCACGTGTGGGAGCGGTCCGTGACCGGAGAGACTCCGGGCTCTCTGCCGTGGTACGCGCAGCACGAGTGTGCTGATCTCACATCCCTGCTCGGGCTATTGAATGAACTGTACGACTTCGCAGATCCAGAGGAGGACGATGGGTAACCCAAACGCTACCCCGCCCTTCCCGACCGTTTTTCCACTCTCCATCCCGATTCAGTAGAGAGAACAGCGTGGCTCGAACCATCAACGTTCTGTGGAACGATGAGGAAGCCGAATTCAAGTTTCGGCCGATCGATCGCAAGGTCTTGTACGGAAAGCGACGCCGGGTCGCCTTCGACGAAAAGGGGCAGGAGTGTACCCGTGCCTCCCTGCTCGGCGATGGATCACTGCTCCTGAAGTCTGGCATGACCGGGCAAGGGTATTTTCTTCCGAGCGGCGAATGGCTGCCGCAGGGTGACCTCGAGGGTATCCTGCCGGATGGCTCGCCAGCGGAACTCGTCCCGGGCACGCTGGGCACGCCGGTGCCTCTCGAGGGACCGATCCCGCTGGAGTCGGCCCTGGATCTCAAGGTTCAGACGGTCTACCTGCTCGAGCCCGAAACGCTGCCGGATCGCCTGGCCGATGAGCTCGCCAAGGGATCGTGCTTCAGTTTCATGTTCAACTATCGATCCGACTACCGAGCCGAGACCGGCATCCTCATGTCGAACGACGAAGGCGTCTGGGCGTTGATCGGGCTCCCGATCACCTACGAATGGTCGGACGTGGAGCGCTCCGTGGCGTTCGTGCCGGACGAAGAGGACGACGCCGACGACCTCGATTTCGAAATGTTCTGAGGCTGAACCATGATCAAGATTCACATCGCGGACACCACAGCTCGAGACGCGACGATCGTAGGGGCCAGCGGCAAGCCACCTGCACCGCCCGCGCTCGGGAGAGACGGCCACGTGGCCGTGTTTCGCCGTTACGTGACCGCCGGTGCTGGACGCCAGCATGACGAACTGTCGGCTGAACTCGGTCCTGATTATCACCAGGCCCTCGTCGACGGCGACCCGGAAATCGACTTCGATGCCGTGGGCCGTCTGATCGAGGACACGCAGAGCGTGCTGCTCGACTCGGATGGCCACCCGCTCCACTGTGCGCCATCGATCATGGAGGTAACGTTCGGACCTGACGGGGATGAGGTCGAGCGTCGAGAACCCGTCGATGTGGCTGCCAATGTCAACGTGGACGTCCCAATCCGCTGGACTGGACGCCGTATGC
>JAYQSR010000041.1:0-5035 GCA_038146945.1 Ilumatobacteraceae bacterium
ACCCGGCTTCCCGTGCAGCGCCGAGATCATCGGTGTCACGCTCGAACGGCTCCGTCGTCCCGACGATGCCACTCGTGCGGCGATGGCCGACGGTGCAATCACGGCGGCGATCCGAACCCACTGAGTTCGAGCAACGCAGGAGTGCTCGACCCGACAGACCCCGGCGCTCGCCGTCGCCTGAAGGGTCAATCCTCAGAGCGATCGGGGCGTGACCAACTTCGAGTGCGGATCGCGCGAAGGCCGACGTACCCGACGGTGAGACCAACGACCCAAACCACGATTGTCGTGAACATGTCGTCACCGTAGGGCACGGCGCAGCGTCTCGCTGTCGTGGGGTTGGTCTCGTCGTTGCGTTTGCGCAAGGTGCGATCGATCGCGAAGGGCGGTCCGACGGCGTCGACCATTGAGCACCCAGCCGATGGGTGTGTGTCTGACGAACAGCGCATAGCTCGCAAGGAGGAGTGCGGTGACGGAGAGATTCAGCAGGGCAAACTTCGCAACAGTCGAAAGCTCCCAATTGCGCATGTACCACTGGCCGAGAACGACCAAGGGGGGATGGGCCAGATACAACCAATACGACGAATCCGAGAGATAGCGGATGCTCGGGCGCTCGCCTCGAATGACCGTGGAGAAGAGTCCAAGAAGTCCGCCCACCATGAGCCACGCATAGAGCGTCTGGAGCAATGCAGCCGCCATCAGATCCTCGCGACCGCCTTCGAAGGTCGTGTCGAGCGCAAAGAAGAACACGACGCTCCCAGGCAAGAGGAGAAGCCAGGCCCGTGGTTGCGTCCCAAGCAAGGGACGGCCGGCGATGGTCTCGACATACCGGACTGCAATCCCGACGAAGAAAAAAGTCCCGTAATACAGGAGCGTTTGAGGTTCAGGAAGAACCGTCAGCGGAGCTGGCATGGCGAAACGTGGTCTGGATCTCGCCGCCATGACCGAGTACTGAGCTCCCCAGGTCACAGCGAAGGCGATCGCTGCGATCACCGGACTCGGAAGCGTCTTCAGCCAGCGGGCCAGCCCAACTGGGCTTGCCGCCGAAACGAGAGCGAACGTCGAAACGAACAGCACGAGGAACCACAAGAACCAGAGTTCCTGGAACGGGCCGATCCAGCGGATCTCGATGCCTCCATCAAGAGCGATATTTCGCCGATCAAGCCACGCTTGGGATGCAAGCTCAACCTTGGTCCATCGGGTCAGGGGAACGATGGTCACCGTTCCCACGGCTAACGGCAGCGCGATTCGTACTGCCCGCTGACGCAACATGCCGCCCCAGCCAAGGCGTTGCTGCAGCAGCATGGTGAAAAATCCCGAGATCAAGAAAAACAGCTGCATCCGGAAGCCGTGAATCGCGTGAAAGAGCTCGTCGAAGATGAGATCTGGCGACGAGAAGACGTCCATGACGGGGGCCTTCACTCCTCGATACGCAGAGGTGGCGTGCAGCACGATCCCGAGCAGCATGGCGAATGCCCGCAGGGCATCAAGGTCATGTCGGCGGTCAGTTGGCGAGGGGGAGGGCGATGGTTGTCGCACGGTGCGTGAGGTCGGTGGAAGGTCGACGAACGGCGAAGCGTACCCATCCGGCATGCCTCCTCCCGTGGCCAATCAGCGCACGCCCGCGTTCGGGGGATTCGGGTCGCAGAGGTTTGATAAAGGATGCCCTAGTCGTTGACGCCAGGGCGAGCGTCGGTGGCGAGGAGTCGACCTGTAAGCGGGGGACCGGTGGCAGCTGGTTACTTGGTTTTGTGTCCACCCCCACAATCGAGTGTCAGGCGGGACTCCCGGCCAGTCGCCAAAGGAACGCAGCCATCTGACCCCTGGTCACAACTGCATCAGGCGAAAATCGGCGCCCCCCAGTCCCAGTCGTTATTCCTCTTTCGAACAGCCAGTCGATCGCCTCAGAAAAATACCGACCGCCAGGTACGTCGGAAAAGGGCGCCGTCGTAGCGCGGGGCTCTCCCTCCAAGCGCCAGAGGAAGGTCGCCATTTCAGCTCGTGTCACATACCTTCCGGGAGAAAATGCGTTGGCGCTCGTGCCGGTAGTGATGCCTTGGTCAAAGAGCCAGTCGACTGGTTCGGCAAAGTAGGCGGAGCGGGGTACGTCTGCGAACGGGTTGCGCGGTAAGCCGATCGGCTCCCCTGCGTATCTCGATAGAGAAAGGCTGCCATTTGGCTCCGAGTCACTGGAGCATTGGGAGAGAACGTCGTCGGGCTTGTTCCGTTTGTGATCCCAGACGAGGCAAGCCAAGCGACTGCTGGCGCGTAGTAACGGTTTTGGTCGACGTCCGGGAAGCGATTGAGGGTCGAGCCAGGTAGGGGGTGCGGGCCAAGGTTTGACCCCGCAGCGAAAAGGTTCAGACGTTCGTAATTCGAACCAAGAATCCCAACAGCGTCAGCGGAGAGCCAATCCTCTAGGACTGATGCGTAAACCGAGCGGAAGTCGAGATGATGACGCATGTCTCCGTGGCTATCGAGGTACCTGAGAGATGGCTGAACGCCGAACATGCCGCCCCGCACACTCGGGCCGACAAGGAACATCAACCCAGCTGTTCCGTGATCAGTTCCGGACGTCGTTTGTTGAATTCGACGGCCAAACTCGCTGAAGACCAGCACGCAAGTCCGCTGAGCGAACTGTGGGTCAAGTGAGGAGAAAAACGCATCGATGCCGGCGTCGAGCTCCGCCATGAGGTCGTCATGGTGTGGACGTTGCCCTTCGTGGGTGTCGAAGCCACTTTGGTTTACGTGAACGAGTTGCGTACCAGCGTCGAGGTTGATCACCTCAGCCGCCAGCGCAAGTTCTCGCGCAAGGCCATCTTGAGCGAGCGCGTCTGTGTATGCGGGAGCAATTGTTGAAGCGGCGTTGACTGCGGACGCAAATGTGTCGGCAACTTTCGGGCCGAACACACCGTTGCCAGCGTTGGTGCCGCCTAGATCAGCGAAGACGTCAAACACGCTGCGTTTCCATGCTTCTGTGCGATCTGCACCGAAGAGATGGCCATGTGGTGGGAGTCCAACGGCGGAAGACGAGCTGCCGCGCAGAATCAACGGTATGCCTTGCCACCCGATAGAAACGGCGCCCAGGTGTCCAAGCCGGGCGCCATCTTGATAGCGGCCAAGCCACCCAGTGTTCGGCAGAGCGCTCTGTGTGCCTGTCATCCAGGTCTCAATCGAGCTGAAATGACTTTGGTCATGGGTTCTTTCGCCGACGCCTCTGACGAGTGCCACTTGACCAGCGTCAAAACGGGCCTTGAGTCTTCTGAGGTGGGGATGGAAGTGAAGTCCCTCGCCCACGCCTGTGGAACCATCGACAGAAACCGCGAGTGAGCCTCGTGCGTCGTGGTAAGCACCGTCCTCTGCTGGGATGACGGTATTGAGGTGGTCGTTACCGCCATTAAGGAAGACCGTGACGAGAATTCGATCCGCGTGCCGTAACGGCTCGGCGGACACAGCGTCGAAGATGCCTGTGCTTGCAGACACACCCGCAGCAGCCCCGGCCATAAGGGACCCCTGAAGGAAGGAGCGGCGACCGAGACCTGGAGCGCTCAGGTCTTGCTTGGAGGCGTTGGCTAGCGCAATGTCAGCCTCGGTTGGTTAGCCAGTCCAGGACTCGATTTGGAATGGGGGGTAGTCGTGGAACGCTGCATCAGTAGACCTGGAACTCGGCAATGAGCGAACCAACGACGGGAGCTTGAGTGGCGATTGACCAGCGATGAGATTCGTGGGCCTCATCGAACCACTGTTGAAGTCGGACCCGTGTCTCAGTTGAAGGCTCGGCGATTCCGAAGAAGGCAAAGATCTGGTCGACCGCTGCGTCAGCGTTCATGTGTTGCAGTTCAGAAAATTGTTGCTCGAGTTCCACCCGCCCATTGAGGTTGAGGGCAAATGACCCTCGCCCCCAAGCCGAAGCCGTTGAAAGCCACGCTTCGCCTTGGCCCCAGCCCGCGACACTCGGTGGATCGAGCGGCACCATGCCCATCTGCATCATCGGATGACGAAGGTAGAGAGACGAGGCCGGGAGGCCGGTGTGGCGAATGACGGAGACCACAAAGTCGAGAGGGTTCTTAACCTGCGCCCAACGAGATGATTGATTCCAGAAGTCGTCATGCAGCAGGATCGCTCTGACGAGGGCGGAGATCTCCATCCCGCTTTGCTTGAACACGCTGGCCAGTTCAGAGATGGTCGTTTGGTCGGGTTCGAGGTTGGCGAAGAATCGGAACATCAATGTGGTGATGCGTTCAGCTGTTGCGTGTTGTCTCGATCCGAACACCAATTCATCGATTGCATCTCGTTCTTCCGGATGTTGTGCGATCCCGTTCCAATTAGCGGTGATCCCGAAAAGAGTCTTCTCGCCGTGGTCGTGATCGTCATCGCGGTAGACGTATGCGGAGTTCCAATGCGTGTCGCCTAGCGAGAAACCGATTGTGTTGTGACCTGTCCAAGCAGCGGTCATCGAGACGACATCGGCCTCGGAAAAGTGGCCCACCCCGCACGCAGAGCTCCATGACCTCGCGGGCGAAGTTTTCCTGCGGATTCCAGACGGTGTTGTGCTGATTGTCGAGTGCAACAAGCATCGCTGGGTGAATCGCAACAGCCTTCAAAAGTGTCGCAAAGTTCCCAAGCGCCATCCGTCGGAAAAGACGGAGCTGATCCCACATCGCCTCGATGTCTTGGACCTTGTGCTGCCCACATGCGAAATGGTCATGCCAGAAGAAAGCGAGGCGTTCGTAGATGGGGAGCCCCGTAGCTTCCAAGGGTGGATCTGGGGGAACGGTGCTGGGGCTCGAGAGGCCAGCCATTCGATCGACCCACCACTCGAGTATCAGGTCGTGAACCCTCCACTCATTTTCCCTGTCGACTTCCCAGGGTAAATCTCCGACATCTGGACCTTCCGGCACAGAGCTATTGCCATCGAATCCCATGACAATTTCGACGCACTCCCGACGGGTCTTGCCGATGAGTGCATCAATCTCCTCCGTGGAGCCGCCGAACGCCGTTCTTCTCAGGAGGTGGGCAGCGTCGGAGCGAGACACTG
>JAYQSR010000042.1:0-4902 GCA_038146945.1 Ilumatobacteraceae bacterium
GGTGTGGGTCTTGTTGTGCGACATGCCGAGCGTCGGCGGGCCGTTGTTCGCAATGAGGTTCGCCATCGTGATGGGCTTGCCGGGTCCGGTCGCACCCAGTTGGACCTGCTGTTGATCGCCCCGACGTAGGCCCGCCGTGAGTTCCTGGATGGCCGTCGGTTGATCCCCGGCCGGCTGGTGAGGAGAGACGAGATCGAAGGCAGTCATGAGGGTTGGCCCTGCGTCCAGCACTGGGTCACTGACGCGTGGCGTTTTGCCACCAATGCAGGACGAGCTTCTGCGCCTCTGGAAGCGCGCACGATGGGCCGATATCCATAAAGAAGCGGTCGCATAAGTGGGCTCTGACCCGCCCTCCCCACGTGAGTTCCGGAGTCAGCGAGCCGCAGACCTGAGGCGGGCTCTGGCGGCCCGGTGTCTCAGTAGCGGCTGAGCGGGCCGCTGGACGACCACACCCGTGCGAAGGGTGGTGGTCAAGCGTCAGAAGAGAGCATGGTCAGACGCTCGCCTGAGACTGGCCTCCCGTTTGAGCAGCGGCAAGCCGAACGAGGTTCTTACCAAGTGCGGGGGCAAGACGCCTTGCGATCAGACGGATGTCCGTGTACAGCCTGTGGCCGGTCGAGCGACGATGAAACGACAGCCTGCCGACTTGGGCACCCTGATCGAAGACGGGTGTCTGGATCTCGTATTCCTGATCGCCACGAAGGACCCGATCGAAGTCGATCCTCAGACGAACGCCCCCACCGTCCAAGGTGCCGAGAGGGTGAGAGATCAGATCACCACTCCACGGCTCAACGACCCAGAACTCTACCGCCGAGAACTCACTCCCGTCGAACGCGTCCGTCAGGTACTCGACGATGTCGGCCGAGGAACTCGCCTCGCTCAGCTTCTCCGTCGCTGAGTGAACGCGGATATTGTGAGAGATCACCGTGCGCTGCTGAAAGCCCCGGCCGAACACGCCACCGAGCTCCGCCAGCTCAGGCACATTCAGCCTTTGGACCGCGAGGATGAGCACAGCACCCGCGACGACGAACACCGGGAGGACCGTCGTTCGACCCGGTGCGGCCAGAACCATCGAGAGCGACGCGCAGCCTGCACACGCCACATAGAGCAGAATCGCGACACGCCGGGGCGAATGCCCGAGATCCTTCAAGCGATGATGAATGTGTCCTGATCCGGCGCGAAGATCGGCTCCGTCTCAGGAAACGGCGCACGATCGCGATTGACGTATCAGGAGAGGGATTCCGAACGCGATGATCGGGATGGTGATCGCCAGAAGCGTGGAGCCTTTTGCGTCGTGATCCTCCGAGAGACGCAAGCATGAAACCGAGGAAGAGGCTCCCGCTATCACCCATGAAGACTGAGGCAGGCGGAAGTTGAGAGAGGAAGCCCAAGGAAGCCCAACGAGAATCGTCGCCATCAACGCGCCCAGCGGATCGCCATTCAGGGCAAAGATGATTCCCATCGCAATAGACGCGAACATCGTACCCCCTGCAACGCCGTCGCTCCCGTCGATCAGGTTGAACGCGTTGGTTGTTCCACCAACCAGAACACGGTCACGGTCAGGGCCGCCAAACCGGTGAGCTGGCTCGCTGGCGAAGCCGCCGACCTCGACCCCACGATCCTAACCCGCCGAGGAACACGGTGACCGCGATCGAAGTCTGAACGACGTTTCGTGCTCGCCCGAAGTTGGTGATGTCGTCCCAGAACCCGAGGAAGAGCGATCAATCCCCTCCACCCAGCATCGACGGATCTCGGCGCGTCGGAGCATGTTCGGATCCGCCACACCGCCCCAGAGCACGAACGACGGGCGAGGCACGCGATCGCGACACCACCGACGTTCAGGGTCGGAGTAGTGTGGATCCGCCGGGCACTGTCGGTGGTCACGAACCCTTCCGAATCGCCCAGCCCCGCACGAGTAACGTACCTGAGAGGGAAAACACGAGCGACGTGAGGAATGCACCTGTGAGGAGCAATGGAAGGTGCGACAGGGACAAAAGACTGTAGCCTTTAGATTTACGAGCAAAGCCCGCGGGGGGAGGGTGACCCGAAATTGTACCTGACCTTCGGATCGAGCAACGGTTGGTTCAGCCCAGCCAGTCGTCTCCTCGAAGTGCTCTCGACGCTCAACGTCGAGGACGCCTTCACGCGCCCGGATCGACCGACGCACCCTTCTCCAGATGAGCAAGGTCACGGACCTCGACGACAATCACCGCATACCGCCTCGATCGTGCGCATGTCGGCGTGGAGATGTCTGTGCCCGTATCCGTGATCGCCTTGGCCACGTCGGAGAGCAATCCGCGCCGATCGGAGCCCTCATAAAGAGCTTCACGAAGAAGCGGCCCCTTTCTCGGCGGCCCACTCAAGATGTCGATCCTACGCTCAGGGTCACGCGACAGGGCGAGCACGTTCGGGCAACCCGTCTTCCGGTGGATTGACACCCTTCGTCCCGCGTGATGTACCCAATGACCGGGTCACCGGGCACCGGCTGGCAGCATCGCGAGTACCGTACCATGAGGTTGTCCATCCCTGAATGCGGACACCTCGACCCGAGATTCGGAGTCGGGCGGCGAGACGCGAAAGGGCAGATGGCTCACGACGAGCGGCTTCGGCCGGTCGTGGTCCGGAAGAACTGTTTGATGACCGCGGTTGGCCCCGCTTCCCCGGCCCAGGCTGCTTGCACGCGCTCGAAGTCGTCGTACCCGAGGTTGATGGACGCTTCGAGACGTGCGGCTGCCTCACTGGGTAATGTCCGACGCCTTCTGAGTTCCTTCTCAAGCAGCTCTTTCCGAGTCGCGGGGCCGAGTCGAACTCCTCTCGACGGATCCACTGGCGGATGCTCTGACGCGCTCGGCTGGTCTTCACGAACGGAGATAATCGCGATTCGGCCTCTGCTTTGGGTTCGTTAGGATCTCGATCGCGTCACCGTTCTTGGCTCGCGGACAATGGGGCGATCCGGCTATTCACCTTCGAGCCGGCACAGTGGTAGCCGACCTCCGTGTGGACGGGAGTAGGCGAAGTCGATGGGGTCGCACCGACCGGTAGCGCCTTTACGTCGCCCTGGCGTGAATACGAAGATCTCCCCTGGAACAGGTCCGGAGGAATTCATGAACTCCTCAGCTCGGCGGTATCCTGCTGCCACTCGAGCACCTGCCGGAACCACGTCAGCGCCTCATCCGCTTCATCGGACCTCGCGTCCCCATCCTCCTTGTACCGCCAATGCGCTGCGATCCCATACCCGAGGTTCGATGCATCTCCTCGGTTCTGATCTGGATCTCGTGGCGTCGGCGCCCGCGAATACGGTCGTGTGGAGAGACCGGTACATGTTGGACTTCGGTGTGGCCACGTAGTCATGGAATCGCTCTGAATCGGTGTCCACTTGCTGTGAATGACCCCGAGCGCGGCGTAGCAGTCTTGGATGTTCTCGGTCAGGACCCGCATCGCCATCAGATCATAGATGTCGTCGAATGGCCGGTTTGCGTCGATCTTCCGATGGATCGACCACAGGTGCTTGGGTCGGCCACTCACCGCAGCCTTGATCTCGGCAGCCTCGGTGCCTCCTCAGAGGGCGCTGCATCTCGAGGATCTGACGCTCTCGGGCTCGACGGCGCTGTCGGGCCTGCTCAGGCCTCGTACTCCTCCGGCTCAAGGAACTTGAAGGCCAGATCCTCGAGTTCCCAGCGGATCGCAGCCTACCCTAATCGGTGCGCGAGCGGCGTAGATCTCGCGCGTCTCGAGCGCAATGCGGCGCTGCTTGTGCTCGGGGAGGTGCTCGAGAGTCCTCATGTTGTGAACGCGGTCGGCCAGCTTGACCAGGATCACCCGGGCATCGTTCGCCATGGAGAGGAGCATTTTTCGATAATTCTCGACCTGCTGCTCCGTGGCCGATCGGAACTCGACCTTTCCGAGCTTCGTGACTCCGTCGACAATGGAGGCGACCTGGGCGCCGAACTGTTGCTCGACATCGCGCACCGAGATGTCGGTGTCCTCGATGGTGTCGTGGATCAGACCTGCTACGATCGTGTCCGTATCCAGGCGCAACTGCGCCAGGATCGTAGCGACCTCGATGGTATGCGAGACGTACTTCTCACCAGACGCCCGGGTCTGACCCTCGTGGGCCCGGACCGCCAGCTCGTGCGCTCGCTGGATCGCGTCGATGTCGAGGCGATCGGCGTAGCTCTCGAGCGCCCGGGAGGAGGCGGGGGAGGCCGTGGATGGTGGTGGTGGTCAAAGGGTGTCGCGGCGCGAGGGGGGGGGGCGATTCGGCAGCCCTCTCCGATACCTCGGCGGGATGGAGCAAGATCCATGGGCGGGGGAACGGGGCGCAACGCTGCGATGCCAGTAGTGCAGCCCCGGCGGGAGAGCGTTAGAGTATATGCTATCGCTCGAGAAGGTTGCCAATGGCCGGGGGTATCCGGTGTGCGCGATGCGGAACTCCTCCCTACCGCCGAGGCTATCAGGACGCGGACCTGCAGGGTGAGACGGACGAAGAGCGAAACTCGTTGAAGAACCGGCCCATGCGCTCATCCATCGTGCTTCTCGCACTCACCTGCTCCGCAGCCGGCTGCGCCTACGGATCCGGCTCAGACACCGGCGCCGCCGCCATGCCTGCGTGGCCGGGTGCCGGGACAGCGGGACTCCGGTCCGAGCCCTCCACTGACACCTACAGCGTGTCCGTGGGCGCGGAGAGCGCCGACCTCATCCACGTGGTGGAAGGGCGCCTGGGTGACAAAGACCTTCCCCGTTGGCGCGTTGGCGGTGGAGACCGAGGGCCCCCACGGCTTCAACATGAGCCGGGACGGCGAGTACCTGTACTGGACCACAGGGCACGGTGTCCCCGACGGGAAGCTCTGGAAGTACCACGCCGGCCCCGACACCTTGGTGGGCGGCCCCACCGACCTGGGC
>JAYQSR010000043.1:0-4772 GCA_038146945.1 Ilumatobacteraceae bacterium
GTCCTTCCACTTCTGGCTCGGCGCCATGACGGGCTCGAAGAGGCCCTCCCGGATGCGCTTCGCGATCGAGAAGGCGTGCTTCAGGGCGCGCTCGTGCACGTCGCTGCCAGCCGTCACCTTCGTGCCATTCTGCGGTCGGCCCGGGCTCTTGAGCTTTCGGTACCGACCTTCCTCCGGGTGATAGCCGAGCGAGCGGATCGCCTCGAGGTACAACGGCGCCTGTAGGACACTGCCGTCCTTGTAGCCACCGGCCGGAGGCGTGCTCCCACTCTTGTAGTCGAGCACCCGGTGCACGACACCATCGCCGTCCCCTGCCCGATCCACACGATCGATCTTCCCGCGCAGCGCGAGTCGACCGGGCGCACCGGTCAGGTCATGCCCTGTGAGCTCGACCGACGGCTCAGGGTCGAAGCCGAACGCGAGCTCCACGGCGACCGGCCACTCGCCTTTGTCGGCGAGGTACTCCAGCTCCCACGACACGTAGGCGTGCAGCGTTTCCCGGATCTGCTCCTTGGTGTTCTCCCAGAGAACCGGATTGCCCATCCACTCACCGGCCGCCTGTCGGTCACGTACGACATCATCGATCGTGTCGTTCAGTAGCGCCGAGGTGGTCGCGTCGAAGGTCCGACCGGGGCTGGTCAGCAGCTGGCCGTAGAAACGCTCGAGCACGTCGTGAGCGACCCCGCCAAACGTCAGAGGCGTCGTCTCCTCATCCGCCTCTCCGCGCTTGGAGATCCCGAGCACGCGCTGCACCAGGAAGACAAAGGGACACGTGCCGTAGCTCTCGAGCTGACTGGCTGACCAGACACGGTCGGGCCCGAAGCTCTCGCCGATCTGGGCCAGGACATCGGGGTCCGTCAGCTCACCGTTCCACGGGTTTGGACGCAGACCCGGGTGATCTTCCGGTACATCCTCCGTACCGGCGCGGTGCGATTCGGCCGCCGCGGCGAGCACAGCTCGACGGACGCGGTCCGGATCCGCGACCGCGACCGGTTGGGCGAGGGCCGCCCCAGTACGAAGCGCGGTGCATGCATCCACGTGCACTTCAGACAGAGAGACCGGATCCCAGGAGGGGAGACGCGTCCGCGGCAACTCCGATCCCGGGTCGTGCTCGGGCACGGTCAGCGACGGCATCAACGGTGTGCCCGTGTGACTCGTGGTGCGATACAGCGCCGTCACGTCGGCTCCGGACGTGACGCTCCTCCAGAGCCTCCGCTCGCGAGCGAGCTCGTCATCGCGGTGCAGCACGGGAAGGCCAGCCCCGGCGAGGAGTCGGCGCTCCCCATCCGTGAGTACCCCGCCCCCGCGCGCGCGGGAACTCCCGTGATTCGCGTGGACGGCGAAGGTGCGCTGGTACGGCGTCAACGCAGCGTCCTGCGCTTCGACCACCTTCGCACGCCCCATCGGCGTAGAGAGCGCCAGTTCGCTTCCCATCAGCCGCTCGAGCAGGGTCGCCCACTCCGCGGTTCCACTCACCTTCTGCATCCGCGACGTCGAGCCATTCCGCGAAGTCGCCGAGCTGAAGGACGCCGCGCTGATCGAAGCGCACCGTCTCCTGTGTCGTCTCTGACCGGCGCGCTCGTACGGGCCGCGCATCTGAATGGCTCATTTGAGCAGGTCGAGTGTCCCCCGACCCAGTCGTTCTGAGCGGCCTCGCCCAGCAGTTGTAGGACGCTCCAGAGCCTCGAGAGCCTTCACGTCTTCCTCGAGGTAATCCTCAAAGAGACCGGTGCCCCAGATCGCTCTCGGGTTCTCACGGAAGCCGGCGAGCAGCTCCCCCACCGCAGTCGACCACTGGGCGAGGCCGCGGATCCGCCGGTCCGCAGCGAGGTGGTCCAGCGTGCGGGCTCGGATGCTCGTGTCGAAGTACGGGCTCATCACGACCGTTCGGAGCGCCCGATACGTCCAGTCCTCAGCTCCACCGCGGAAGATCGCGAGGAACGCCTTCAGCGCGCCGACTTCGGCAAGCGGCCGACGAACGCGCACCGTGACCGGAACCCCCGCTGCGTGAAGGGCGTCGGCGACTCGGTGGGTATCCTCGCGACCGCTCCGTGCGATGACCGCGATCTCGTGCGGTCGACACACTCCATCGACCAGAGCGCCTTTTACCTGTGCGGCGACCCAGGAGGCCTCGACCGCCGCGGTCGGGGCTGGCTGAACCTCAACCTCAGGAGCGGGATCACCTAGAATCGTCTCGATGTCCACGCCCATGGAGCGCCATTCCGCATCGAAGTCGTTCGCGTCCGGCCCCACCACGGCATAGATGTCGACGCGCACATCGGGTTGCTCGTGCAGTGCCCGAACCAGGCGTTTGCGCGACCGCAGATCATACAGGAGCCCGTATACGTGGAGTCGATCGGCGCCGGATCGCGTCCCGGGCGCCCCGTCTCCGATCGCCTCGGCCAGAGTGCCGGGACCGAGCGCGGTCGACACGCTCGGGCGATGAGCTCAGCCAATTACGCTCGGTACGTCTCGAGCACCCACGCGTTGCGCTGCCCGAACTCGTCGGTCTCGAGCGTGGACAGAGCCTGCTCCAGCTCGTCCGGCCCGATCCCTTCGGGGAGGAGGTCACTGAAGATCCCGTCGAGCATGTGCCCGCGAACCACGGCGACACCCCGTCGCGGATCCGTGAACTCCGCCCGGTTAGCGGCCTCCCTTCCCAGCCGACTGATGAGGGCGCGACGGGTCAGGAGTCCGATGGGTCGCGCTCGGATATCGAACTGCGGGGCCAGGCCATTCCGGAACGTGAAGGGGGTCCCGAGCCAGCCGCGACAGCCGCGTGCGTAGGCGGTCTCGAGGAGCAGATCACGCTGGTAGCGGTCGCGGAGCCACAAGTGCGAGCCCAACCCGTCCGGACCGGGGTTGTCCCCGAGCTCGTCGAGCAACCGGGACGTCATGGTGTCCCAGAGGACCGACGCCGATGGCGCGGTAACGAGGGTTACCGGCATAAGACGAACCCACACGCCAGGAACGAACTCAGATCCGTCGCACTCACGACGAGGTCAGAGTCGGCGAGATGCATGAACCTCCTTAATGGGGGACGTAATGCTCAAAGGAGCCCTGTTGCCGGAGCAGGCGCGCCCGGCTCATGAATAGACCGAAGCTAAGGCGCAATAGCCGTCAGGAAATCCCTCCCACAGCTTGTGCGCGATTCTGCCTGCTGCCGCAGGTGGGGTATCCATGCAGCGGGCATGCCCACACGAGCAGCCCCTCTGCTACGCCCATCATTATTCGTCCGCGATCGCTCGAAGCTCCCGGGTGACCGCCTCCAGACGGCCCCCGATCGAAGGGGACGTGCGAGCGATCTCGCGCATGCCTGGACAATCTCCTTCATCACGACATTCTCAAACCTGATCATAGTATCTCCGCTCATCGTTTTCAAGCGACGGACGACCCACTCAGCGCGGCGTCCTGCCCAACAATTCGGGCGTGCGCGGGTGAAACGCTCGCGCACGTGCGTGCGCGCCCTGGTCGGGGGTTGACAACGAAGGGCACGGCCCGGGCAACGGCCGGCCAACTCACTCCGATTACCCGCCACCACCCGCCCCCACCGCGCGGCCCGTGTCACCCAGCCCCTATTGAAGCCGGTCCAGTCGCTCCTGCCCCGTGACGCGCATGAGCGGGACCAGAATCTGCTCGCCGTGGGCGACACGAATCGCGGATTCGTAGTGTGCCACGGCTTCGTCGAGATTCCCCGCCTCATCGTGCGCCTCCGCGATCGCCCAGTCGAAGCACACAGGGCACTTCATCTCTTCACGCAACGCCAGCAGGGCCTCGGCCTTGCGGCCGGGCCAGCGAGGAGTGGCCCCACGAGCCGCCGCGCATCGCCAGGCTCGATGCGGCGAGGCCCTCCGTGTCCCGCTCCCAGCTTGCGAGCACCTCGCTCGCCTCGTCGACGAGCCCGACCCCGGCAAGCAGCTCGATGAACCGGCCCCAGTCACGTCCAGCGGAAATCGATTCGAGTCCGTCCGCATCGATGTAGTCCCGGAGACCCGCGCGCGCGTCCTCCGCCCCGAGCACGATCGAAAGGAGACTGCCCCTGAAGAACTGGATCTCCCGGACGTCGTCCTCACGCCCGTCGGACACGGCGCGTGCGAGCTCGTCCGCCACCTCCTGAAGGCCATCCTCGACCTGCCCGGTCGACGCCAGCGACAAGGCCAGCATGACCACTCCAAAGGTACGCCAGGCCACCCCCCCGTCGCTCCGCTGCATCTCTTCGGCCGACTCGACCGACGCACTCCACGCACCTCCGACCTTCTGGTGGTACCAGCGGCAAAACAACGTCCAGGTATCCCGCCGACGGTCGGGTTAGCGCTCCTCCATCTGCTCGAAGACGCGCCATCCCTCCTCGACTCGGTCGATGGTGGCATACGCCGCGATCAAATTGACGTACGCGGGTGCCGACTCGCCCACGCCGGAGACGGCGCGCTCCAGCAGGGCGATAGCTTCCTCGTGACGACCCCGGCTTCCATAGACGATCGCCAGGTTGTTCAGAGCCGGTGGATCGTCCGGGTAGCTCACCAGCAACCGCTCGTACGCCTCGATCTCCGCCAGCTGATCGCCGGTGACCTGCTTGTGGTACCAGCCCACCGCGTTGCCCCGCTCGAGCTCGGTGAGGCGGTCGCGAAGCTCCCACGCCCGCCGGGCCGTCTCGGCCTGGGTCCATCCGGCTCTGGGCGCGGACTGCAGGGTGACGGAGAGCTTCCGCCACGCCATCGCGAAGGTCGGATCGAGCTCGACCGCCTCGATGAGGAGGTCTCGCGCCTGAGCAG
>JAYQSR010000044.1:0-4762 GCA_038146945.1 Ilumatobacteraceae bacterium
ATACCAGCCAAGTTCGGGAAACTGCGGCGACCTTCGGCTCACTCGAAGACCATTCGCCGGAGGCCCCATCGATCACCACTCCCTGTGCATCCCGGACGACAAGGGAAGGTCTGACGAAAGCACCGAATTCAGAGAAATCCCCGGTTGAAGGTTCCAATGCGACCGAAGCAGGGACCTGGGAGACAGTGACTGTGACAGATTGACTGACGGCTCCGCTCGCAGCGGCGATTACCGAGGTCACGCCATTGCCGACCGCTGCCACCAACCCTGAGGGCGAGACAGTTGCAACTGCCTCATCAGTGGAAGTCCACTGCACCGCCGCATTCGAGACTGGATCACCCGACGCATTGCGGACCTCAGCGTTCAACTGGGCCACCGAGCCAATCGCGTCTAACGTCACTGACTCCGGGGATATCTGAATGGTGCCAAGTTCAACGATCTCTCCGGTCGACCAGGCGGCGTGCCGATTTAGCGCTCTATCATCGGTCAGCCGCCTCACTCCAGTTCCGTCCGCGTTCATGACGTACAGGTCGACCCCTGAAGCGGTCCCGCCCCGCGTGGAGGCGAACACGATCTGAGAGCCATCGGGAGACCACGCCGCTCCGTAGTCTAAGCTACTCGGTGAGTTGGTCAGGTTAATCCGTCCAGAGCCATCGGACTCCATCACCCATAGATCGTTTTGTTCCCCCACGAAAGCGATCCTGTTTCCATCTGGTGACCAGCTAGGTAACTCGTCCTTCTCCGCACCCCGAGATATGGATGTCTGATCGGTCCCATCAGCCTAATGGGAAGATTTCAGTGAAGCCCGCCCGGTCCGACTGGAAACGCAAATGATTCCGTCGCAGACCAATCAGGAAAAGCATCCCTGGCTGGATTGTTGGAGTCTTGTAAGTCAGTTCCATCACGTTGATCGGTAGATCTCGTTGTTTCCGTCACGCCGGGACTCAAAGGCAATCTTCACATCAAAACCAAGGGCCTGATGTCCACTCTGTATGGTAAGTCGCCGAACTGTTCAGCTTGAGACGTAAACTCAAGTTCGATCCATTTGAGTGCAGTACCAGATGCGAACCGCCAGAGACCACATTGGCCACCTGTGACCTCGTCGACGCACCAGCCGTAACATTTCCGCAACTGATCAATCTGGGCTCATCACGAAGATCTCTGAATCGCTCCCTGACCGAGTAGAGCTGAAAGCAATCTTGCCTTATCCGACGCTGCGCCAGCCCTCCACCCTGAACTTCCCGGCGGCGTCCGTCCGTCACCAACCCGATGTACGAGTCGGACTGCACATGCCTGAGCCCTGCTCCATTCTCCACCATATCTACGTCAGCGAAGCCTAGCTCATAGCCTTCCACCTGTACTGAAAGACGGTAGATCCCGTCCGTGGACAAGTCGTACTCGTTCGTGTGCCAGTTCGCCTGATACAGCTCGTTGGCTTCATCGAGTGCGGCTTCTAGCCGCCCCAATTCGTTCTCGCCCTGCTTGATCACGACTACAGGTGAACCCGTCGGATCAAACGTCCCCGAGTAACTCGGAGACTTCACCATCGGGGGCAGGAAGAAGAAATGCTCGTTGCCACCCGACGACCCATCTGAGATGGCGTAGTCCGGCTCAGGACTTCAGCCAATTCGACGGGATTGTCGGGCAGGCAGCCAGAAGGCTGTGCGCCACGCCACAACGAGAGCGTCTCATGATCGTTCTCACTGAGGAATGCCAAACGTTACCCAACAGTACAAACCGCGTGTCAAAAACGTCAAAAATCGCCGTTTTTAGGTGAAACCCACGTTTATGGGGCTTTTGGATGAGCTTTCCCGCCAGCCTGCGAGAGGAGGCTGGGACCTCGATCAGCACCCGAATTTTCGAGGCATTAATGGTCTGACAGGCCCGATTCTTCTCAGGATCTCGTCGACGAGCGATCTAGGCTGTCAAAGAAAGACCCGTCTCCCAGTAATCTGGTGGCGACCAATCAGTCATGGATTCCAGAGTCGGCAGGCCTCGTTTCCAGCTCATCCTCGATACGCCGCGCTCCTCAGGCCCTGTCACCCGGCAAAGGAACACTGCTGCCAAGATGCGGAGCGACATACCCTTCGCATCCGCGTGGTGCGTAATGCGTTCCTCAGGCAAACTGTACGGGCGAGAAAGATATTGAGCGAACATATTCACGTCTGCCCAGACGCATGATCGCGCAGCCGATTTAGGGCTACCCCTGCTTCGGCCAGCCATTCAACGTACGACTCACCCACGTCGTAGATCACATAGACGCCCGGTTCGTCTGGCACCAGACCAGATACGCTGCCAACGCTGCCGGAGAGAATGATTCTGGGGCGAGATCATCAGGTACTTCACCTTTGGTCGGACGCGGTGACTGATCAGGGTGATAATTGGCGCACGACCCTGAGGTGCCCTGGGGATCTCGACGGACGAGCAGAATCGTACCGAAGCGATCCGACTGTAATCACCTTCAGATTCGTAACGGATGCGAATGGGTGGACTCAACATCATGTTGTCGCTACGACGGGAACCAGAGGCGACTCATGAGCTTATCGAAGCTGCCCAGCGAGATCCTCAAGTTCCGTAACGAGCGTGACTGGGCGGTGTTTCACACCCCGCGCAATCTGTCGTCCGCAATCGCCATCGAGGCTGCCGAGCTGCAAGAAGTCCTTCTCTGGAAGGGTGACGAGGAGATCTCCGAGCTAATCGCATCAAAGCCGGGGCATATTAAGCTCTCGGATGAAGCTGCAGACGTGCTGATCTACACCCTGCTCTTCTGCGATGCTGCCGGGATCGACCCCGACGCCGCAGTCCGCATCAAGCTCAAGACGAACGGCCAGAAGTATCCCGTCGAAAAATCGAGGGGGAGCGCGAAAAAATACTCGGAGCTGTAGATGTCTCTTCGTGATCTTTTAGCGAGGGTACGAGAAGAGTTCCCGGATTACAGAGCCACGGGTCGTGTTAACAGCGACGCACCTGCTTATCGACTCATTGTCCACGACATTCCCGATGTCTTGGCCCGGAGCATAGGTGACCAACGCTCCTACAAGGTTCAGGGCTCGACAGGTGCGGGGAACGTGACACCCGCCCCTTGGATCGGGGTCTTCGACCGGGCTGTGACTGAGTCGGCACAGTCGGGCTACTACTTCGTTTACCTCTTCTCACTCGACCTCCAACGGGTCTACGCGTGCTTAGCACTCGGGGTCACCGAGTTCGAGCAGACGTTCGGAAAGAATCAGAAGATGCTCGAACATCTGGACCGAGCCGCGCTCGCACTCTCAGCGAAGCTCGAACTGACTCCGCGCTTTTCAGCCGGGAACATCGACTTGGGGGCAGATCGGCCCAACTTCACGCCTTTATGAGCACTCAATGTTGCTGCTGAGCACACGGGTGCAAAGATATCGGACGAGTCCGGCCGGATTCAAAACCGCTCGTTTCTACGACCAGCTTAGGCGCGACGTGGACCCAACGTTGATGAGGAGGCGTCGGTTGCGAAGCCTCAGTCGAGCAGGCAGAAGGATGGAAGGCTGCCATTCGGCCAGTCATGAGTAACGAAGGGATCAGTGACCCAAACAGCCACAGGGTTCCAGAGCCTCAAAAGATCGGGACGCCGAGAAACGGGTGGTTGGGCAAGGAGTGAGCGACTGACTGCTGCAGGTCGGCGCTGACCTCGCTGCTCAAGTCCGTTGGCTTCCGGATGAGGGAGACCCTATGGCCCAGCTTCAACGAGGATGGCTCTGATGCTGGATCGAAGTGAAGAGCAGCAAAGGAGGCATTGTCACAACAGTTGACCTGACTGAGCGGGAGCGCCAAAGGCTGAGAGCGCACTACCCGGTCGTTACTGGCTGTACACGTCACGGGGGTTTTCTGGGCGTACGGGTGCTCCATCGAGATCCGGCGAGAACGCTCTTCTGGGGCGGTAACCCGAAGCCTGCTTCGTGGACCTTACGATTGAATAGCAGCTGTTTCGCGGATCAATTGGAGGGCTCAGTGACCAGGACGCCAAATTCCTCGCGGTTTCTATCAGGCGCCTGGTCGCGCCACGACAGCGTTGCTCCTCTCGACGGCAAGCGGCCGAGGGCGGAACCGATTTCACCTTTAGCTGCCCTGAGGATCTCGACGGACGAGCAGAATCGTACCGATAGGGAGAAGAGAGCTGAGCCTGAAAAGGGGGTCCCCCCCGGCACTGGGGGTCCGGCTACCCCTACGCGCAATCGCTCATCCGAGCCCCGTTTTCTAAGGGTCTGCCACTGTCTCTGGCTGTATGAATCGACCCCACGGCCCGCCAAAGCTACGGATGGCCAGACCCCATCCAGAGTGCGTCATCAGCTGCCGGCGGCGGTGTCGCCAGCCGATGACTCCATCATCAAAAAACGAACTTTTTCAGGGATGTATATCACTTGGCGCACCCCTCATGGGGTGGTTTCCCTAAGTCTAAATCATGCTGCAATTTACGCCATCACAGCATAACCGAAGGCATCGGGCAGGAATTTTTATTCTGACAAATTATTTTACTGCATACACTTACGGGATCTCACCCCTTCCCATTTCCACTCACAGGTAGTACGATGAAGTGTGCCTCCGAAGATCGCCGGCCGTGAGTCGGTTTCGGGGGCAAAGCACTGAAGTGACTTCGGCGGGAATGAGAAAAACCCCGCAACCGGTCGCACCCGGTCACGGGGTCCTTCAGTGCGCCTGATCGGAGTGGTCACGAGGACCGTTCCGGCTTCGACAAGCTTTTCGAGCGCAATGACAGAGTAATGCGATTAAT
>JAYQSR010000045.1:0-4749 GCA_038146945.1 Ilumatobacteraceae bacterium
TTGTTGATGTCGGCGAAGTGCTGTGCCTCTTCTTCGAATGAGAGACCTGTCCGAAACATCGCCGGGATCGTGATGTCGAAGGGCTCCTCGGCAATGAGTGCCCTTTGGTAGGCACGGTCAATCCCGAGCCACCGGTGTTGGCCGTCCATGACCGAGCACACTTGGTCACCAAAGTTGGCTTTGATCGCGTCGAACTTCCCCGCCTCTAGAAGGTCGAAGAACCTCTTGATGTCGTGACTGCTACTCAGCCGCACCGCCACCTCGAGCGTCGTCACCTTGTCCGGATGTTCCGAGTAGTAGCTGCCGATCTTCGAGAAGCGCTTCTGGTTCGGAGGGCGCTGGTAGCCCATCCGGTCCTGGCTAGTTGATGCCGCGTCAGGCTCTCCGTGCCGCGAAATGAATAGCAGTTCGCGCGCCGCAGCTGGTGACAGTGCGACCGCCCTCCTCGTTCCGTCGGCATCCCACGAGCCCAGGACTCTCGCCACCTGATCCATACTTGTCCTCCTTGAAGCGGAAACTGAAGTTACAGAATGAAATAAAAAAAGAATTGCGTCAACCCACCCCTCACGGGAACTTCGAGCAATTCCCGTTCGTTGCCCCAGTGGTTCAATCCCACAAACGCAGCGGGCCTAAGAACCAAGGGTCGGCTCAGGCCGACGACCCACCACGGCCAGGATACATCTTCAGAATGAAAAAATTCGTAACATGGACAGACGGACCCCTAGCCTCGCCGGAAGGGTGAGTTAGGCCCTATCGCCAGGTTTGGCGGGGAGGCGCCGACCCGCTCGATCCAGACGAATTGGGGGGACGTGCGGCTCCTTTGGTCGCGGGCAGCTCTAGTGCCTCGGCTCACCAGCCGGCAACAACTCAGCTGCCGTGATCTCTCGAGGAACTGTCTCGATGCCGGTCAGGCTCGGAACAGCAGACGTCGTCTGGACGCCGAGTTCAGGAAACTTGCGAGCGGTGACTAGGACTCGGGTCTCTAGGGATCCGACCACCTGGTTGAAGGCCTCGACAGCTTTAGACAGACCCTTTCGCAGACCCTGGAAGTGATTAGCGAACGTAGTGAGTCGGTCGTGAAGTTCCTTGCCCAATTCAGCGATCGCACGCGCATTGTCTGCTAGGTCCTGCTGCCGCCACGAGAATGCGACGGTCTTCAGGAGAGCGATCAGCATCATTGGAGGAGCCAGAACCACATTACGCTCCAGGCCAAAGTCGAAGATCGAGGCGTCCTCTCGGACTGCGGCCGAGTAGACTGCATCGCTCATAAACATCACCCCGAAGTCAGGAGTCTCGGCCCCCCTGTCCCAGTAGGCCTTGTCCCCCAGATCCTTGATGTGATCGCGAACGAGCTTCGCGTGCCTGGTCAATACCCTTCCGCTCGCCTCCGTCTCAGCGTTCGCCGCCGTCAGGAAGTGGTCCAGCGGGACTTTTGAGTCCACCAAGATCGTTCGGTCACCCGGCAGGAGGACCACGAGATCGGGACGGAGTGGGCCGGTTTCCGTCTGAAATGTGACTTGAGTTCGGAAATCGCAGTACTCCTCCATTCCGGCCATCTCGATCAAGCGGCGGAGCTGAATCTCCCCCCATTGGCCTCGCACCGACGGCGCGCGAAGGGCGCTGACCAGGTTTGACGTTTGGGTGGTGAGCTGGAGGTGATTCTCCCTGATCAAGCCAAGCTCGCTGGTCAAGCCTGAATACATCTTCAGGCGGGAGCGATCGAGCGCGTCTATCTGGAGCTTCAGCTGCGACATCGTTTCCGACACAGGGGCGATCATGTCGGCGACGGCTTTGGTGCCCTGGCCGAGGTCATACTCGGCGCCCTTCTTCATCCCTTCGAACGCCTGGTTCGCTAGTTCGAGGAACGTCTCATTGTTGGTGTTGAGCGCCGTCGCGGCCGCCGCCCCGAAACTCTCCTTCAGGCGGTCTTCCATCGTCAGGGCCGCACTCACCTTCTCCCTTTCCGCTTCGAGTTCAGCTTCCGCTCGAGTAAGGGCATTAAGGGCCTGAGACAATTCGTCGTCGAGGCCCCCTTTGACGGCCGTCAATTTCTCGAGGTCACGCTCACAAGCCGCCGCCCTGTCCTTGATAACGGCGAGCGGTGTTCGAGAAAGGGCGTAGCTGATGAGCGCTCCCACGGTAGCTCCAATCCAGCCGCGACCGGGGTCAACCATGCGACCTCCCGGTGAACGGACGCAGGCTCCCGCTAATCAGCCCCTCACGGAAGACATCAGCGTACCTATCGAGACTTTGGTGAAAATCACTCGCGACGGACCGCAGTTCACCGATCTGTCCAATCGATTCGACGATGTGCGCCTGTACCGAGAGTGGCGGCAGCCATAGGTCGAGGTGCCCGAGATCACGAGGGGAAATCCGGGGGATAGAGCGGCCCGTGGAGATGGCCTGCAGCGCACGAGCTCCGGCCCGACTTGCCAGAAACGCCTGCAAGAATGATGGGAGGACCCGTTGAACATCGGGAGCAAGCCGAATCAGATCGTCTGAATAGGCGAAGTCGCCCTCCGCGGTCACCTCGCTGGTGGCACCGAGGGATTCGCCCTTTCTCACGAGCAACAGGTGACCTCTGCGAGCCGGCTTTCTGGGGGCCTTCCCTCTCGTGACCGCAGCGGGTGGCCGCGACAACTGCCAGCGCCTTTCACGTCCGAACCTAGGAAACACTGTAGGGCCCAACCATCACCCGAAATCGTCAGCACGCCAACAATCGGGCGCTCTACAAGTACGTCCGACAGCCGCACAGACTCCATTCTGACACCGACCCGTCGCCTGCTTCGACTTCGGGCAGCGCCTCGAGCCATGGTCCGACGCGGGTGAGTCGTGCATACGCTTCCACTGTCGCTCGCCGGCCTGTGCGCAGCGTACTTCAATCGACTGACTCGTCCACCCGCTCGACGGAGCTGCGTACCGACGAACCGCCGAGGCGCGAGAATGTTCGAGGCTGCGACCTCTTCATTGTATGCCCACCTAGCGAACAGCTCCTGGACTAAGAAGTCGTCAGGCCCCTCCTGTCGGCGCCATTCGTCCACAAGCTGAACCAGTTCTTCGATGTCAGCCTTGATGAGGACCTGCCGATGTCGGCCACTCTCCGGCTCACCGACGTTTCCTGAGTCCACGAACAGGACCTTGTCCTCACGGCCAATTCGATTCTGGTCCAGTAAGAGCAGGGTCTGCCGCGCACCCGCACTCAAGCGCGGGGGAACCGTCAGAACCGCATCCAGCAGGCCGGTCTCCAGCAACTTTGCTCGAGCCTGGATATCCGCCGGGCGCTCGTTGTCCAAGAGCCGAGAAGGCAGAAGGACAGCCGCGCGCCCCTCGTCGGCGAGGGTGCGGAGCACGTGATCGACCCAAAACCACCCCCTGCTACATCCGGGCGCAGTTCCAACTGGGACTCGGACACCCCAAGGCCGACTCCGCATCCCATGTCCTGCCCTTGGTGGACGTACCACGACCCTATCCATCGGGTGGAGCTCACCAGAACTTGTGCTCGGTTCCCAGTCGCACGTCAGTCTGCCCGATGATTGAGGCGGGCGATCTTCCATGTGGCTGGATCCGCTTCAGGGCGAGAACCATAGGGGAACGAAGTCAGCCGCCGGATCGGCGAGGTCCCAATCGTCGCCCCACTGTGAGACCCCTAGCTGCGCTCTCTCGGCGTACCTGAAGAACGCGTCTATGGAACTCCCAACTCCACAGGCAGGGTCATAGCACCTCGAGGTCGCCTCCGGTTCTAACAAACCCATGATTAGGTCGTAGAGAGACGATGACGATCACTCTCAAAACCCGGGCGCCGCAGCAACGAGAAGGCGACAATCGCCAACGCGTTCGGTCCAGCACCTGCGATTTCGCGAATGAGGTCCGCAAGCTCGTCTGGCTTCTAGCCGATCGGACGGCCGGAGTGCCTTGAGATCCTGTGCGCTGTCTTCCATGCCCTCGACGACGCTCCGCCACGAGGACAGCGCACCACCTGGCTCGTCCACCATCCGCGACCAGAGGTCAAGTTCCGGCCAGTCTTGGATCGTAAGAAGTTGAAGGCACAGGATCAGCGCATCTTCATCTTCTCTCCCCTCACGAAGCGCCTCGATCAATGGCTTGAGCCACCGCAGGCTGACGCGAGTCTCGATGACCGAGAGGTCATACTTCTTATCGGCTCGCTCGAGCCAAGCGACCACCGACCCGAGGTTGAAGCGGTCGCCGTGGGGCCCCTCCCCGACTGGATCCGGAAAATCCTCGTGTCGGACCCGCCAATTCGAAACGGCGGACGGAGAGAAGCCGGTCATCTTCGCGATCTCGGACGCGGAGACGTGCTTATCCAGCAGGCTCGGCTTGTTCTTCATGCTGCCTCCTTGTGACCGAAGCCAATATCAATTCGCCGTACGAACGTCGCCGTCCGAATCAACCGCGCAGCGATGCCTCCGGTGCGCCCGACCACCCCCACGGGAATACCCAGGGCGCGAAACTCACGCACCTTGTCTGCGAAGATCCCATCCCCGGACCCGAGAACCAGCCGATCGAATCTCTGCGCCAGCCATTCGACATCCCGCACCTGCCGGAGCAACGCGAGGTCGGCACCGTCTCTTCCCGCCCTCGAAAGAACTCGCGCCCCGTTGAAGAGCCCACTCACCGCTAACACGAGGCGTGGGTTAACTGCCACCAGGACGTGGTCACCCACCGTGAGACCAGCCGCCAACCGGTAGGCCTGAGCCGCGGCCCGCATTTCACTCGCATCAGCAAAGGGAC
>JAYQSR010000046.1:0-4746 GCA_038146945.1 Ilumatobacteraceae bacterium
GGGCTGGCCGGGGCCTTTCCGTTCGTGGGTCCGCTGGCGTCGCGATTCGTTGGAACAGGCTCCATCTGCGCGTGGCACCCGAGGTCTGGTGGAGCCAGAACGCCGGATTCGAGTTGACCAATAATGGGCTCACGGACGATGGCGCGTTCAGGGATCCGGTGCAGCCCTACGCTATTGATCTACCCCAGCGTTTCGGTTCTTCCGCTGTCGGGGGTCTCTCTCTTGGCTCCACGCAGATCTCCATCGCCCTGCCCGGGGTAACCGCAGGCGCCTCAGGTGCGTCCCAGTCGTGGGGTCCAGGAAACCGTTATCAGCTCCTTATGGGGAAGAATGCGGGCGGGATACCTCATCTATTTCTTCAGACCTCAGGGCCTCTCCATATCGGCTTGGGCAGGTTGTCCGTTCGGATGATCCTCGGGAAGCTTGGTCAGTCCTCATGGTCTCCGGTTCAGGGTGGAGAGACCCGTCGGTTCCTCAGCGGGGCCGTTGTTACGTTCGCTCCCTCGATTCCAGAGGGGCTCGAAGTGGGTGTTGAGCGCGTAGTCCACGGAGTCTGGCCCGAGGGTGGTCCCGGCCTCGGAGAGATCTTTCGCCCCTTCAGTAGCGGCGTCAGCGTCGGTTTCTCAGACGATCCGGGCGGGGGGACCAATCGGCGCGATGAAAACCAGTTGGCGGGGGCATTCGCCCGCTGGGTACATCGGAGGGCGGGCGTGGAGGGCTGGGTCGAGGTGGTTCGCGACGACTTCGCTCGAGACATCCGACACTATCTACTCGAACCCGATGACCTGCTCGCTCGCTCTCTGGGGATCAGCGAGTCACTGAGCTCGTTGGGCGGTTGGCGCTTCGAGGAGAAGTCGTCAGTGCGGAAACACACCACAGCGAGCGGAGGACCGCTCCGTTACCCGGTGACCGATTCCGCTGTTCTACAATGGGGGCGTCAGGCAGGGACATACGCTCAACGGACAGTTGCAGCGCCCTGTCGTGTATCGATTCTGCCTGGACGTTGGGCGCAGACGTGCATACGTCAGCCGTTGGTCAGCGATCTCTTCCGCGAGCTTCGCCGAGACTGGACGAGTGCGTCAGGAGGAGGCTCGGACTTCGCGGACGTGGTCTACGGCGTCAGGGTAGAACAGGTGCGTTCAGGACAATTCTCGATTCACCGCGTCGGTCGCGCCGTTGTGAACCTCAACGGAACCTCGTCCGAGATAACGACGCCTTCAGCTTGAGTGTAGTCGTCGGGGCGCGAGGGCTGCCCTGGTAGGGAGGGTGGAACTCAGCGGGTCGCGGGTACCGCAATACTCGTGAGGAGAGCAGCGCACTGACAGGAAGGTACTGTTCGGTCAACCAGGGCGCCGATCCACCAGGATCTGATCGCCTGACCGGACATCGATTTCTGCAAGCCGATTCTCCACAGAGACTCCAAGTAGTGCAGTGGCCGTCCCTATAGCCAGACTTTTCGAAGGTCTCCTCGGGTCGCGCCCGCCGGCCGTCGCGATGGCTCGGCCAGTGTCAGCGTGGTAATGCGTACATCCCGGTTCCGTAACCTGGCCGAGCAGGAATACACGACGAAGCGGGGTGAGCTCGGTTGACCGGTTTCGCAGTTCCTTTGCATAGGACTCTAGAAGCGCATCATAAACCGCACTCGATCGGTGACGACGAACGCCCAGTAGGAAATACGGCGTCGCCAGACGGTCGACCAGAAACTCCCCGCTCAGTTCAGTCTCACGCCACTTCAGCTCGAATGCATCTCCGGGACGCAGCTGCAGCTGCTCAAAAGTGGACGTTTGCCCGCTCAAATACTAGAGGACAGCCAGGGCAAACTGAAGAGCAGGCCTTAGGCACAGTACTGGGCTCTTGCCCGTCACGGGTCGGCTTCCTGAGATCCACCAGAAAGCGACGAGATCGGCATAACGGAATCCAACCCTCATGTTGGTGACCATGTTGGGAAGCTAGACGAGGTCGCTGTCCCCAGCAACTTCTGTAACGGTTCAAGGAGAATGGGCGGGAGTTCGGATCCTGCGGCGAGGATACTACCTCGAAGCGGCAAGCCTATTTGGCGTCGATCTCCTCGCCATTGGGGCGCCAGGTAGCTCTATGCATGACGGATGCAGGTCCAAGTCCGTTTGAAAGGGTGCACGATGCGTGTTCCGGTCGGGAGTGAGGCAGTTGGGTAGCAGACGCATTGCTCCTCAAACTCTTGCTTGGGGTGCTTTGCCTTGCTCAACGACCGAGTCTGCTTCGGCGACCCAATTTCAGGTGACGTGAATGACCTTCACGGCGTATTCGAAGCGTTGTTGCTGCTGGTCGCGCCTGAACGAACGTCCAGCCTCGTTCTCCCGATGGACGTTCACGATTTCGAAGAACGCGGCCCGTGGCAGGAACAACTGAGGCTAGTCAGCCGCTTGGGCGCTCTTAAGGCGCGACCGTCGTGGGGCGTGCAGGCTCGGGGCTTTCTCGTCCGCTTGCCCGTCGATCAGCTCGATGGTGCCATCTGGCGGGGCAAGGGGATCTCCGCAGGGGTTGATTGGTGCGGGCTGGCGTTCGGCCTCACCGTGACCTCGCTCCATGTTCTGGGCTCAGAACCGGTCGCTGGGGCTCTGGCCTGTGACCTTACCGGGGCAGCCAGCGGAGGCATACCTGGCGCTGGATCACTGGCCACAGCGTCAGTCGGGCACCGCCTTCGTTGCTCTCGATCTGGTCGGTCGGAGTTGGCGATTCGCGGCGACCGACTGACTGCGGAAACCCGGAATCCCAGGTGGGGCCTGGTGTTCAAAACTCGATCGTCCTCGGGTCGGGTGCTGGCGGGCTTCCACACGCATTTCTTTCCACCTCTCGGCCTCTCGAATCCCGGCTGGGCCGATTTGAGGGGCAGCTGCTGCACGGGCGACTTGCGCGCAGTGGTTCGTTCCTACCCGATCAGCCGGATCCCGGGCGTTTCATTACGGGAGTCACCGCAGTGTGGTCACCGCGGTGGGTGACGAGGCTTCACGTGGGAGCCAACCTGGTGAGATACGGTTACGTGTCCGATGAAGGATCGCTCCTGGCTCTTTCCGAGGACGGCTTGTTCCAGGTTGGTGGAGACGAGTCCGATTATCTCGGCTCGATCTTCTTCAAGTGGGCGCTCACCCCGTCGGGTTTTGAGGTTTATGCGGAGTTGGCCAGGAATGATCGTTGGTCAGGGATCAATGACCTGCTGCTCCAGCCGGAACACAGCCAAGGTTATACACTTGGCTTGCAGAAGGCCTTCGATCGTGGGCAGGAGCGCCTGCTCAGCTTCTCTGCCGAGATGACTCATCTCGAATCTGAAGCGACGTCTCGGCTTCGAGACAATCCAACCTTTAACCCACTCGGTCGTACTAGAGGGTAAACCCACAATGGCCAGCTTCTCGGGGCCGTTGTAGGGCCGGGGGGCATTCAGAAGCATCTGGGTCTGACCTGGTATCCCCGACGGCTCGGAAGCGATCTGGTTGCGACTTCGAGTGCGTGACAACGACGCTTACTATTATTGGGCTGAGCGAACAACGTCGGACCGATGCGTCTATTGCTCACACGACGTCACGTTCGAACTGGGTGGCGAGGTTCTGCCTCTGCTGGGTGAGCGGGAGATCTCGGTCGGGATCGATGTAGCGCGTCAGCGTAACCGTTGGATCGAGGGACCGGATGTGTGGAACGTGGGCGCGGCTCTGCGAATCCGTCGTCTCGGGGGCGCCCTGGTCGGATCAGGTGGCTGACCTCACCAGAGAGTCTTTCCGCCGAGTGGTCAGAATCAACCGCGTTTTCTGGGCGGTCTCATGCGGTCGCGGGGTTCCAGTCAGGCTCGGTTCGGGTAGCTTTCACCGGCCGAAATTGGTTACCGGGCTTGTTTGCTCCGATGCCCAAACTCTCCTCGGCGATCAGCACGGCGTGAGCCAAAGCCAGCCGCTGATCGAAGAGATCAACGAGATGGACTTCTTCGCTCTCCGACGATGAGCTGAAAGCGAAGACCGACGAGTTTCGCGGGTACATCGAAGAGACCTCGATCTGAAGGTGAGATCGACGCTTCGCGATCAAGCGGAAGTCCGAGGCAGTGACAAGCGAGCGTCTCCAGCTGCAGATCGGAGAGCTCGAGCAAGCTCCTGGAGAGCGAGAGTCAGTCTACTACCGAGGGTCGCTGTAGTCAGGGATATCTGTCAGCCTTGGGAACCGTCATGGCCAAGACCTCAGCGGACGCGGTTCCGTGACGTGCAGCCATCGGCGGGATGCACGAATGGAAGGTCGCCGAGATGGCGACGGGCGAGGAAGGCTCGTGCCACGTGCCGCTGTCCTGAACGCGCCCGCAGGTCGGGGCTCCCACCTGGTCACCGTGAACTCCTATCTCGCCCAGCGCGACGCGGAGTGGATGGGGACGGTCTTCGAGTTCCTTGGACTCACCGTCGATGTGATCGATCTCTACGATCCAGGCTCTCCCGAGCGACAGGCCGCGTATGGGGCGGATATCACATACGGCACGAACAACGAATTCGGGTTCGACTATCTGCGCGACAACATGGTCCATCAGCTCGCGCAAAAAGTGCAGCGCGAGTACGCGTACGCGATCATCGACGAAATCGACTCGATTCTTATCGATGAGGCCCGGACCCCGCTGATCATTTCTGGCCCCGTAGGCCGGGATACCTCGACACCGTTCAAGCAGTTCAATCCACTCGTGGCGTCGTTGTTCAAGAAGCAGAATCGCCTGACGACGCAGATGGTGGCGGAGGCTGAGGC
>JAYQSR010000047.1:0-4705 GCA_038146945.1 Ilumatobacteraceae bacterium
GTGGTCCGCCCTGTACCTCGGACGGGCATCGCTGGCGCTGTTCGTCACGCTCTTGCAGCGTCGGAACCCCGGCAAGAAGGATGTGAGCTGATGACCCCGAACATCCTTGCCGCGATCACCGCGGTCATCATCGTGGTTTTCATTATTGACCTCCTTCGACGGGGTGTGTTGAAGGAGAAGTACGCAGTTCTGTGGCTGTTCTTCGCTGCCGCGGCTTTGTTTTTCGCGCTCGTTCCTTCGGCGCTCTACTGGCTGACCGCACAACTAGGAGTCGAAACCCCGAGCAACCTGCTGTTCTTCATCACCATCGTGCTCCTCGTACTTGTCAGCGTCCAGATCAGTTACGAGTTGAGCAGAAACGAAGCCAAGATCCGACGGCTGGCTGAGGAGATCGCGCTGTTGGAAGAAAAGACCCGGAGGCTGTCGGAGCCGACAGACGAATGAGTTCACTCGATCCCACTACCCGAATGCAGATCGATGAGCCACTACTCATCATTGGCTTTAATCGCCCCGATCACATGCGCGTCTTGATCGAACGCTTGCGGGAGATCGAGCCTCGGAATATCTACGTCGCCATTGATGGACCACGAAGCGATCGTCCGGACGAAAGAGAAATGGTCGAGCGATGTCGAAACCTTGTCGACGAGATCGACTGGGAAGCGGACGTCCAGACACTGTTTCAGGAGGACAACCGTGGCTGCGGCCTGGGAGTAAGCACGGCTATCTCCTGGTTCTTCGATCACGAAGAACGAGGAATAATCCTGGAAGACGACATCATCCCCGATCCCAGCTTCTTCCCTTATTGCACGGAGTTGCTGGACAGGTACGAATCTGACCAACGGGTGTTCGCAATCTCTGGATGCAATTTCGTACCACCGGCAGCCATTACCCGACAGGACGACCCCTACCGCTTTTCCCAAGTGCCACACATCTGGGGATGGGCCACGTGGCGCCGATCGTGGATGCAGCATCGACTCGACATCGCCGATTGGCGCAGCCGCTTGCCGTTGCGAACGTTGATTCGTCGAGTACACCGTTCGGCTCCCGCTTTTGCCTACTGGGCAAGCTTCTTTTCGGTCCTGGGACGAGGAGAAGTGGATACCTGGGACGGGCAACTCGTCCTTGCCTCGATGGTGAGTGGACAGTGGACCGCTACCTCGAATCGCAACCTGATTCAGAACATCGGATTCGACGAACTCGCCACCCACACATTCGAGGACCGAGGTGAGTTGCAACCGGTGATGCCGATGGCCACCCCCACGGCCCCTGTACCCGTCGCTGTCGACGCGCGAGCCGACGATTGGACTCGCAGGCACCACTTCCACGCAACAGCGCTAGGAATGGTGCATCAAGCCTCCCTGTACGTTAAGCGTCGACTAAGGAGGTCCTGAATGTCGCTCGCTCGCGGTCGGGTGCTGGTCTCCGGAGGAGCCGGGTTTATTGGTTCGCATTTATGTGAACGCCTGCTTGCGGATGGCTTTGATGTTTTGTGCGTGGACAACTTCTACTCATCCACTCGTGACAACATCGCCCACCTACTCGACAACCCGCGCTTCGAGATTATTCGCCACGATGTCACGTTCCCACTCTTCGTGGAAGTCGACCAAATCTTCCACCTGGCCTGCCCAGCAAGCCCGGTGCACTACCAACGCGACCCCGTCCAAACCACCAAAACCGCTGTCCATGGGTCCATCAACATGCTCGGCCTCGCCAAGCGCACTGGCGCCAGGATCCTCTTGACGTCGACCTCCGAGGTCTACGGGGATCCACTCGTGCACCCGCAGAGCGAAGACTACTGGGGCAACGTGAACCCCATCGGGCCTCGCGCCTGTTACGACGAAGGAAAACGAGCCGCAGAAACACTGTTCTTTGACTATCACCGTCAACACGGTCTCGATATCAAGGTTGCTCGACTATTCAATACCTACGGCCCCCGTATGCACCCGAACGATGGGCGGGTCGTCAGCAATTTCGTGGTCAGCGCGCTGAAAGGAGAGTCGCTGACCGGCTACGGCGACGGCAGCCAGACGCGGTCCTTCTGCTATGTCTCTGACCTCATCGAGGGTCTTCTTGCGCTGATGAACTCTTCTCCCGATGTCACGGGGCCCATCAATCTAGGGAACCCTGGTGAATTCACTATCGCGGAACTTGCTGATCTCGTGATCGAGATGACTGACACCGCTGCTGGCGTCACGTACCTGCCCCTTCCCACAGACGATCCCACCCGCCGACAACCGGACATCACCCGGGCGAACGAGCAGTTGCAGTGGTCACCGACTTTCTCCCTACGTGAGGGACTGACGCCGACGATCGAGTACTTCCGCGCCGCCGTGATCGACTAGTTCACTTCACCCATGCTGCTTGTTTCGGGAACCAGTCTCGTGCTCGCGAGCTGGACATTCATGATCGCTTTGATTTTTGCCCTGGGTGTAGGGCCTGCGATTGCTCTCGCCCAAGGTGCTGGTTCAGGTGCAGGCGCATTGGTGATTGCACGCCGCGCTCTGTGGTTCGGCCTGTCTATCTTCCTTGTCGCGGGGATGTTCCTGAATCTCTTTCTGCCCATGGCAAGCCCGATTACTTTCCTTGGATCGTTGGCCTAGCGGCGCTCTCCCTCGTGATCGGCGGGATTCGGATCAGGCGAAACCCGCCGAGGTGGAAACGGTGGCAGATTCAGACGACTCGGCTGACCGCGGCGATCGTGGTGACGCTCGTCGTTGCCCAGGCGTATCTGGCGCTGGCAGCCCTCGGTCCACTCACCAACTACGACTCCGGCCTCTACCACCTCGGCGCCGTCGAGTACTCCCGCCTCTTCCCGGCGATCCCGGGCTTAGCCAGTGTGTACTCCCCGCTGGGCTACGCGACCGCTGAGTTCCCGCTCGCTGCGGCCCTCTCGGCCGGTCCGTGGGGCTCTGAGGGCCTGAGGCTGGCTAATGGGTTGCTGATGGCCGCCTTGGCGCTGGACGTGGCTCTCCGGGCTCTCCAGGGCCGCCGTGGGCCCGGATTTTTCGTGGCGGCGGTGGGTCTCGTGGCTGCCTGGGTCCCCCTTCTTGCATTGTCGGACTACTGGGTCACGAGTCCGTCCCAAGATACCGCGGCTCTCGTTGTGCGTCGCGGCAGCCGCCTACCTGGCCGATGCTGTCGGTCGTCGCGTGGCGTGGGCCGCAGACGCGGCAACCGCGTGCGCCGCCGCCATCTCCGTCAGCCTGATTCGCCCTCGGAGCCTTCACTGTTGGTGTGATTCTCGTGTCAGGGGTGCTGGCGGTGCGGCGTGGTCGACCTTGGCGTCCCACGGTGGTTGTGGCCGGTGTGACCGTCGCTGTGATGGGAGTTGCAGCAGTCATCGCGACACTGGCGCGAGACATCATCCTGAGTGGATGGTTGCTGTTTCCCCTATCGACGTTTCCGCTACCCGTTGATTGGCGGGCACCGGATCCCACGTTCTTGCGTCTGGCAACTCTCGGTTACCACCGCGACCCAGAGAACCTGTGGGAGTCCACGGAGGGGTGGAACTGGGTCGCATCATGGATTCAGCGTCTGCCGCAGTCATGGGAGACCTTCGAGTTCGCCCTCCTGGGCCTCACAGCGGTGCTCCTCCTGATCACCGCCCACCGATGGACAACACTTCGCGTTCGCGGCCTTGGTATCACCATGCTGCCGAGCATCATGTCCGTGGCAGTGTGGTTCACCCTCGCGCCACCATCGTTCCGGTTTGGGTGGGGACCCATCGTTAGCCTCGCCGCCGTTCCGATCGGTTGGAGCCTGTGGCGACTGTCTCGTCTCGAGTCCAAGCAGGCGGCCGTATCCGCAGTGGTCGGAGTGGGAGTGGCGCTTCCACTCGTGGGCGTGGTCGCGTTCAGCGCGATCACGCGGCTTGACTACGCGTCGTTTACGGATGAGCGGACGTGGTCTCTCGGTGTATCTATCCCTTATGCCGTAGCCCCGCTCCCGGAAGTCGAGAGTGACCTAGTCACGACGACCGGAGGCGTAGAACTACTCGTACCGTCACTCAACGAGCAATGTTGGGCAGTGTTCCCGTTGTGCACACCCACGCCACTCCCGGGCCTCACACCGCGAGGCCCGGGCATTAGCGATGGCTTCGTCGTCTACTGACGCCCGATCCAGCCGTGTCGTGCCGGATACGTGAGTGCGGACCGTATCCAATTCCTCCCCGCCCGCGCCTTCTGCAACCACGCAGGCGCCGTCAAGCCCGCATTCATTTCAGGGGAGCGCGTGCAGAGGGCTGCTTCATGCCCGAAGGAGGAGTCATCAGCGAACACCATGGCCGTTGATCGCGCGAGCAAATTCCATTCGACGAGCGCATCGACACCGGCCCGATGAGACTCGCGGTCGTGTGTCGTCGACTTCACGAACCACGGCTGCAGGCCCTCGCGTTCTAGCCAGGAAACCCACTGTGATCGAGTCTGCGCAGTGTCAGCAGCGACAAGCACCGAAGTGAGCCCGGATTGCTCGGCGATGGCCGCGATCGAATTCTCCATCGCGTGTCGCGTGGGCACCGTTATCGCCTTGTCGGTCCCGCGAACATGGATGGCGATGTACGGCTCATGATCCGCACTGATGATGGAGACCTGCTCCGCGATGGGCTCGGACCAGTTGATCGACCCGTAGAAGTCGCGCCGTTTGGCGTTGAATGCTGTCTCGCCGGGTAGCCAGAAGCGACCACCTGCGATGAACACGACGGTCAGAG
>JAYQSR010000048.1:0-4587 GCA_038146945.1 Ilumatobacteraceae bacterium
GTATCTGCTCGCTATGCGACTGCTCGCACCCGATAGCCCTGGTGCTCTGTCGGCCGTGGGGTACCTGATCAATCACCCGCAGGCCGAAGACAACGCCAAATGGCTGAACTTGTCGGCGCAATTGGCGGATGGCAGGGCGATCGAGTTCACCGGGTATGCAGGCGGCCCACTACTGCTCGTGATGAGCGTGATGGCAGCGCTGATCAGTGTCTTATCCATCGTTCTTCTCGGTGGTGTGAACGAAGTGGCTGTCGCGGCCAATACCGTGGTAGCAACACAGTTCCTGCTCATCACGCTCGTGCCGTTCGCGCTCGCAGTTTTTGCCGAGGTGCGGCTGCGAGCAAAGCGCGGTGCTGCCCAGGCTGGTGCCGCATCTATCGTTCCGGCGGTTCTGGTCTGGGTGGGAATGCTGACGGTCGCCTTAGCCAGCGCGATCGTGACCAGCTACGGGCACTTGTCGCTGCAATTTGTGTTGCTGGTTTTGGTCGCGTGGTTCGCGATTTATGCCCTGTCCAGATCCCGTTGGTTGCAACTGGCCGCATCCTTGACAGTTGTGACGGCGGCGAGCGTGTGGCTGCCAATGACCGCCGTTGCGGTTGCGACGATCGTTGTCTTGCTTGTGTGGGTGGTGCGCCGTCGATGGTGGTGGGGATTGGGGCTGCTGATCGTCACCATGCTTGTTTCGTGGGATGCCCTGTCCTCGAGCACGCTGTATCTCTTGGGAATCGATGTTTCCTCGATTCCGCTTGTCGGCACAGCGCTTTCAACGGCAGGCGGAGACGAAGGCGTTGCTGCCGTCGTCGAAAGCCTCTCGGGTGAAGTGATTGCCACCGCTCATCTGTTCCGAGCACCGGGAGCAACCGAGGTGGCGACACCACTGCTGGTTGTTGTGGCGGCGGTAGCTCTGATGGCAACGGTGTGGCTATTGACTCGGAGTCCTTCAAGGGAACCTGGGGTTGCTGGCAGCAAGCGCGTGGCGTGGAAGTTCGCCCCGCTGACGATCGTGGGTGGCTACATCGGAGTCGTTGCCCTTATGGACTCGATTTCGACCGCGACCTCTCCGAATTATTCATTGAATAAGTCACTATTTGCTCTGGTGATCGTGATGATTGGTGCGTACGCGCCGATTGCTTTGATGGCGTTGGATGCGCCACAGGCCCGGATGACGGCCTTGCGTTGGGCGGGAGCTGGCGCGATCGTGCTGGTGCTGGTTGTGGACACCTTGCTCCCTCGGGCTCTGTCGGCCCTATCACCGCTGCTGTGGCCATCGATTGATTCGAGTGCACCCGTGTATTGGTCGGCCGCTGAAGTGAAGAATCAAGCGTTGCAGCCGATCTCGTCGCTGCCGGTGGCGTGCATGTTCGCCCCACCGACAAGTGATGTGCCGACGGCACTGCCGTTGGGACAGGAGTCGTACTCGTGCACGCGATTGCTGATCGGGTTGACCGGATCCGAAGCCACCATGCGAGGTACGCCGATCTCCCTGCAAACGGATTGGCTCTCGCAGCAGAGCAATTGGGATGAGATGTCCGAATTGGTCGAAGGCGATGCGGAGAACAACCCGGGCCGTTCGGTGATCTTGATGAATCCGTCTGGCGGCCTGGCCGGGATTGCTCAATTGGACGAGATTGTTGCTCGCAATTGATTGATGATCGACTACTTCCAGGACAGTCGCGTTAGGCACGTGTGGCCCTGGGTGGTGGGGAAGTTGCTGCTGGTGTCGGCGGGCCAGGCGTAGTCGTAGCAAATGGGTGCGCTCGGGTCGTTTGCTTTGGGGATGGACTCCCAAAAGGTCATCACAGAATCCATTGACTTGCCGTAGAGCGCAAGGACATCTGGCTGAATCGTGTCGAGTTGGTTGAGTCCGTAATCATCGGTGAGGGTCGGCTCGAGAGTGATGCGGTTTTCGCCCCACAGTTGCATGCCTGCGGCTACGTAGAGTTCGCGGTCACCCTGGGTCCATGGACCGTCTACCCACAGAAGAATCTGGTCAGCCGAGTTGGTGTTGTCCAGTAGCCATTCTTGAGAATTGACTGCTGTTCGGATCTTGGTCTCGATCGGATTGCTGGCGTACGCCCAGTGGTAGGGCTGAGGTAGTACAACCCCAGGTCATCACGGGAATTCTGCAAGAGTTGAGCGCCAGCGAGGAAAGTCGCCACGGTGAGAAGCGTTGCCGTTGTTGTTCGGGGAGTGAAAAGGACCAGTGCGGTGACGGCGAGGGCAAGACCAATGCCAAGTGGCAACTCGATACCTGGTGCCACGTACCCCGCAGCAACGATGCCGATGATCCCGAGAGCAGCGACAAGTTGAGGAATTCTCGAGGAGGACACGTTGTCCGTCAGTCGAGTCGTCGCAGCAAGACAGAGGGCGATCAGTGCCGGTGGCCACAGCATTGATTGGTACATCGGTGCTTCCAGCGCAATGCCACCCATGAGTGGGTTGAACACCAACATGAAGGCGACGCTGGCAACGCTGATGATCAAGGCCTGCTGAGCGGCCGAGCTATGTCGCGTGAAGAACCACGTGATGACCGTGATGATGAGGACGGCGGCGGGAACCAGCAAGGAGATGTCCCGCAGCCACACAGCGGTGGGTGAGGAGAAGTTGGAAAGTGATTTGCTGCGCGTCCTGATACTCGGCGAACCAATTCATGGCCGGGAACATGATCTTGCCGATGGCGAGAAACGCGGCGAATGCGCCGATAGTGGCCCCTGTTGCTATCGCGATTTGGTGCCAGATCGGGACAGCCATGTTGGTTCTATGCGTATGGATGGTGAGAGCGAGCCAGAGGGTTCCGGCAAGAAGGGCGCCGGGTGGATTGACCATGACGAGCCAACCCATCGTGGTGCCGGCGAGAGCAGCAGACGCACGTGGATGTCGGGGAGTCGTCGAAAGCGCGATCAGAATGGACGTTCCGGCAAGCACGCTGCCTGTCAGGTAGGAGTTACCGAGGTAGCTCAGAATTACTGTGGACGACACCACCGCCGCGGCAAGCCAGGTGGCAATCCACGTCCTGGTGTGACGTCGAACGGTGAGGAACGCACTCAGACTAATCGCCGAGGTCAGCAGGAACTTGTAGGCGAGAAATCCTGGAAAGGTTCCGAGAATCGCAGTGAGCGCGCTGACGGGAGCGATGTAGCCGAGGCGAGTCCAGTAGTAGCTCGTGAACGGTGCTCGGTCGGTGACTTCGTCCCCGAACAGAGCCAGGGAGGCATAGAAGCTGGAATCGGGAGTGTCTAGGCCAGACCAACGCTGGGCGATCGCGGTGATCACGAGCGCGATAGTGAGCGGAATGATCAATTCGACAGGCCGCGTGACGCGAAGCGCCGTCTGAGCCAGACGTGGGCCGTCCGCGTTGGTCATGTGTCCACGCTAGCCGCCGACGGTACAGAATCAGGCCTGTGAGCCAACTTGTCCTAGGCACCGCTCAGTGGGGCCATGCCTATGGCGTAACGAACACGAGCAGCCGCTTAGAAGATGCTGAAATTTCGGCGCTCGTCGATGCGTCGTTGCAGGCGGGAATCTCGCGGGTGGACACCGCGCGCGGATACGGCGACGCCGAGGCGCGCCTGCGGCCTTTTTCTCGCGACTTCCAGGTAACAACGAAGATCAGTGGCCGAGACGACGCCGGTGACCAGGTCTCTTCCTCGCTGACAGATCTGGGAGTCCACTTGCTCGACGCGGTGCTGATCCACGACTGGGACTCTTTGGATGATGCGAGTCGAAGGCCGCCGTCCGAGGCCTCGCCGGTTACTGATGACGGTGTGGCATCTCGCGTCGGAGTCTCGGTCTGACGCCGCTGGCCCATATGGCTGTGAGATTCGTCGCGGTCGGAGTTCCATTGCAGGAGGTTCAGGTACCCGCCAACGTGCTGATCGAAGGTTGATGAATCGGGTGTGCTGGCGGTTGTCCACTTCTGGCTCACATTTTTTGTGCGCAGCGTCTTCCTCCAGGGCATTTTGCTCGCGCCCGGTGGTGGACTCGCCGATCATCCAGACGTGGTGAAGTTTCGTGACTCCATCCAAGGGCGATCGTCAGCCTTGGAAGCGTGTTTAGGGCATGTTCGCGGGTTGCTGTGGGGGACGCACGTGGTGGTGGGAGCGACGTCGGCCCGTGAGTTGACTGAAATCGTGACTGCGTGGCAGTCATGCTCGCCGGGATTGCTTGAGGCGTCACTGGCCTCGTCGGATCTGGACCTGATCGACCCCCGGCGCTGGTGATCCGACGACAGCGGATCGCCGGCACGAATGCCGACGACCCGCGTGGTGCAACCTCTAGGCGGGAACTGTCCTCGCCACTTTCGCTGCGGTCCGGATCCATTCGGTTCCGTTGTCGCTCCAACCTTCGGGTGTCGCGTCCTTGACTTCTACGTCACGCGCGTAGGCCGTGCCGTTGTCCGTCCACCCTGACGGAGCGTCATCTTTCACCTTGGTGGTGTAGCCCTGGATCTCCCAACCCATACAGCGGTCTCCATGCACGGTGTAGGCGCAACCGTTGTGTGGATTGAAGGCGTGGTCGTGCCAGATGCGGTTCGTCTCGACAAACTCATCGTGGTAGGTGTACGCGGTTGTTTCTGTTTCCGTATGG
>JAYQSR010000049.1:0-4544 GCA_038146945.1 Ilumatobacteraceae bacterium
TTCCACAACAGCACGCGGCTTGCCCTTTCGTACGTCCGTCGCATCAGGCGACCCTTGAGGGAGGACTCGCGCGCAAGTTCTCGGAGATCGCTGCCATTGGCGTTTGCCACGTACGGCACGCCGCTGAGATAGGCACAGATCGATGGGATCCCGAAGCCGAGGACCACATCGAACTCCCGAAGACCTCTCGTCAGGGCTACCGAGGTCAACAGGAAATGCAACCCGTGAGAGCGCTGGGTGGGAGCCATAGACTCGAACCGAGGCACACGATCCCACTCGCGGATCCACGGCTCGCGCTCCGAACCCAGGTGGAAGATCGTCTCGGGGCTCTCGTCGTAGCGGGAGATGTATAAGTCGATATCGAGTCCCCTCTCCCTGAGGAAACGACTGATGATGTACCCATACCCCGCTATGTTTCCGACGACGGCCGCGCGCATTGGAATCTCTCTCAGGACGCCTCCGCGATCGCCGACTGACGCTTCCTCATCTGCGAGGCGATCAGGCTTTCCACATCTTCGCAAGGGAAGTCGGCTACGTCACGGGACCGCCACTTCTCCTCGGCGAGCTTGATATAGGGCTCAATCAGCCTCCAGTCGTCGCCGGCGAAATTCTTCCGTGAGTTGTCGACGGAAGGCCAGTCCTGCGATCCAATAGATTGGCGCACGCATGCCCCGGAAGTCGCCCCACTCCTCCATCGTCTTTGGCGGATCGAAGCGCGGATAGCCGATCCCGGCGATGGCATCCTCGTACATCGGGCTGCCGGGGTACGGACAGAATTGGTAGACGGAGACGCGCGCGTCGGGATCGGTCTCCCGGATCCAGTCGATCAGATCGAAGGTTGCAAGCTTCATCTCCTGTGTCTCACGCGGCATGTTATGGATGAAGCTATAGAGCACCGAGACTCCTGAGCCTCTCACGTTCTTCGCCGCCTGCTCTATGTGCTTCAGGCCATGTCCCTTCTTGATCACCTTCCGCAGGAAGTAATCGTGACCCGACTCGCAGCCGATGAGCATGCGCGAGCAATTCGCCTCCACGAGAGCATCGACCATTCCAGGCAAACAGAGATCCGGCACACGAATGGCCGCATCCCAGGTGGCGCGATCTCTCTCATGACGCGGCCGATCTCACGAATCCGCTTGATCTTGTCGAGGCGTTGCGTATCCCCAGCCTCATCCTTCAGGCTCCGAAGGTGATGTTGGGGTCGGAAAATGATGTGCTCGAAGCCGACGCCGTCGTGGATCGACTTCAATTCGAACTCGAGTCCGGAGATTTCGCGCGGTTTCCAGGAGATGACTGCGAACCAGGAACAATACAGACGAAAGGGCAACCCTCGACGTCTGGTAATATCAGGTCACCACGAACGAAGTGGATGTGGGTTCGCTCGTTGTAGGGGAAGAACTCCTCGCCATAGGATCGTTTCGGCCAGATCCTGTCGACGAAGGCTCGGCGAGCGTAGCCTCGGGATTGAACCGCGCGTGAAAGCCGCCGACGCCGGTCACGATTCCGGGATTGAGTTCCTTGGCGCGCTTGAGGATCCTGGCTCCCTGACCCGCCTGCGTCCCCGTGAAGCAACTGACGCCGATCTCGCTGGAGCGGCATATCAGATCGTCGAGCATCTCCGAGGATCGAAGCGCTCGTCGTAGTAGGCACGCGCGCTTCCGAGCCTCGAACATCGCCCGGGAAAGAGGATCGAGAGACACGTCATGTTGTTCGCCATGTCGTGCGAGGGTTTAAGGGGTATGCCAAGAGTATGTCAATGGATTTCATTGTCTGCTTTCTTGATCGAGAAATCAGGCCTGTTGCGCCGCAGATCCAGAGATCGAGTGCGCGGCCGCGGAATCGTCCGGAGCCAAACGTCCGTGAAGAGGTCGAAGAGTCTCCCTGCCTTGCCGCGCAATTCCACGCGACCGCCGTCCAACCGCAAGCCGTCCCCTTCACGTCCGAAGGAACCGTCACGGCATACCAGTACAACGCCACACCACGCCGGCCAACTGCACGGCATCCTGTGCCCGGTACTGCAGGTAAAGCACCCGGCGGGGGCCGTCGGCCAACTTCGCCTGGGAATCGTGCATCGTCAGGCAGTGGTGCAGCGTGACCTGCCCGGCGGGGCCCGTCAGTTCCACGAACTCCGCCGCCTCCCATGCGAACTCGGCCGTACACTCATACACGAAGTCGTCACCTCGGCAGTGGCTCAACGCTCCCCAACGGTGGCTCCCCGGTATGGCACGCACCGGGCCGGAAGAGGATGTCTCTTCATCCAGGTGCACACCGACGGCGAGCAGGTCCGTATTGGTGTGCGGGAAGAACGCGAAGTCCTGATGCCACTTGACCTTGCCGCCGCCTCGGTCGCGCAACGGCTTGTTCAAGAACTTCGAGTGCTGCAGTTCGATCGGAGCTCCCAGGGCAGCCTGTACGAGCTCGCAGATCCTACGGTCCCGCGCGAGGGCCTCAAACTGGGGATGACGGAAAATCGCATCATTGAGGTTCTGGATGCCGTCGCCATCTACGCAGATCTCACCCGATGCCACCGCCTCGTCAAAAGCATCTCGGGCGCCACTATCTCGCCGTTGACAGCAACTCCGGCAGCGCGACGAAGCCATCGTGGCGGAACTGCCGAACCGTCTCGTCCAGTCCCTTCATCATCGGACGATAACGCCGAAACGGAGCTTCCAGTCGGTCACGGTTCGGCGCTGAGAGGTGATCGGATGTCGGGCGACACTCGCACAGAAATCGAAGAAGGACCCATTGTCCACGATGTTGTCGCAGAGGAGACGCCTCCTCTGAGGAGGACCGCCCACGCCGCGCAAGCTCGAACCACATCGTCCCGTGCGAATGCTCGCTGTCATGCACGAAAACATCGATGCGACCGAGACTCTCCAAGAACATGCGGCAGATCGTCGGCCGACGCCCCAGACGCAGTCCCACAGGCTCCTCAGACTGTCGGGCGACCCACCCCGAGATCGAATCCGGAGGGAAGACAGGCCATAGCCATCCTTATTGGCGGTCCCTGATCGGGATAGGAAGGCAGGTCGATAGACGTCAACCGTCCTGCGCGGTTCTGCTCCAGGGCCCTCAGGATAAAGGCGGAGGTGAGCCCATGCAGGACACCGGTCTCGATAACGGACGTAGGACGCATCGCCCGCACAATGGCATAGATCGCCACGCGGTAGAATCGGAAGTCGAATACCGACGTGAACGTCTTCGTCTCGAACTCGTCCACATGCTCGACCTTCGCCTCGAGGGCTCTGAGCAGATCCACATCGTCGACGAGCTCCGACACGGCCTCGAAATGGGCGCCCCCTCCCAGGTAGCGCTGGAGGCGGCCGAGATCGTAGAAGCACTGGTGCAAGCCGGAGGTCACTGGGTGGCTTCCCGCTGGGCGATGATGCTGATGCCGGCAGGTGAGACGTTCTCGTGCTGGATCGACATGCGCTCCTCCTGGCACCACGTGCGGATCTCCTCCACTGTGTAGCGGAAGGCATGCACGGGTCGGTACCAGTCGAAGTTCACCATGGCGTTCGTCTCAAAGTCGTAGTCATCGTTCCAGAAGCACTTGAGCACGTGGTCGTAAATGAGCCGCTGCACGTCGTAGATCCCGCGATTCAGACCCAGCTCCGGGAAGTCGTCCTCCACCTCGACCGTGGTCTTGAGGCGAGACAGATTGCGGCCCAGACGGGCGAGACGCTCCGAGACATCGACGCAGGCCTCCTCAGGGCCCTGGGTGAACATCGAGCGTAGGTGGTCGTCCGCAAACTCCCGCAGCGCTCCCTTCCTCCGGTACACGTAGAGCAGCAACCTACCCCCAACCCGAAGATGTCTGACGAGGTGAGCAAAGACCGCACGTGGGTCGGGCGTGTGGTGCAGCACTTGGTCGCAGGAGATAACATCGAAGAAGTCCTCCTCGAAGGGCAGGGCGCCGATATCTCCCTGAAGCAGGCAGACTCGAGGCTCATGGCGGAAGCGCTCGAAGGCATGATCGATGGCGCCGCTGGCATCGACCCCGTACAGCGTGCCCGACGAATTGCGCGTCAGAAGATCCGTGTCCACCCCCGTGCCGGTACCAGCCTCCAGTAGGCGTCTGGCTCCCCGCAGAGAGCGGGCGAGTCCTGCCTCGTCGAAGAAGCCGAAGCGCTCAAGGTACCAGGCTTCCCGGTTCCTCTTCGTCGACTCTCCATGCGCGTAGGCGGGGATCTTCGACCACTTGAATGAAAAAGAGTCGATCGTCCGCGCTTGATCACTCTCCGTCTTTGCCAGATCGAAGAACCGTGGGATGCCGCCGCTGACGAGGTACTGCTCGCGCCCATCTTCGGAGAGGAGCCGTCCTGAAAGCTCGTCGTCACTGTCTAGGTGCAGTACCGCCCCCGTGAGGGGCGACCGTAGGTTCTCCACATGTTCGGGCCTCATTCCGCAACTGTCCTTTGCAAGGCGTCTCCCAGGTCGGTGAACGTCAACTTGGGAAACGCGCCATGCAGACGACGGGAATCTCCCATCAGCCGACGGGCCGAACCCTCTACGCAGTCGACGAGCAACTCGCGCCCCAGGAC
>JAYQSR010000050.1:0-4505 GCA_038146945.1 Ilumatobacteraceae bacterium
CGGCGCGCCGTACACGTGCGGACCCGGGTCCTCTAGGTCAGAACCGTTACCGTCACCGAAATTCCAGAGATGATCTACCACCACACCGTCCGGGTCGGACGCAGACCCCTGAAAGTCCACACTCTGACCCAGATCGATCTGAGTCGTCGAGGCCGGCGACGTAATCGCCGCTGAGGGGGAAGACGCGCCAGCCGCGGCGACTACGACGAACTGAGCGTCCCCCTGCACACCCTCGACACGCGCGTTCAGCGTTGACTCGCCCTCACTCTCTCCAACGACAGTCACAGACCGGCCGTCGCCTAAGGTCACAGAAGCGATATCCGAGCCCGACATGCTCCAATCGACGAGACGCTCGGGGAGTGTCATGCCGTCAGCGTCCTTAACCTCCACTGTTACTTGGACACTCTCGAGAAGCTCCAGCGTGTCAACGGACGGCGACAGTACGACTGAAGCGGCGGGAGTGCCCACGAGCGCCAATGTCCCCAAGGCTCTAGCAACGCCCCTCACCAACTTTCTCTCGACATCCACGCTCGCGTCACCTAGAGCGTTCCAGTTAGCGCCGACCAGCCCGAAGAGCTTCAACTCCATCTCAAGGAAGCCGGCAAGACCTTAGAGACACAGCGCCGAATATTCCACGATCACATCAACGTCCGCGAAGGTGACGTCCGCTGACTCACGGTCTGGCGGGCCCGCGACGAAGGTTTCCGGTATCGAAACCGCGTCTGCCGGCTCGAGGGTCGACTCAGGCCCTGATCAGCGCTCCCGCTGGAACTATCAAGGTAACTGGTGGCACGTTTATCGTGCATGCGGCGTTCGGTTCGCACCGCTTTGCCGTCAGGCCGTCCGATTGAACGATCTCCGTCGGCCTCTCGCACCCCGACCACGTGAGCAAGGTGACTATGCACATCCCTGTCGCCCAAACACCTCGGTATCTAGCTGACATCGTTGCCTCTGAAACGAGATTCTTGCTACTACGCATCAGGTTGTGGATTCCGCACAAGAGTTCACCCACCGTTCCTAGTCAGTCAAGAACTTCAACGCTGAACGTCCTCGTCTCGGCCGGCATCTAAACGCAATCAGTTTGGGGGGAGGCGACTTGCTTGATGTCCATGAGGTGAACACCGTCGTATGGAATGCTAATCCTAACTAACCTGCACGGGAGCTGATTCGAAACCGGGCACCCGAATCGTGGAGCGCGCGGATCATTGATCTGCACCGGGTCTCTCGAGATCAACGATGACGTCGTCACACCAGCGGTCACTCAAGACACTGGCAGTTGTAATCCCTGCCCGGAACGAAGCAGCCGTGATTGGACAAGCCCTCACGGCCGTCATGCAGTTTCTTACGACCGAGACGACCGAGGTTATTGTCGTTGACCACGGCTCTACCGACGACACTGCAAACATCGCCGAGGCGTACGGAGTCACGGTCAGAGATGGGACACATCTTTCGACGGTCGGTAGCCTGCGAAATTTCGGAGTGCAGGTGTCGACATCGCCCGTAATCGCCTTTCTCGACGCGGACATTTTGATCTCAAGGGAATGGGCCAAGCGAGTCGTAAACCTGCTGGAAACTCTGAGGGCCACTGCCCCTCCGATGGTCACGGGAGGATGGTGCACGCCACCCCCGGACGGAAGCTGGATCGAGCGAACTTGGTTCTCTGAAGAGCAGCCGTCGGGGAGTCACCTGGGGAGTGCGAACCTCCTCGTCTCAAGATTGACCTTCGACTCCCTTGGTGGCTTCGCGGAAGTGTTGCGGACCGGTGAAGACTACGATTTCTGCCGGCGAGCAGTCGCGAGGGGATGTCAACTGGAGGTCGACCCCGAGCTAACTGTGGTTCACCTCGGGTATCCGAAGACTCTTTCGGAGTTCATTCGCCGTGAGGTATGGCATGGGGTAGGCGACGTCCAATCGATCGCCCTCCTGATCCGGTCGAGAGTAGCGGTCGCAGCCGTCGCTCACTGGTGCGCACTAATCACCGCGTCGATGTCACTGGCCGTCGGATCGGCATGGGTCGCGTTGGGCTCACTCGGCCTCTCGCTGGGCCTGTCCACCACGCTCGTGATCCGTCGTTACCCGGGAGCTTGGTGGCACTACTGGCCCGGTCGGACGCTGCTGGCATTCGCATACCTGACGGCCCGCGGCATAGCGATCGTGGCCAAAAGACGCGCCAGATCATTGCGAGAAGGCGGGTGACCTGGACCTTGGCCGCCAAGGAGTTGTGAGCGCGGGACGCCCGGCAGAGTTTAGAGGTATCACCGCCTGACGGACGTGAACATGGCTTCGCGGGATGTCCTGTCTGACATGCGAACGGCGTGGAACCCGATTGATGGCCGGAGCATGAATCGCACCTGACGCATCGCGGCCCCGACGACGAGGCCTACTGGCACGACCGGTCCCATGGCATCTACCTAGGTTTCCGCCGCCTCTCGATACGAGATCTTTCAGAGAATGGGCGTCAACCAATGGTCTCGGCCTCCCGGCGATGGGCACTCGTCTTCAACGGTGAGATCTACAACTCGCATGAGTTGATCGGGCACTTCGGTCTCAATCCAGACTCACTTCGTAGCACCTCTGACACGGAGGTTCTCGTCGAGTCGATCGACCGAGCGGGAATTCGGCCCGTGCTGGACCGCGCACTCGGGATGTTCGCCATTGCAGCGTATGACACGGTGGAAAGGAGGCTGTGGCTCACCCGAGACCGGCTCGGGATCAAGCCGCTCTATGCCTTGCAATCGGGACGGGGTGTCGCCTTTGCGTCCGAGGCACGCGCCTTCCACGGCTGTCCGCTATTCACCGGCCGCGGAAACCCAGCCGCGGCATACCGATGTCTCGACAGGCTTAGTGTTGACCCAGACTCCTCAATCCTTACCGGTGTCGAACAGGTGCGTCCTGGTGAGCTTAGAGGGTATACCGCCCACGGGCCTGGCCGCGTTGAGCCAGAGCGGCATCAGCACTGGTCAATTCCGGCTGCACCTTCGTCGAATCGATCCCGGATGCGGGGGAGTCGCTGGAAGAACTCGAGGCTTTAATCGAGGAAGCTGTCAGGATTCGCCTTGTGGCGGACGTCCCCGTGGGAGCCTTTCTCTCTGGTGGAATCGACTCAACACTGGTCGTGGGCATGATGACCCGTGCAACCTCGAATGCGATCCGAACGTTCACTATCGAGTTCGATGACCCGCGCTTCAATGAAGGGCCGGCTGCTTCTGCCATCGCCAAGCAACTCGGTACGCTGCACACCTCAGTTCAATTCAGCGAAGGGGATCTGTTGGCCCTCGTTCCGGACCTGGCCGAAGTCTGCGACGAGCCCGTTTCTAACCCCTCCTTCCTACCGACTCTACTGCTTTCTGAAGTAGCTCGCCGAGAGGTCGTAGTCGCTCTCTCTGGTGATGGAGGAGACGAGCTGTTCGGCGGGTACACCCGATACGAAAGAGGTGCTCGGCTCATCGCCGCGGCCCGACGAATACCCGCTCCCTTGCGACGAGTCTCGGCCTCCGCCCTAGAGCACAGCCCCGAATGGCTACTTAGGACCTTGCGAGGGGTTGCAGGGCCAGGGAAGCTTGGAACGCAACACTCAGCCGCCGATCAAGGCAATAAGGTCGCAGCTGTACTGCGCGCTCGGGGCGAGGCGGAGTCTTACGCTGCCCTTTTGCGGGTCGGCCGGGCCGACCTCTTCTGCCACGGCTCGGGTCCACGTGAGAACGACGCCGGCTGGTCCGGGCCGACACTCAGAGATCGGATGATGCTTGTCGACCAACTGACATACCTTCCAGCCGACCTGCTAACCAAGGTCGACCGCGCCAGCATGCGGGCGTCCCTGGAGACCCGCGTACCCTTGCTGGATCATCGGATCGTAGAGTTCAGTTGGAGGTTGGGAGTCGATATCAAGTTCCGTGACGGGCAGGGCAAATGGCCATTGAGACGGCTAGCCGAGCGGATGGTGCCGTCTGCCTTGCTCGATCGTCCGAAAATGGGGTTCACTGTTCCCCTCACCCGATGGTTGCGGTCCGACCTTCGCGATTGGTGTTGCGATGTCCTGCAGCGTGACAACGTGACTCGTATCGGGCTCTGTGACCCAAAGCGCGTCGAGGACGTCCTCAGTCGCTTCGATGGAGGCGCCGACCACCTAGCATTGCCAATCTGGAGTGCAGCCGTGTTGCACGCCTGGGGTCAACACTGGAGCATCTCGTTCTCGTAACCGGGGACCGTTCGGGCCAAAGGCGGGCTGCGCGCCTGTTTCCTTATCTTGCACCATTGTCCGCCTATGCTCACCACTCCATGGAGCACCGCTTGACCAGAGTCGCCCTGAGGGCTGCCTTGTGATCACGAGGCAGCGTGTCTTCCATCTGATTGACACGGCAGGACCGGGGGGTGCGGAGACGGTATTCGCATCCTTGAGCGGGAAGCTGGCAGAGCGGGGCTTGTGGAATCTCGCCGCCCTGCCGCACACAGGATGGCTCTACGATCAGGTGAAAATGTCAGGCTGCCACCCGATACTCTTGCCC
>JAYQSR010000051.1:0-4446 GCA_038146945.1 Ilumatobacteraceae bacterium
GACCCGATTACCTCGCCTACGCCCTGATGGACACGATCGTGGACAGCTATTTCCAGATCCTGGAGGCAGTGGGCGACCGGATCGAGGAACTCGAAGATCAGGTCCTCGTCACCCCGACACCGGAGCTGCTGCACAGGATTCATCATCTGCGTCGCGAGATGTTGATGCTCCGACGCTCCGTATGGCCTCTTCGAGAAACGCTCGGTCAACTGTACCGCGACGAACTACCGCTCATCTCGGCGGAGACAACGGTCTTCCTTCGTGATGTTCATGACCACGCTGTGCACGTCATAGACACGGTCGAGTCTCTGCGCGAAGTGCTCTCGGCAGCGATGGAGCTGTACATGTCCGGCGTCAGCAACCGCATGAACGAGGTCATGAAAGTGCTCACGATCATCGCAACCATGTTCATTCCCCTTTCGTTTCTAACAGGTCTCTACGGCATGAACTTTCAGTACATGCCAGAGCTCGACCTTCCGTGGGCGTACCCGGCGCTTCTCGCATTCATGGGAATCGCACTCGGGGGCATGCTTTGGACATTTCGCCGGAGAGGCTGGCTGTGAGCCGACTCAGGACCGATCAGTCGAATCTCAATGCACGATGTTGCGCGCTCGCAAGTGGGACGTAATTGCGCCAACCAACAAGGGCTGGATTTGGTACCGGAGGTCGGCCTGCACCCCTGGCCGGGTATCTTCTCCGGAGACATCCGGCGACTGGACGCGGATGAGGTGTCGATTTCCGAGCGACTCGAAAATCTGAAAACTCTCGCTACGCGGCAGTCGAAAGATCTTGTCGTGTTCGGCGAGCGTCAGCGTTCGATGTTCGAGAAACGCCTTCAGGGTGAAATTCTGCGTGAGCGTCAGTGACTCAAGAACCGAAAAGCTCGGTCGCTCCACTGGGGAAATTCTCACGCCCTGGCCCGAACCGAAGTCCGCTACCTGAAGCCACTGGAACAGCGCGAGTCTGAGGTCTCCGCCAGAGGTGCGCCCCAACTGCTCGAAGAAGGTATCGGCCACCAAATTTTGATGGTCCTCCGTGGTACGAGCCTGACTCAGTCTCCTCCTGAGAACAGTTCGACCCTCGACAGGTCCTTCAAAGCGGAGAGGCAACCCGCTTCGACGATGACGAACACCGATCGCCTCACGGATCGCAGCAGGCGTCAGCGGACCCAGCTGAACAAGCTCGACCTGCGACACCGCAGTCGGCTCAACGGCCGCGACCAGCTGCCAGGCCGACGTCGTGATACCACCGACCCAGAACAGGCGCGGCTCCGTCTCGGCCATCAGGGTCAGTAGACGCTCGATCAGGTCACTTCCACCGGGAGTGCGCATGAACAGGTGCTCGAGATTGTCCAGGGCAACAACGTTCGGAAGTGACCCGGCCGGAGCTTCGAAAATGGACGACGCGAGATCAGACAACCCCTCGGCCGTTGGGAGCGACAGACGCTCAGCCAGAAAGCGCGCGAAAACGCGCTCGTCTGAGACACGATCATTCATCTGCACGCTCAAGACGCTCCCGCCCTCCTCCTCTATGGAGGCCAGAAGCGCGTTGATGAACGTCGTCGTGCCACAACCCTGTCGGGCATGAACGATCATCGGAGAGCCGTCTTTCACACGCCAGCGCCGCCACCGATCGAGTCCGGCTTCAAGTTCCTTCAGCCGCCCTGCAAGAAGACTGAGATCGACCAGCGGATCCAGAGAGAAAAGTCGATGATAGACGAGAGGAAGTTTCCGCGCCGTCAGTGCCGTATCCGCCAGTTCCTTGATCGAGCGAAACGATTCCGGTTGGTCACCCCGTGCCCCTCCAACGATCTCGGAGCCACGGATCATTCCTCGCGAGAGGCCCGACTTCAAACGGTGGGCGAAGCGAGTCAGTAGAAGCAGACCACGCTGCACAGGCGGCCTCACCGACCCGAGGAGCCTCGCCCGCACCTCTGCAAATCGAGACTGTGCCGCGAAGAGCTGGGCCTGCACTCGGCCGGCCGCGACACGATCGATCAAGGCGAGAATCCCATCACCGATTTCCCGCGAGATACTGGCTCGCACCTCCCCCAATGCCCGATCCGCTCGAGCGACTTCGTGCCGAAGCGCCTTCGCCATACTCTCCAAAGACTCTGCCACCATCTCCTGCCCCTCGAGCCGCGTGTCGGGGTCGCTGGCCTCAAACGCCTCTGCAGCAGCGGAATGGGCGAAGGCGTACACGGCGTCCAGGCCAGCCACCGTATCACGAATTCGGTCCACGGCCCCTGAAAGGCCCAAAGAGGTCGACCGGAGCCGCTCCATCCTCCATGCATCCAGAGACTTGCGCGCAATCTCCTGCAGCATGATCGGGCGGGTCTCCACGAGCCTCGGCGGCCTGGGTGGTCGCGTGCCATCCAACGGCAGATCCAGTCGAACGGGCACCTGCCGCACCAGGCTGAATAGCGAATCGACCAGCGCATCCGCCCCCGCAGTCAGCAACTGCTCCACCAGGTCCGAGGACGGCACCTGAACCATCGCCTTCGCGAGGATGGGTGCCACCTCGTAATTGGCCGGTTGCGAGAAGTCCCCCGCCCGGATCCGACCCGCGAATCTGTCCAATTCATCGGCGATTTCGCCGAGGCCGGCGATCTCGGTCAGGCACTCGTCCCGAAACCGAGACACGACCCTGCCCTGCACTGCCGCGGTGCCCGAAAGGACGGCAACAAGGCGGATGTAGAGCTCCAGCCTCGATTGAACCGCCCGGTCCCACGACCGAGACTCGCTCGGCTCGGGAACGACGATGCGAGATCCGCGGCCAGCACATTCTCCGCCCGCCGTTCCAGAAAGCTCCCCGCCAGCCCGAATTCGTCAGTGAGCCTGGCCGCAAGTTCATCTTGCCGGCTCGACCATGCCGTACAAGCGAGCGCTGTCGGCGTGTCTGCCAGCAATCTTCCGAGCTCCTCCTGCAGCCGCTCACCCGACTCACATAGCCCGCTCCACCACGCATCGTCGTTCTTGCCGCCTTTTCGCTCGAGCCGGACGAGCGCCGGCAGGGCGACATCACCCCACTCGGCGAGGATCCCCGTCCATGCGCCTACCCATTCGCCCCAGCCGGAGAGCATCTCGAGGGCAGCTCGGCGTTCCCCCGGACAAAGGTCAGCCGCGACATGACTCCTGCTCAGGACACGACACGCGACCGAGCGCCTCGATCCGCCTTTTCGCGCCGCACTGATCCGACGACCCACCGCCTTCGCCACGCGCCGCACAATCGCGTCGCCCTCTCGCCTGCCCAGCGCGTCCTCCGGCCACGCCACCACAAGGGACTCCGGTAGATCCTCCATACGAAGAATCGACTCCGAAATACCCTCGTCCAACCGATTCAGCACCCGGGCCGACACGCCGGAAAGCAGAAACGTCGAGACGGGCTCCATGAACGAGGTCGTCACGAGCGTTCGATACTCCATGAGGCGCTCGGATCGTCTGTCGGACGCGGGAGGGCACACACCGTCCGCATTCAGTGCTTCCAGAGCCGAGGCATGGGCTCGATGCCCTTCAGCGAGTCTCGCATACAGCACTTCCTGGAACGTCTGATGCAGCGCGGCCCACGCCTCGTCGATGGGGCCGTGGCAAGCATCGAGCATCTGCATCAACAAGGTGCCGGCCTCGCGGTCACGCTCCATTCGACCCCTCCCCAGAGCCCATCGAAACCCCATCCAAGGCGGCCGAGCGCTCGATGAGGGACGTCCGAAGGTGCTCTGGCCTCAGCAGTCCAGCCTCGCGGAAGCCTGCCCGAGCCCTCTCCGTCACATCGCTCTGAAAGAGAAATTCGAGCCTGGGGTCCAGCACGTACGCCTTGACGCGGATTCTGGTCAGAAAGGTTTCCTTGAACACATCCGCCACGAGGACGACTACGGGCTTCGCCAAGTACACGTATTTCGAACTGACCGCAGCTTGGAAGGCCACGGTCTTCGCCCTCGCCTCATCCACCCAACCCGGCAAGTAGAGATCTGTGACGACCTGACAATGGAGTTCACCCGAGTTCGCATTCGAGACCTGCTGATCGACGACCTGGCTGTTCGGTACACTCACGATATTGTCGTCCGACGTCACAATCCTTGTGGACCGAATCCCGATGGATACCACTTCGCCGTATGTCCCACCCACCGAGATTTTGTCACCAGCCTGGAACGGCTGATCGAAGACGAGAATGAGCCCGCCGAAGATGTTCTTGAGCAGGTCCTGAGCCGCAAATCCGACGGCTACACCGACCGCGGCCGCGGCCGCAACGATTCCCTGGGCATCAATCCGAAAGATCACCCGGACAATGAGGTATACCGCGAAGGTCCACAGCGTAATCCTGACGATCGGCACCAGACGCTTGTAGAAGAGCCGACGGCTGGCGCTCCGCTCCGCAAGGGTGTCGAGGACCCAGACCAGGGCCCGGATCAGGAGACCGAACGTGAAAACGACGACGATGGACCACATC
>JAYQSR010000052.1:0-4420 GCA_038146945.1 Ilumatobacteraceae bacterium
CATGAAACGACGGCGGAACTTCAACGACATGCGGACACAGAAGAGGTATAGTTCATCGTCCCGCGAGACCACGTACGACTCGAATTCTTCCGAGAATACCGCGCGCTTAAGGACGGGATCGGCCGGTAACCAGAACGCCTTCACCCAACGGTCGCCGAGATTGAGTTGGTAGTGCACGTGCGCGTGAACCCAGACGCCTGAGGGGTCGAGGCACAGGTAGTCCGCGATTCCCGGGTACCCACGGAGCGGAACGGGCTCCAGACGCACAAACCCCGAATCGGCAAGAGCCTGCTCGGCAAGGCGAGCCGAGGACTCATCGACCAGAAGGTCCAGATCAGTCTCACCGAGCATTGCCTCCGGGAGGTGATCTAAGCTCTTCCAATGGCAGTACGTGACGCCCTTGTCGTTCCATGCATCGAAAAGCTTTCGTATCGTCGCCAGCATTCGCACCGGTCTAATCACGTACCAGCACAGACTCGTAGATACGGATCATGTTTGCCACGTTCAGATTCCAGTCATACTCCGTCTCCACCTTCAACCTGCCAGCAGCCCCAAATTTGACCCGCTCCTCCGGGTTCTCGATCAGCCTTGCGATCGACTCGGCTAGATCTTCTGGGGCCTCTCTGGGAACGACTAGGCCCGACCGCTCGTGCTCGACGACCTCCGGCAAGCCGCCTACGTCCGAAACAACAACGGGGAGCCCGACCGCCCCTGCCTCCACCGCAGCGACTCCGAAACTCTCGCTGTCGTAGATGCTGGGCACCACGAAAATGTCGAGAGACCTGAGAAGACCCGGGACTTCCGAATTGGGCACCGGATCCAGGAATGAAATCTGGTCCGGGGATCGGCTCGCCGCCCTCATAGAGAGCAGTCTGTCCCTCTCCGCCCCCTCGCCCACGACTAGCAGTTCGACAGGGGTACCGTATCGACGCAGCAGCAGTTCGAACGCCTGAAGCAGGACATGGATTCCATACTTCTTCTCTAGCTTTTTCACGATCCGACACGGGACTGCTCGCCCGTCCCCTCCTTCGAAGGCCCCGGAGAGAACAGGTCCGTGTCAACACCGAACGGTGTAACGGATGGCCGCGGAAGGTCGGGGTACACCGCCTTAACTTGATCTGCCATCGCGTGACTGGTCGCCAAGACCCGGTTGGGCCTCCGAAGGAGGAATTTGACAGCCCGATGAAGTGGCGACCGAAGCGGGACATCGTACACGTCCCAACCATATACGGAGACAATCCAGGGCACGTATCCGCAGGCTCGACCAAGAAACCCGTAGCCGCCCGCCGAGTGGGAGTGCAGCACATCCGGTTGCACCTGCTTTACGAGTGCACGTACTCGAGGCGCTTGGTGCAGATAGGAAATCTTTCCCACCGCGGGAAGCTCCACGACCTCCACCGAGTCATTGAGAGGCCTTCGGACCCTGTGGACGGTGACGAAGGTTACAGAGATACCCGCATCCACCAACGCGTTGGCCCAGCGCGTCGAATGATAAGACTTACCGCTGCCGAGTATCATCACTGTCATGTCTCGTGACACGAAACTCAACTCTCTTTCGATTGCATCTGCATCACGTCTGCACAGCCCCGACGGCTCATCGGGTGACAGGCTTCTGGGCGATCAGAAAATAGCCGAGGGGATACACGTGGCTGGTCTTCCGGGACAAGGTTCGTCCCAGAGGCGTGCGTGTGACCGCACCCAGAATGTGCTGAAGCAGCATCGCCAACGCCTTCCCCCCCAGGGGGATTGGCTGGAGATGTTTGGCCATTGTGTCGGCAAAAATGTGCAGTGACCCCCCGGTCGCCTCAAGCATGACAAGATCGAGCCCGGAAATTTCGACGAATCGCCTCAACGCGAACTCCGAATAGCGATAGAAGTCATACGGTCGCCATGAGCCAGCAGAAATGGAACATCAGAATGACCTTCCACCGACTGCATACCCGGCCAACTCCCGCCAGAGTTCGCCTGCACGTTCGAGCACGTCTGAGAGATGACCAACAACTGTTATCCCGGAAGGCACCTGGAGTTATATCGCACTCGATATCCGGAAGCTGTTCTGTGGGGCATATCTCCAATCGACGCAAACGTTTCCGAGACATACGGACTGTATGCCTCAAAGAGTGGTACCTTCCACATCCCAAATCCAGTAGTCTGCCGGTGGCGTGCTGCGGGAGGTAGCGACCGTAATAACTGGCGATAACATCACCGATCAACCGCGATCCAATGTTCACCGCGCCGGCATCTCTTGACGCGACGAGTCTCCCGTTCCGGTATACGTACTTGCTGGGGGTCCACTGATCGACAGACTTCACGACTCACCGTCCGCTTGGGCACTGCACCGACAGGAATCCACGAGAGCAGAAGTCTCCCTCTCGCCAGCCGGCCGCATGAAACACTCAGCCCTTCGCATAGATGTAGAAATCAGAAGGTGAGCCGGTCACGGTGTCGCCTTTGAACGGAAACCTGTTGGGAATGTGCTGAGTCAATTCCCACTCTGTCTGCGTCTCCGTCACCCAGCGACGGAACTCTCGATGCCTTACATGGGGCGCCTGATACTTGTGATTCTGTCCTGTGTTCGAGGAATAGATAATCACGAACTTGTCGGACGAATCGAAGAGTCGATGCATGTATGCTTCGTACACATCGTCTTCAATCAGGTGGAAGATGACATCCAGGGACAGCGTCAGCTCAGCTCTCTGACCCGCGTAATCCCTTATATGCAAGAAGGACTTGGTATCATCGTCCGCATACCGCTCTCTACAGACGGCGATCGCATCGGGACTCACGTCGAAGCAATGTAGGGGATACTCGGCCAACCTGAGCTGATTGCCGTCCCCGCTCCCGAATTCGATGACGCTCTGGACCGCAGACTGAACAAAGTCGTTCAGCACCTCTGCCTTGAACTCGGCAAGCACGCCGTATGATCCGTCGTTGGAATTTCCACCATCGCCGTATCGCTCGATCCAGTAGTGCCTGTGAACCGTCGATCGGCTCGGGCGGTTGATGAAGCGGCGGTAGATGCCACTAAGACGCCACGACAACCGGAATGCGCTGATGTCGTTTGATGTCACGCGCGACCCGATCGATCATTGAACTCCAAAGGCTGAACAGTTGATATCGAGCCGTTTTTGAACGGCTCGGAAGAGAAGGATGTTCCACACGGTAACGCTCGTCGCCGTCGTAACCGCAGCTCCCTCCAAGCCCCAGACCGGGATCAAGAGGAAACCGAAAGTCAAGTTTACGACGACCGCCGCGAATTTTCCACGGACATTGTCGGCCTCGTGCCCACTCATATTCAGCATGCTTACTACGGAGCCCACACCTACGTGAAACAGTTGGCCGATTGTCATGATCACCAGCGCCGCATAAGCCGGTCTAAACTCCGAGCCAAACGCCACACCAAGAACCCATTCTCCGAACAAAACAAAGATCACAACCAGCGCACTCGCAGTCCCAAGAACGAACCTCGAACTTATCGTCGCGACCTTCTGCAATCTTGCCATGTCCCGTAAAGCGTACAGGCGGGCATAGTGCGGCTCGACCGCCGCCGAGACGGCTGCGAGGCCAAAACCGATCAGGTTCACCATTTGAGCCACGACACGATACAGGCCGATTTCGTCCGGCGACCCGAACATACCAAGGATCAAGATCGCTGTCTGTTGGTTGAGAGCGTTCGCGCCGACGAGGAGCGACAGCGGCAGCAATCTGGAGTTCCACCGGCCGAGGTCGTACACGGCGGTGGTGTTAGCCGCCAGAGGCGCCGGCCGCACGCGCCGCAGGAGGACTACACTAACCCCTAGCGAGATTACCGCCGCCCCCAAATGGAAGGCCATGACGTTCTGTGGCCCATGTGCTTTGCTTGGGAAGAAGACGACGATGGCGAGGACTGACAGCGCCAGAACACTCGGATTAATGACGAATTCAGGGGCGAGTCCGAGTACGATCCGTCTCAACCCTCGTAGCGCGGAACCGTGGATGTTCCGTAGCACGAACAAGGGCACGAGGAACAAACCGAAACCGAAGGTCCATAGCTGCACCTCAGAAAACCGAGCCGCGAGCGCAAACGCCAGCACAGCTGCAATTAGGCAGGTCAGGACAGTGATCAACCCCGCCACGGAGACAGACCAACGCCAGATACCAAGCATTGACCCCCACGACTCCGTTGCCTGCGCTGACGCCGTTTCGCGCTGCATGAGGATGGGCAGCCCGAAAGCGGGGATCGCCATCAGAGATACGAGTGCGAGTACGTAGGAGTAGATCCCATAGCCGTCAGCCCCCAGGCTGCGCGCTAAGAGCACAGCCAAGGCCATGTTGATCAGAACGGAACTGACCTTGACCAGACCGCTTCCGATTCCGCCGCGCATGAGCTGGCCGGCCAAACTTTCCGCCGGTGCCAGTCCAAGACGAAGGAAGCCCACCC
>JAYQSR010000053.1:0-4383 GCA_038146945.1 Ilumatobacteraceae bacterium
CCGTACACGTTGCTGAGTCGAATCGTCAATGTCGGACATACCGGTGACAGCGCCCTGCGCCAGGCTTGCTCCTGAGCCAATTTTGCAGCCCCGTAGGGACTGATCGGAGACGGCGTGCTGTGCGCCGAATAGGGCGGATCGGGCGTCCCCGCGTACACGCCACCTGCAGATGAAATGAGGACGCACAATCCAGGGCCTGTCTGGTGACTGCGGTCGGACAGCGTGTCTGCCAGGCTGGAGGCGAAGTTATGGACAGCGCTGGTTTCTTCTTCAAGACTGCGTTCGTCACTCCCGACCGTTCCTGCGCCTACTGCCCAGACGATGCACCAGGAATCGCGGCCAACGTGATCGAAGAACATGCTCGTGGAATCGGACAGCACCCTCAGTCGCGCTTCAGAATCACGCCAGGGAATGGCCGATGCATGGAAGGAGTTCGGCAATGCGCGATCAATGGATCGGCCGACGAGACCGCCAGACCCGATGGTCCAGGAATGAGGATGTGGTCCGGAGATCACGCGTCGAAGTTATCGTGCGGATCTCGCACCGTGACGTAGAGAGGTTTCCCCAGAGACATGTTTGTCGAAGCCCCGACGTATTGGGCAATGATGCCCAAAGACAGAAGAGTCGCGCCGCCGACCACCAAGATCGCGACGAATGTCGACGCCCAGCCCCCAACGGGGATATCGCCCAGCAGGCTCCCGGCGATCACGTAGACCGTCAACACCGCCCCCAGTGCTACGAAGACCGCACCGATTAGGGAGACGAATAGCAAGGGGCGCGTGCCTGTGGACACGACGAGGCGACCGAAATGGCCGAGCAGGCGCGAGAAGGAGTAGTTGCTGGCAGGTCGACCTTCGACGCGGTTGACCACGGGTGCGGTACACACGGTGGACACCACCCACGTCAACGCAACGTCGAGGTAGACACCAGAGCCGGTGTAGGCGGCGACGCTTCTTCCGATCTCCCCATGGATGAGTCGGTAGGAGTTGAAGCTTTCGAACTCACGACCTGCAAGAACTCGAACGAAGAGCCATTTGGCTACCCGTGACGAGAAATTACGCAGAGCGCCGTGGGGGACCGAATCCTGCGGATCGGCGTACACGAGTTGAGCCCGATGGCTAAGTGCAGCATCGAGGAGGTCACCGAAGAAACGAGGGTCGTGTTGGCCGTCCTCGTCCATGGTCACGATCCAGGTTCCTGAGGAGGCAGTCATCCCAGCCAAGGTGGCTGGGTGCTGACCAAAGTTTCGAGAAAGCCAGACCGGGCGAACGATTTCATGGGCGGCCGCCAGGTCGCGGACGACGTCATCGGCGGAACCAGGCCCGTGATCCCACACCAAGATGATCTCGGAGATCCGATACTTGTTGCCGTCCGGACTGAAGCAATCTTGCGCGTAAGGAAGTAGCTCGTCGATGACCGAGTTCAGGGTGGAAGCCCCGGCGTACACCGGGATCACCACACTGATGTCGTGCACCCGGCTGCTGCGCACCTGGACGTCTTCTGATGACACGTGTGCAGCCTAGTTGAGGTTGTGCTGACTCCCTTGTGGCATTCGCCTAGAGTTCCCGGGTGCCGCGCACTCTCATCTTCACTGCGACCTTCAATGAGAGGGGCAACGTGGAGGCGTGGGTCCGGGGCTCGCATCGGGCCTGCCCTGACGCAGACCTCCTGGTAATCGATGACTCCTCCCCGGATGGAACGGGGAGTTTGCTGGAGGAAATTGCCCAGGAGGCGCCCTATTTGCGCCTGATTCACCGGTCGGAAAAGCAGGGTCTGGCTTCTGCGCATTTGATGGCGATGCGATTCGCGCAGGAGAACCGTATGACCTTTGGTCACGATGGATGCCGATGGTTCCCACCAGGCGTGCAGATTCCCCGAAGCCGAGCTGCCCGTGATGTCACGCATTGATTGGAACGAGGTACCGGGGTGGTCATCACGTGCCGGCGCCGGGCGCCGACTGTTGGTTGGGGCGAACTCCGCCGCTCGTGCGCCTTGCCGACCGGTTTGAGTGAGTACACGACATCGTTCCGCGTGTTCAGCCCGACAGCACTAGACGTGGTGCTGAATGCTTCCCTACGCGATGAGGGTTACGCATTCTTCCTAGAAGTCGTCGAAGCGATTCATCAAGCGGGCTTGACGGTGGCGGAGGTCCCTATTGAATTCCTCGATCGTGTGTACGGATCTTCGAAGATTCCCCGAGCCCAGATCATGACGAGTATGGGTGTGTTGATCACGCTGTGGAGGCAACGCCTATCTAATGGAAAGCGCCCCGCAATTTGAGGTAGCGGTAGACGAAACGACGAACGATCGATTGAGTTTTTACAGCGAGGTACGCCGCTACCCTGCGCCAAGCCCCGGAGTCGGTAGCTTCCAAGATCTCCTCTTGCCACGACTGCAGTTGAGCGGTTTGCGATTGGGTCAGCCTGGTTGACCAAGAACTCGCGCTAATTCGGAAGGAAGCCCCAACCGACTCCTTGCGGACGACGATGTCGCCCGTGCGCATTACCCGGGTGTAGAGCTCAAGGTCGAGAAGGAAGGGGCGATCGTCTTTCCAGGGCAGGGCATTCACCAACACGTGTCGGGGAAACATGACGGCTACGGGCTCGCCGAAATTGTTGGTCCCCCGCATACAGGAGCGAGTGAGAGACTCTTCGCCGTCATTGAGTCCAGGCTTGAGCCCGTGGGTTCCCCATCCTCGAAAGACAACGTGGCCCTGCGCATCGATGATGTCGCGTTGAGCCAAGGCCATGACTGCCGTTGGATTTTCACGGAGATCCTGAATCTGAATTTCCATGGCCTGTGGGTGCAGAACGTCGTCCTGGCATAAGAGCTTGACGAATGCCCCCCGAGCCTGGCGACTGGCTTCCGTCCAGTTGTCCGCAGCCGTGGCTCCAGAAGTGAGGCGTCCTATGCGGATACGAGGATCGGTGAGAGTTTGCATCCAGGCCCACGAGTCATCGGTGGAGCCACCGTCGACGAGAACGATCTCAAGGTTCGTATGGGTCTGGTCGAGGGCTGACTGGACGGTGGCCGGTAGGTACGGCATGCCGTTGAATACCGGCACCACGATGGATGCCAGTTCCGTCATGCGCGCAGTCTGCCACCTGGCCACCGCGCTCCTAGACTGACGACATGTCGGCGAGCGTGACGAGTGGTACCCGATCAGCTCGTGATGCACGGTTCGTAGCGGGGTTGGCCCTGATTACCGTCGCCCTGATATCGATCTTCACCATCGGTGTCGCCTCCCGTGCGTCAGAAGATCCAGCAGGGTCAGGACCGGTAATTGCCACCCTCGGCATGACGGCTGCGGTGATCCTCGGGTTGGCATTTGTGATTCCGACAGCGTTCACGTGGGTGGATGTGCGAGTTACCCGAGGGTGGCCGTACATCGTCGGGGGAGTCTCAGCCCTGATTGGTCTGATGGGCTGGTTGTTGGTGGTGGTCTCGCCAGCCACCGGGGCGGCGTTCTACAGAGCCATCCGTCTTCCCCAGGGAGTCGTGCAGTTCTGGGATCTTCGATTGACGCTGGAGACAGTGGATTGCGCTCGATGGGGCTTCAATGTTTTCGAGACCAACAATGGTTGCCTGGCTGATCCATCAATCTACGGCCCCGGCATCACGTGGTGGAGATTCACGTTTGGTCTGCTGACGGAATCCAACACGACGCTATGGGGGCTCTTGGTAATCGTCGGCGCCAGCATTGCCCTGGCCTGGGTCGCCAAGCAGAGTTTTGGTCTGGCCGCCGTCGTGCTGCTCGCCGCGGCGGTAGGTGCCCCATGGCAACTGCTACTCGAGCGGGCAAATGTCGACGCCTTGGTTCTGATGATCGCAGCTTTCGCGGTCTGGCTGACTCGTCGCTGGAACTCCTATTGGGCCTGGTCAATCGCAGCCTTGGGAATTTGGCTGGCAGGGACGTGGAAGTACTACCCCTTTGTTCTGGCGATCCTTCTGTTGCCGGTGGTGGGACTGCGACGAGGGTGGATTGTGCTGGCCGGATTCGCCGCAGCCACGGCCGCATTCTTTGTCCTCACGTGGGACAACGTCCTGTTGAGCCTCGCTGCGAGTTCGGGAATGGCGGAACTCGGAGACTTCGTTGTTTTGGGGCGCATACCCGTTGTTGCCAGGCTGCCGGAAACGTGGAGCACGGGGGATGTTCTTTTTGTGGCTATCTGCGCAGTCGCGATTGCCTGGGGTTGGTTTCTTGGTCGCACTAAGCATCCAAACCCGCCATCCCAGCGGATTCCGGTGTGGGTCTTACTCGCACTCGCCGGCGGGTTTCTCTACCTGTCCAGCGTCGCTCTCACCGGATTCGCCTACGGGTACAAGGCAGCCTTCCTGGTTCTCCTTGTTCCCGGGCTTCGTGTGCGCAACCACTGGCCGCGG
>JAYQSR010000054.1:0-4246 GCA_038146945.1 Ilumatobacteraceae bacterium
GTAGGGGAGGGCTACATCCTCGGTGGCAAGGCCTATGTGAATGCTCGGGTCAGCGTGTCGGGTGGTGAGCTGGGAGGCCCTCAGGTGGGCGACGCAGTCATCTACCCGAATGATTCGGGTAGCAACGCCATAGACGGTGAGGACGCGACGACCGGCACCATGACAATTTTTGTGGCGGACGTGGACGGCAACCCGGTTGAGGGGGCGGGCGTCTCGGGTCGCCTTCTCGGCACACCGCTGGACGACGGAATAGAGCAGATCGCTCAAACTTTTCCAGAGGCCCCTGAAGATGGAAGAACGGATGCCGAGGGTTGTGAGTTCGTCTCTGAACTCAAGACCAGTGCCGACTGGAAAGTTACACTCGATCCACCTGCCGGGTACATAACCGAAAGTCTCGAAGGACTCGTACAAGATAAAGTCGTTGATGCTCTTCTGAACACCCCGGTGAACTTTGTCGTGGCGAGGCCGAGCACGGTGATGTTCGCAGTTTCTGAGTCCACCAACATCACGAGCCAGGTCATTGAGTTCAGTCGAGCAGATCAAGACTCGGCATCCGACAGCGTTTTCGTTGACCCAGGAGTGACGCAGTCCGACCTGTGGCCAGGACCATACAGCCCGGCTACGCCCGTGTGAAGGTCGGTCGACGGAACGGTGGCGTCTGCGAAAGTCGTCGGGCGGCGATGGCGACCGTCACGATCGACGTTCCGGAGGTTCGGGTGTACGCGAAACCAGACACCGACGTAATGGCCATGCATTCCACTGCGCATCTGAGCGACCAAGACATTCGCTTCCACGGTTTCAATAAGGTAATTTGATGCACAACCAGCGGACCTGCCGAGGAGCGTATAGAAGGCGTGGTACCTCACACAACCCCCACCCAAAACAGCCTACAACCACCAATTGAAAACTACGTGGTTTGATACGGTCAATTTTCACCTCAGATGCGGACTTTCTCCGCGGAGGAACTCATCGACGGTGATCATTGACAGGTGTCTGAATGTTCGGCTGTCTGGGGATTTAAACAGACTAAATCTCCAAATTCTCTCCAGCACAGGGTCGGTTTCGATCAAGCCGCCTTCCGCCGACCTGAATCTCAGTGTGAGGCACCCTAGGGCCCCATTTTCTTGCTGAGGGGTGCCCAGCCCGTGCCCGACGTCATAGTTCTAAGAGTTTCATCAGGACGTTTCACGGATGTCAACGACCGAGGGTTTTGTTGATTGAACTTCTAATATATGAGTCTTGCGCTTGATGGTCCTGGTGTCTCAGTTTATGGTCACCGGCTATCTCGCTGCGTGATGCACGACGGCTAACTCGATCCAGGCGCAGCGGCATTATCAGAAATGTCTCGTCAAGGTCCGCTACATCGACAACCTGCCCAGGGGCGGGGCAGCCGGTCATCGTGAACGCCCGATCGCGGTCTTCTTCCCGCCGTCTGGCCCTGGTGAGGTAGATCGACTTGCTACGGTGAGCGTGCACTTCGGTTCGGTGCTAGTCATTGTCTGGGCACCCACCATCGATAGTGGCTCGCGGATGCCGCCTCGATGGGAATGCCGACCCGGACATGACCGTCCCACGTGCGGCAAAGAGAGGGAGACTCACCCGACGGCTGAGTCAAACGACGGTCAATAAACCTGTTCAACGCCGCCTGCTGGTTGACAAGATAACCTGTCGACCAAAGGTCGGCCCCGCTTCGAGGGTGATGGTCCAGAAGGTGCTGACCAGCGCCAGCAGAAACGAACGGGAGCCGCTCAAATTATCGGCGGAAAATGGATCGCAGCGCGCAATAGAGGTGTTTCCGATCCGGCGCGCGGGCACCTCTCACGCAATCCGTCCTGCTTGTAAACGAGAGGCCATAACCATGACGTTCTGGCACAAAGCTCCAAACGACAGAGGCGCTGCGCTGATTTTGACTCTCGGCTGGTCGGCGGTCCTGCTTGCGCTGGCGGGTGTCGTCAGCTCCGCAGTTCTCCAGCAGGTTCGCCCATCGGATAATGCCGAATCGAGCTATCAAGCATGGGCAGCGGCGGAAGCTGGGGTTGACGACGCGCGAGCGCGATTGTCCGCGAACAGCGAATACTGGAAGTCGATCGCCGCCTTTAATGCGGATCCGAATGCGGACTCTGAAGTGGCACAACGGAACCCGGCGCTGGTGAAGTGGGTTGATATCCGGGGAGTCAAGAGGTGGACCCAGTTCGTACACGTGGACGTGTCGTGCCGCTGATACGGGCGCATTCGATCATCGTCCGGTCGCGCCCGCGGCACGACGACACGGTGCGCACAGTAGGCATCCTCGTCACGAAACGATTGAGCACCGACTACGCCACCACCAACTCTGGTGTTCCCCCGACCTCCCTGGCGCCTATGGCCAGGCGACGATAAAATGGCGCGAGTGATCGGCTGTCGCCCGCGAACTATGTTCGACTGAGTAGCGGAGGAAGAGCAAACGTATTGGTACCAGTGAAGCCGTGGCCCGGGGCGAGTGGGTGGACCTAGAACCGCTGCGGATAGTGACGACCCAACGATCACGTACGGGGTCCCATCGCAACTCCTACGCCTGCTCGGTTGTGACTACTGACAACAGAACGTCAGCAACAGTGATCAGAAGGTGTTGTCTTCGACGGGCCCCCCGCCAACGATGTCTGGTACATCGATGAACGTATGTGGGTGCCACGGAGGACGCCGACAGAATCGGGACGGTCTTCGGCGGAGAGGTGACCTCCTCATGTCGGATAGCGTGTTGATCCGGAGGTCGTTGGCTCGGATCCAGCCTCTTTCCTCAGTCCGGTGAAGTTGGGGCGGTGGAGATCCGGGGGTTCGTCCAAACGAGCTTGTGGTGGGTGAAAACTATAAGAACCGCTCATGGAACCCGCTATTCGATCCTTGAGATGCCGTCCGATCAGCAGCTTCGGGAGTTGCGCACCATCGCGGCCTCTGGTGGCTGTGTCTTCAGCGGCCCAACTCGAATCCGCATGACAACCGATCAAGACGGCCGCGGCAAAGTTCACATCACCAGTCCAGACACCATCACCGACACATCCACCAACACGTTTTGCGGACAGGGATATGCAACTGATAGCTCGACTCGTCACCCCACTGTCACTCTGGATTACGCAGAGATGGTCGCCGCTGGTTTCAACGGAGTCTTCTACGTTGAAGAGTCGACGGAGGCAGATCCACCGACCTGCTGGGTGAAAGACGGACAACTACGGCTAAAGAACAGCAACTACCCGTGGGTGATCCCCAGCGCGGAGCAAGGACCTGATGACCTTCCCATCACGGGTACTTTCGGTGGCCAGACGGGAGATTCGGTGAAGGGGCTTCCGGATCAGTCCACAGTCTTCAAGTCAAAGGTTGAACCTTGGAACGATCTCGCGGCGCTTACGAGAACGCGATACTCTTAGCGGGCGCAGGCTCCTGAGTTGGTGACGCTTTCTACGTGAAGCGTCAAGACGGCGTTGGTGACGAGAACAAGGTTGTCGTCGACGGAGACCAGGAATATCTGGTGTATCGGTACACCAAAAAGGGAAACAGCGGTGAGTGGGAAATTGCCGATGGCTCTCTGTTCTATGACGAATGGACTCACTTCCCTGAAGAGCAGTGCCGCAACGGTCACGTGTACTTGGAAGCGCCCGCTGAGGACGGCGGCTACACCGGTCGTTACACCATCGCTGCCGACGGGGACATTGTTATCACCGACGATATCTACGAGAAGACCGCAACCGCCAGAGACGATGCGGCGTCGGATGACTGGGGTGTTCCGGATGCCGCATCAGACAATCAGCTTGGGTTGGTACCTGATCGCTGGCTCTACATCTACAAGTTGGACCAAGCAAAAGGCGGTGATCAGGGGGCGATTCGGGCAACCATGAAGGATCTCCTTCTCAATATTGCCGTCCTCGCGAAGGATAAATGCCTTGCTCTCCAGGACTACTCGGCGACCCCAGCGCTCGACGACATCAAAATTGTCGGAGCTCTCGCCCAAAACTCGCGGTGTCGTCTAACCGACAAGAGCTCCGGATACAACGGAGTTGTTGCTATTGACTACGACGATCGCTACAAGCGTCTCGGTCCGCCTCCATTCATGCCCGTCTTGTCGCAGGAGCCGTGGCAGGCGAAGGTTTGGTCCGAAACGACCGTCCGCCGAGACTTCGAAGCCAAGGCGAACGTGCCCGCCTTGACGACCGCGAACGCGACGGCGACAGCTGGCAGCACTCTCACCTGGTCTCCGGTTCCGGAGGGTGGTCAG
>JAYQSR010000055.1:0-4191 GCA_038146945.1 Ilumatobacteraceae bacterium
ATCAGGTCCTCTTCGAGAGACTCGGTGTGGATGAAATGATCCACAAACGTTCCGAGATCAACGGCATCCCTCAGCCCTTGTTCAGTGGCCAACTCCTTCGACCGGTAAATTTCATCGTCGAGGTCAGTGAACAGCCTGAGATACCTGTAGGTGAGAAGACCCGCCACCGCAGATGAGCGGCTGAAACCATAGCCTTCCCCGAGGTCGTACCGGCGCTTCGGATCATGGACGAGCCAAAGCCAGTCCCGAAACGCTGCTGGGTCATCCCCGCGGTTGTAGACATCGTGCCAAAGGCGCACCGGCAACTGAAGATCGTGCCACCACTGGGTAGCGTAGTCGCCGGGTCGGAGCCATACTCGTCCCATCGACTGGTTGAGTTCCCTGTAGTAGTAACTAGCGTGCCACCGGCTAGAGACCTTCCGACGAAGGGCTCCGGCCCCCATACGGCCGAATGCCCACAGCGAGACATACCAATCAGGGATTGCGGATCGAGCCAGCGCCATTCGATCGATAATGGGGCAACAGCATTGTGCTTACCAGCTGCTGACTAACGGTCCTTGTAGCACCACAATGTGTGTGCCGGCATCTTGTGATTCTATAAATGCAACCGCTCGATGTCACATACAGGGCCCTCCCTCTGACTCCAAACCTGATGCCTCGGCTGGTGTTCACTAGAATCCTTAAGCGCAGATATACAATCTCCTCTCCAGTCACGATTTTAGTTTAAGATTCGACACCCGCGTGAAATCAGCACTGGGGACTGCGGTCTACCCCTCGAGCGTGGTGCATTCTCCCTCCGAGCATTCGAACAAGGGGTACCTATTCATTCACATTACGAAGACGGCGGGCACTTCTGTCGCCGAAGCTCTCTTTGAGGAGCTTCCTTCGCATTACAGTGCGTGGCAGTACCGCGTAATCTTTGGTCGGTCGTGGTTCAACCAAGCCTTCAAGTTCTGCTTCGTTCGGAAGCCCTGGGATCGCCTTTACTCGGCCTACAGTTACTTGAGGGGTGGGGGCTGGGACGTTCGTGCTCGCGCATGGTATGAAGAGCATCTCTCTGGAGTCGAGGGGTTCGAATCCTTCGTCATGGACTGGATGACGGAGGAACGCCTTTCGTCCCATGTGCACTTTCGGCCTCAAATGAGCTTCATCTGCGACCACCGCGGACGCGTGTTGGTGGATCACGTCGGATATTTCGAGGAACTGGAGGCGGACTTCGAATCCATCGCCGCTCGCCTCGGTAGGCCGGCTACGCTGAACCTATCAAACACTTCGATGCGAGCCGACTACAGAGGCGCTTACACGACTCCGGCAATGATCGAAAGGGTCCGCTCACTCTATCATCAAGACGTTACTTCATTAGGATACCGCTTCTCAGGACTCGCTCAACGGATGACGGTCGTCAACCACCGTACGGTACCCGCTATGGTTCCTGACCTCAAATGTGACGCAGGCGCCTGACACATTTCATTGTCCGCCTGGCGACGAGATTGTCTCTATATTCCAATGGGAGTAGGTGGTGTGCCACCGAGCTTTGCGCACCGGAATCTGATGATCACCAAACTCCTTGGCGGATTGCGACACGGGGCCACGGTAAACTTCGTGCGATGGGGTCGATGACACGGTCCGCTGCTCGTGTCCTCCCGCGGGATGCCAAAGTTATACGAGGACTCCAGCCGGATTGCGATCGCAACGCGTCGGGTCATGTGCTTTCACCTAATCGCGTTCAGTTCGTTTCATGCGAGCTGCTGGAGCAGCTGCCAGGGTACAGGGGACTCAGGAGTGAACATAGAACCTTCCTCAGCAATCACCGTTGTTCGTGGGCGTGCTCGCCGGACCTCTCGTCGATCCCTCTGACGTTCGATAAGTGACTACAGAACCGAAAACCAGCAGCCTCTATGTTTGTCGAATTTTCCGTCGAACACAGGCTATGCATGGGACTTCATTGAGGGCTCTTCGCCGTGTCGCCGACCGGCTTGTCTCGAGCGGCGTGCGCACTTGGGTCGCATACCCAGCGATAGATGACCCACCCGGCCCCTTGATCGGCTGCGCCGCAGAGGCCGTTGTGCTACCGACGGATCTGATCGGGGTCCGATCCATTGTTGGGGTAGCGCGCTTCGCAAGAGTACACCACGTGAAGTGTCTCTATCTCGCAGATCGACCAACTTGGCACCCTGTCTACGCTCTGCTCCGACTCTTCACACCGATCGAGCGCATCGTCGTCCATGACCACACCTCAGGGAGACGGAGCCGACCGAGGGGGATCAAGTGGTGGGCAAAGAAGATACGCCGATACCTCCCGGGCTTCAGCGTCGATCATGTGATCACGGTCAGTGATTATGTGACTAAGCGACAGATACAGGTCGACCTAATGCAACCTCATAGGGTGACTAGGATCTGGAACGGGATCGCACCGCAGGCCCCGCGACAGGCATCCGCTGCCTCGTCAGGCAGGTGGGACAAGTTCCAGATCCACCCGGACACGGACGTCATCCTCTGTTACGGGCGGGCGGATCAGGTCAAGGGCGTCCAATACCTCCTTCAAGCCTTCGACCTTCTCCTCGACAAACTGCCGGAGCACCGACACCCAACTTTGGTTTACTGCGGTGACGGTTGGTACAAGTCGACACTCGATAAGCAGCATGCTCAAATGCGTCACAGCCAACGTGTCCGCATGCCGGGGTACGTACGTGATGTGTCCAATCTTTCGGGCTTCGCAGTGTTCTGCGTTTTTCCGTCTGTCTGGGAGGAAGCATTCGGGCTCGGAGCCCTCGAGCCCATGGCTCGGGGTGTTCCGGTTATTGCTTCCAGCGTGGGCGGATTGCCCGAGGTCGTTGCTGACGGTGAATCCGGCCTGCTGGTTCCTCCGGCCGATGTCGAAGCGCTGTGTTTGGCAATGAAGAACCTGCTGAATGATTCTCAACTTCGGGAGCGCCTAGGAAGGGGTGCACGGACACGGACCCGAGAAGCGTTCGACCTGGTCCGAAACCTCGACGAGATCACGGCCATTGTGTGGCCAACCGGAGCGATCTCCGCCCACGCTCGCTGATCCACGGTTGGCCCTTGCGCTGAATGCCGTCGTTGTCGCCGAGACGGTGACCCGCGCGCAGGTGCGGGACCTCGAGCGCGCGCCACAAGCGCCCGGTGGAGGTCAGGCCGAGGAGTAGCTGATGATCGGAAGCGCCCACGAGCCACTAGGTGGAGGCTGCCGCTCATCGCCAGATTCATCCAAAAGAAGGGATAATACAGTACCGTTACGAAGAATCCTGACACGAGGTACGCGACCAATGCTGTGTCGAGTCCATGGGCCAGAGCTCTGAGCGTGGTCGCCCAATCGTCTTCAGCGGATAGGACGTTTCTTTCGGGTCGATTCGTCAGTAAAGCTCGCGTCCTTCGATTCGTCCAGAAGGTACCAAAGATCAGACCAATAAACGCTAGCAGGCCAAGCAACCCGAGTTCGGAAGAGGCCTCTATGAAAATATTGTGGGACACCTCACCTTCCGGATTGTAGAAGGTGGTGTAATACGGCATCCAATTTGCGTAGCCGATCCCTAAGATGGGATGGGACTTCGTTATCTCGATTCCGTCGGTCCAGTACCGCATCCGAAGCTGAGACGTTTGGTCCTCACCCATAGTCCCAAATCTCGCTTTCTGTTCATCCGGTATCACCAACCAGAGCAACGGCAAAAGCAGAGCAAGAGCCAACAATCCGCGAACCCGGTGTCGCGTCTGCCCCAGAAGCCACAGCAGCGCGGCCGCCATACCGAGCTGTCCGCCTCGCGAAGACGAAGCGATGACACTCAGGGCAGCGGACCCGGGGATTACCAACGCCAGCGCCCAGAGCTTCCACCTCCGCCAGCGACTTCGCATCGCCAGAATCCAAGGTGTGGTCAATCCTACCACCATACACATCTGAATCGCGAACTCCCCGGAGTTAGAGAAATATCCAACCCCTCCGGTGATGCCCCAATCCGCGAACGCGAACCCACGGGTCGCGAAGGTTCGGACGCCAAACTGAGACATCTTCAGGCTCCAGAGCAGGAAGAGCAGGAAGAAAATGAAGTACCGCCGCTCAGTCCGCACCGTGTTCGTCAATAGGTAGTAGAGCAAGAGCCAGTTGACGTACCTTGGGAGGGCATCGAGCGACACTCCTGCCGAATAGGCCGTTGCGATCGAAGCCAACAATACAGC
>JAYQSR010000056.1:0-4185 GCA_038146945.1 Ilumatobacteraceae bacterium
GTGATGTACGAAGTGTTCCAGTCAGCCATCAACCACAGCCCCTTCGAGCGCCATTGCCTCTTCCACGGAGGTGAGAACGGTTTGAGCAGACCAGGCCCGGTGAATCAGTACTGATCCTTGGCATCGCCCTCGGTCTCGAGCTCATATCGGTCTGCGGTGACTGCACAAATCCGTACTGCAGATCTGAAGAACTCCATCGGAGCACCGACCGGAACATCGATCTTCCAGATGAGGTGCTCGCCAAAGACGACAGCTCCTCCGATCTGCTTGTAGTCGGACAGGATACGCATGACGTCCTTTACCTCCATGTCCTCGTAACGCCCTATTGGGGACCAAACGTCGAAGTCGACCCAATCCTCTACCGAATCGGGAGTTCCGGATACGATGACCTGTTGAGACCGACCATCCGATAATCTGACCACGATTCGCACGTCACCGTCATCGTCTACCGGGGCATTGTCGTACCCCGACTGGTCCAGCATATCGCGCAGGTAGGGATGTAGATCGCTCATGATGCGTAGCTCCTTGGCTTGGGGTCTGGGAGGGACGGGTCGCTGGCTGGGGATTAGCGTCTCCGAATCGATTCACGGTTCAACGTCGTGAATCGGTGCTCGTTTGACAGCGTCAGATCGCCTTGATCGTTCCGGTCAATGCAGACGCCTCGCCATCCTGATTCATGATTCGGACAGGCGGAACGCGATGATGTAGTCGATGTCCCATCGATGACACCGTCGAGAGACGATACAGTCGCGCCGGCGTCCCTCGGCCCGGACCAGATTGTTCCGGCCCTCGTTGCCCGAATGCCGCCTGGGGTTCTATGATCGCATGGTCTTGGGCCGAAGATGCCGTGTGCTCCGCGATCTCCGACGATAGCTCGGACCATGCGGCCTTCGCGGCGGCCTCGCCCGCCTGATGCTCGCGGATCCTCAGCACCGTCTGCCGTTGTACTTGCCGTCGGTGGTGGCGCTATGGTCACCACGGATGACACGCTTCCGGCGTCGTGTCGGGAGGGTACAACGGATCGTCAAAGCCGTTGCTCAGTGCGTCTGCGTGAACTCGATGCTCTCGAAGGCTCCTCCGCAGCTCTTCGACGGGCGACTCTGTCGCAGAAATAACACGCCAGGCTCTCCGCAGCCAGTCGCGACAGCTGCCCGGCGATCGTGGCGATCCAGATCAGGAAACCCTCGGCAGGCGACTCCGGAAGATCCGACATCTGGCCCCACGGGTGCGCAGCCAACCGAAGCACCGCAGCCATTTGATCGGATCGCGGGCCAACGCCGCCGCAACACCCGGCTCGGAGAACGCTCGAGCAGCATCCCATGCGTCAGCGGCGATCCCCGCGAACACCTGCAGTGAGCAGGGCGTACCGACGAGCAGAAACGAGCTGATGCCGACTCGATGGCGTCTTCGGGCGAATCGAAGTCAGGGTTTCCCTAGTCGATCCGTTCGAAACGCCTTCGAGCTGATCGGATGAAGCTGGCGTGCGGGCCACGAACTCGCGTCCCGACAGAAGAACCCGACCCGGATCTGCCTCGAGCGGTGTTGAAATACAGTGCTGTCCTCGCCCTTCGTGGATGGACGGCATGGACGTCAGAAAGTTATCTGGTCCACTTTCTTTACGGTCGCATCCGGGAACAAACGAACGACCTGGGCGGCGAGTCGCCAGACCGATTAGGAAACCCGGAATGCCGCAACGTGCACCTCGGCTGCTGATGGAGTAAGACCACCGCCAGGCAACTGCTTCTCAGGGGTCGCCTGCGCCGGCACCGACTCCTCGCTGGAGTCAACCGGGTCAGCCAAGGGTCCGGCTTCCGCGTCAGAGCCATAGAAGACCACGCTTTCCTCCATGCCAGCGTGGTCGAATGCGCCTCGACTCGTGATGCCGGCCTGCCTGCATGCGCTCTCGATCTGCTCCATGACTCTCGAGCCGCGCCGAAGTGCACCGAACCAGCTGAGCATCGTTCGTACGTCGACCGTAGCTTGCCCAACCGCCCCGACCCGGGCCGCGAATGCTGAGAACTCAGCGGGAAGACCTGATGGAAGCTCGCCAGGAGGGCTGTCTTCCGTGCCCCCTGATCGTGTGGGGGGCTCCTCTTCGCGCTGGTCAGGTGGTTCCGGCTCACTAGAAGTCTGCGCCCCATCGTCGCTGGCAGGCCCATCCGGCGAAGCCCCGGCGACCGCCCGAGCTCGCAGGGCCTCGAGGCGCTCCGGATCAAACCCCCTCCCGGCAGCTGGATCAGCCTGAGCAAGAGCCCGTGTGGCCTCGAAAAAGTCCTCCCCTTCCTCGACCGAATGAACGGTACTCGTGCCGTGACCCGTACTGCCGCCGGAACAGGGCTCGAGAAGAATGCTCAGGTCCGCCTGAGCGGCCAGAAGGAGATCGACGATTTCGTAATGATGGTTCAGGACAGCCGTGCGCAAAGGCGTCGTGCCGCCTCGGGGATCCCACGGGTTCTCGGACGGCGGCAGCCGGCGATCAACCTCGGCTCCGGCGAGCAGCAAAAGCTCGACCGCTTTGGTGTGGCCACTCGCCGTGGCCAGGTGAATGGGCTGCCAACCATCAGACCCGGTGATCGACACGTTTGCCCCACGATCGATCAGGAGCCTCAGAATCTCGGTCTTGCCGTCCCACGCCGCGTAGTGGATCGCGGCATACCGGTCGGCGCTGTCCATGTGTTCACCTCGGTTCCTTCCTGATCGAGGAGCGCCTCGACCGCCTCGAGAGATGCACTCCCCTCGACCAGCTCGACCAGCGGAGGTCTCTCTCCCGGGCGCACGAAGCGAACGTCTCCCGCTAAAGCCTGCTCCATCTCGGGCGGCGCGGTCCCCTCGTCGACGGCCCTCTGCATCGCGGCCCGCATGGCTCCCTCGAGAACATCCCAGCCACTCGCGTCCTCGGACGTCGACTCAGCCCCCGAGGTCGCGGCGCCGGCGGCTTCATCCGGTTCCTCCGTGGGTTTCCATGACCACTCGGGTACCGCGGTTTCGTCGTCGACCGGTGCACTGCCGCTGTCGGACCCAATCGACGTCTCGCTCAGTTCTTGAATGACCCGGTCCAGCGTTTCCGCATCGGGCTCCGAGATCGTATCGGCGTCACCTGACTCGGCCGGTTTCACCTGCTCGATGACGAAGTCGATGTAGCGACGAGCGAACGATCTGACTGCATCGAGGTCCCGAGGGTCGACCACCAGATCGGGTTCGCCCAGGAGTTCGCCGGCTATTTCCACCATGTCGAGCAACTCTCCCGGGAAGGGTGAACAGCGGGGTCGCTTTCCCAGTCGGCCAGCCCATCCAGGATGTCCTGCGGGCAGTTTGGGTTGGCGAGGACGGCCAGGTAGGCGGTCCCGTTGAAGGGGTAGGCCCATAGGTTGTGCAGGACCGCGGACGACGAGTTGACGTGTGCAACCGTTGCGTACGTGATTGCCAGAGTCAGCGGAGAGCTGTCAAAGCGAAGCCCCGTGAAGCCGATCAGTCCTTCATTATCGACTTGGTCGAGCGCTTCCGTCGGACACGCGGGATCCAGCACGGCTTCGAGCACTTGGTAAGGATCGAGATGACGGACCTTCTCGATGAGCGTCAGGGGTGACACCGTGCCCGACGGAACGGAGAGCCGGCAGTCTGACCCTACCAGGTCATACGGCTCGATATCCGTTGGATAGCTTATGTTGTCGAAGGCTTTCCTAAGCCCAGCCTCGCCCATGCGGGTCAGCCAGATACCAAGCCCAACCCGGCGTGGCAGCTCCCAGTGACTGGAGATATCGTCGACACCGGTCAGCAGGAGACGCCCACCGACTTCCTCGGGAAGCTCCCACCAGCCACCCAGTGTCGAGAGCCCCTCGAGCACCAAATCGCCCTCGATCACTCGGCCCGCGAGGTCCAGCCCGTCGGTTGTTTCAAGACCCTGCAAAAACAACTTACCGCCCACATGAGCCGGGAAGGTTATCCCAGCTGCGTTGCGCACCGAGAGAAAGACATCTCCATCCACTCGCTCCGGCAGGCGAAGGTCAACCAAGCTCTCTGCTGGAAGTTCATCGTCACCCAAGGTCACCGGACCTCGAACGTGCTTGGGTAGAGCCAGTCCCAAAGCGGTTTCCAAACGCCCCAGCCACAAGCCGCGCTCTCCGAGATCCCCCAGCAGCTCGCTCACACGCACGAGCCGCTTGGAGTTATCCACCTCCCAGAAGG
>JAYQSR010000057.1:0-4156 GCA_038146945.1 Ilumatobacteraceae bacterium
CAACTACCTCGGTCAATTTTCGAGCGCCTATATGGCCGCGCCACTGGTGATCATCTTTGGCCTCGCAGGATCTTTCGCGCTTCTCGGTCTAGCCGGAGCAATTGTCGCGGTCGCTGGGTCCCGTGCCGCGGAAGCATCAAGAACCCAGATCGGGGACGAAACATGACCCATGAATTCGAACCGCGCACAGATCAGGTCGTCTGGCGTGAAAAAGAGGGGCGGCGCGAGACGGTTGAGGCCGCCTTCTTGGCATACACCGGCGTGAAAGACCGAACCATTGGGCATCAGCGCTCGATCGAGAACCCCGGGCGCTTTTGGTCTCAGGTCATTGACTTTCTCAACATCCCCGTCCTACGGCCGCCGAGCCGGGCGATTGTGAACGGCTCACACATGTCAGAAGTCCAGTGGTTCGAAGGCGCATCAATCAACTTTGCCCACGCCTGCCTGGCAAAGTGGGAGAACTCAGACCGTGAAGCACTCATCGAGGAGCGCGAGGACGGCTCCATTGAACATTGGAGTGGGCGCGCTCTTTGTAGCGAAGTGCGCCGTGGCGCCGGCGTACTTCGGGATATGGGCGTTTCCCGCGGCGATCGCGTTCTTCTACTTCTGCCCATGTCATCCGAGGGGGTCATCACCCTCCTGTCCGTTGCCTGGCTCGGAGCGGTGGCTGTACCCGTCTTTTCTGGCTTCGGTGTCGAGGCGACTCGAGTCAGACTTCTGGACTCGAAGGCGCGAATCGTGGTGACGATGACCGGTTTGACGCGCCGGGGTCGGCCCGTTGATCTGCGCTCCGTAGCAATAGCCGCAATGTCGGGCACCCCAGCCGAGGGGAACCTCCTTGTCTGGGGCGACTCGCCTGCGGAACGGGACTCCACTCCCTCATCATGGAACGAAAGAGCTCGAGACGCCACCCCGGTGGTTGACCCTGCGTCAACTGACGCGCAAGAAGAACTACTCATCGCCTACACGTCAGGAACAACAGGAAAACCCAAGGGGTCGTTCACACCCACGGAGGCCTCACAGTCAAGCTGCTCAAGAAGGGGCATTTCAACTCGACATACAGCCAGGTGACCGCGCAGCGTGGGTAACCGACCTGGGCTGGATCATGAGCGCTTGGATTATCGCCTCAACGCTCATCAACTCGGCCACCCTCGTGTGCTACTCCGGAGCACCCAACTTTCCTAACCCGACTCGCATCTTTGATTTCGCTCGCCGCCATCAACTCACAGCCCTAGGGCTTTCGCCCAGCCTTATCAGAGGAATGATGGTCGGTTCGCAACAAATAGAACCCGCTGAATTGCAACTTCCGAACTTACAGGCGTTCGGCTCGAGCGGTGAACCGTGGACGGAACAGGCCTGGTGGTGGTTGTTCGAGGAAGTCGGTTGTCGCGACATACCCATTGTGAACTTTACGGGTGGCACGGAGGTCGCAGCATGCTTCCTCAGCGTAAGCCTCCTGCAAGGCATCAAGCCTCTGTCCGTCGGATCTCCGTGTTGGGGAATGGACGTAGATATCTGGAGCACTTCGGGGCATGTGAATCCCGGGGCTGAAGGAGAGCTGGTCTGCAAGACCCCGTGGCCATCCATGGCTCGCACTGTTTGGGGAGACCACCAACGCTTTCTCGATACATATTTCGACACCTGGCCCGACGTGTGGAGGCACGGCGATCGCGCTTCACGCGACGACGATGGCTTCTGGACATTGCACGGGCGCCTGAGACGACGTCATGAACATTGCTGGCAAGCGCCTGGGGCCTGTCGAGGTAGAGGCTGCCGTTCTTTCCTGTCCAGGAGTGGCGCAGGTGGCCGCCGTGGGCGTTCCCCACCCAACAAAAGGAGAGTCAATCGCACTATTCGTGGTCTTAACGGAAGCCACAGAGTCAAACGAAATTCCAGCCGCGATCGACGAGTGCATTCGTGCGTCAGTCGTCTCGGCCCTCGGGAAAGCGTTCACTCCGTCTCACGTCGTGGCCGTTGCTGATTTACCGCGGACGCGCACGGCAAAAACTGTGCGGAGGGCAATACGCTCCATCGCTCTTGGCAAGGATCCAGGGGACCTCACCACTATTGACAATCCGGAAGTGTTGTCTGAATTTCCGGTCTTCAATCTTTAACTTCAGCCTAGACAACGCCCCCGTCGCATGACATTATCGAGGCATTCTCCACAGAACCGTTACATGTCCCGTGAATGGGAAATTAGGAGGCCAGGAAGATCATGTCCACATACGTAACGTCGCTGAGACACGTTGCCCTGACCGTGCCGGATCCAGCTGTGGGCCGCGACTTCTACCAAGCATTCGGTTTAGAGACGCACGAGCGATCCGACAAAGTGGCCATGCGCTGCTATGGACGGGACCAAGACCAGATCGTCATGTTGGAGGGGGCAGAGAAGAAAATCCATCACTACTCCTTCACAGCCACGGACGAGGGTCTCAACAAGGTTCGCGAGCGCGTCCTTGCTCGAAACATCGAAGTTTTTGACGAGGCCCCCGACGGAGCTGACAACGGTGGAATCTGGTTCAAAGACTTTGAAGACATGTGGGTGAATGTTACGGACATTGAACCTGCCACCCCCGTTTCCTACGAACACGTCCCAGAGGTAAATGTTGGTGGTCGCTACCCACGAGTCGACGTGCCCGCTTGGCGCTCCTCACCCAAGGAACCCCGACCACGCCGGCTTGGTCATTCCCTCATGTTTACATCAAGTATTCCTGACGCCCAGGAATTTTACGGCGACGTCCTCGGCCTCCGCTTGTCCGACCGAATCGTTGCTCAACCCCCGGGAGCGCCGGAGCCATTTCCCGTTGTCGCCTTTATGAACGTGGGCGAAGGCGATCATCACGTCTTCGGCTTCGTCCAAGGAACTCACCGCGGATTCCATCACGCTAGTTTCGAAGTCAGTGGCCTTGATGAAATGGCTGTTGGCGCCGATAAGTTGAATTCGGCCGGAGCCACTATGTGCTTTGGGCTTGGTCGGCATGCGCTGGGCTCAAATCTCTTCCATTACTCCCGGGATCCATGGGGTAGTTGGGTCGAATACTTCTCTGACATAGACCAAATCACGACCGCTTGGGAGGCAACAGACTGGCCTGGAGAGGCCCTGTCGTACGTGGGGCCCGCCTCAGCCGACGAGTTCTTCCAGAATCACGAGTCAACGCCGGGGTCCTGATCATGCGCGCCGCAGTGATCCACGAACACGGTGGGGTTGAGGTCCTAAAGATCGAAGATGTTCCGACCCCTGAGCCTGGGCCTGGCGAAGTACGTGTGCGAGTGGGTGCGGTCTCCGTTAACTCTTTCCTGGATGTCTCGAATCGAGCGGGCCGCGTCCCATACGCCAGTTACTCCTTTCCGCACATCCTTGGTGTTGAGCACGCCGGCGTTATTGACGCTCTCGGAGACGACTGTCCCAGCTGGATGAAAGAGGGAGCCCGCGTCGTTGTTCAAGCAGCATACCCACGCACCGATGGAACCATTGGTCTCATCGGTGTTCACCGTGCCGGTTCGGCTGCCGAATACTCAGTAGTGCCGACAGCAGCCGTTCGTCCCTTGCCGGACAGCGTCTCCTTTGTTGATGGCGCCGCACTTGCCCTGAATGGCCCGCTCGCTGTCAGGCAACTGGAGTACGCAAACTTCGAGCCTGGCGAGTGGGTTCTCGTGCAAGCAGCCGCCTCAGCGAGCGGAACGATGATGATTCAAGTGCTCCTTCACCTCGGAGGTCGCATTATTGCCACTTCCCGAGATGCTTCCAAACGCCAAGCACTCATGAGCCTTGGTGTCGAGCATGCGCTTGACTCCTCCAGCGCCTCTTTCGTTGACGAGGTCCGTGAAATTACTGGCCAGGGAGCGGATCTGTCAGTGGACAACATCGGTGCAGGAGACTTATGGCGCACCTCCATTGCAGCACTCCGTGATGGAGGACGCCTTGTGACGTCCGGTGCGAGGTTCGGTGATGAAGTGCCCATGAACCTCCGTGACCTCTATACACGAAACCTTTCCGTCCTCGGCCTTCGTACCTACAACCCACAAGCAGCGGACAAATTGTGGGAGTTGGTTCAGGAGGGTCTGCGTCCCGTCATCGCTGAGACATTTCCTCTGGAGGAAGTACGGTCAGCTCACACAATGATCGAAGACCAGGAGAACGTCGGTCGCGTTGTTC
>JAYQSR010000058.1:0-3997 GCA_038146945.1 Ilumatobacteraceae bacterium
GAGTGTGACCGCTCGATCCATTCTCCGGCTGGTTCCTCAGCCACCGGGGATCTACTCGGCAGGCTCGATCTACTTCCGAGGGATCGAAGAAAGCGAGCCGTTGGACGTTCTCGAAGCATCGGAGCAGCAGGTGCGTGCGCTGCGCGGGGATCGAATTGCGATGGTGTTCCAGGACCCGTCCAAGGCGCTGAATCCTGCGCTAACTGTCGGGCGGCAACTGGGCGAAGTTTTCGCTGAGCACCGAGAAGCATCCGTTTTCGAGAGTGCAGGTCTCGGCACCCGTAGTCGCGGTGCATCTCGTTATCTCCGGCACCGTGGTGGCCTGGTGCAACGCACGGCGTACAGGTTCACCCACCCGTCAGCGACTAAACGTCTGACCGACGCTCTGGACGAACGGGTACTGCAGGCGCTTGCTGACACGGGCGTACCTAATCCAAGAAAAGTGATGACGTCCTACCCGCACGAGCTCTCCGGTGGAATGAAACAACGCGTCATGATTGCCCAGGCGCTTGCGTGTGATCCGGATCTGCTCATCGCGGATGAACCTACGACTGCCCTCGATGTGACCATTCAAGCTCAATCTCGATCTTCTGTCGGAATTGCAGGAACGCAGTACGCGATTCTGCCTCACCCACGATCTCTCGCTCGTCCGACAAATAGCCGATCGGCTGGCGGTAATGTACGCAGGCCGTATCGCGGAAATCGGCGACTGTCGGGATCTCCTCAGCACTCCCTTGCATCCGTACACCCAAGGGCTCATGAACGCGATCCCGCGAGCTGAAACGAAGCGGGGAGAGTTGGCAGCCATTCCCGGGACAGTTCCTGTCTTGATTGATGCGCCACGTCAGTGCCACTTCGTGAGTAGGTGTGCGTGGGCGGGGAAGGCATGCACCACGCACATACCTGGTGAGTCACATCCTCTGCCGGATCGCCAGGTTTCGTGTCTTCGCTTTGAATCGGCAGCGGCCGTTGGGGCAGCGCCGGGTGACATGCCTCAGCAGTATGCGAGTGCGGAGGTGACCACATGACGATCAGCGACGACGTGCACGTCCCAGGAGCCGTCGCGAGTCGACGAAGCCTCATTACGTTGCGGGATGTTGCCGTGCACTATCCGGTCAAAGAGGGCGTTCTGCAAAGAGTGACCTCGCATGTCAAAGCCGTCGACGGTGTATCGCTGACCATTCCCCGGGGATCGACGGTCGGTCTCGGTGGTGAATCTGGGTGGGAAGACAGCGCGAGGCCAGGTCATCGCGGGCTTGGAAGCCCCAACCTCAGGTGATTTGTGGTTTGATCTCGACTCCTCGGACGCAGAGGATGTCGATCGCTTACGTGGCAGGGACCCGAAATCCATGTCTGGCGAGGACAGAGAAACATGGCAACGGCTCCAAGGGCAGCATCGACTCGGTTCCATGTCTCGGGAGTTCCAGCGGCGCTATCGTCGGAATTGTCAGGTCGTCTTTCAAGATGCCTTCTCATCACTGAACCCTCGGCAACTGGTTCGTGACATCGTCGGTCGCCCGCTCCGGGTGTACAACGAAGCCTCGGGAGAGAATCTCAATCAGCAGGTTCTTGAGTTGCTCGAGCGAGTCGGTCTTGGCCCGCAGCACCTGCTTCGTTACCCGCACCAGTTTTCCGGGGGTCAGCGGCAGCGAATTTCTATCGCCCGTGCGCTTGCGTTGAATCCTGAATTCATTATCTTGGATGAACCGACGAGTGCTCTCGACGATTCCGTGAGGCTCAGATTTTGAATCTGCTCGTCTCGCTCCAGCGCGAATTCGAGTTGACGTATCTCTTCATCACTCACGACCTTGGCGTGGTCGAACACATGTCGGACGAGATCGCCGTCATGAACCTGGCGAGACTGGTGGAACAAGGTCCAACACGAGAGGTTTTCGATAGTCCTTTCCATCCCTACACCGAGGTGTTGCGCGACTCCAATCCGTCGCTGACCGGAGACTCCGTTGCGGATGGGCATCGACGACTAACGGGGTCTGTGCCCAACCCCATTGATCCACCAACGGGGTGCCGGCTCCACCCGCGGTGTCCAGTCGCAGTGAGCACGTGCGGTTGGCGTGTGGACGATGTTCTCGAACAGCTCGAAGTATCGTCTCCTGCTTCCTTCGAGGGAATTGAGGCAGTGGAGCGCTCGAGTGAATTCAGCGCGGTTATTCGCCTGACGGATGATGATGCTTCGCGGGCCATGGCACAAGAGGTGAACGACCTCCGGGGCGTTCTGGGGAATGTCGAGGTTGATGTTCGCCGGGATGGCAAGGAGTTGAGAGTGGACTTACCGGAGGTTGACGACATCACCCTCGAGGTAATCGAACCCGGACGAATGAGTGCGTGCGTGCATGCTCAGTCGGGAAATTGGTGGAACAAGTAGGCGTTGAACTGCGCCGCTAACGGAAAGAAGGTACGAATGATGGTAGGTCAAAGAGGCGGCGGTGCCTGGCGCCGATCGCTCGGAGTGATGGCGGGAAGTGCAGCCGTCGCGATGGTTGTGGCCGCATGTGGTGGATCGTCTGATTCCCAGGAGACGGAATCAGGGGGAGACGACAGCGCTGCCACGAGTGAGATCCGTAACGCTGGTGTCATTGTTCATGCCCAGAACGGTGAACCTGCCACCTTGGATCCGGCCCGTGCGGAGCAGGGTGAAAAGGGTGAGGCGTTCATCGACAATGTCTACGAACGACTTCTCGAAGTTGGTCCCGATGGCCCCGACCTTCTACCGAGCCTGGCGACCGAGGTTCCCACCCAGGAGAACGGTTTGGTGAGCGACGACTCTCACCTACACGTTCCCACTTCGGGAGGGCGTCACCTTCCACGATGGCTCGGACTTCACAGCGGAGGATGTCGTCTACTCCTGGGAACGGGCCATGACGATGAATCTTCCCGAAGGTCAGGCAGCGGCCCTCGTGGACTCGGTCGAATCCATGACTGCTGTGGATGACTACACGTTCGAGGTAACGCTCGTTGAGCCGGACGCATCATTCCTGTACTCGGTCGTGAACAACCCGGTTGCCTCAATCGTCAGCTCGGAGTCCGTCGAGGCCAACGGCGGCGTGGAAGCTGATACCCCGAACGAGTGGATGGATACCAACATGGTTGGTACCGGTCCGTACACGTTCGGCGAGTGGAAGCGCGGCGAGGCGCTCACGATGGATGTGAACGACGACTACTGGGGAGACCCCGCGCGCGCTGGCGTCCGCTGGGACATCACTCCGGAGGAGAGCTCTCGCGTTCTTGCTCACAGGCTGCGACGCGGACATCATCAACATTTCGCCTTCCAGTGAGCGATGTTCGAGAGAAGAGGGAATCGCGATCTTCGAAGGCGGTCTTCTGTTGGACCCATTCACCCCGGGTTATGCGCCCGACGATCTGCCTTCAGTGATACGTCCTGGACTCTTCGCTGATAAGAAATCCGTCAAGCGTTCAACCATGCTGATCACGTACATCAACTCTTTCTGATGGATATGGGGCGCGATACCGCCTACATCCCACAGGGTGTGTTTAGTGACGAGAACGCCCCGATCTACGAATACGACCCCGAGAAGGCAACGGAACTCCTGGAGCAGACCGAATACTGGGATTCCGGCTTCGAGGTCTCGGTACTCGTTCAGTCTGGTGAGCCGGAGTTCGAGGGCGTGGCGTTGTTGATGAAGGACGGAATTGAGAAACTGAATCCGAAGTTCAAGGTCAACGTCGTCAATCAGGCGGAAACGCAGTTTGACGAAAACCTCGGTGCAGATCCCGTTCCGTTCGCTCTGTGGGTGAAGAACGCCGATCCAGGTGCGGATCCGCATCAGTTCTTCGATCCACACCAGCATCCGGATGGTGACTGGGGTAGCAAGCACGGCATGCGGGATGCCTACGAGGACCCGGACCGCATCGCCGAACTGATCGACGCTGGAAAGGGAACCGTCGATCCCGAGGAGCGGCAAGCCATCTACTCGGAACTGCAGCAGCTGCTGTACGAAGATCCGATGTGGGTGTACGC
>JAYQSR010000059.1:0-3759 GCA_038146945.1 Ilumatobacteraceae bacterium
GTCCTTGACCGCTTCGAACAGTTTGCCGAGCAGTTGCCAACGGTGATGATCGGTTACGACACCTTGCCGATGACCCAGGCGCAGAACTACCGAATTCCTCCGTGGGCGGCGGCGAACGCGAGCCGCTACTTCCGAATCCTGACACGAGCTGGCGGACTCCTCTGCATCTCGGACTTTGCCCGTCAGTCCATCATCGAACGCTTGCGTCGGGATCCAACGCTTCCCATTGCGGTTGCTCACCCGGGAGGTGATCACCTAGATCCGGCGCGAAGCGTCGACGTCACTCGTCGACCAGGACCGGTTCGATTCCTCCGCCTCGGCACCATGGAAGCCCGCAAACACCCCCAAGAAATCACCGCCGCATTCCAAGCGGTGAGAAGCGACGGGGCCGATATCGAACTCGCGTTTGTCGGGGCGCCGTCGACCTCCGATCTCGGAATCAATGACGACATTGCTCGTGCCGCTCGGGACGACGCAGCGCTGACGTGGATGACAGATGCCTCAGATGCCGACGTGCAACGACTGATCGATGAGGCAGATGTCTTCTTGTCCTTTGGAATTGAAGGCTTCGGGATCCCGGTGGTGGAGGCTATTCGTCGCGGAAAACCGGTCTTGTTCGGTGGCACCCAACCGGCGGCCGAGGCTCTGGTGGGTGTGGGGGCAATCGACGTGGGTGGAGATGACGTGGATGCCATTTCTCGCAGTCTTCGCGACTACGCCTCGCCCTCATCTGTGCAGACCATCACCCGGGCAGTGGAACCACTGCGGGTTCCACAGTGGCGTGATTTTGCTCATGGATTGCAGGACGTCATTGCGCAGGTCACGCGACGCTGACCCGTCGAAGCAAGCTGGTTAGTCGAGGAGAATTGCCAGACCAATCGGCACGCGAACGTACCTGTGCAATGGCTCGATCGATGGACTTGCCCACGTCAGCGTCGGAGAGAGCCGTGGTGAGGGCCTGTGTCAGGGCTTCGACATCACCCATGGGGAAGATGCTTCCGGTCAGGCCCGCGTGGACCCACTCTCGGTTCCCAGGAATGTCGGACACCAGAACGGGAGTCCCGCACGCCATGGCCTGAAGAAGTGTGACGGACGAGCCGTCGGTTTCAGAAGCACTCACGTACAGATCACTTCGTCGCAGCCATGCGGCCAGTTCCCTCTCGGATACTCGGCCGAGAAAGAGCGTGTGGTCTCCTGCACCAGCCTTGATCTCCTCGGTTAGTGGACCGTCGTTCAGCACCACGAGATACACGTCGTCGTTCACGAGACTCCGGGCTCTCTCGAAGGCGGTAACGATGTCTCCGACTCGGTATAGGGGCTCGTGCGACCGCGCCGAGAGCACCACGCGGGAGTTCATTGGCAATTCGGGATGCTCTGCTCGTGGACCCGTGGGGTCGAACAGATCGAGGTCCACTCCCCAGGGAATGAGTTCGATGCGGTCACGCGAGACACCGAGATCCTCTGCGATGGACCGTGTGGGTTCAGAGTCCACGATCAGCCCTGCGAGGCCGACCATCCATGAGGGGTCGGGGTCGCTTTCATCATCCGCCATTTCGTGGAGGTCGAAACCCCACGACAGTCCAACCAGAGGAACATCGAGCCCGACGAGGTGCGAGGTGCACGTGGTGAGGGGTCCGGCAACAATGATGTCGATTCCAAGTTCCGTCGTAAGTGACATCACTCGGCTGCGTGCCTCCTTGCCTTCCGGATCGACTTGCAGGGGTGTGACGGTGCAGCCGGATGAGCGCATTGCCTCGATCCAGCGATCGTCATGCACGCCGCTGGTGTGCGACACATAGAGCACATGCATGGCCGGAAGTGCGTCAGACACCGGAGAGATCGTTCCAGCCGATCTCCTGACCCGTCACGACGTCGACCGTCAACATTCGACCGACCACGTCGCCGACGTCATGTGCCGGAACGGCTTCACGAGGGGCAGGTCGCAGCACGTCGAGATCCGATCGTTGAAGTGTCGTGCCGGCGGGAATATCGCGGGAGGCCCGAACACATCTGCGTTGCAGGACCACGGTGGTGCCCTCGTTGCCCTCAACCTTCTTGATCCCGTCACCAAGGGATGACTCGAGTTCACGGGTTGCGTCCACCATTGCGCGCCATGTGTTGGGGTCCATAGAGAAGCCGTGGTCCGGACCTTCGCGGGACGTGTCATCGGTGAAGTGCTTCTCGACCACTCGGGCTCCGAGGGCCACCGCTCCCAGCACGGTTGCGTGCCCTGGGGTGTGGTCGGACAATCCGAGGACGGCGTCTGGATATCTGCGGGAATACTCCGGGAGCACCCGAAGGTTCACGAAGCCGAGATTGTCGATGGACCCGGTGTAGTTCGTGTTGCATTGCATGATCGAGAAGGGAATCTCCGCAGCGCGGACAACCGCCACAGCTCGATCCACGTCATCAATCGTCGAAGCACCGGTCGCAATGATCACGGGCTTGTTCTTCGCGGCGATGTGCTCGAGCTCTTCGATCCAATTGATGTCGCCCGATCCGACCTTGTAGGCATTCACGTATGGATCGATGTGGTCTACAGCCTCCAGGTCGTAGGGAGCCGACATGAATTCGATGCCAATATCGTGAGCATGATCGGCCAAATGCTCCGTCCACTCCCAGGGCAGAGACGCGTCCTGATACACCTCGAACACTGATTTTCGCCAGCCCGCCTGGTGGTCGAGTTGGCCTCCGAGATGACGAAATCCGTAGTCGCTGACGATGTGAGGAGCGCGAAAGTGCTGAAACTTCGCGCAGTCCGCCCCGGCCTGCTTGGCGAGGGTCATCAGATCGCGAGCCCGATCGAGATCGCCATCGTGATTGGCCGCTATGTCAGCGATGAAGTACGTGGGCTCACCTTCTCCAAGCCACGCTGAACCGATTGGGAATCTCACCCCTGCCTCACAACCCCTCAAGTCGACATCTCGTGGAACCGTTGCGGCACGAGGGTATCCGGCGCCGTCGGTGGACTACCGTGGACGCGTGACGAGTGCGCGAATCCTGGTGGCGATCCCCGCTTGGAATGAAGAAGGTTCCATCACCCAGGTCATCGATCAGGTGGGTGAACTCGTCCCCCACGCCGATGTGTTAGTGGTGGACGACGGATCCACGGATGCCACCGCCCGACTCGCTCATGAAGCCGGAGCACAGGTCGCATCGTTGCCATTCAACGTAGGCGTTGGTGGTGCGATGCGAACCGCTTTCCTCTTCGCTGAGCGCAACGGCTATCACGCGCTCGTCCAAGTGGATGCCGATGGCCAGCACGACCCCACCGACCTGGTGCGTCTGATCTCTGGTCTTGATGAGGCAGACGTGGTGGTCGGCACGCGCTTCCACCCCGATTCGATGTATTTCGTCGGAGGGCCGCGTAAGTGGGCGATGGTCTTGCTGTCCAAGGCACTGTCTCGGATGGCCAAGACGCCGATCACCGACAGCACCTCGGGCTTTCGCTCGGCAGGTCCTCGAGCAATCTCGCTCTTCGCTCAGCAGTACCCGGCCGAGTATCTGGGTGACACCGTCGGCTCGCTCGCCATCGCCATCCGCAACGACCTTGTCATTCGTGAGACTCCCGTCACGATGTACTACCGAGCTATCGGACGGCCAAGCAAGAACGCCTTGTGGTCCGCCCTGTATCTCGGACGGGCATCGCTGGCGCTGTTCGTCACGCTCTTGCAGCGTCGGAACCCCGGCAAGAAGGATGTGAGCTGATGACCCCGAACATCCTTGCCGCGATCACCGCGGTCATCATCGTGGTTTTCA
>JAYQSR010000060.1:0-3596 GCA_038146945.1 Ilumatobacteraceae bacterium
AGCCACGTATTACCGATGGGCCGAGCGCGCGAGTGTGCGATCAGGCACGGAAGTCGTGTCCGATTGCAATGCCATCTCCAACTATGTTCTGCGCACGTACGGACGCAAGAGTTGGGTGATCCCGTATGGCGCGGAGGTGATCGAGCCAGGAAGTGGGCGTCTTGACGAGTTGAACCTGGTGCGGCGTGACTTTCATCTGCTGATCGCTCGCATGGAGCCAGAAAATCACGTACTCGAAGCCGTGCACGGGTATCGATTGAGCGAGGAAACGCGGCCCCTGATTGTTGTCGGCAGCGCCCCCTATTCACAGTGGTACATCGACCAAGTGACGCGTGCGGCCGATGATGATCCACGCGTGCGCTTCTTGGGTGGCGTGTACGACCAGGATCTTCTCAACCAGTTGTACGCCAACGCGAGAACCTACATTCACGGTCATTCCGTGGGTGGAACAAACCCAAGCTTGCTTCGGGCGATGGGTGCTGGCGCACCGGTATTGGCGTTCGACTGTGAGTTCAACCGAGAAGTCACCGCCGACCGCGCCCTCCTCTGGTCGTCAGCAGATGACATGACCAGGCTCATGGATGACCTTGCGGACGACGAATGGGAGCCCGTGCTGCGCGACCTGTCGGACGCCGGCAAGCGTCGAATAGAAGAGCACTATCAATGGGACTCGGTAACCGACGAGTATGAGAAGTTGCTGCAGCATCTCCAACGTGCCCACCGAGGACCAGATCGAAGGATCGAGGCAGCACGCCCGTGACGAATGTCGCGGTCGTCCTGGTGACCTGCAACAGCACTCCCGGACTTACGGAAACCCTCCAGAGTGTCTCGGGTCAGACGCAAGAACCAACAACACTGATTGCCATTGACGACTACTCGACCGACCACACTGTGCAGACTCTGCGTGCAGCGGGATTCACGGTGCAGACGTCAACATCGACGAGTTCCGATCCGTTCACGAGAATCGCCCAAAACTTTGTGAACGGTGTCCGACTCGCGCAACAACGAGGCGCAGACATCGTTGTGTTGGGTGATCATGACGATATTTGGCATCGCGATCGCGTACAGCGACAGGCCGACATTTTGGAGACCCACCGACAGGTAGCGATGGTTGCCAGTGATGGCTTCTTGATCGACGAACACGGTGTAGCGCTGCCCGGATCCATTCGTGGATCGTTTCCGGTGCCCGACGACTTCCACGAGTGGACGGTGCGCCATCAGATGCGTTTCGCGTTGCGTCACTCCATCGCCACAGGCGGAGCGAGCGCCATCCGGCTGTCAGGGCTTTCCGATTGGACGGTCCCTCCGGGATGGTTGCACGATCGGTGGTGGAGTCTCGTGGCTCTTCGACAGCAGGCCCTTCTCATTGATGACACGAAGGTGATCGATTACCGCGTTGGTCCAGACCAGCAAGTCGGGCTGGCAACCTCGGGGCAAGATCACCCGGTTGCCTGGTGGTCCGCGCGTGCCCGCCATGTTGGACGCACTGCAGGACGAGTGCGTGATGTCGCGGGGCTGCTTCGTCCTTAACCCACCCAGGTGAGTCGCGTCAGGCATGCGACCACTTGCCCGGTGCCGACACCAAGATACGGCTGTTCGGTGCACTCCAACTCTGACGGGAGCGCCCAGGGAGGCAGCGTCTCGTACAGGGTGTCAATCTGCGTCTTGTCGGGGGCATACAGCGCTACCACCGAGGGTCGAATCTCCTCCAGGCGCATGGTGGTCTCCCGGTTCATTTCAGCGTCCCGCGTGAATATGTTGTAGCCACCCCACAGTTGCATGGCAGCGACGTCCGCGGTGAGGAACTGTGGATCCGTCCACAGCGCGATGGTGTCGTCCGGGGATGTCCGCGCAAGGAGCCATCGCTGGACGTTGATTTTGGCTTCCATCTGCTCTCGGTAGTTGAAGTCGACGAAGGCCGATCGGAAGGGATACTGCCCGTAGCCACCGAGGAGACCCCTCCCATTTTGCAAGATTTGGGCGCTCACGAAGGTCACCAGCATGGTTGCGGAGAGCGCGACGGCGACCCATCTGTTCCATGCCCGACGGGCAAGAAGCAACATGCCGATGACGAGCACCGTCATGAGTGATGCGAGGAGCCAAGCGCTCGCACGAGAAAGTGTTCCGTCGAACCGTCCACTCCACAGCAGTGCAGGAATGGTGACTATGGCTCCCAGCACGATGACGATGCGATAGGAAGACCGGCTCTCCCGCGTGCCGGGAGCGATAGTGAAGAAGGCCAGAGCCAAGGAGATCAGTGAAGCCGGCCACAGCTTGGCGACATAGGTGGGGGCTTCGAGCCAAGGACCGGTAAAGGAGATCATCAGAATCGCCGTGACCGCCACGTTGGTAGCTCCGATAGTTATGGCTGCCCATGCCCAACGTCGAGCGGGATAGACGATGACCGTGACCAGGGAGATAACCACGGAGGCGACGACGATGAGCAGCGCTGAGTCACGCTGCCACGTGTTTGCGTCGATGATGAAGACCGTGTAGTCGAGGCGAGAATTCCACTCTAGATATGTCGTCCACCAGTTCAGCTCGGCAAAGATGGAGCGGCCGGCAGCAAGGAACACGGCGACGCTCAGAGCGGCTCCAGCAAGCCCAGCGACACCATCAATCGTCACGCGTCGAATCCGGTCATCACGCAACAGGACAAGCGACGTGATCCGAACACCGCCCCAGATGACGCCGCCGAGAATGAACGCGTAGGGATTGATCATGATCAACCAGCCGGCGAGCAGACCGGAGAGCACACCGGTTGTCCACCGCGGAGTGCCGAGGAGGCCTCGGCCGTGACTCCCGTGGCTACCGAGGAACGAAAGACTGACGGTGATCAAGGCGAACATGACCGCAATCGCGGTGCCCGTCAGGTAGGTATTGCCCACGAAGGCGAGCACCACGGTGTTCAGTCCCACGAAGATGGACAGACTTCCAGCGAGCACCCGCGACCTGCCGGTGATTGTTCCGGCCGCGTAGATGGATCCAACGATCAACGTGATGAGTAGGCAACGCCACACCTCGAAACCACCCACGGTCGAAGACCGTGACGAACTCGCACGGGGCGATGTATCCCAGTCGCGTCCAGGTATACGCGGGTTCGAACGCCCGGTCGGTGACGTCGGAGCCGAAGAGAGCAAGGCTGGCGTAGAACTCGGAGTCGGGTGAGTTGAAACCAGACCAACTCTGAGAGGCCACGCTGATCCCGGCAGCGATCGCAGCGACGACACCTAGGTCGGTGAGTCGTTGAACCGAGGGGCGCATGGATGGCACGCTAGTCGGCTCCTAGGCTCATGTGCTGAGTGAGCGGACAGGGCCTTGGTTGCGCAGACCTGATGGGTGGTGACGGCATGAGCACGATCTACCTAGACGTCACCGACTACGTCGAGTTTCTCACTAGGAGCGAATCCCCGTCGGGTGTTCAGCGCGTGGTGGCTGAAGTGTCCCCGTTGTTGATGGCCTCCCATGCAGCGCGCCCCGTCCTGTTGGACCGAGCACGGGGGGTCTTCGTCGAACTGACCGGAGAAGAATCTGACAGCCTGCTGAGAAAGAGACCCCCGACGTCCGGGACAGGCCTGCCAATAGACGCACCGGCT
>JAYQSR010000061.1:0-3546 GCA_038146945.1 Ilumatobacteraceae bacterium
GCCCAACTCTCCGTTCGGACGGCTGCTGGCAACGACGAAAATATGTTATCGGAGGCGAGGGGCCTTTTTGCAGCAATTTGTGAGGTGTTCGATGGTTGCAGGTTGTCGTTTCAGGAGAATCGCCTGCGTGGGTACGTGACGTTCCACGTTGACTTCGAGGGTAGCGGGGTTTCTGTCACATCACAGTTCTACGAGGACGACGACTGGTAGGCTTAAATCAGCCGGCCAGCATCGCGAGTAGAACCGCGCTCGTCTTGAGATGTCCCCATATAGCTTCTCCGGAACGGTGGAGAATCAACACGACGAGCCAATATGACCCGCGGTGATTGGATCGAGAAACGATACCTGTGGCCTCATCTGCTCGATCCGCGTGAGGTGGTGATGGACAGGTGTGCGCAGATCGTGAGCGCGTCTCAACGTTGGGAGTTCCTCGCCGAGACCCACATCGATGTCGATGAGGAGGGGCTCACATACCGACAACGCCGCATCGTGGCGAGGCCCTGGAAAGACCTGTCGGAGCGTGAGCAGCGCATCGTTCTCACGAGCTGGGCTGGACATCTCGAGGAACTCGCTGCGACGGGCTTCGTGCATGGCGACATCCATGCGCGCAACGTCGTCTTCGACGGCGTGAAGATGGTGCTGGTCGACCTCGAACCCAGCTTTCGGCAGCTGCGATTCGGCAGAAAGGTTGTTCTGAGCGCCGTGCCGAGGGTTTCGAGCTCTGACCGGGCGCGGCGCCAGCTCACGGTCGAGTCCGACAAGATCGGATTCTACCTGACTGCCCGAAAACTGATCGGCCGCCCTGCCCCGAGCTGGAACCGCTCGGACTCCAAAGCCGAACGACTCGCTGCAGTGCTACCGTGCGACGAGCAGAGGTTCCTGCACCTCAGTTTTCGCGAGATCCTCGAGCACATCTACGAGGCCTGGACCTGACCGTGCTCATTGGCGGCCCATCAGGTCTCTCAGAATTGTTCCGGCGGCACATGAGTCGCGAGTTCACCGAACCTGCACAACCCGTTCGCAAGAAGCATCTGGCGCACTGAGCTGCAATCGGGTCCCAAGAGCGCCGGGCTGCCCACAAGGATCGCCAGGCACCGCGCACGCGACGTCGCCACGTTGAGCCGATTGGGGCTGAACAGAAACTCCATGCCCGCGCGGTGCGTCGAGGACCGACGACGACGCGGTCGAGTAGATGACGATCGGCGCCTCCTGGCCCTGGAACTTGTCGACGGTACCCACTCGGACACCCTCGGGCAGCCCCTGGCGAAGCGCTGTCACCTGAGCGTTGTAGGGTGCGACCACGAGGACATCGGCCATGTCGAGCGGCTTCCTCGAGCCATCTGCACCGACCCACGTCGGCTCGCCCGCGAACAGCTGCTGCAGGAGCTTTGCGATCGCCTCCACCTCCTCGGGCGAATCGTTCGAATTTCCCTCGTGAATCACCGGCAGGAATCGAAGCCCCGCGCCCCCGAAAGGTTCGGGTGCGACGACACGCTGAGAAGCAAGTTCAGGTCGTGAGGACAACAGCCTTTCGTAGTAGAGTTCGGACGTGAACGAGCAGATGCCCGGGTGCAGTCGCCAGGTCTCGTCCAGGAAGATGCCCCGGTCCGCCGCGAGTGTATTGCCAGGAACCAGGTGTTCGAGGGCCGAGACTCCACCGGAGGGTGACTGCCCCGCCGAGGCTGCTCGAGCCGCTGAGGGGCCCCAGTAACACGATGCTCTTCGCGCGCCCGATGCCGCGAGGACGTTGGCGAGCGACATCTGACCCGCTTCGTCGACGACCAGAACATCCAGCGTGCCCTGAGTGGCGTCCCGCGCCCACAACCAGACGGTCCCTGCGACGAGATCGATTTCACCTGCCTGCAGCAGGTCTTCGACCTTCTTGTTCTGCGTCGTGCACAGAATGGCGTCGTCCTGACAACCACTCTCGGGATCGGACTTCTGTACGCCTGTAAAGGCGACGCCCTCCTGACGAGCGGCTTCACACACGGCGTCGAGCAGGTTGACGATCACCTTGTGGCTGGTTGCCGTGACACCGACGCGTTTGCCCGCCTCAATGAGTGAGACAATCATCCGCGCACCGATGTACGTCTTGCCGCTTCCCGGCGGACCCTGAATCGGCAGTACCGTCCGGTCCAGCGTTGGAGCGATGCGACGCGCCGCAGCCAGACTCGTCTCACCGGGCTGCCGAAGCGGCTCACCCCCTCGCTGGCCGGCCCGCGGCGGACGCCTCAACAAGAGGTCCACCGCGGCTCGGTTTTCAGCCCCATCGAGTCCACGGTCGACGATGTCGTCCGCGAGCCGCCAGACACTCTCTCGGAGCACCGCGTCCGGCACGTCGTCGAAGGGGATCAGACAGGTCGGGTGCGAGGCCTTGGAGTTCGCTCCCCTCTTTAGGTCGATCGTGCACGCATCGGGGTCCACTTCGACCACCTCTCCCGCCCGGCCTCCAGTCCTTGGATCGCGAGGCATGTCACCCCGCATGAAGCCGAAATCCTGGGGCGGGAACCGATACCTGTGGATCTTCGATCTCTTGATCGCACCGACCTCTCCTTCGTACTCGAGGCCCGCGAGGCTCTTCGCTTCGAGGAGCAGTTCGTCGTCGTCGAGAGCCATGAGCCGGAAGTACTCCCACCACATCGATTTCTTTTCGCGTCGATGCCACGACAGGAGGTGAGCGAGAAGCCACCTCGCCTGCTGGCTCTCCGTTCTGTCGGAGAGTTCAGCCGGCACGTCCGCGACGAGTCGCTCGAAAAGCGCCCCGACACGATCATCCTCTGCCTTGACGTTGTCGGTCGGGTCCGGCTCGAGCGCGACCGGCCGGGGAAGGTCGCGACCGAGCATCGACGACAACTCCGCTCGCCGGCCCTCGAGCCAGTCACGAAGCCTGAGGGTCGAGATGCAGTCATCCTCGTTGTAGCCCTCGATCTCGCGGAGCAGATCGGCGGCACCGGCGCCCGTGCCATCCAACTCGAGCCAGGCCTCGAAGTTCACCAGAGCCGATGAGGCGTCACGAAGGTCTATGTGGCGATCGAACAGATAAAACGGTTCCATCTTCTTGATCGAGTAGCTCTCGACCGACGCTCGGAGACCCTGACGCACCACCCGATACAGATCAACGAAGACTCCAGCACGCAGAAGTCGGTCGACCTCTTCCTCTCTCGTCGCGTGGCGCGCAGCGAGGCGCTTGACGGCGGACTGCTCGTACGCGGCGTAGTGATAGACGTGCAGATCGGGCCACGTCTGGAGCCGCCGCATGACGGTGTCGACGAACGCCTCGAACTGGCGGCGTTCCTCGTCCGGGTTCAGGGCCCAGAGTCCTGTGAATGCGTCACTCACATCCACGTAGCCGAGCAGGTACTCCAACCCCTCGTCGAACGCGTGGGGGTCTCCCTCGATGTCGAAGAACAGATCCCCATCGGAAGGCATGGGCAGGGCCAGAAGGCCGTTGCCCACCTCAGTGTCCTGAAAGAGTTCGTATTTCTTGCGGTCCTCGATCCGACCTTCGTACTGCAGGCGAGCCTGTTCCCTGACCTTCTCGTATGC
>JAYQSR010000062.1:0-3486 GCA_038146945.1 Ilumatobacteraceae bacterium
CGGCCGGGCCGCGGTAGGCGACCGGCGTCAGCGTTTCCTCGACAATCTTCTCGGTCAGGCTCTTGGGCGTGTAGTGCGTGCCGCTCTCGCGCCGATCGGCGCCGAGCACGACGACGAAGGCACCCTTGTGGTGCACGAGCGGATAGCCCCAAGAGTCGGTCCGCAGAAGGGATGCGTAGGGCAGAATACGGTCGCGCAGACCGATGTCGCCGCGGCAAACGGTGAGGAGGTGCGCGGCGAGACGATCGTCGGCTGCCCGCTCGAGGGCGTTGCGGATGGCGGACTCCGAGCGCTCGCTCCGTTCCTTCAGCAGTTCAGCAACCCTCGCCGGACCATCCAGGCGCGCCGACTCGATCTCGCCGAGCGTCACGCGCGGGCTCTTGGCCTTCGCGCCGCTGTCGAGTTCCAGCGTGACATCGTCGACGCGCTTCACCGTGCGTTCGAGGAGACCCTCATAGACGTGCCCGATCTGCTCCACGTCGAGCGCGCGGTACGACAGCGTGCGGCCTTCGAAGGTCTGGATCGCTTCCAGCAGCAGCAGAACGGTACGGTCGTAGATCGGCAGCGGTTCGGCTGGATCGCTCCGCCAACTCGTGCCCTTCTTGCGCCCTTCGAGGAAGGGGTAGCGATCGGGGTCGAACAACGAACCACCGAGCGCGGGCAGCCGCAGCGTCGGATGATCGATACCACCATACACGCCACAACAGCGAGCAGGCCAGACCAGGCGGATCGGCGACGCTCGAGGATCTCTCGAATCGCGCGCGCCGCATTCGCAGGCTGGAGATGCGTAGAAGGAGTCGTAGCGGGGATGCCGAGCAGGAGCAGGGCACGTTCCTCGGCCGAACAGGAAGACGAGCCGCATCATGACCGTCAGGCCAGCCTCGTAGAGCTCTCGCGGATCGACATCGCGCAGGAGCTCGCGATTGCGATCCTGGTCGGCGCGGTCGAGGGCCTGAACGAGCACTTCGACGGCGCGCCGGACCTGTTCTCCGAGCGCCTCCGTCACGTCGTCCTGGTGCTTCAGAGACCGCTCATAGAGCGCCGGCAGCTTGCCCTCGTCGGGTCCGAAGAAGCGGCGGATGCCCAGAAGGCTGACGAAGGCGCGCAGCGTTTCCGGTTCCTGGCCCCAGAGGCGCGCATACCAGCTCGCGAAGCCTGCAACGGCGCCGACGGGCGCGTGGAGGAGCATCCAGCGCTCGCCATTGGTGACGATGCCAGTCGGGCATCCCGTCGACCTGAGCAGAGCGACCATCCGGTCGGCCGGGGTGATTGCGAGGCCATCGAAACGGCGCGTCGCGTCCAGATCGGTGTCGGGCTCGTAGACGTGGATGAGCAGAAGCGGTTCGTCGGAGTTCGTTGGATTTACGACCGCCAGATCGGGCGCGACCGTGACTCCGTGTTCGGGCATCGAGACAGTCAGCTTCTCAGGCAGTCTCGCGCCCCTGCGCAGCACCGTCTCATCCATTTCCAGCGCGGTGACCAGCACGTCGTTGATCCAGGCCGCGTGCAGCGCTGGAAGGTCGAGGTCGTCCATGTCGACGGCATCGCGCCATTCCTCATAGGTCCGATTTAGCCGCTGAGCCGCCCGGAAGGCAGAGCTTCAAGGCCTTGCGGGAAGACTTCCCGCAGCACGGTCACCGCCAGAAAGGGCCCAGAGACTTCGATGAGGATCAGCCACTCGTGATCGTTGCTCCTCCGCGCTTCTCCGTCGCAAGGGAGTTCGGAACCAGCACCACCACGGCCACGGGGAAGCTATGCTCGACGGCATTGGAGTGCCGATCCTCGATCGCGCGTAGCTCTTGCTCGCGCTCCTTGGGGATCCGGGCCAGGCGTGCTTCGAGGGCCGCTCGGTCACGCTTGAGCTGAGTGCGTTCGTCCTCGGAGAAAAGAGAGAGCTGCACGGGTTGCTGTTCCGCCGCGATCTCGGTCTTCAGCGCTCGTTCGAGATCGTCCAGGACTTGGCGGATGTCCTCGGCCTCCTTGCGTTTCCGGGTCTCGATCGTGTTCACTAGGAAGCGCAATCGGTCCTTGGAGCGCGCCTCGACGGCGGCCAAAATGGAAACACGCTGCTTGTCAAAGCGTGTCCGCAAAGCGTCGAACGTCGAATCCGACAGGGCCGGGGGACCCTCCAGCCATCGTCGGACCTCCGTGACCCGTCCGCCGGAAACCGGCATCGCAGATAACCGCCAGCCTCCGTGAGCTCCTCGTGCAGACGATGATGGTTCCCGCCGGTCACGACGAGCCGCGACATCACCACCACGGCCGGTCCCTCGATCCGCCCATCCGGAAGCGACCGGACGGTCACGCGGTGAAGCTTCTTCACGTCGTCACGGGCCCAGATCTCCGCGCGCAGCAGCCGCAGACTCATTTGCACAAGCCGGTGGTTCAGGTGGACGAGGACGACGTCGTCACGGCCCTTGGCGACCTCGTGGTCGAAGGTGATCGGGCGGACCTTCTGCGTGTAGGGGTGTTCTAGACCCTCGAGGCATCGGGACCAGGAACCCGAGAGCGGCGGCATTCGGAAAACCGTGCCATCTGGTGCACCGCCAAGAGAAACGGGCTCCAAGTCGGGTTTGTCCGCAAGACGCAACGCCGTGCGTACCGCCCGCTCAATGTGATCGGGCACGAGGCTCTGTTCGTGCCGGGTCTCGTTCAGCCGCTCATGGAGTTTGGCTACACGTTCGCGAAGGTCGCGCTCCACCTTTACGAAGCGGCGAGATTTCTCCATCCGGGCTTCGGCTTGTCTGGTGTCGAGATCGCGGCGGCGCCCCTCGAGCAGGTCGGGCAGTTGAGGTGCGATGACGGGGTTCACGCTCCCCATGTCGGCGCGCATCGCATCCAATTTGCGAAGCGCGCGCAGGATATCGTCGCCGTGGCCTCCTTCTGCATCGACCGGATGCCAGATGACGACCTTGCTCGCGCGTTGACCGTAACGGTCGATACGCCCGTTCCGCTGTTCCATCACATTCGGGTTGTACGGAATTTCGAGGTGGATCATCAGATGGCAGTGGTTCTGGAGATCGATGCCCTCGGAGGCGGCATCGGTCGCCAGCAATATCCTCACCGGGGATTCCGAGGGGTTGGCCTGAAACGCGGCTTTCACGCCCTTGCGTTCTTTCGGGTCCATGCCACCATAGATGAGAGCCAATCGCTCGCCCCCGAAACCGTGGGATGCGAGGATCTCCTGCATCCACTGCTGAGTGGCGCGATACTCCGTGAACAGGATCACTCGCTCATTCGTCCACCTGTCACCGTCCTTCAGGTGAGTTGCCAGCCAAGCCAGTACGGCAGTGGCCTTGGCATCGGTCCGATGAGCCGCCTGTTGGGCACAGGACCGCAATCGGTCGAGCATCCGGCGTTGTTCTTCGGTCGGTGGCCGGACATGCCTGCCCGCTTCCTCGATGGCTTCAGCCTCTGCGGCGTCCCGCTGGGCATCGTCCGAGTAGTCTTCTTCGGTCTTCGCTATCGCTCGTCGAAGAATACGAT
>JAYQSR010000063.1:0-3457 GCA_038146945.1 Ilumatobacteraceae bacterium
GTAGGCCGTTGATTGAAGACTTCGCGCATCGATCGCGATGCGCGAGCCTCGCGAGGGGTTGTCTGCCTTGCGAGTACGTGCACGGCGGATCGATGCGAGTGTCGACCGAAGTCGCAGCGCGGCGACAGTTCGGCCCAATTCGTCGTCGTGGTTGTCTAAGCGCGCCTCAAGAAACTCATCGGAGTCCCACGGCCCTGCCGCCAGCCATTCCTGGGCTATCGCCAACTCACCCTCACCGCAGGTGGCGCTGTCAAGCGCGGCTCGCGGAACCTTGGGCCAGCCTCGAGGGCGCTCATCAGCGCTTTTCAACCAATCACAGGAGTAGCTCTGGTCACCGAGATAGGCAGGGTGGATCCACGTCGCCATCTGCTCCGTCACGTGCCGGATATGGCGTCGCCTCACGGTGGGTGCCTTCATGGACCCAGGGAGTCGAGCCCACACCACCTTTGCGTAATGACGCGCTACGTCCCTGAACCAGGCTGGCCGGTATTTGCTGCCGTGCTCCCGGTCATCGTCGACTGATGCCACCCGCACAGACTACGGACTGGGAATGGACCACAGGGCTCGCTCATCCCCTAGTCGCGTAAGGTCGAAGTCCACCATCGCGGTCGCGATTGCGTCGAAGTCGACGGTGTGGCGCCACCCCAGGTTGAGGTACGCCGCACGCGAGTCGCCCACCATCTTGTTGGTGTCCGAGACCCGGTGATGGGCGCTCGACGTGACCACCCGTTCTCGCCAATCACCAACACCCGCCGCAGCGAAAGCTTTCTCGACGAAGAACGAGAGCCGGTGGGAAATGCCCGTTGACAACACATAGTCATGAGGAGTCTCGGCCTCGAGAATCAGCCGCATGCCCCGCACGTAGTCCGGCGCCCAACCCCAATCTCGGGCTACTTCAATATCTCCGAGTTCGAGGGTTTCCTGCAATCCCGCGGCGATTCTGGCCGCTGCACGAGTGACCTTGCGGGTGACGAAGTGATCACTTCGCAGTGGAGATTCGTGGTTGTAGAGGATTCCGGAAACGGCAAAAAGCCCGTCCTCTCTCGCCTGTCGCACGAGTTGGAGCGCCTCTGCCTTGGAACGGGCGTAGGGGCTGTTGGGTGACAACTCAAAGGTCTCATCCTGTGGTGAGCGGTCCGTTCCCTCGAAAATGTGGCTGCTAGAGGCTTGAAAGAACCGAGCAGGACGACGGAGTCCACCTGCTGCGCCCAATAGCTCCGCCACCGCGTCGACATTGATCCGTTGAACCTCATCTTCATGACCCCAGGACTCACCTGGAGCCGTGAATCCACCGAAGTTGTAGATGTGGGTTGGGGAAAAATCCCTCACCACGCCACCTAAGGCGTTGAGGTCTTCCAGGTCTAGTTCTGCGATCTGAATGTCGGGGACGTACCGAAGAAGCCGGGAGTGCGGAGTTCCTGGCTTGATCAAGCCGAGGACGTCGTGATTCTCGCGAGCAAGCTGCGTGGCGAGGATGGTGCCATCTTGCCCCGCCGCACCGGTAATCAGTACGCGCATACGCGAGCCTAAAACTGACCTTCGGGGGCGCCTCCCAGGCGAGCGATGTCTGCATCCACCATGATCTTGGCCAGTTCCGGTGGAAGCACCGTCGCTTCCCAACCCAATCGCTCCTTGGCTTTCGACGCGTCACCGATGAGCTCATCGACCTCGGTCGGCCGGAGAAACTTCGCGTCGAACTTGACGTATTGCTGCCAATCAAGACCCGCGTGTTCAAAGGAAAGGAGGAATCCTGAATTGTGTAGGCAGTACCCGTAGCCAGGACGAAGTCCTCCGGGACATCTGCTTGCAGCATTCGCCACATGCCATCGGTGTATTCCGGAGCGTAGCCCCAGTCGCGGACGGCATCGAGGTTGCCCATCCATAATTCGGATTGCTCACCTTGGACGATGTTGGCCACCGCAATAGTGATCTTTCGGGTCACGAACGTCTCTCCCCGACGAGGTGACTCGTGGTTGAACAACTGCCCGTTGACCGCGAACATGTCGTACGCCTCACGGTAGTTCCGAGTGATCCAGTAGCTGTACACCTTTGCCGCGCCGTACGGACTACGTGGATAAAACGGTGTGTCTTCGTTCTGCGGAGGTGGGCTCGCCCCAAACATCTCGCTTGTGCTTGCCTGATAGAAGCGAATACTGGTGTCCACACTTCGGATGGCTTCCAGCAAATTCAACGTAGAGATCCCCGTTGCTCCCGCCGTATACAGGGGTTCGTCGAACGACACTCGGACGTGAGATTGCGCGGCGAGGTTGTAGACCTCGTGCGGTCGAAGTTCGGATACGAGTTGATGCATGCGCGCGGCATCGGTCACGTCGCCGTAATGGAGATGCAGATTCCTTCCCGGCAGATGTTCATCGTGGTGCAGGTGATCGATGCGACCGCGATTGAACGTGCTGGACCGCCGGACAAGTCCGTGAACTTCATAGCCCTTGTCCAGTAGTTGCTGGGCCATGTACGAGCCGTCCTGGCCGGTCACTCCAGTAATGAGCGCTCGTCGGGCTTCCGTCACGTGATTCCACCTCGCGAATAAAGAGCCTGCCGTCGGTCGTTCTCACGACCCAGAGCAGCCTAGCCCCACGGATAGGCTGCAACCGTGCCAGGCGACGCGTACTGCGTGATTCCAACCTTCACGCCCGACTCGACACTCCTGGACCTGGCCTCAGGTCTTTCTTCGCATTGCCCGGTTCTTGTGGTGGACGACGCCAGCCCCTGTACTAGTGACGGGGTGCTGAGGCAGGTCGGAGCCTTGCCGGGGGTAGACGTGATCAAACATTCGACGAACGCGGGGATTGGTCGAGGGTTGAATGATGGCCTCGCCGTCGCGCGCGATGCCGGATGCACGTGGCTACTCACCGTCGATCAAGACACCGACGTGCCGGCTGGGTATGTCACAACGCTGATCGAGGCCGCGCGCAGCCTCCGTGCGTGTGGGACTCCACTAGGAGCACTCGGAGCCGGATCAGTCACTATTGCAGGTGCGTCCATGCGTTACCCCGGCCACACACTGGACTGTCAAGGAATGAATGTCGCGAGCACAGAAGAGATCGTCCAATCCGGCACCCTCTGGAACGTCGACGCCGTCACCGCCTTCGGTGGCTTCAACGAAGCTTTCGGTATGGACGCAGTGGATGCGCACGCGTGCCTTCGCCTGCGTGAAGCAGGTCTGGTGGTGGCTGCCGTTGCGGACCTGGAAATCGACCACCGAATCGGATCCGCCCAGCCGGTCACCATCAAAGGACGCAATCCGGTTTTCCTCACTGGGCATTCACCTGAACGCAGAACTTCGATGGTTCGCAACAGGCTGTCACTCTTTCCGTCGGAGTTCCGTCAATCGCCGCGGCACGCATTTCGAACACTGCGCAGGGTGCTGGTTAACCAGGCTGGCGGCCTGATGGTGGAAACCAACAAGTGGTCCAAGGCCAGCGGATCACTTCGAGGA
>JAYQSR010000064.1:0-3433 GCA_038146945.1 Ilumatobacteraceae bacterium
CCCCGAGGCTTGGGCAGCAGCCTCGCGACCTCAACAGCGCGCCGGCCCCAGGTCTCCGCCCTCGAGCGGATCGCGTGGAGCTCGTCCTGCGCTTCGTCCTCTGGGTCGGGCTCCACTTTGGAGGCGCCGGGATCCTCTTCATCGTCCTCAGCAGCCTCCGGCTCCTCTTCCTCATCTTGCTGGTCCGCTGCCTCGCTGTCTTCCTCCACCTCGTCAGCGCCACTGCTCGTGTCTTTCATCTTCTCGAGCAGGTTCTTAAGAGGCCCGTCCTCCATCTCCTCCAGGCGGGACAGCAACAGGGCTGGCTGGTTCCCCACGCCCAGGAACACGACGGCGTCGTCGGCGGGCGCGGTACGCAGCTCGAAGTCGAGAAGCCCCTCGTACAGGATGCCGATGTACTCACTGGACAGATCCGAAAAGTCGACCGGAGCAGCCACCCAGGTACTCGACCGGCCCTGACGCACTCGCACCTTCGTGCGCGTGATTCGCTCCAATGCCCGGTACACGTCGTAGTCCGAAAGAACGTCTTGTTGAAAACAGGCGCTCTCGAAGACCGCGACGGCGCGAGACAGACCGTCCACGCCGTCGGGGTCGCCGGAAGCGAACAGCTCGCCACCATACGCCGGCGTCGAGAGAGCCGGATGGTGGGATCCATCGTGCACCAACCGGAAGAGCGCCAAGACTCTAGGCCACGCGCTCCAAGAGCGAGCCAACCGGTTACCACCTCGCGCCGCGACCTTCTCCAGCTCCTCCAAGAGCCCGGTGAGACCGTAGGCCCTGTGGTAGGGGGGATGTCGCGGGGCAGAAGCTCACGCGACTCAGCGAACAGGATGACGACCAGCCGCATGACCACGCGGACGGCGGCCCGGTAGATGTCCTCGGGAGCCACGTCCGCACACTCATCCTTGAGTACCTGTCCGTGGCTCTGAACGATGATCTCCACAGCCTCACGGACCCGTTCGCCCAGGACCTGCGAGAGCTCGGCCTGGCCCTTCCGGCTGTCCTGGATGGCCTGAAGAAGCGGCGCGGCGGCTTCTTTCGTGAGCGGCGTCCAGAGCGGTGCCTGAAGTAGACCGCGGAGGGCCGTGACCTGCGACGACAGTTCGCCGGCTTCGAGCCAAAGGTCTAGATCCCACTCACACCACGCGGCGAAGTCCAAACCCGCGAACACGAGCCGCCACTGCCGGCCGTTCGTGACCAGGGCCAGCTGTTCTTCACCGGCGCGCAGCCACTGAAGCGCCTGACTCGTGGCCTTTCGGCCCCGCCCCACGCCCACCTGCCGCTCCCGATCGAAAAAGACGGGAAGAACCGCGCCGCGGGGGCCCTCCCAGAGCTGGCGCGGCAGTGCCTTCACCCGTCACCGCGGTGCCCATTCAGAGGACCTGCAAACTCGTTTCCAACTCCAGTCGACTCCTGAACCCGCACACGTGGAGTACGAAGATTACGGCTCGGGACGTCGAGACGTCGGACTGCCGTCCCCCAAGCGCGCATGACCCTCTTGCGACTCCCGCTCATCGAACGGGTGCAACAGCTCGGGCTCCTCGCCGCGCCTGACTGAGGCGCGGGGTCGAGCAGGCCGCCGTGACGAACGGTTAGCCAGGGCGAGGACGCTCGGGGCCTCCACTGCGACAGCCGGACTTCGACATATGGGAAGACCTGCGCTCCGCCGGGCATCGAGTGTCGCTTCGGCAAGAGGTGCCTCAGGATCCGCTCGCGCTCCTGGTCCAGCTGCTGCCTCACCTCTTCGTAGTGGCGCGTCCGGCGGTGGATCTCCTCTTGGCGCTCTTCGATCGAGCGGTCGATCCGATCGAGGCGCTCGGCCTCGTCGAAGAGCTGCCCCTGTGTGCGTTCCACCTTCAGCTTGTCGATCTCACGCTCGAGCTTACCGAGCGTGTTCTCGGCAATCAGCGTCGAGACTTCTCCCTGACGGCTTCGATAGCGCTCCTCCTCTCGCCTGCCCGCGCTCTCACCGTCGAGGGAAAGCTGAGTTCGCAGGTCCTCTGAGAGTCGTTCCCCGTGCTCTCGCAGATGCTGCTTCAGATCCGGCTCTACGTCCTCGAGTAGGGCTTGGGCCCGTTGTTCGTGTTCTGGCGAGACGTGATTCGTGGCACCGCGAAGCTCTCGAGCGGACACCACGGGAAGGGGAGCGCCGAGCTTGCCGCCCGATACCGGGAACACCAGGGTGCGGACCCAGTGGTGAAAGGACTCCCGCAGGTCATTGTCCGCGTGTTCCTCGATGGCCAGAAGCACGAGCGCATCCGCACCCCTGGGAACAGTCCCCTGCCGGACCGCCCACCGGGACACCGACTCGCCGGCAGCCGGGAAGCGTCGGCGCGTAAGAGAGTTCACAGCCTTCTGCATCATAGGATGCGAAAGGTGCATCAGGGCTACGTCCGGGCGCGGCGCGAAGATGCTTCGTTCTCCAACCTGGCGAACGAACGGAGTCGGGCTGAACGCGAGCACGGGAACCGGCCCTCGAGTTACCGTCCGAGCACCCACGCGAAGTGACTCGTCGACGATGCTGCTCCAACCTGGGAGCGCAGTTGAGACGGCAGGTCTCCTCTTCATCTACACAGTCCAGCTGCGACCCCCCACGATCGCCATCGCGGCTTCAGAGTTTCCGCATCGCGTCGGGTCAGATCGACGGCGGTGGCTACCGCCGGCAAGTCGTAAAGCGTACCGGGGTCATCGCCCGTCCCATGGTGTCGTCTGCATCGATGGCGGAGCGCCCCGCGAGCAACCGTTACCCGATGGTCGGCTCGGCCTGGACCATCAGTGGCTCACCGTCGATCAGGCGGCGATGCGCGGCTTCGTCGAAGAGCTCGTGCACCGAGCCCAGGTCCTCGCGAATCTCGTCGGCCTTCCGGATTACGTGATCAAGGAAACGCAGATCGTGGTCCTGGTCGCTTACGAAATGGTGGACGGTTACGTCTCGGGCCTGCCCGTAGCGATCGAGACGACCGTTGCGCTGCTCCAGCCTAGAAGGGTTCCAGGGGCAGTCGTAGTGAAGCAGGTACCGGGCGGTGCCGTGGAGATCCAGGCCTTCCGAGGCCGCGTCCGTAGCGACCAGCACGCGAACGACGTGACTGGGGTCGTTGAAAGCCTGCTTGACGAGCTCCCGGGCGCCTTGGTCCATGCCACTGCCGAACAGACTCAAGATGCGCTCGTCTTCATACCGATCGCGAAGGCGCCTAACGAGATAGTCGAGCGTGGTCTTGTATTCCGTGAAGACGATGAGGCGCTCATCCTCCCGCCAGGCGGACCCGTCGCGAACCAACTCGTCCACGAGGCCGCAGAGGCGATCGAACCGAGTGTCCTGGGCGGGATTCTGATCGACGAGCTCCGGGCCGTCGAGGTCGAAGTCCAGGCCCTCGACTGCCCGGTCGATCGCCGCAATCTCGTCGGAGACGTCGCCCGCGAGGTTTTGAAGCCA
>JAYQSR010000065.1:0-3385 GCA_038146945.1 Ilumatobacteraceae bacterium
CCGCGCATCACGGCTCCGATGCCCGTGGAGTTCCGATACAGGACGGCCACGTCGGAGAAGCGGCACGGACGGACCTCATTGGAGTCCGGATCCGTCACCGTCACCCCGCCTTCCACGAGCTCCCGGATGCGGGCACCGACTCTCCGCCCCTCCGCTTCGCGTCGCGCATCGGCGTTCGCACCGGTAACGGGGATCCACTCGCACGCGTGTCCCCCGTCGTCGGTGCGCGTACCCGTGAGTTCCGTGTACGACACAGCGCTGGCCAACCCTTCAGACTCCACCCGCTCGGCAACTTGATGGAGTGCGGGCCGGCACGCCTCGTTCACCGCCGTCACAATCGTCGGGGTCGATCGGAAGCTCGTCGTGAGGTCCATAACGTCACCGCGCTGCTCGACCTGGTCACGAACCGCATTCCACACCGCGACATCCGCCCCACGGAATCGGTAGATGCTCTGCTTGGGATCTCCGACGAGCATCAGCTGGGGCCCGACACCATCCTCGCCGGCGATCGCGAACGCGATATCCCGCTGGGCGAAGTCCGTATCCTGCAACTCGTCTATGATCAGCAGCTTCGTGCGTGCCCGGATCTCGCGCAGGGCAGGCGCTGCCCCGTCACCAAGCAACAGGTCACGCACATCGAGGATGAGCGCATCGAAGTCGCGCGCGTTCTCCTCCAGCAGGAAGGACTCCCAGCGCTCGAGTGCCCGCACTCCGAGCTCATAGGCCGCCGTCGCCAGTCCGAGTCCGACTTCGTCCTCCTCCGACCACGGGCCGGTCTCTCGAATGCGCCCGTCATCGAGTCGGCCATCGGTCATCCAGGTCGAGAGCCGATCGCGATGCCACCGCAGATCTCGCACCGCCTGGCCCAGAAGATCCAGCACACCCGCGCTGAACGTGTAGCCGCGCATCTTGAAGCGCCGAGCCAGAGCGCGGGCTCCGGCTTCCTGATTCTCGAGCGCCTCGAGGAACACCTCACGCAGAAGGTTCTCCAGGTGCAGTCGAGACTCCTGCGCGTCGAGAACGCGGAACGTCGGGTCGATCCCGAGACGCAGTGCGTACTCTCGGAGGAGCCGGGCGCAGTACCCGTGGATCGTCCCCACGTAGGCTTCGTCCAGGCGCCAGCGCGGCCTCTGCCTCAGGGCGTTTCGCCAGTTCGGACCGGAGCTTTCGCTCGAGGTCGTACGCCGCCTTCTCAGTGAAGGTGATTGCGACGATCTCACCGATGTGGATCGGATCCGCACAGGAGGGAAGCGCGCCGTGGGGGCCTTCACCCACATCGAAGCCCAGTGACCAGAGGATCTTGGATACGACGGTTGTCGTCTTCCCGGTCCCGGCGTTCGCGGCGAGCAAGAGGTCACGCGTCGTGACCAGAGCCGCGGCCTGTTCAGCCGTCCATCGCAAGCTACCCATCGAAGCGACTCGCTCCCTTCGGGAGCTTCGCCCGACTCCGCGTGATCTCTGAGCCGGGGTGCCAGCTCTTCTCCACTCTGACTGGGAGCCATGACAGGCTCAAAAGAGGCCACGGCGAATCCGAGCTACGATCGAAAAGACGTTTGCATCGCACTGACATGCTTCTCCCCCCGAACGTCACCCTCCGCGCCGTTCTTCGGTTTGTCGGCTTCTTTGAGAGCACGATACCGACCCTTCTCCGGATGGTATCCGAGTATATCGAGTGCTTCGAGGTAGAGCGGCGTCTGCAAGACGCTCCCATCACCGTACCCGACGCTGAAGGCACACTGCTGGACTTGTAGTCGAGCACCCGGTGCACCACACCGTCACCCGCTGTGACCTCGTCTATGCGATCCACCCGGCCTCGGACCAGAAGACGTCCCTGCGCCCCCGCGAGGTCACGTCCGGTGAGTTCGACCGGCGGTTCATCATCAAACCCGAACGAGCGCTCCACGGCCGCCGGCCGCTCCCCCGTTTCGGCCATGTACTCGAGTTCCCATGCAACGTACGCGTGGAGCGTCTCGCGGATCTGCTCCTTCGTGTTCTCCCAGAGTGCGGGATTGCCCATCCACTCGCCCGAGCCCTGACGCTCGTCCACGACGTGCTCGATCGCGTCATCGAGTCGGGTCTCAGCCGTGGAGTCCAGCGAGGCGGGGAGAGCGGTCAGCAGGTCACCATAGAACCGTTCGAGCACATCGTGAGCGACACCACCAAACGTCAGCGGAGTCGTCTCCTCGTCGGCCTCACCACGCTCTTTGATACCGAGAACACGGTCGACGAGGAAGACGAACGGGCATGCGCCGTACGCCTCCAACTGACTGGCCGACCAGACGCGTTTCGAACCATAGGTCTCGGAGATCTTCGCGAGCACGTCAGGGTCGGACAGCTGGCCGTTCCACGGATTGGGGCTCAGCCCCCGATGACCTTCCGGTACATCCGTCACCCTGCCCTCCCGAGCTTCAGCCGCCGCCTGAGCACCGCCCGACGCACACGCGCCGGATATCGACACGCACGACGCCTCCTGCCGCCGCGCTCGTCCGCAACGAGACCATGCCGCCATATGTGACTCGGACGCAGACCGGATCCCACGACGGAAGACGCGTCCTGGGAGTCCGTTCCGGCCGTGCCAGGTACCGTGAGCGACGGCATCAGAGGTGTCCCTGAGCGATACCGTGCGGTATAGACCGTCACGTCCTCACCGGCCGTCACACTCGTCCACAGCCTGCGCTCTCGCGCAAACTCGTCGTCGCGGTGCTGGATGGGCAGCCCGCCCTCGGCCAGCTCACGGCGCTCCCCGGCCGTGAGCACGCCACCGGTCCGGGGGTCTCTTGGGAACTCACCGTGGTTCGCATGCACGACGAAGACGTGTCGGTAGGAAGTCAGGGCCGCATCCTGTGCTTCGATCACCTGAACGCCCTGATCCATGGGCGTCGAGAGTGCCAACTCACTCCCCGCCATCAGTCGTTCGAGCAGCGTGACCCACTCGGCCGGCTTGATCCGCTTTCCTTCATCCGCCACGTCGAGCCACTCGCGGAGCAGGCGCTCGAGCGAAGATGCCACGCTGATCGAACCGGACCGTCTCCCAGTCGTCCCCGACCACCTCACTGACTCGGCCACGCATCTTGAACGGCCCATCGCGGAGAAGATCCAGCGCTCGATCCACCCAGTTGCGCTCGGCGCGACGCTCTCCCAGCCAGGCGAACGCCTCACCGAGTTCCTCGAGCGCGGTCAGGTCGGCCGCGAGGTGATCTTCGAAGAGGCCTGTCCCCCAGATTGTCTTCGGATCGTCCTCGACAGAAGCGATGAGGCCGCGCACCGACGACACCCAGGCCTCGATGCCGGAGATCCGCCGGTCCTGGGCCAGGTGATCCAGGGTCCTCGAGCGTATCCCCGTATTGAAATAGGGGCTCATCACGACGGTGCGAAGCGATCGATA
>JAYQSR010000066.1:0-3298 GCA_038146945.1 Ilumatobacteraceae bacterium
CCTTTTCTGGTGCTCGGATGGTAGCTCCGGCTCCGAAGAGCCTCCGCGAGAGCGTCCTGATCCGGGTGCTGATAGCACTTCAGAATCGTCTGCGGCTCCTTCCACCCACCGAGCTCGGAGAGGACCTTCAGCGGGAGGTGCATCATGTCGGAGCCGAACTTCCTCCGCAGCGAATGCCACCCGCGACCAGCCTTCGGCTCCAAGCCTGCGAGCTTCTCAGCTCTCTTCCACCAGTCGCGCATCAGGTGTCGAGAAGGGCCCTTCGAAGGGTCCTTCAGCGAAGGCATGACCGGGGCATCCCCCACGGCCAGGCTCTTTCTCAGCTCGAACTTGAGCGCTTCTAGTGCCGCGCTGCTGGCCGGCGTTACGTGCTCGTAGCCCGTCTTCTCGTTCTCCGCTCGCCAAAGGACTAGCTCTTTGTCGAGATCCACGTCCGCCCACCGGAGCCCTGCGATCGCTCCAGCGCGGTGCCCGGTCTCGTGCGCGAGTACGAGCGCCACGTGGAACCGCCAGTCCACTTCTTTAGAGACCTGGAGTAGCGCCTCGTATTCCTCCTGGCTCAGCACCACGCGGCGAGGGTTCTTCTCCTTCGGGAGGCGGTAGCCCTTGAAGGGGTTTCGCTCGAGGAGCACCTCACCGCTGCTGCCTGTGGCCATTGTGGCCCAGTTGAAGATCGCGTTGAGCAGACGCAGGTCCTGCTCGATGATACGGTTCTTCACTCCCCCTGATCTCTTCCGGGTGGTTGGCCCGACCCGGCCGCCGTGCGGTCGGATGAAGCGGTCATAGTCGCGACGGTCGGGCTTCGACCGAGCGCTTACCAAGTACCGGCCGAACATCTCCATCGTCCGCCGATCGTGTCGCTGGTGTTGTCCGCCTTCGTTGGCGTCACCCCGACCCGGTACATCTCAAACAGCTGGCCGAGCGTGGCTCCTCCCCGTCTCCTGTATCTGATTGCCTCGGGTTCGCGAGCTGGGCGCCCTCATCGGCCCGTTGCTTCGCCCTGTCGCGGTCCCGGTGTCCCGGGAACCGCTTCCGCTTGCCGCCGGGGCGGTACTCCAGCATGAGCAGGCCTGACTCATGCTGGAAGACCCGCACCCGGTTCCTTCCCTTCTCGCCGGTCGTGTAGCTCCAGCGTTTCTTCCTCGTTCGCTTCGTCATCATCCAACTCCCTCGTCGATGACGGAGCGCACGATCTGCTCAATACCAAGTTCGGTCGTGCACGATGCCGGCGCCACGTACCCGGGCTTGATGGGTACATCCGCGCGCCTTATCCGCGGAGCGCCCTTGCGGCCGGCGCCAGGGATCTTCTTCTCGCGGATCATTCGACCGAGGTGATCCTCGGAGTACCCGCCGAGAAAGGAGGCTTCCTTGAGTGTGAGAGGGGCGGCGGTGTACTCGCTCAGAAGGATTTCGAGATGCTCTGCGCAGCGCTCGTATGCGATCGCGACAGATTCCTGCGCGTGTTCACGGAATGTCCTCGCTTGATGTCGCCACTCGGACACGACGTCGGCGATTGGGTTTGTCGGACACATGGGTCACCCCTCGCACCGACACGTCGGACTCGCCAGCGACGAGAGCCCCGCTTTCCCGTGGTCTCAAACCGAAGGCCGCCGACGATTACACCCTCATGGGACTTGAGATATCGGCCCAGTCCCGTGGCGTCGTTGCCGCCAACCTGTTGGGGAACGGCAAGTCGATATGCGGCCGCGAACGCCAGTCGCTCGTTGACTTCAGGCTCTTCATAGCCTTCTTCGGTCTGTCCCAAGCTCGTAGTCTGGCTTTCGGCTAACGCATCTTTGGCCAAGACCTCACGATCACCGAAGAGCGCGTACCAGGCACGTAGGAATGCGCCCAGCTCCTCCGATTCGGTTTCGTCCTCGTACGCCAAGTTCATGGCATCCCTCGGGTCTGCGAAACCGACGCCGATGTCGACGTTGGCGACGAGCCAACAGATTGGACCTCGCACGACTGTGTCCCACTCGGGGAAGCCTGTAGAGCCCCTCGGCGCCGGTGCTCCGGCGCATCGCCATGCCTGAATGATCTCCAGTGCGGCGATCCTTAGGACATGCCAGTTGGCTCGGATGTACTCGATCGGATTGAACTCGAAGTGGCGCTCCCACGGACGCTCCAGCATGGCGTCGAGCGAGACGGTCAGAATCCGGCGATTCAGGTCACCACGCATTCTGATGTTGTTGCCGGTGAAGGCTACCGTCATGCGATTGGGCCTTGTCTCCACGACGGATGCTCCGAGGACCCGCCCCTCGAAGTTCGGACCCGTGATCAGATTGGCCACGACCGGGCTGGTGAGTTCCGAGCCGCGCTCCGCATTGTCCAGCAGCAGATAGGTCTGGCCTTGGCGGAGGCTGGCGAACAGGTGCTTGCGGATCTCGTCGTCCTCCTTCGGCAGTGCACTCACAGGAACCGGCGAGCCCGTCTGCAGGAGCCCCACGGCCTGTGCCAGTGTGGTCTTCCCCGTACCCGCCATGGTGGCCGTGTACATGAAGCCCGGAGCGATCTCGATACTCTGCCGCACCATCCCGGTCAGAATCGCGGCGAGACAGACACCACGGTCGAGGTCCGATCTGAACGGGAAGCCCGAGAAGGGCTTCATGAGATCGCGAAGAGCCTCGGATGCGCCTTCCTCGCTCACCTGTCGGCGAATCGTTGGCGGGGTCTCCGACTCCGACACGTACATCTCGCCGACGGGGTCGTATCAGGCTCGTCGACGTGCTCCTGTCGGCGCGGGCATAGGGCCGGAGACCACAGGCTGAGCTTCCTGAATGGGCAGTGACGACGCCACCATAAGTGCCTTCAGGTGCCGAACAGGGATGTCTTTCGGTACCCACCCACACTCAACCCCACGACGTCGAAGCGCCGTTGCAGCCGAAGTGCTAATGCATCGTGATCGAGCGGCTTCATCCTCCCCTCGACCTCGTCGACGGCGACAATCGCGTCCCCGCTTAGGTACAAATCGCACGTATCCTGCTCCAGCGCCCTTCGTAGGCGATCGACGGTCTCGTCGATCAGGCCTATACGAACGGTGATGATCCGTCGTGTGCACCTCCACCGGTGGCCACCGTGAGCGTGACTGTAGATGCTCCCCCGCCCAGCTCCATCGACCTGGAAGACCGCGATCCGATTGTCACCCCGATAGTCAGGTTCAAGGGGATCGTGGAAACGCCTTCCATCGTGCCTGCGCGGATCGTCGAGCAGTTCACCCACTGTCGTTTCCACGCCGTCCGAGTCGATCAGGACGAAGTCGGGCAGGAGGATGTCCCGCTCAATAGCAGCTGGTGCG
>JAYQSR010000067.1:0-3293 GCA_038146945.1 Ilumatobacteraceae bacterium
GCATCATTCGGATCGCGGCGGGCAGTACCTCAGCCTGCGCTACACGGAGCGTCTGGCTCTGGCCGGCATCGAACCGTCCGTCGGCAGCCGAGGGGACTCGTACGACAACGCGCTGGCCGAGACCATCATCGGGCTCTACAAGACGGAACTGATCGAGCTCCGAGGCCCGTGGAGCCGGTTCGAGGACGTCGAGCTCGCCACCCTCGAGTACGTCTGGTGGTTCAACAACCACCGCCTGCTCGAACCCATCGGCGACATCCCTCCCGCCGAGCTTGAGGAGCAGTATCGTAGTCGTCTGACCACTCAATCCGAGATGGTCGGACTCAAGTCAAACGGTCTCCGGTAAACCCGGGGCGCTAGCTACTCTTCACAAGTCGCCAAATCGCGTCTCCATAGGCCAGTCTGAACTACCACCCCTGTGCCCAAGCGTGGGCAGTGATCTGTGACTCAAGTGCCGGTGAGGTGGTCTCGTACCAGTTCTGTGACTGAGGCTGCGCCCGAGTCGCTGACGTGCTCCAAGTCTGCGAAATCCGAATCAGACGAAGAGGCGTCTCTTAAGTCGAGCCAGTCCACCTGAGCATAGGTCGAGGCTCGGTGCAGTCGCTCTCAAAGTGATCCACGATGGCTGGCGGCATCGCACGCCGGTAGGCCGGGTGCATCGGTGTTGATACGAGGAGGAGCCGGACGTCGCGGTTGTTCAATCCGTCCACGAGCGCACGGAAATGAGTCGTCTGGGCGTCTGACACAGGATCGTCCCATGACGATTCGGGGTACTTCTGCAGGACAACTGCACGGGCATCTACCGTGTCCGCCTGCACGGCTGAGCTCCGCGAAGAGAACCCGCCCACGTAAGGGTGTTGACGATGCTCTAGGGCATTCTGCTCAGCACGGATCCAGTCCCTCAACAAGTGGCGGTCGGGCACGAGCCAATGGCCCATGAGCATGATCGTCCACTCCCGCGGCGCTACTGTGACGCCCAAATCCCACCAAGCTCCAGGAGTCATGAGGGGATAGTACCGGCGGAACATCGCGAACGTCTGACCATGGGTGGACAGCTTGGTGTCGTTGTATTGAGCGAAGGTGTGCGGGCCGAGCCCCCACACGACCGTCTCAATCTGCGGATTGGTGTTCAAGATGTGGTCCAGCTTGCTTCCCGTAAGCATCGCTGGTTCGGCGTCCTGCGCGACGCTGACTGCGCCCCCCAGCGCCCGAGGGTTCAGGCCGTTCCGTGCGTAGGAATCCCCGATAACGAGAGTGGTCGCTTGACTCGGAAGGCTTATCGCCTCGAAACCCAGAAGCCACAGGTTACACAGGTAACTGGCTCCGCAAGCCAACGTCAGTACCAAGCCGAAGCGGACCAGCCGCGTGAGGAAGTCTCTCATCTTCAGAACTGGAAGTAGATGAACTGTCGTTCGGCACCGAATCGGAGCATTACGAGAAAGGTCAGGGTGAGATACAGTGCGTGTCTCGCGGGGACGCGTAGGTCTTCGACAGATAAGCCGTGCTCCCGTTCGCGGTTTACCCACTCCAAGAGCACCAATAGACCGAGGAAACCCAACACTTCCGGATCAGTAATGTCTGGAGCGGTGAGTATTCCGGAAGGGATGCCAGCTAGGTACTGCCACGCGTGTGTCACGCTCTCGGCGCGGAAGAACACCCAGGCCAGCATGGTCAAAGAGAAGGTCATGCCCATCTGCGCAACCTCGCGAATACTCGGGGCTAGTCGACCTGCAGCGACCGTGTCCGCGCTGTGAGTGCGGTTGGACCCTCTCAAGAAAAGGGGTACGAAATAGAACGCGTTCAGGGCCACCAAGACGACAAAGGTCCAGTTCGCTCCTTGCAAGAGGCCACTGACCAGAAACACCACCCATGATGTTCCACACAGACCGCGCTGTGGAAGCCCTACTACCCCCCATAGGGATGTAGACGTAGTCGCGAAACCACGTCGACAGGGATATGTGCCAACGGCGCCAGAATTCGGCGATATCGCGGGAAAAGTAGGGGAACGCGAAGTTCCGCATCAAGTCGAACCCGAGGAGCCTGGCGGTTCCGATTGCTATGTCCGAATAACCCGAGAAATCGCCGTAGATCTGAATCGAGAAATAGAACGCCCCGAGTAACAGCGTGCTGCCCGACATCAGGTGCGACTGTGCGAATACTTGGTCCGCCAACACGCCCGCGGAGTCGGCGACGACAACCTTTTTGAACAGTCCCCACAGGATCTGTCTCATCCCGTCTCTCGCAGCTACTGGATCGAAGCTTCTCGAACGCTGGAACTGAGGGAGGAGGTTTGAAGCCCGCTCGATCGGACCCGCTACGAGTTGCGGGAAGAATGCCACGAATGCGAAGAACGCTATGGGTTCACGGACGGGCTCGATACGTCGTCGGTAAACGTCGATCGTGTAGCTGAGCGTCTGGAAGGTGTAGAAGCTGATCCCTACGGGCAGAACGATGCTTAACGTCGGGCCAGACAACTCGACTCCCACGCTGGCCATTGAACTGTGAAGCGAAGCGGCAAAGAAGTTGAAGTACTTGAAGAAGCCCAGTAGGCCGAGATTGACCGACAGGCTGAGTGAGAACCAGCGCTTGCGAACCGTCTGAATGGACGATGCGTGGATAGCGTGTGCGGCGACGTAGTCCACACAGGAGCTCAGGAGAATCAGGCCCAAGAATCGCCAGTCCCACCACCCGTAGAACACGTAGCTGGCGATCATCAAGAACAAGTTTTGCCGCCGCCGACTTCCTATGAGCCAGTAAGCCGCGAAGACCGTCGGCAGGAAAAGCGCGAACGAGAATGAGTTGAAAAGCATTCAACCGCACGTGACGAGGGGTGGAGGCGGGAAGACCGGGGCGAGTCGGGTTCGCCGCCTGGTCAATCTCAGTGTCCCCCAATGTGCCCCTTGCGGAGTCGGATTGTCACGGGCCCAGCCGGATCCACAGGGACAGGCCCGTCCCAAGAGGCCAACTGGCACGGTCTCTTTCGCGCCGAGGGGGACGGAGCCGGAATGCTCCGATAGTATTTCAAGACCGGTGCATTGAACCGCTCTGCCACCCCTCCTACCTGTTTTTTGGCAACAGGTTAAGCCAAAATATCCGTCTCTGTTCGCGGGTCTGTCTTCTGGGGTGTCCCCTGAAGTGTCCCCTCGGCAACGAACCCGAACGAACTGTAGTCCGAGAATCCGAGTAGGTCGGCCATCCCCTGAAAGTACCGGGCCACATCGCTGTAATCAGGATTGAATCTGGCCTGTCTCTTAACACATAATACCCATCCCGCCCATCAACGTGTGGAGAAT
>JAYQSR010000068.1:0-3277 GCA_038146945.1 Ilumatobacteraceae bacterium
AACGAGAATCGGTCCGTTGGCTGAGGGGGAAACTGTGAATCTTCAATACCAAGTGTTTAGCACGATCAACGGTGAGCTTCTTGATCTACAACCGGACTTCCAGTCGTCAGATTCGACCCTCCTGACGATAGACGATGAGGGCGTAGCGACTGCGCTCCTCCAGGGTGATGTCACGGTCTCGGCCAGTCTTCCGGGTACGACGGATGCCGAGATTGTCACGGTGTTCACGGTAGACCGCTTAGCTCGGCTCTTAACAGACAGTCTTGAGGTCGACTTTGCTGATTTGAGTAGCGCCGTTGCTCTTTCAGTGGCGAGGCTCAGCGACGAGGTGGCTGGCACAGGGTCTTACGGCACCACCAGCAGTTATCGGACGGGCGATGCCAGTGGAAGCATGGACTATTACCACGATTGGGATCGAATCCACTCCCTGCAATCTCGCCGTGACGACGTGGTCACTCGACTGCTTCCCTTGGCTCCGACCTCGGCATATGTGTCAAAAGCTCTGGTTGTAGCGGGCATGACTTCGGTGCTGTTGGCTCAGAATTTTTGTCAGGTCGGTCAGCCTGATGGAACGATGACCTCCCGGCTGTCTGGAAGTCGACTCGGCGTCCTTCCTCTTCGATCGAGCGCAGTCCATCGCGCAGGCGGCCGGTTCGACTGGATGGGAGATCGCTGCGCTGGCAGGGGCCGCCAAGGTGGAAATGGTGCGACTCGGCTTGGTGCCGGGGCTTGCCAACCTGAGGCGGCCGCCGCGGCGATCTCGGCTGGAGCGTCAGCAACTTGGACTTTGGAGGACAGTAATTTCGGTGACTACGTCAATTATCCGAGAATCTATCGGAACGCGATTTGGTCCGAGACTTGGGGTCGGGCTGAGATTGGAGTGTTTCGGACTCTAGCGCAGCAGTTGTCTGAGCGCTTAGGTGACACCAGAACAGATTTCTCTAAATGTGGGGAATGGAGCGACGGGTATGGAATACTTGGGCCGAAGGACTCGGACGGTCTGATTCTAGGCGTAATCGACCCGCGCACACTTTCTTCCGCCCAGCTCGACAGCCTCTATTCCCGTGGAACATTTAAGACCGGAGCGTGTGACGGTCAGGGTAGTGGCGCTCATCAAAGCGCGGATGGACAGCACGCACATTATCGACCCAACAAATATTCTTCACGCTCCAACAGTCCCATCCTTTCCTCCGGAAATGAAATGCTCCTGATAAGGGCGGAGGCGGCGATGCAATCCGGTGACTACGCCGGAATGATGTCTTTCCTGAACGACGTTCGGGCGGGCTTGATCCCCACTCGGATTTACGCCTACCGAGCTTGGTTCATTGATTACCCTCACGATCTTCGCAGGAGGCGATAGATGTCCTTGAGCGAGAGCAGTCGCCACACTCTGGTTGAGGCCAACGCCTCTGACATGGTCCACTGGGGTCACCATTTCGAGGTGGAGGGGGTAGTTGGAAGTGAGGCAACTCTCCTGAGCGTCGTGTCTTCCCGGGCCGTCATGAACCGAAGCCTCAACCAAGAGTGCAGTTGGTACCAGCCCTCGCCACTTCGGTGGCGGGGCTTTAACAACGACTCTTGGCTGAAAACAGTGTGGCGAAGAGAGGGGGGCACCCCCTATTGAGGATTCGGGACCCCAGGGGTGAATTCAGTGTCATTCCCAGTGTTCCCAGCGTTTTCCCGGTGTCAGTAAGCAGATACCGTACATCGAATCAGCAAGAACGGCAGATCGTACGGTCATCAATGAGTTAGACTTTCTTGCCGTGATTCGTGAGTTTCTGGGTTGCCTTACAAAGCAGGGGGTCCCAGGTTCGAGTCCTGCAGCGCCCATTTCAGGAATCGCACGCTTCTCGTGCCGATCTATTGCCGTAAGGTCTAGCTCGGGAGACTCCTGCGTGGCCGGCTTCCCGACAAGGAATTGCTGCTGACGCGGTGAGGTTGCGGGCCGCGTTCGCGGGAGTGCATGCTAGGGGCGCAGCAGAATTCCAAGCCGTTATGTGCCCCCACTCTGAGTGAAATGCGAGATCCCTCGATTAAGAGTCTGGCCCTTCAGAGCGTTGCGGTGGTCGGTAGCATACTGGTCGCTTTTGCCTTGGATGCTTGGTGGGGCCAGCTGGCCGCGAATGACGAGCTACGTGACGAACTCACGAACGTCCGGCTGGAACTTGAGTGGAACCGGCCTCAATTCGAGTTCCGGAAGACTCAGCACGAAAAAGCTCAGGCGATGATCGCTGAAGTACTCCGCCTCTTCGAGGACGCCGACTCTCAGATGGCGGTGTCGGTAGCTGACACTCTACTTGTAGCTGCGTTCATATTCGTCCCCACATCGGACCCCTCCACCGGTGCGTTGGATGCGCTGATCTCGGGCGGGCAGTTGGCCCAGTTATCGGGTGCGGATCTGAAGCGTGACCTCGCCGGACTCCGAAACGCGATCGATGACCTTCGCGAGGGGGAACTTGCCGCCCGGTCGATCGCGTACGACCGGGTCCTCCCCTTGTTCGAGGAGCAAGCGGGACTCGAACCGCTCCTGGCTCGGTTAGGGGCGCCTTCTCCTGGTTCAGTGTCGGTGTCGATCCGCCTGCCTAGGGATAAGGTGAGGGCCGCGAGGAACTACCTAAGTCTTCGGAGTGGGTGGATCCGCGACTCCGAGCGGAAGATCGAGAGCCTCCTATCGCGAATTGAGGCTGCAACCGAGGCGCTCGACCTGGAGTTGGGGACTCTCTGATCGGATAGCGGCCTTCCGTGTGGTCAGTCCCGTCTGGCATTGCGCGAGCCCTCCAGCGCACTGCAGCCTTCCGGATGACTTCAACTCGGGAGGGTCGTCATGGTAAAGAGCGAACTGCGCGAGTCGCTCGGTTTGGCAGCTGTAGTTCTTGGGCTGGTGTTCGTTGGTGTGGAGATGCGGCAGAACACACAAATGATGCAGGCTCAGATTCGGAACGCGATAACTGAGAACACCATGGAGTACGTCAGTTTGATGGCGACATCCGAGGGCGTGGCCAACGCAATGACCATCGCCTCTGAGGAGGGTGAGGAGTCGCTCTCAGGACAGCAGAGGATACACCTTGCCGGCTACACCCACTCGCAGTTCAGGGCCTGGGAGAACGAGTACTATCAGAACAAGGTGGGGCTTTTCACGGAGGAGGAGTTCCTTGCTCGGAAGCTGACGTGGCGACGGCGACTTCTCACCTCCTCCTTTGGCGAGGTCCAGTGGAGAGCTTGGGAGAACAATCGCCTCACGTTCGCACCCGACTTCAGGGCCGAAATCGACGCCATT
>JAYQSR010000069.1:0-3258 GCA_038146945.1 Ilumatobacteraceae bacterium
TGATCCGCACTGATGGTGGAGACCTGCTCCGCGATGGGCTCGGACCAGTTGATCGACCCGTAGAAGTCGCGCCGTTTGGCGTTGAATGCTGTCTCGCCGGGTAGCCAGAAGCGACCACCTGCGATGAACACGACGGTCAGAGCCTTCGCGGACTGTTGTGCCAGTTGCGCGAGGTCTGCCATGAAGGGCTGCTCTCCACGGTCATGTCCCGCGAGGGTCACGACCGCGCTGTCGGAGTGGTGGGTCAGATAGCGGGGTATTGCTTCATGGGACCCACCGAGGAGGCCGTCAACTTCATCGCTCGAGATGAATGTGGATCCCTCCCCGGCACTGCGGAAGAGGCTGGAAGCATCAGCCGGACATACCGCTTCCTCCTCCCAGCAAACCTTGAGAGGAGCGCCCCACGTTCGAGCGACGATGGCCGCACTCGCCCACGCCTGGAGTCGATTCGCATAGCCATTCCGTGGAATCACGACTACGTTCGCGCCCGAAGTCATAGAGCCCATAGTGCCGTGTCTTCAGGCTGCCTAGACTCACGCGGGTGCGTGTGGCGATGGACGGGCAGATCTTTGCCGTGCAGGAGCACGGGGGGATTTCCCGGATGTTCGTCGAACTAGCGGATCAGTTCATTCACGACCCCGACCTTGGCGTTTCCCTCGAACCGCTGTCGATGGTCACGCGAAATCACTATCTTCTGTCGGAATCGCGCTTGGCGGAGCACTTGCGTGTGCGGCCGGCGCGGTGGCAACACCTGACCTTGGCCCGCTATCTCGTCAGACCGCAACGCGCAATGCACGCCGACGTGGTCCATTCCACCTTTTATCTCACGCGTGCTCTCCGAGATCTCCCAGGTTGCCCGCACGTAGTGACCGTGCACGACATGATCCCGGAGCTGTTTCCGGAGTCTCGTCGGCGAGCGGACCGCATCACCGACAAGCGTCGTTATGTCGACAGGCTGCTCACGTCATCTGTGTCTCAGAATCCACCAAGGCCGACCTACTGCGCGTTTTCGGGGACGTTCAGGCTCCGATCTCCGTCATCCCGCACGGTGTCAACCCGCGCTTCGTGAACACAGAAGCACGGGTCCCTGGCTTTCCGCAGGATTACCTGCTCTACGTAGGAAAACGAGACGGCTACAAGGACGCAGCAACCCTGATGAACGCCATGCCACACCTCGTCGATGAGTACCCGGAAGTGACTCTCATGCTCGTGGGTGGTGGCGCACTGACCAGCGGTGAACGGGAGCACATCGCCAGACTTGGATTGAGCGATCGAGTTATGCAACGGTCAGTTGCGGACATGGACATGCCCGCCGCGTATTCGGCGGCTCGAGCCTTCGTCTTCCCTTCACGGTACGAGGGTTTTGGTCTTCCGGTGTTGGAGGCGATGGCGTGCGGCACGCCGGTAGTGCTCGCGCGCTCTCCGGCTCTGTGCGAGGTGGGCGGCGATGCAGCTGCCTACTTCGAGCCGGGTAGCTCGGAAAACCTTTCGGCAGTGTTGTCCGACGTTATCGGCGACGCGACCTCAGCACGTGACCTGTCTCGGCGAGGGCGCGCCCGTGCCTCGCTCTTTAGCTGGACGAAGTCCGCAGCGGCTACAGCGCAGGTGTATCGCCAATTGGTGTGAGGGATCCGCTTATCGCTTCCCAAGGATGGTCCATCGCCGTGCGCTAATGTCGGATCGTGGTTGTCCGATCCGAACACAACTCCCTTGGGGAGTTCATCAAGGCAACCTCGACGTCCGCGGAGCGCGAGCGAGTCGGATTTGTCTCCTTCACACAATGGCCATTCGCCCTGGCGGCCTTGGCTGAGACCGCGTTGCCCATGCAGGCGATGGGCTCGAAGATCTATGTGGCCGTTTGGGCAGATCGCACCCCCATGAAGGACACCGGCTGGTCGACTCACCGGTCTCTTGCCCGTTTGTTTGGGTCGAGAACGAGTGACGAGTGTGTCGAGGATTCTTTCGTTGCCGTGAACAGGTCGGATGTGTCGATCGTCTCCCCTCCCATCAAGCGGTGGCGGGCACCTGCAGATGTGCGAATCCGAGAACCTCTGAACAGATCTGCGATCCGGAAAGTCTCCTATCGCGGCAGTCCCATGGGTCGGGCGATGCTTCAGATTCGACCGGACACCGAAACACCTATCACCGACGCCTACTTCTGGCCCCGGCGTCTCTTGGACTCCGCAGCATGCAGTTACGCATGGGTGTATGACCAGACACGTGCCTTGATCGAACAGCATGCCCTCACGTCGATTGTGATTTACAACGGACGCTTTCTGCACGACCGTGCGGCGTCGGCTGCCGGTGAGGCTGCTGGCATTCGGGTGCTGTACTACGACACCGGAGGAATCGATACTGACTTCGATCTCACTGACAACATCACACATGACTGGTCGGATCTTCAACGCCGCATGATCAAAATGTATGAAGAGTGGCCTGGCGACCTTCGAGACGATGTGGGTGAATCGTGGTTCACCGATCGGATCAATCACGCGGCGCCAGACAACGCACTATTCGTTGAGTCACAGCAGACTGGTCAAGGAATTGACGTGCCAGAGTCCAACACCGTTGTCGTCTATTTCAGTTCATCCGGTGACGAGATAGCGGAACTTGAACTTGACTGGTCACGCTTCATTGGAGATCAGCCGGTGGCCCTTCAGGCACTGGCTGAGGAGGTACGAAGGCGACCGGGCTGGACGCTGGTCGTCCGATCACACCCTCACAAACGCATGAAGCCGAAACAAGATGTGGTGGAGTGGCTCGACGCGGTACAGGAGGCCAAGCCGGACATTCATGTCGACCATCACTCACCCATCGACAGCTACACGGTCATGCGGCAAGCAGACATTGTCGTCACCTACGGCTCCACAACAGGGGTTGAGGCGGCTTACGCTGGCAAGCCGGTGATCGTGATGGGACCTTCGGCGTACGACGAGCTCGGGTGCGCGGTCTTCGCCGGGACGGGAGAGGAACTAGCCCGAGCACTAGACGCGGCTAGCCCTGGTTCTTGGTCGGGGGCGGTTTCATACGGCCTCATGATGCGGCGTCGTGGGTTCTCACTGGACAAGGTTCGGCGAACCGACGGCGATTACATCATCGGTGGGCGAGTAATGAGCGAACCACGAGTTGCTGCGAAGCACGTCAATCATGCGTTGCACCGAATTACTCGATGGCATCGGGAGCGCGGTTAGCGTCCCCTGACCACTCGCTTCACACTGGACGTCAACTTGTGCCCAACCAAACGGGCCACCTCGGTGT
>JAYQSR010000070.1:0-3128 GCA_038146945.1 Ilumatobacteraceae bacterium
CGTCCTTCCAGCAAACGAGTCCTCGCTCGTGTTTACGCCGGGCAACTACGTCAGGATCGCCGCTAGTCCGGAACTTCAGGGTCTCACCTCATTCACACTTGAGTTCTGGACGTTTATTGACGCCTTCCAAGAGGAAGTGGTTGTGGGGACTGAGTATTTCGGCACTGGCTGGCAATACTACGAGGGAGGGTGCGGCACCATTGAAGCTAGTGGCTCCAGATCCTACACGAGTATGTGCTTTCAGTCCCCACCCTTTCAGCAAATCACGCCGACCAACGTGTGGTACCACGTGGCCCTCGTGTATGACGGCACCCTCTCATCCGATCAGCTAAAATTCTTCATAGACGGGCAGTTGATCGAATCACAGACAGGTGATCTGAACCCTATCGGCGACGGGCAAGACGTGGTCATCAACCGTCATACGTGGGATTCCGGTTCGAGTTCGCGCCTGAGTGGGAAGATCGATGAGGTGCGCGTGTCGGATGTGGCACGTTACAGCGCGTCGTTTTCGCCGCCGACGATTCGCTTCGCGACGGATGCCCACACGCTGCTTCTGCTCCACTTCGATGAGATGTCCGGTGGATCGATCCTCGACTCGTCCGGGAATGGGCTCTCCGCGTCTGTGGTAGGGTCGGTTACATGGTCAGCGGACACGCCGATGCAAGCTGCCTCAAACAACTGAGGCATCCGACTACGCCCGAACGGCTCGCGGGCGATCTCGCTGTCGGGGAGTCCGTTGTTCACAGACGGGTCCAGCATCGACGTCGAGTCGATTGTCGAGCGGTGGCACCGCGCTGACGAGGAGAGCGGCGAGAGGGTGCCGGCGCGCAGAGCCTCCGTCGTTTCTTCGCATGGCCACGCATCGGGTGTTTTGAAATGACGGATCTCCGTGGCTCTCACTGATCCGGTGGATGGGCCCGGCGGCCAGTTGGCAGGATGCGGGGCTGCGGCTCCTGAATGAACGTGGCGTGGTTCCGTTCCGGAGGGACGGAGGCAACCCGCCTCCGGCCGTAGACAGCCGCAGCCAGCAGGCCTGATTGCCTCCCCACGCGCCTATCCGCAGAATCTTTCTTTCACGTGCAGGGGGTCATGGATGTCAGATCGCTCAATCTCCCCGGGCCGGGTAGCGGCCGAGTTCTCGATCATCCTCTTCGGTGTGTTGGCTGCGCTCGTGGCGGATGACTGGCGTCAGGGGGCGGAGCAGACAGAAGCGGCGGAGGCTGCGACGTCGCTCTTGATCGAGGATCTTCGGCGGGATTCTGCTGAGCTGGCGCGCGTCGTGGCGTACCGGCCTGGTACGCGACCTCAAATGGGTCGACTACTCGTCAATACGGACCGAGCGGAATTTCCCGTGGATTCTGCAGAGTCGGCGATGCGGTCGCTGCTGTTCGGGACTCCCTACAATCCCGTTCGGTCGACCTTCGACCTTCTGATCGACCAGGATCGGCTCCGGCATATGGGGGACCTGACCCTCCAGACCGCCATCGTGCGCTACTACGATCAGAACCAGGACAGGGTTGTGATCTGGCGCGATGCCTTCATCGACGCTCATGACGAATACGGAGACGCCTACGCACGCTACATGTCCCCCCTCGCGGAGTCGGTCGAGCAAGTGACGACCAACTGGGCCAGTGTGACCATGAGGCTCACGGTACCGTGGGATGTGGTGCGGCGAGACAACGTGTTCATGAATACGGTGATGGGGCTTCAGGCGGTGGGTGAGTTCTACGAGCGGTTCGCGCGAGAGGCGATGGCCGCGAATGCAGAGTTGCTCGACGAGCTGGAGTCGCTGCACCGGTGACGGACCCCGGGCGTAACCGTCCGCTGTCCGCCTGCTTCGTCGCGGATGTGGCCTCGCGGGATCGCGGCGAGGCAGGGCCACCGAGCGGGTGCCCTTGCTGACTCATGACACCTCTGAGGAGGAACAACAATGAACAGAGCGTACGAGAAGGTGGCTGTCGCAGGGGCGATTCTGTCGCTCCTCTTCGTGGGCTTTGAAATCCGTCAGAACACTCAAGCTGCACGCGCGGCGAATCACTTCGAAGTGATTGGGCTCGCCTACAATTTCACCGAGTGGGTGATGACGGACGACAAGGTGGCAGAAGTGTTCAGCGCGATTCTCTCGGGAGAGACGTTCGAGGACGACCAACTAGCCAGTCTTCGGAAGGAGACGCTGACTCGTGAGCTGTTCAACCTGTGGGAACTATCCTTCTATGCCCAACAGAATGGACAACTCGAGTTGCAGTTTTTCGAAGGCGTCGAGGCATTCTTTTCGACAGAGGTGCTGCCCAGCAATCGGGACTACTGGCAGGCGAACAGCCACATCTTCGGAGAGGACTTCCGGGATCATGTCACAGATCACGAGGTTGGGACGGGCGGATGACGGGGGATGACGAACGAGCTCCTTCGTGCGAATCACGTCAGCCGACGCTTCCCCAAGAATGCTCGTTCGCCGGTCTGCGATCCATTTCGCGGTGAGTAATGCAAGACTTCCAGTCGCTTTCCAAAGCCAGTAATCGAGCTGGATTCCCAGCCTTTCGATCGGTGTGGTGTTCGGCCTGTTCGCGGACGAGTGGCAGCAGAGATAACGCGGTGGCGCGGGCTGTCGAAGCTGGTTCGATCTACGGGCAGATTCCCTTTCTCTGAGCGTTCGGTGCACGCAACGACCTGTGGGATCTGGCTGCTATCTGGATGTCGGCGAGGCGATCGAATCCTCCCGATTCGGTGATGAGTATTCTATTTCCCTCGGCTGCTACACCGACTTAGCCGAGGAAGCCGCGACGACGCGTGATGGTTTCGGGTTCGTTCTCCGGCGCGCTTGCCGGCAGGTCTCGGCGGACCGCGCCCCTATAACGCGCATGATGCAGCCGGGCTCCCTCGTTAGCATTTGAAACAGGCGAAGCCGACCCAGGCACGCGAAGAGTCAGCGGCTCCCGGCGTGGATTGAGGCGCCCTTGGTGTCGTCTCCCTGAAGAAATCTCCCTCGGTGCCCTCGGGCGTTTCCACACGGGGGTCGCGGAAAGCCGTGATCATGAGGCCGGTCCCAAGACGTACCGGCCCGAGATGGGCCGAGCCGAATTCTGGTTGCAGGGGCATGCGATTCTGGCCGCTGTGAGGGAACCTGAACG
>JAYQSR010000071.1:0-3120 GCA_038146945.1 Ilumatobacteraceae bacterium
ACCCAGGGCTGCGCGGCGTGGTCGCGGTGGTGCTTGCCGGCGACGGCGACGACTCGCCCGACGTACATGAGCTCGAAGGTGTTCCACACGTCGACGATGAGCATCGAGAGCCTACGAGGGTGCGGATCGCGCGCGTCGCGCGCAGCGCGGGCTGGGGTGCGGGCCGCCCTGCTTACCGAGCCCTGGATGGGCCTCGAGCACCGTATTGTGAACATTTGTTGGATAGTTGCTCATTTGAGCAATGCGTTGTCCACAAAGGGGCGGCTCGAGGATGTTGGGTCGCCCCACGCGGTCCGGGTGCGCCTGCTAGAACAGAGCGTGGTGTCACCCCCGGCACCGGACGTCTCGGGAAGAGAGCATGACGGGTCATCGCAGTTTCGGCGTTTTGGACATTGGGGCGAGCGGCGGCCGAGCCCTCCTTGCCCGTACCGACTCCGTGACGGTCGATCTTCGGGAAGTTCATAGATTCGCCAACGGACCCGTGGCGGTAACCGACGGCAGCTACTGGGACGTCTTGTCGATTTGGCAGGGAATGTGTGAAGGAATCCAACGGTTGCATGCAGCAGCGCCAGACGTGGAATCCATCGCCATCGATACGTGGGGGTGCGACTTCGGATTCATCGACCATGACGGGCGTCTCGTGAGCAATCCCTACACATACCGTGATCCATCGCGAAGGGCGGCGATGCAGTCCGTGCACGACGTCATCAGCGAGGACGAGCTGTTCGAGCGGGCCGGCACACCCCTCGACTCGATCATGAGCGTGTATCAACTGAAGGCCATGGTCGATGGCGACTCACTCGAGGCGCGCAGCGGCGTGCAGTTTCTGATGATGCCGGACCTGCTGGTGTACTTCCTTACGGGGAAGCGAGTCAACGAGTTCACGAATGCCACCATGTCGTTGCTGGTGGATCAGAAGTCGCGACAGTGGGATCGGGACTTGATCGACCTGCTAGGCCTTTCTGGCGAATGGTTCGCCGCCCTGCATGAACCAGGATCGATTGTCGGCACCATCGATGAAGGTGTTGCCGCTGCCCTTGGCGTTCCAGAAATCCCCGTGGTGCTCCCCGCATCGCATGACACGGCGAGTGCCGTCGCGGGTCTGCCGGTGAGGTCCTCATCAGCGGATGGGTCATGGGCCTTCATTAGCCTCGGAACATGGGCTGTGTGCGGCTTCGAATCGTTCACGCCACTGGTGACCCCCGACGTCCGAGAGGCTGGCTTCGGAAACGAGGGAGGGGTCGCGGGAACCACCATCGTTGTCCGCAACCTCGTGGGCCTGTGGATTATTCAAGAGTGCCGCAAGGTGTGGCAGCGAGAACTCGATGACGTTCCTTGGGAGAGGGTGCTCGCCGAATCGGATGCATCCCCCGCCTTCGCCCGATTCATCGATATCGACGACCCGCGATTCGGCGGCGTGGTCCCCGACATGCCGCAGGAGATACGGACGTACTGTGCCGAAACAGGGCAAGTGCTTCCCGACTCTCTCGGTGACGTCGCTCGCTGCGTCTACGAAAGTCTGGTGATGAAGCTGCGAGAGCGCGTTGCCGACATGGCGCGGCTGTCCGGTGGGCCGCTGGAGACCCTGCACGTGGTGGGTGGTGGCATCCAAAACGAGCAGCTGTGTCAGTGGATCGCGGATGCAACCGGGTTGACGGTGGTTGCCGGCCCGGTCGAAACGACCTCGGTCGGCAACGCATTAGTGCAGATGCGAGCCGCGGGAGTAGTGGAAACGCTCGCAGACGCACGCAATATGAGCAATAGCTCGTTCGATCTGACGCACTACACGCCGTCGAACGTTGAGGCGTGGGACGCGGCCTATGCCGCATACCGCGAGGTGGTCTCCGCGTGAATGTCACAGACCCGAGGGTGTTTCTCGTTGCCGACAACTGCTTCGCCATCAAACGCTGGGTGCAACCCCGCGAGTGGCTAGCCGTCGCGGCGGACCTGGGCCTGCGATACGTGCAGGCCAGCACCGACAACGAGTTCGACGCCCTGTACTCCGATCCGGCGTACATGCGCGACTGGGTGGCCGAGGTGCACCAGGCCTCGAAGGAAACCGGCGTGCAGGTGACGTCCGTCTATACGGGCTATCAGACGTATCGCACCAGTGGCCTGGGGCACCCGGATTCGCGCGTTCGAGCTCGCTTCGTGGACGGATGGGTCAAGCCGACGATCGACCACTGTGCCGAGTTGGGTGCCGAGCTTGGCTTCCACGTGTTCGCCTACCCGGAAAAAGTCCTCCAGAATCGTCACGAATACCTGTCGGTCACCGACCGAATCATCGATGACCTCGCGGCCATCGCGCAGTACGCGGCAGGGCACGGAGTCCGGGTCAGTGTCGAGCAGATGTACAGCCCGCACCAGCCACCGTGGACTATCGCCCAGGCGGAGTACTTCGTGGCAGAGGTGTACCGACGAGCGGACGCGCCCTGCTACGTGACCATCGACACCGGTCACCAGGTAGGGCAGCGCGCGTACCTGCGGCCAACGGAGGAACAGGTGCGCTCGCTGGTGGCCGACGGGGCAGGTTCGGACCTGTGGCTCGGTCCACCGAGCGCGTACCAGGCTTTGGCAGACGGTGATGCGGACGCGGCGGTAGCCGCAATGGACGGCAATTCGCAGTACTTCTCCGACGGGATCGACGATGCCGATCTGTACGCCTGGGTCAGGGCCGTAGGACGGTACTCACCGCTGATGCACCTCCAGCAAACCGACGGAACCGGCTCGCACCATGCACCCTTCACCACGGCGACCAATTCGACGGGGATTGTTCACCCTGCGCCCTTGTTGCGAGCGCTTGCGGACAGTTTCTCCGCTGAGCCGCTCGATGGCATGCCACCGGATGTTGACACCGTCTCGTTGTCCTTCGAGATCTTCTCCGGAACCGCGGAGAACCGGCATCAGATTCTGAGCAAGATGCGGGAGTCCATCGAGTACTGGCGTCAGGCGATCCCCGTCGACGGCTTGCGCCTATAGGAACTCATCGACCAAGGCTGAGATTCCGACGCACATGCGTGCGGTACGCGTGGCAGGACGCGGCATGGACGCCGTTCGCATCGAAACGATCCCCGTTCCGGAGGTCGGACCGGACGACATCTTGTGCCGAGTCGATGCCAC
>JAYQSR010000072.1:0-3060 GCA_038146945.1 Ilumatobacteraceae bacterium
CGCCGAAGTGGGCGCAAAAGAAGGCGCCCAAAGGTAACTACCCGTACGGCGGCACCGGGGCAGCCAACCCCGACATGAAGGTGTGGAAGAAGTGGGTCAAGACCGTCGTACAGCGATACGGCAACAGTATTGATGCCTACCAGATCTGGAACGAAGCAAACCTGAAGGACTTCTACGATGGCTCTCCGAAGCAGATGGCCAAATTGACCAAAGAGGCTTACAAGATCATCCGTCAGTACGACCCGTCCGCGAAGGTAGTCGCCGCAAGCAGCACGGTTCGTCTAACAAAGTCGTACAACCGGTTCTTCCCGGAATACTTGAAGCAACTGAAGAAGCAGAAGTGGCCGGTCGACGCCATTGCTGTTCACACTTACCCGCCAGGTAAGGACACCCCGGGTGACCGGCTGAAGCTGCTCGACAAGGTCAAGAAAGACATGAAGAAGGGCAAAGTCCCCAACCGAGTGGAACTGTGGGACACCGAGGTCAACTACGGAATCAAGGGCCCCGGCAAAGTCAAGGGCAAGAAGATCACCGGTGGTCAAGCAGCTGACTGGACAGCAAGCACTTTCCTTGACTCGATCTTGCTGAATGTTGACCGCACCTACTGGTACTACTGGTACCGCCCGGACGGTCGCCTCGGGATCATCCTGGACAACGCGCCCGACGGTGACGCAGGTCGCGTCGGTTACCAGAGCGCCTACGACTGGATGGTTGGCAGCTTCTACTCCTGCACCCGAGGCAACGCCAGCCAGCCGAATGTCTGCCAACTCGGTGATGCCAGTAATCCCGAGCTTGTGGTGTGGAACAACGCCGGAGTCGGCACGTACACTGTTCCGGCGGGGGTGGTCTGGCAGTGCAACACGTTGAACCAGTGCTCGCCGGCCACGCCGGGAACACAACTCGCGATTGGTGGTAGCCCCCTATGGTTCGGAAGCCAAGCCAACTACGACAAGTTGCTGGCGAAGCAGCGCGAGAACGGGGCGGCTCGCGCCGCCGTTCAAGCGCAGCCGTAGCGGCAGTAGGGGCCGCAGTCCTGTTGTTGGCGGGCTGCGGTGGTGGCGGTGGAGGTGAAGCCTCCGAAGTCGCGGACTCGTCTGCTCCGGAGACCCCCGCTCCGGAGGTGACTGAGGATCCGAATGCCATTCAGCGTTCTCTGGTGGGCCTTCACATCGAGGGCGCCGAGGGTGGTGCGTGGGCATCGGCACCCTTTGGGGCTCTCCGGCTGTGGGATAACGGAACGGGCTGGTCCCAAATCGAGTTGGCCAAAGGTGAATTCAAGTGGGACAACCTCGAAGGTGTGCTGGAGAACGCCGCGAGTAAGGGAATGGAAGACATCCTGTACGTGCTCGGTACCACCCCGGAGTGGGCTGCCCAAGAGGTCAACGAGGCGGACTATCCGCAACCAGGTGCGGCCAGCGCTCCCGCCAATCTCGACGACTGGGACGCGTGGGTCACCGAAGTAGTCACGCGATTCGGGGACCGGATCGACAACTATCAGATCTGGAACGAAGCGAATCTGGCTAATTTCTACCGCGGAACTCCGGCGGAAATGGCGGAGATGACCAAGCGCGCGTACGACATCATCAAGGCCAACGACCCGGACGCTCTGGTGGTCGCACCGTCGCCCTCGACCCGACTCACGGCGTCGTTCGATCGCTTCTTCCCGGAGTACCTCAGCGAACTCGAGGAGCTCGACTGGCCAGTCGACGTATGGACGGTGCACACGTACCCAGATGGCCAAGGCACCGCCGCTGATCGGGCCTCTCTGATCACAAAGTTCAAGGACACCCTCGCAGCGTCCGGTGCTCCCGAGCTTCCTATCTGGGATACCGAAGTCAACTACGGAATCGCGGGACCCGGTGACATTGAGGGGCGCGAAATCACTGGTGACGAAGCGGCTGGCATCGTCGTGCGCACCTACCTGGACGATCTGCGCCTCGGCGTTGACCGCTCCTATTGGTACATCTGGTCCCTGGCTCCGCTTGAGTTTCTCGGCATTCAGGCGTTCGCAGGATCCGACGCCGAGCAAGGTTTCTTTGCCCTGGACAACTGGGTGATCGGTGCCAGCTTCAATGGCTGCACCGAAAACGCCGGTGCGGTCGCATGTGACTTCAGCAGAGACGGGACGAGTTGGGTTGTGGCGTGGGCAGAAGACGGTGAAGCCACCTACACCACACCAGAGAACTCTCAACTCACCTGTGACCCGCTCGCCAATTGCGTTGAGGCCGGGCCAAACAGCGACATCACACTCACCGAGACCCCCATCCGCGTGTATTTGCAGTAACGAGAAAACAGGGCGGTGGCACCCCGAAAGATCCCGTTGATACGGGGTCGGCGGCTTCCGCTGGTACCTTCGTAGGGGAGTAGTCGACGAGGCTGGCCCGTTTCTGGAGGTGTCCAATGGCGTTGAGTGACGACCTTGGCCAACCGAAAGCAGGTCAAGAGCCAAACGCAGGCCCATCGGCCCCCTCGACCGGCCCCCAGGGCGTAGGGAACCCCACATGGTCGAGTACGTCACACCGAGATAAACCCCATCTGAGGCGCGATCCACTTCGGGTCTACGCAACGCGAGCGGTGGTGTGGGACGTCCTTGCTGTGACGGCAGCCTCAGCCACCGGCTTCATCCTCCGCTGGACGATTCCGTACAGCCTCAACATCTCCGACAGTACCTACGTGTTCTTCGCACTTGTTGTTGTGGTGAGTTGGGTTCTGGTGCTGGTCTTGCGCGGCGCGTACGACACTCGGATCTTGGGTGTGGGCTCCGAGGAGTTCAAGCGAATCGTCGGTGCGTCCGCGATGGTTTTCGGCGCCATTGCGATTGTCTCCTTTGCTCTCAAGTTGGACCTCTCGCGAGGTTTCGTTCTCATCACGTTCACCGTCGGAATGCTCCTGCTCCTGACAGTGCGATGGATTCTGCGTGCATGGCTGCGCCACGAGCGCATGTATGGGCATTTTCTCCACCGCACCATCGTTGTTGGCTCGGGAAGTGCGCAGTCGGAGATCGTGGACATGCTCGATCGTGACCCGGTGGCAGGATTCACAGTCGTCGATGTCATCGAT
>JAYQSR010000073.1:0-3044 GCA_038146945.1 Ilumatobacteraceae bacterium
GTCCACCTTCGCCAAGAGGTCGCCAGGCAGGTAGTCACGTTGATCCAAGGCCATCATTGAACGCAAGAGTGTCTCACCGGGGCCAAAGGCCGAGCTTGGGGTGGATGGTGGCTCGGGACAGTGCAGAGGAGGAGAAGGGAAGCCGATCCGCAGCATCGCCAGATAAGCGCTTTCCGGGGTCCTCGCCGAGAGGATGCGGGAGAGCTTCCGTAGACGTTCCGATGCCCCCTGCTGTGCGCCGTGCCTTCTGGACAGGGCGCGACCGATAACCCCGAAGCGCTGCTCGATTGCTGCCACCCCGGTCAAGAGGTGGCTTGAGGAAATTCGCAGCGGGGCAGGTAGCCGCGCCGCTCGTTTGATCCAACGTTCACCGTGCACATAGCGGTTGTAGCCGGCAAACAGCTCGTCGCCTCCATCTCCGGCCAGAGCCACGGTCACGGCGTGTCGTGTCACCTCACTCAGTAGCAGAGTCGGAAAGAACGAGGGGTTGGCGATCGGCTCGTCGGCGAGTTCGGGCAGCCTGGGCACCAGGCGTAGGATCTCCTTCTCGCCGCAACGCAGTGATTGGTGTTCGGTCTTAAGGTGATCGGCCACCTCTGCCGCGTAACTGGATTCGTCGTGGCCTGAAACGTCGAAGCCGACCGTGAAGGTCCGAACCGGCCGCGGTGACAACTCTTGCATGATTGCCGTAACGACCGATGAGTCGATCCCACCGGAGAGCCAAGCCCCGATGGGAACGTCGGCGACCATGCGAAGGCGAACTGCGTCCCTTAACAGTTCGTGTAGGTGCCGACAGGCTTCGTCCCGCCGATCGATCCCCAGCTCGGCGGTCGTGTCTTGCGCGCCCCAGTAATTAGTGACCGACTCGACGAACTCGGTGCCGTCACCGAAACCGCGCAGCGTACCGGTTGACCTTCTATGCCATGAAGGATTGATGTCTGACCTGAATGTAGAGAGTTTGCAAGGAAGCGGGCTGTGGTTTGCAGGTCGCCATGGGAACTGGCTCGCGCGCAGCGAGAAGGGCGTGAGTTCGAAGTTAACTATCCCGTAGAAGAAGCGCGACGAACAACGGCTTGATACCCATTCTGTCTCGACCCAGCCAAAGACACCGTTCTTGATCATCCCATAAAGCGAACGCGAACATGCCATTGGTCTGCCGGATCGCTCTCTTCATCCCCACGCCTCTATAGCGGCCAGCAGGACTTCAGTGTCGATCCACCCCGGAACGTTCGCACGTTCCCGAGTGTTGCAGCCTTTAATGAAATTAAAATTCTCATTGAAAACTATTACGAAACGGCCCGACTTGGACAGCTGGGCTGGTGGCCTAACCGTGAGTCCGAGAATCGCGAGCCGTCGAAAGCCAAGCGTCGCAGTTCCGGTCGAGTCTGACCAATGTTCTCACGTCCGGTCCGCGTGTCGAGCGTCCGGACATCTGACGTACCATTCCTAGGGCATCGACTCTGCTTCCGCCCCCAGTGAGAACCAATCCGGCAAAGCCAGCATCAGGCACTCCGAAGCAGCCGGTGAGGTGGCTCGCAGGTTAGGGACATCGTCGTCAACCGTCTCTGTGCGAATAACCTTCAGCCGCGGCGGCTGATTGTAATATTGGCAAGTGTTCAAATCCAAGGGCTTTATATGCTTTTCAACGTTCGGCGACCGAGTGCGCTCGTTTTGGTCTGCTTTCCTTGCGCTCGCGTGGGGAAAGCCAGATTGTCAACGTCGTAGTCTGAGACTCGGCATAGCTCACTGTCCCCACAGCTGTTCGCCGGACTCGTTGGTCGTAAACGTCAACAGACTGTGTCGGTGGGCGTTACCATCACGAATTTTCTCGGTTTCCTGTTCCAACCAAGACGTGACCTGGTTTTGCTGCGCCGGGCATCGCGACTGTGACGAGCGCCGGCGCATTACCGGAGAGTCCGAGGGTAACACGACGGTTCGCCATCGCTGCTGCAGACGGCGTCACGGCTTCGCTCCCAGTGATCGTGGTGGATACCGCGACCCCTCCTCCTCCCCCTCCTCCCGATACAAGTGTGTGGTTCGAAGAGGACTGGATGGGGTATACCAGTTCAGACGATATGTTTCAGAACCGCTTCGGCCGGCTCGACTGGCCTCAGCTATACAACTCGTTTCAGCTGGACAAAGCGCAACCGCTTTTGGTTCAAGGCCTGTTCGGTACGCCGTGGGGTGGCACGCAGGCTCACGCGACTCAGTTCTACGCCGCAACCGAGCGCGGAGCTGAGAACGGTGTTGATCTGGTTATGCGGGATGCGGGCCAAGACCGGCCGCGTGAGATTGGTTCGAGTCTTACATCCAATTGATGAGTGCGGAAGACAAACTCTTCTCCGTGGGGACGCCCGACCACAAGACCTACTTCTTCTTCACTGCTCCGACGAATGGGCGTATCGAGCCGGAAGTTTGGTGACCAAACGAACGACATTTTTTCAAGAGGGGAGATCATGGCAGGAGCGAGAGCCCGTCGAATGTCCTCGACTTCGCCACTGATGTGACGGTCAGCCTTGGCTTCCGGATTGGATCTGGAACGGTGCATGGCACGTGATTCAGGTTCACATCAAGCTGGACAGTGACGGCACGGATGGCGTAGTCGAAGCTTGGATGGATGGGCAGAAGTTCGTAGAAAGTATCGGCGTCGATCTGGGGAGTGGTGGGCAGGAGTTCTTTGCCGAGATCCGCCTCAGCGGCAACCTCAACCACAACCCCGATCGGGATCAGCGCGTGATGTTCGGGCGTCAGCGAGTGTGGATCACTGACCCGGGGTGGTCGAATTAGCGGCACTGCTCACCTCAAGCCTTCCGCGATCAGGGTCAAGGAACGCACATGAGCGAAGGGCTTGGGAGCGTGCAGCAGTCGAGGGTCGTTGTCACGTCTCTCAATGGAGACTTCATAGACGGGGCAAAGGGGATGTTCGCTTCCCTGGAGCGTTTCCACCCCGAGTGCACCAAGGTCTGCTTTGTTCCGGCTGCGGACGTGGCGGAGGCGAGGTCCAGGCTTGGTCGGGACGTCGATGTGCGAGCGTTTCCTCGATC
>JAYQSR010000074.1:0-3019 GCA_038146945.1 Ilumatobacteraceae bacterium
AGACCACACACTCACAGAAGACACCATCTCTCAGCAGCGTCGCAAAGCGGCAACTCTCCTCGGGATTACCCGCGAAAGAAAGAACACGCGAGGTCCTTCCGTCCGTTGACGCAATTCGGTCGCTCGAATTTTTGACTTGGTATAAGCGACCTCGCTTACGGCATTAAATAACTCCGTCCCTCCTGAGACTCTCCTCCTGACGATAGCGACCTGCCGACGGGTCGCTCACGGAGTCGTGACAGGAGCTTATGCGTGAGAACCGGGGCGAAGCTGGCCGAGATGGGCGTGAACATCCTGCTCAAGCAGGAGGACACGGCCCGGATGCTCGGGGTGTCCGTCTACACACTTCAAGCGTGGAGACAGGCGGGATTTGGTCCTCCGTTCGTGAGGATGCGAGGCAATGACGTGCGGTACGACCTTCGGGACGTTGAGGCGTTCATCGAGCAGCACAAATCAAGCTCGATAGCCGAAGAACGTGCCAAGGGCAGGACCTACAACGGGGCCCCCGGCCAGGCAGGCTCCTGATGGAGCACGAGGCACGGCTGTGAATAGCCCGTCCATGATCCGCGAACGCGTCGTTGATGCACTGGAGGCCGCTGGCCGGGAGCCGGACCTAAAGCATGACGGGTGGGTGAACTACCGCTGCCTCGAACACGAGGACACTACCCCGAGCGCGTACCTCGGCACGCACGGCTTCTACTGCCATGCCTGCGAAGCGAAAGGCTCGTTCAAGGAACTGGCCGAGCGCCTGAAGGTCGGTATCGGTGGGGCCGACTGGGCGGAATGGAAGCGCAAGGAGCCGGAGCTTGTCGCAGAGCGCCGTGCCGAGAAGGAGGAGAAGGCACGCAAGGTCCGGCAGAACGTCGCACTGATCTGGCCGTCACTCAGAATGACGCGGCAAGGTGAGTGGTATCTGAACGAGCACCGAGGACTCAGCGCCGACTTTGCCGAGCAGTATGGATTGAAGTCGTTCGATGCCGGAATCTGGCCCGCGGATCGACTGAAGCCGCCGAGCACAATCCGGCGGCGCGGCGGGCTCATCATCCCGTACTTCTGCCATCCTGAGGGGCCTGCTGTGGGCTTCCGGGTCCGTGCTGCACTGCCTGACGAGTACACGAAGTGTCCAGCGTGGATGAAGGACGCAGCGCGGTCGGCGGGACTCAGGCCGAAAGACGTGTGGCCTGGCCTTAAGTACTGCTCCAAGCAACAGTGCTCAATCACTGTTCAACGAGGTGGCAGTACGCTCGGACGAGCCGATCTCCGACCTGTGGGTGGCCGAAGACGAACTCGACGCGCTCACACTGCTGGAGCAGGGCTTCACGGCTGTTGGTCTGCCGGGTAAGGCGTCCGCGTGGAAGCGGCTGCGCTTCTATCTCGAACGTCGGGATGACATCGACACCGTGCACCTCGTGCCGGACAACGAGCCGGACACGATTCAGGCGTTCGAGGCAAAGGCTCGGGAGCTTGCACTCGTGTCCAGCGCCAGGATCGTGGTCGAGCTTCCGGTGCTGTCCGACCTGGACGCGAGCCTTCGGGGTGCTGCCGCATGAGCCGTCCCGTGAACGTGCAGGCCGAAGCGGCCTTCGAGATCGAGGGCCAGCGCAAGCCGCACGCGAACGGTGCGAAGCGCGTGAACTGGGATGCGCTAGACGAGATCAAGCCAGCCGCGAAGCAGGAGATCGAACGCCGCTGGCTCTGGCAGGTGATGATGGAGCCGGACCTGCTCCAGCTACCTCGGGAGCTATTCCCCGGCCTCGCCTACGCGGGCACGCACACGCTGTTCGCTGGCCGTGAGAAGCTCGGGAAATCCGAAGTCCTCGGACTCGTGGCGGCTCGTGCGGAGACGGAAGCGCCGATCATCTACTTCAACTTTGAGGAGCACCTGCGCGAGCTCGCCATGCGTGCGGCGCGGTACGGCGTGGACCCGACGCGCCTGTGTGTGGTTGAGAAAGTCACGGGACTCGATGACATCCGAACGGTGATCGAGCAGGAGGGTGCCGAGTTCGCGATGATCGACTCGCTCACGGCACTGATGCGCACGCAGTTGGGTGTCACCGACTCGGAGAACTCCGACACATGGGGTGGCTACGTCCAGCTACTCACGGCGGTGGCTCACGAGGCGGACGTATGCCTTTTGACCTCGCATCACGGGACGAAGGAGAACGGCTCCTATCGCGGCCATTCGAGCATCGGGGCCGGTGCAGATCTCCTCGTGGAGATGTTCAAGGACAAGCAGTCCGAATCACGGCGACGCTTCAAATCCATCGGTCGGGTGCGCGGTGTGAAGGTCCCAGCACTGACCTGGACCGGCTCGCTCTACACGCTAGAGGCCGACACGGACGGCACGGCTTCATCCGTCGCGACATCCGTACGCTTCTGCACGACAGGCCGGCCTGTCGGGTTCCAAGATTGCCGGACAAGTGAACCGACGGCGTACGGACGTCTTGCGCGTCGTCAACCAGATGTTCGCTGAGGGCGAGCTCTTGGACCTGAACGAGAACCCTCAGAACCGTGCGTTTGTGAACGCCGACGAGGGGGCTCGATTCCCTGAAACAGACGTGTCAGCATGAGCATCAATTGCGGGACATCGTCTGCTACAAGGGATCCCGAAATAGTGTCGGGAAACGAGCCGGAACCGGGTCGGGAACCAATTTGGGAACCGATTTGTGGCGAACCGCGAAAACCCAGTGGGAACTTGGGCGGAACTGGGGTGGGAACCGATCTGGGAACTGGTCCGCACAACGGTTTCCGTGGGGGGTCTATCGATAGACCCCACGGAACCAGTGGCCGAAACGAAGATTTCCCTTTACTCAGTCACTGGGAGATTCGCCCACTTGAGCACATCTCCCTACTCCGCGGAGAGAGGTTATCCACCCTCCTCGAGTCCTGGGTGAGAAAAAACGGATCAGGCCCCTGGTCCAAACAGATTGAGCCTTGGCTTGGCCTACTCAAGAGCTGTGACCTATCGGCCGCCGATGGCTCAGCCTGCATCGAGGAGCGGCGAGGCGCAGATCTGTGA
>JAYQSR010000075.1:0-2946 GCA_038146945.1 Ilumatobacteraceae bacterium
CTCCGCAGGGCATGTCGGGTGATCTCGGGTTATGGTGAGAAACGTGTCAGGCCAGATGATCCTCATCATCGCTCCCGCGGCGATCGCCATTGCGATCGCGGCGGTGGCCGCACGCGTCCCCGCTGTCGTACCTGTACGGGTGCGGCGCAGGCGGGGACGGACCATCGTCCGGTGAGGACGAGCCACCCCGCCCGCTGCTCCGACAGCGGGCGCTGTCGGAGGCCGACCCCGAGGAACGAAGATGACCGCCAATCCCACCGCCGACGCCACATCAGGCGAACCCGGTAACCCACCGACATCGTCCCGACCGACGACGGGCTTCGCGCTGAACGTCGAGGCGCGGGCTGACGCCGACGCGTTCGCGCACCTCGTCGCGAGCCAAGGAGAGTTCCAATGCGAACTCTGGCGACAGTTGATCTAGGATACTGGGCCCCGACGCGTTGCGTCCGGTGACCCTCTTCTTCCGCCCCGAGCAGGGGATCAGCAACAGGGTGGAGGCCAGGACGCTACCACCGGTCGCGCTCGTGACCAGCCGTGACGTCAGGGGCGCGACGGGCGGCCCAACGGGCTCCGGAGGACGCACCGGCAACCGTCCTTCTCCGCCTCCGATCAGTCTGTTGACAATCTTGCCATGCGTTCCGCGGCCCCGAGCCAACACACCGGTCCGCTCTAGTCTTCGGCAGATCTGGTTCACCTGCTGCCGCGGCGTGATCCCGAGTTTCACTGAGATCTGATCATCGTCCAAATTGGGCGTCTCGCGCAGAAGCGCGATGATCCGAGCCGCATTGCCACCCGAGGGTGCCCTCGCTGGAGGCGCGGGTACGAGGGGCGAGGGCGCAACCGTGTCGCGAGGAGCAGAGGAGCGTGATTCTCGACCGTCTTTCTCCAGAAGCCGTTCAAAGAGATCCAGAAACGACGGGTCGTAGCGCTCGTCCACGTGATTCTGATTCCAGAGGCCCGACTCGCGCACCTTCTCGCGAGGACAGTGAAGTCCAAGCCATTCGCCTGTTGGCGCGTCCAATACCTCCCGCGCCCAATTGCTAAGCAGGGCGATCGACCCTCGTTCGATATCACCCCTTGCGCTCGTCGGACCAGGTTCGTCCAGCACCGGAAGCCAGGTGAACGGCATGTTGCCGATCAGATTACTGACCTCTGACTCCAGTTTCCGCTCATTGATCCGAACTGGCTTGGGGGCAGAGCTGCCCTCGCCCCAGCTCTGAACACTCCAGCCCGGCCTGCGACCCATCAGGGCGGCACCAACCAGAAGGCGAAAAACCGACCCCCGGTGGTTCCCCCGTCCGCTACTCGCCGAGCCGCGATGCTGGGAGAGGCGATTCCAAAGCGTCGTCCGCGAGCCCGCCTTAAGCGCATGTGTCCCGACACGCACGACGCGAAGGCCTCGCCCGGAATCACTTCGCGCTTCACCCGGTTCAAAGAAGAAGTAGACACCGCGCTCGGGCCACTCCAGTCGACCATCACAGTCCCGGAGCAGCCTTACGCCGCCCTGTCGATCGATGAGTTTGGCCAAGAGCGCATAGAACCGCTGAAGGTCTGCGAGTCGGCGTTTGGTAGCACTCACATCGGCACCTGAGGGTCCGGCGCCACGACAACACGGTCGGCCGCAAACGGGACGAAGTCTCGCGCTCGAAGCCCATGCGACTCACCCACGTCAACCAGGTGCACTGACCTTCCGGCCGCTGATCGGATCAAACGAATGCGGGGAGGCTCTTCACCGGTCGCGACCGCGAGCATGCCACGACCTGCGTCGGCAGAGGCGGAAGGCCACTCATCGAGAGTGCGATAGGAATCCAATACCGCCGCACCCCACTGCAGGTGCGCGTCGACCCACCGGGCGGCGCGATCCGCCCGACGGCCCGCGGCGTCTCCGGAGGGAATGATGCTCGTCCGGGCCATCTCGGCCGCGTCCGGGCTGTCCGCCACCATTGGGAGGATCGCCACCAACCGCGCCCGATCGAGGAGCCACGTGTCCTCTGCTGTGTCACCCAGGTCAACCGCCCCCCCCTCACTCGAACGCAGATCCAGGCCCGCGTCCCACGCGAGCCAAAGGAAGAGGCCAGAGAGGGTTACGATGTCACTCGCGGCTTCGTCTCCCAGCTCGGCCATGCCAGCCGCGAGCAGGTCGACCCCCCGCTCCAGCAGCAGGCTCAACGATTTCTCGATCAGCAGTCGCCGCTGATCGATCGGGACCACCGTGTTCGTAACGCCTTCGAGCCGAAGCTTATCATCGTATCGGCGCAATTCGCGTAACACCGAAAGCACAGCGAGGAGCTGCTGCAGGCAGCGCCCTGCCGACTGCTCGCCGGCGTGCGCCCTTTCGAGTTGAGCAATCATCCTTCGGACCAGGGAGCGTACCTTCGTCTGGCAGATCGCGACGGTCCGCTCCAGCATCTGAAGACGATCCAGGTCTTCGGAGGAATCCGAATCAGATCCGATCTGTTCTTCTTCCGTCGGTGCGTCCACAGCATCGTGTGAAGCACCGCCACCGAGCCCTTCTCCCAGGCTTCGCACCAGAACGTCGATCACATATCCCAGGTCATCGGACCGCAGATGCGTGGGTCGACGATGAGCCTCCCGAATCTGCGGCTGCACCACGAGTGATTCGATGACCCGCTTGCCCTCGTCGCCATCGGCCGTGTTCTTCGGCCGCGCCGTACTCGAGCGGGACTCGGAGGCTGAGCCATCCTCGGTGAAGATCAGGCGCTCCGCGAATCGGACCACGGAGGCAATATCCGGGCTGTCTCCAGTCAGGCCATCCAGGGCGTCACGGAAGCTCTGCTGCGCTCCCGTCCGAAGGTTCCGGTGGATCGCCGGAGGATCGTGGACCGTGGCTCGACACAGGACGATGTCTGCAGATCGCAGCTCAAGCATTCTCACCTGGGACCACTGCTCGCCATCCACCCCTACCAGCATCCCCGTCGCGGGTCT
>JAYQSR010000076.1:0-2900 GCA_038146945.1 Ilumatobacteraceae bacterium
CTCCTGCACCATGCGGCCAGCCTCTTCACACAACGCGCGCAGATCGACCTCGGACTCGACGCTGGCGATTTGACCCGATTCCAGTCTGGACACCTCGAGCAGACTGCTCAGCAGATGAAGCAGATGACGCGAGCTTTCGTACATGCGCCCGGCAGTGTCGGCCTGTTCGGGCGTGAGTGATGGGTCGCGGGAGAGATCCTCCGCATACCCCATAATGACGTTCATGGGCGTTCGAATCTCGTGAGAAAGATTGCTCAGGAACATTTTCTTGGCACGGTTCGCCGCATCCGCACTCAGCTAGATAGACTGCGCCCGGTTGCGTTCTCGGTTGAGTTGTGCGTGATGCATGATGTGCGAAAAATGTGCGGCGTTTTCGGCGACAAACTGTTTCTCGCCCTCCGACCACGTGTCTGGGACAGTGTGTTCTGACACACGACACCGCGCACCTCTCCCACTGCACCATACCATCGAGCATTGATGTGTGCGCAGTCGGCGGCAGTAACCGTGCAGAGATCGTACAGCATCGGACTGCTCTACGTCGTTCACGGCCACGACTCGCTCATGATTCAACGCCGCGATGTAACCTGGATGTTCGGCGACTGCGAGAAACCTCCCGTTCATGGCGATCTTCGGAGTGTGTAGAGACATTCATTCTCAAGCGACACACCAGCATCGACCACAGCACGCGCTCGCACTGGGTACCTCTGCTGAGACGGCGGTAACTTTCCGGGCTGCGGGGCCGAGGCCGCTGGAGTACATCGGGATCGGCGCGAGGCGTAGGATGGCGCTGACGCTGTTCGCTCGCGCCGATCGGTCACGTCACGTGTGTTTCCGGGTCCCAACATTCGCCGTCAGACCGCGGAGCGATTGGGCCGCACTCGCCGTAGATCCGTGACCGTCGGCATGGAACATCTCCAGCTCGATCGTCACTTGGCGCGGACCCTTCCCGGGATCCTCCAGGAATTGTCGTATCGCGTCCGCAAACTCGATACGCGCCTTGTAGCAGGCTTCCGGAGTCATGTACTCCTCGATTTCCTGTGTCATGGCGTATTCGGGTGTAACGCCCCTGAAGGTCTCCACGGCCGGACTCACGTAGGTGTAGTTCAGGTTGGTGTCCATGATCCGGACGACATCGTTGCTGTTCTCCGCCAGCGTCCGAAAGCGTGCTTCACTGGTTTCCAGTTCTGCATAGGCGGAGTCCATCTCGTCCACCTGATGCAACGCGCCGTAGAAGAGATATACGCACATGGGCATCAGCACGGAGAGGACGAGTCCGCCGAGAAACACCAATGCAGGAATCACAGATCGATCCCATTCGACATAGGATTCGAGCTGCGATATCGAGTGACCAATTGTAGCAGATCCCATGTCCCGCAATGCCTGGAAGGATAGCTGGTAGCGATAGCGATCCGGGTTGCCGCCACGATAATGTTTCACCTTTAATGGGTAACTGGAAATCTTCAAAGAACGGCGCGGTGATTTGTTGAAGAATCGTTGAAGCCGGAACACGCCGACGATAAAACCGTCGATGGCATCGCCTTGACCTATGGGGCAGTAGAAGACAAAGCCTTTACCCCCCTGCGCCAGATCGATTACGTTGGTCGTTTGGAGTTCCCCGGTTTCCTGCGCACGCTGGAGCAGGGCAAAGCTTGGGTGTGGGTGCTCTATCTTGAGGAGGACAGCCTCTTGATTGCCACGAAGGGGTTCCACCCAGCGAATCGTAAAATCCTTGTCAGCCCACTCCACAGCCTGAAAGTCGGGGTAATCCTCCAGATAGTTTTGTGCGTCGCGGGTCCAGGTTTCCCGGTCGATGCCACCGGAAGTTTCCCATCGATCGTCGTTCCAAGCGCGAACGTTGATCTGAAGCGCGGCTTGTATCTGTCGTTCATACTCTTCCTGCGGTCTTCGATACGCGCATCCACCCGCCGCCGCTGCTCCGACATAAGCGCTTGCGAACGGCCAGTGTATGAGTAGAGAAACAGCTGAGCGGAAGTGTTACGCGGATTTGCTGCTCGGCATAGTTCGCGTAACGCGCTCAGCACGACGAACACGGCACCGACGACGATGATGCTGGCGCGGTGCACCCATGCGGAGGCGCCCGGGCGAGGGCTAGCCGGGATGTCGGAGAGGAAGCCGGATACGAAACCAGCCCAATGACATGATGGTGGCTCGCTGATGGAGGCAAACATAATAGGAACGGCCGCTGTTGGCCAGCGCGGCGATTCCGATTCCCGCGACGAGGAGCAGAATGCCGCATTCAGAGCCGCGCGGTCGAGACGCCGAAGCGCGAGCGACGGACTCGAATACATGATCGCCAGGGAAGGTCCAGTCCACAAGGCGGGAGAGGGCGGCGATGCCAGCAGGGTGAGCGCGATGCCTGTCCACCGGGCCACGCACTGCAACCCCGCGCACGGGCGACGCAGAAACCCGCGAGCATGAACGCCGGCGGTCGGATCCATGATCTCAAAGGCGGGATGGACGCGCTTTCGGTTGGCTTGCACCCACCCGATCAGCACGAGTGCGCCGAGCATCATCAGGACGCTGGACGCGATGTATAGCCAAGGGTTGAATCGTGATTCCCCTTGGCCCGCATAGCCCAGAATCAGCGGCACCAGAAAGAGGACACCCATCGTGTCGCCTATCCACTAGGTCAGTGCGATGGTGCCATACAGCTCACCGGGAATGATGTCAAAAAACACCAGGGTCGCAGGTCCTGCGAGTCCCGCAGTGAGGCAGCTCACGGGTCCACCGAGTATGAGAAATCGTAACACATCTGCGAGGCTGCGCACTTCGGTGAAAGGTTTGGCGAATCGCCTGAGCAACATCGCGCCGATCTGTGCCTGCGCGGTGACGACACTTGCGTTTACGACGAAGGGTGCCAGATTGCGCAGGTCCGGGTC
>JAYQSR010000077.1:0-2867 GCA_038146945.1 Ilumatobacteraceae bacterium
AGACTGTGCCGGTGATGGTGTTCCGCAAGGTCTGGATGTAGGCACCACCGCCGAGCCAAGTCGCGCATTCCTCGGCTCCAGCGCCTATCGTTCTCCGTCCAGCCTCCCCACCCTTGGAATGATCCGGGTGCGACATGAACGGAAACGCGCTGCTAGTTGCTGAATCCAGTCCAGAGACCGGCTATGCCTGGTGGTGGATGGAAGAGCTGTGGGCTGCACTAGGTCATCTGTGCGCTGCCCAAGGGCGCAGGTGCTTTCTCGCGTACCCGACCGAGGGCGCGTGCCCGGCGCGGATCGCCGCGGCTCCTATCGAAGTCATCACCCTGGACCTCTCCGAGCGAGCTGACGGGATCCGCCGCCAACTCGCAGAGGTGCGGAAACTGGACGTTCGGCACGCCTATCTTTCCGGCCGCCCTTATTTATTATGTGATCTGGCGGTGGCGGGTGTACGGACATCGTCTCGCGACCACAATCCGGGCGACCGCCCCGCCGTCTCGGACTCCGCGGTTTCACGAAGTCCTGTGGCAGAATCAGCCCGGCGTGTTGCGATCGCTACGTAGTGCTATCGGAATTGATGCGAGAACGGCCCTTCGCATGGAGCGGGTTCCACGCCAACGGTGTGGTCATCGAGAACGGCATTCGCCCGATCACCCGCAGGATGGGGGCCGGGCGTGCTCCGGCGCGGCTGGGGTTCGGTCGCAAAGGACGGATCGTCGTCGGCGTCGGTCGTGCTCACCCGCCAAGACCTCGACGAGTTCCTGGGCGTGGCCGCGACTAGGCGCCGGACAGATGTGGATTCGTCCACGTCGGCGATGGACCGTCCTGAAAGAACTTCGAGAGCGCGCGCGCCAGATGGGAATCATGGGCGCCCATCCACTCTGGGCAGGAGAGCAGATGTGCGCAGTTCTCTGCGTTGCGATATCTTCTCCACGGCATTTGGTAGGGCTTCTCCTGCGATTCTGGAGTACGAGTTCCGGCCTCGCGACCACAGTGCCGACATTCCGTCCCGTCCGGCAGGCGATCTGGACGACCGGACGGGTGTTTCACGCTCCAACCTCGTAAACACGGACATGATCGAAGCACTGTGCGACGACGATGCGCGAAGGAGGGCACTGGGCAGCAGCCGGCTGACCGTGCAACAGCGGTACACCTTGGATCACGCCAGGCCTCGCTTGACAGCTCGCCAGGCAGCATCGGCCTGAGATTTGTCAGACGCTCCCGACCCGACTGATTCCGTCTCCGTAGCTTCCGCGATCGAACAGTCGGATGGACGCTGACCTCAACGCTGGTCGTCAGATCCTCGGCTTCTCGATCGGGATTGTCCTTGCGAAGTCCTCGGCCTGATGTCTTGGGCCTCATCGGGCTCGTTACGGTCTTCACCGGCTTCGCGCAGATCTACGCCGACCTGGGGCTCTCCGCGGCCCTGATTCAGAAGCAAGACGTCACGGAGGAGCACTTCTCTACGGTGTTCTGGATCAACGTCGCGGGCGGGGCCATCCTCTCGCTCGGCACGGCTGCTGCCGCGCCAGGGATCGCCACATTCTACGGCCGAGAGATCCTAGTTCCGATCACGCTCGCCTTGTCCGTGAACTTCCTGGTTGGATCGACCGGCATCATCCACAGTGTGCGGTTCACGCGAGCCCTCGACTTTCGTACGCTCGCTCTCATCGACATCACGGCAACCGCCGTCTCCGGGTCCTTGGGGATCGCTCTTGCCCTGACCGGCTGGGGAGTATGGTCGCTAGTGGCGCAGAGCATCGCCCAGAACATCGTCCGTGTAGTCGGGCTTTGGGTGGTCGGAGACTGGCGGCCACGCATCGAATTTCACTGGCACGCACTTACCGATCTAATGGGCTTCAGTGCGAACCTACTGGGCTTCTCGACCCTCAACTACTGGACCCGCAACGGGGACAACCTTCTGATCGGGAAGTTCCTGGGTAGCACACCCCTCGGGCTGTATTCCAAAGCCTATAGCACGATGCTCTTCCCAGTGCAGAACATCTCTGGTCAGATCAGTCGGGTGATGTTCCCGGCCTCTTCACAGATTCAGGCCGACCCTCAGCGCATCTCAAGCATCTATCTCCGCATGACCCGGACCATCGCCCTGCTGACCTTTCCCATGATGGTAGGTGTATCGGTGGTCGCAGAACCGTTCGTGCTTGCCCTCTTCGGGACGAGTGGCTCGATATGATACCGGTGCTGCGAGTCCTCGCTCTCCTCGGTCTCCTCAATCCATCGGTACGTTGAACGGGAACCTCTTCTAGCTGGCCGGGCCGACCTTCAGCTGCGAGTGGGAGGACGGTTGGCGTGCTTTAAGGAGCGATCGCCTTCGGCCTGTTGGGAATCCTAGGGATGTCTGTGGCTGCGCCTTCTCATTTTGTGCAAGTGGATCCAGTACACATCGCCGTCTCCCTGGTAGGCCTCACCGTTTGGACAGTCGCCAGAAACCTCGCAAGCGTCTCGTTGGTCGCACTTGCCATGGCGGGTGTCGTACTTGCCGTGGCAGCACTCTCACCGGAACGGTGGCCGCACATCGTACACCTCGGTCTTCAGGTTGGCATAGGAGTGACGACATACGCGTTGACCCTGCAGCTATTCGGAGTCCAAGCCTACGTCGACCTTCGCGAACTCACCTTGGAAAGGCTCGGGCGAACGGTTCACGGCTGATTAGTCGGGAGAAGGTCCCCCACGATTAGGGCACAGTAGGCCCACGACTCACGTACGCCTTGATATTGTCGTCCGCAGCCGGTCTTGAACCCGGTCCAGTATGTGAGCGTATTCGATCTGCCTTCGAACCAACGGGGTCAGCCGCTTGATACCCTGCTGAGCCACAAGGAAGTCAAGTAGTTCGCTGGTCGGCACAAACC
>JAYQSR010000078.1:0-2831 GCA_038146945.1 Ilumatobacteraceae bacterium
AGTCGAGAGTGACTCATGAGCGTCTCGTGAGGGTTTAGGCGGGTACTTTTCGGGTACTTGAAGCCCGAGTACCCGACCCGGAGTACCACGAGGCAGGGAGCGAAGCTGCGCAATGGCGACGCAACGCCTGACGGAACGCCGGATCGAGCAGTTCCGTTACGACCCTGACGGCTCCACCAGACAGGTGGAATGGGACACTGACCTGCCAGGGTTTGGCGTCCGGCTCTATGGCTCCGGCAAGAAGAGCTACGTGCTCCAGTACCGTGTCTACGGCAAGCGCCGGATCATGGTGATTGGACAGGTCGGAGCGATGACTCTCGATCAGGCCCGACGCCTCGCTCGAGACGAGCGGGCGAAGATCAACGAGGACGTTGATCCGCTTCAGGAGCGAGCCAAGTCCAGGCAGGCGCTCGAGGAGGCGAAGACTCTCGATGAATTGATCGAGAAGTTCATCGAAGAGCACAGGGGTGACTGGTCGAAGTCATACACATCTGATGTTCGCCGGAGACTGACCGGGCGAGTGTCTGCTGCGTTCGGTCAACGGTTGCCGCAGGACATCATGAGAGCGGATGTGAACCGGCTCCATTCCTCGATCACGAAGTCGGGTGCGCCCGTCGAGGCCAACCGTGTTCGTACTGTCCTTCATCGATTGTTTGAGTGGGCCGAGGACTTCGGCTATCTGCCTGAAGGCCACCCCAACCCTGCCCGCGTTCGGCGGGGGTCCAAGACCGGCAGGAACAGGGAGGCCAGCCGAGGTCGTTACCTGTCTCGCGAAGAGGCCAAGCGGCTCCTGGCGGCGGCCGACCAAGTCCCTGCGAATGAGGCAGGATCATTCACCGTGGGCTTATTGGTCCGACTATGGCTCCTCACGGGATTGCGTCGCTCCGAGTTGCTGCACCGCCGCTGGGCCGATGTTGATATGAAGCGTGCTACCCTCACCGTTCCTGAGACTAAGAACGGGACGACCCATGTTGTCCCCCTGAGCCCGAAAGCCCTGGAACTACTCCGCTCGATCAAGCCTGACATCACCAGTCGGGAGGAGTTCGTCTTCCCCGGTCGCGGCAAGAAGCCGATCACTGACCTGAAGAAGCCCTGGAGGAAGGCGCGGGCTGAGGCCGGTCTGGAGGACGTGACCATTCACGACCTTCGGCGAACGGTTGGGACTTGGCTAACCAACTTGTGCGGGGTCCCGGTGAGTAACGTGTCCGCACTCCTTAACCACCAGACTCCCGGAGCAGGCGTGACTGCGATCTATGCGAGGCCGATGGATGAGGCGTTACGAGGGGCAGTAGAGGAACTAGAGCACCTCTTGGAGAAGATCCGTCCCGCTCAGAGGGAAGGTCGTGCGAGAGATGCCTGACGAGCGTGCGAAACTCTCGGAGCTCCTCACCGACGCTGGGCTACGGTCCTTGGCCATTGACCGAGAACTAGCGGAGCGCTTCGGCTCACTTCCGCCTTTGGCAGAGGGTTTTGACGAACTCGGATGGGAGTTCTACAAGGCCTTTGTCGAAGCACTCGGCCCCAACCTGCTCGTCGAGTGCATCAGCAATATTGCACCCCGGTTAGCGGAGCTGCCGCCCGAGACTTTGGCGACCGAGATCGCCCACCCGGTCATCGGATGGGATAGCCACCTGCTACCCGATGAGGAGGACCCTCTCTTTCGTCCGTTCCTGGCCGCGAGGTTCTGGTTGAACATGGTTCTGAAGGGAGACTGGGCCTACAACCGTGAGACACATACCCGCAGATCTGAGCAGGCAGAGGTTCCGGTCTGGCCGCTCTACTGCTTCGTGGAAATGGCCCGTCAGTTCGTTGTCTCAGAGCCCGAGTCGTATAAGAGCCCGGTCCGGGCACGGGCCTTCGTCCGCTTCGATCATGATCGGGTCCGAACGTGGTACACTGGCAGACCCAAGCACAGGTTGGACAAGGTTTGTATTCGGCCGCGTCTGGGGCTGCGCCGGCCGGGCGAAGCTAGGGCTGACTTCGTCCTGGAGGTGTTGGAGGCCGTGGCGGAAGAAGCTGTGCGCCAAGTAGTCGAGAACGCGGAGATGGTTGAAGAACTGTCTGGCGTCGCCATGTCGCCGGAGCGCCGTCGCCATGCGCGGACGGACATACCGAAACGCGCAAGGGAGTGTGCTCATCGCTTGCTCGACCTGCCGCACCCGAAGGATGGAAGCAGCCGCAGCGTTCAGGATCGACTTCTCAGAGAACTGGGTTTCCTAACCACTCCCTAGCGGGCACTTGACCCAACGTTAACTGCCGAAATCCCACCGGTAGCCTGTAAGCCATCGCCTCGTGGACAGTCCGCGAGTCGTTCACATGGATCAGGGGGTTCTGGTGGGAAGGCTGCTGGAGATCGCCGCAGCGGGCGGGGCCGCACTTCTGAGACAGCCGGTGGCCGCCGCACTGCTAGACGTGTCTGAATACACGCTTGCGGCGTGGAGGAGGGACGGGTACGGGCCACCGTACGTTCGGTTGCGGCGGAACGACGTGCGTTACGACATCCGAGATGTCGAGGCCTTCATCGAGGCACAGAAGTCCACCTCGATTGCCGAGGAGCGTGCGAAGGGCCGCACCTACAACGGGGCCGCTGAGTCGGGAGGGTTCCGATGAGCGTCCCAGACCTCCGCGCCTTCGCGAGCGAGCATCGACTCAAGGTCAAGATTGGTGACGACGGGAGCCAACTCGTCTGTGGTCGCGACGGAGAGATCTACGAATACGGCTCAGGACACTTCGCCGTGATGCTGCTCGATCTCACCGCGAGGGAGTGGGGCTACCGGAAGCGCACCGGCAAACGTCACGGCATGACCGTCATGCAGAACGGAGATCGAGCA
>JAYQSR010000079.1:0-2708 GCA_038146945.1 Ilumatobacteraceae bacterium
AGACGGACCATGGTCGCACCATCTGATGTCTCCGGCGAAAGCCAGCGTCGAGTCAACAGACCAACACGGTCTAAGATCCCCACGACCTTGAGCTTCGACAAAAATGAGCGCTCTAACCAGGTCCGACGACGGCTCTGCGACACCGGGTGACCGCGAAGAAAGCCCACAGTAGGAGGAAGTTCGATCATGGCTCCGACCGACCTCGCAACCGTAGGAGCCGAAGGGTCGAACGTATACGGATCAAACGGGGCATTCGAATAATCCGGGCCTCCGATGCTAGACCAGTCGATTCCAGGACTTACCGAGCAATCGACCCCGATGCCAAGATCAGCCAGCGCTCGGGCCACTGAATCGGATAAGGCCCACCGACCAGCGCGAAAGACTCTTGCCCGACTACCCAATTCTGCTTCGATCCTGTCGAGGACGCTCGCGATCTTCGCCCGGTTCGTCTCCTGGTCATCCGCCGACATCATACTGGCTACCTGGCCCTCTCGTGTCCGTGGCGGAGTGTTCCAGGGGTGGCAGTGCGCCCCGATCTCAACCGACTCGAGTTCCGACAGCCCGCCCAGGACAGCAACAGAATCTGCATTGGAGACGGGAGCATAGTTCGTCAGATAAGTCGGTCTTGCACCATACCTCTCGAAGATCTCGTGCGCTCTCCAAAGCTCGCGAATGTTCGTCGTGTTTGCTCCGTCCCAACCATAATGACCCCAGTTGTCCTCCTCCGTATCGATAGTAACAGCCACGATTGGTCCACTCATTGTAAACCTGCCCGCAGCGCGCCTCGTTTAGCACCAAGCCCGACGTACCGAGATGGGTCGGGCACGGATCCGGATGGGATGAACGGTTGATTCACCGGGATTCAATGTGGGATTCGGCAGCGGGACGGCGGCATGGTACTTTACTTTCGTGTAAGTATCCAGATAGGCTTCCGTCTCTAACCCCGACCTGCTTGACCGCCAATCGCAACCGTATACTCCATCTCATCGACACGGGGGGACCCGGCGGAGCGGAAACCATCTTCCTCGACCTCGTACGAGGGCTTCTCTAGACCACGGCTGGGACTCGACCCCGGTCGTGCCGAAGCGACTGGCCTGATCGAGCGGTCCGCCGGGTGGGTTCGATCCGGATCGTGGACGCTGCGCGCCGAGCCTTCGACAACAGCTACGCATGGCGTTCTCCGTCGGCTCGTAGCCGAGCGAGAGATCCACCTTGTGCAGACCCATCTCTTGGCTTCGAGCGTGTATGCGTCGATCGCACTCGCCGGGACTGGAGTACCCGTCGTATGCACCTTCCACGGGCAGCCGGATATCCCGAGCGAGGGTCTACTGACAGCGGTCAAGTGCCGCCTCCTTTCCAGACATTGGGTACACCCAGTCTGCGTCTCGGCCTCTCTTCGCGACCACTTCGTCGTTAATGGAAGGTTGGCCGACCGAACACTGGTGATACCGAACGGGGTGCCCATGGACGGAGCAGGAGGTTCCTCCGGAGGGGAAACCACTCTGCATGATGAATTGCGACTGTCGCCCGACACACTGCTGCTCGGAGCGATCGGCAACGTCCGTCCCTCGAAGGCGTACGATGTCCTCCTCCGGGCGATGGCGTTACTTAAGGGCATCATGCCGACGGTTCACCTAGTAATCGTCGGGCAAACTGACAACGCACTCGGCGACGAGCTAAAGTCCTTACGCGAGGAACTCGGCCTTGAGTCAGACGTTACGTTCCTTACGCGACGATGTGTCGTCGGTGATGGCTGCGCTCGACGCCTACGTCCTGTCGTCGAACGACGAAGGGTTCTCGCTAGCTCTTGTACAAGCGATGGCCGCAGGGCTACCAGTCGTCGCTACTGCATGCGGAGGACCACAGGAGATTATCGGCTCGTCAAAGTCGGTGCTTCTGGTAGAACCCGGTGACATCGAAGGCCTCGCAGCCAGCATGGGCCGTATCCTATCGGACCGCTCGCTCGCTGCCGGGCTAGGCAGGCGAGCACGCGCCCGAGCTCGAGAGCGCTTCTCCGTCGAACGGATGCTGAGGGCGTACGACGCGCTGTACCGCTCACTTGTCTAGCCACGGCACGACCCTTTCGACCGATCGACACGCTTCAGTTCTAGACTAGTGGTCACGTTGGGTGTGCGCGGGTGGTCTCGCAGACTTCAGCGTCATGTCGCGGTAAGAACGTTAGACGCGGTAACCGATATTGAACGGCGGGCTTTATGACTGTCTTCAGATGGACCCCACGGACTCGGTCGACAGGTCGGAGGATCCTACGCACGCTATACCGATCGAAATCATCTCGATTGAGCGCAAGGAGCCGCCCGGAGACGAACTCGAAGCGAGCTTCGATGTTGAGGAGGAGGAACGCCCGTCTTTTGCAAGTTGTTACGATTCTTTCACTTCGGGAGGGGCAATGAGAACTCCCCGGCCTTCCCGTTCGCGGGGACCTCGCGCCATCAAGCCTCGCAGTGGATCCCTTGTCCGAACGAGCGTCCGTGTCCGTAGCGCTTGAGGGGCCCGGTGATCGAAGCCAATTGGATTGGCTCGGTCCACGCACATCTATTTATCTTGAGCGTTTACCGAAGAGATCCCAATTCAAGGGTCCCTCAAGATCTGAGCCGCAGTGCCGAAAGCTACCATGCCACCCACCAACCCAGCCGGGCCTTATCCGAAAGTCTCAAAGATGACCACCCCCCTCCCCCGCACCCTAGTCA
>JAYQSR010000080.1:0-2670 GCA_038146945.1 Ilumatobacteraceae bacterium
CTGCCACCGTTCGGATTCGAGTACACCCATGCTCACCGATCGCTATTGCATCTGGCCGACCGCCTGGCGACCTCGGGTATCGTAACACTACGGATCGACTATCTGGGAGCAGGGGACTCCTCCGGCGACGAGTCTACGGTCGATGTCCCCCACGCTTGGTTCGCTGGAGCAAGAGCAGCTCTGGAAGTCCTGGCGACTTCTTTTCCGGGACCCCGCCCCTCGATTATCGGGGTCCGCCTTGGCGCACTGATCGGTGCCGTCGTGGCTGAGAAGATCCAAATTGACTCCATGGTAGCGTGGGCTCCGGCAAGTCTGGGTCGTGAAGCCATGCGTGAAGTCCGGGCACTCCACTTGGTATCCGTCGACAAGGACGATGAATCCGGCTTCATCGAAGCTGGGGGGTACAGGCTTGCAGAGTCGGCAGTCGACCGACTATCTGCACTGGATGTGGCCAATCTGGCGCCAGATCTCGCTGGCAGATGCCTTGTCGTGCACGCAACGGCCCTCAAGCGCGAGCAGCGTTGGAGCGATCGTATGGCGGAGCTCGGCGCTGACGTAGATGAGTGGAGCCAGGACGACTTCGAGCAAATGATGGCGGAACCTCAGTACACCGAGCTTCCGGAGGACACGCTGACGAAGGTCGTGACCTGGCTCGGCCAACAGGATACCCACTCCCTCGACCTGTTCGATGTCGAGCCCTACGCGTCCCAGGTCAGCGATCATTCCCGCGTGAACCCTGTGGGTTGGACCGAACGTCACGCGAGTATTCCGACTGACGGGCGGCCCCTCGCCGCCATCTACACAGGACCCCCGCGCCGTGGAGCGTTTTCTAGCATGACGCACACGTCGGTCCAACCCTCACGTTGAGTTGCCTTGCGGATGCCACATCCCGACGTTGAGACGGACCTTCGGACCCGGTGACAGCCTGGTTCGAATGTCACCGGAAGAGAATCACCCGCGAAATGCCGTCTCGGGATGGCGGCAGCCGTCAGTTGGCTCGAAGCTCGCCCCGACCGCACCTCGCTGGTCTATGCTCTGGGGCGCATACAGCGCTCCACGCCGCGATCGAACTGGACGATGCGAAGACAATCGATACCGTCGTCTGCCTCAACCCGCTGACTTTTCGGTACGTAGCTGGGATGTCGCTCGATACTCCAGAATCGTACCGGACTACTCGGGATGCCCGGGACTATGAGCAGGCCCTTCGCAGCCGAGCCCGGTGGCGAAAGCTCCTGACCGGCAAGTCCGATGTGCGCTACATCGCACGGTTCGTAATCCGTCGCCTTGCAGAGCGGTCGGCCGATTCGCTCCGACTTTTCCGCAGAAAGATGGGCATTGGGCCCAGCACCGTCCTCGAGAGCGACATCGAAACGGTTCTTCGGCTCGGTCGTTCACTGGACTTCATCTTCTCCAGTACAGACCCCGGCCAAGAGATCCTTTATCGAGAAACGGCTCCGTTGTTACGGAGGTCTCTAGCGAGGGAACGGGTGTCGATAAGAATCATTCAAGGCGCCGATCATACGTTCTCTCGATGGCCGAAGAGGAGGGAGGTGATCGATCGAGTCGTCCGCACGTTGGTCGAGAAGATTCCATTGCAGCGAATATCCATTCCTTTAACGTCGGACAGCTGGGACGAACTCGGCGCCCTTTGGGTCAAGCTTTTCGAAGAGGCTCGTGAGACCTCCGCCTTCCTAAGCCCGACGTGGATCCAGCGCTGGCTCTCCCTCCTATCGCCGCAGCGCACCGGTTCGGCGCTCGTGTGGCGCGACCGAGAAGGGCGTGTCGTAGGTATGTGCATCATGAGCACCACTATCGGGCGAATGGGGCCCCTGCCAGTTCGTCGGACGTTTCTGAACACGTCTGGCCCGGGATCCCCGGGCTGTGAGCACAATGACGTGCTTGTCCTGCCACCCTATCGGCAAGCCGTATACGCTAGTCTGGCTGAGTTCGCCCGATCCAACATCGATAGTGATGAGCTATCACTTGCCGGAACGCGTGTCCGACTCACCGATCAACTTCTTCGTGTCCCGGGACTGGACAGTTGGGATGGCTTTCGAAGCCAGTCTCCCTATGTCGACCTTGACGCCGTCCGGCTCTCGACAAAACCGTATCTGAACCATCTATCTAGTAACACGCGAAGCCAAATTCGGAGGAGCACTCGACTCTACGAGGAGGAGTTCGGCGACGGTCTCGTTGTTAGCCCGACGTCTCGCCAAGCCGCCTTAAGGGCCTTCGACGCGATGCTCGAACTACACGACACCAGATGGTCGGAGGGCGGACAGCGTAGTGGGTTTAGCCCGTCAGCAAGAACGTTCCATCGCGAGTTGATCAACGATCTCTGGTGTGCCGCAAATCCTACACCAGATCTTGAAGTCGACCTGCTTTCCATCAGCTTTGGCGATCATCTGATCGGCGTCCTCTACAATCTCATATCCCGCGGATGCGTACAGTTCTACCAATCCGGGCTCGCATACCACGGAGATCGCCGACTGAAACCGGGTCTCGTATGTCACTCCCTCGCTGTCGAACACTACCTCAGCCAAGGTGCCCATGAATACGACTTCCTGGGAGGTGAGGCGCACCCGGTCCAGTACAAGCGGTCGCTCAGTACCGATGTCCGTCACTTGGATTGGGGCGAGATCGGTTTGGGTACGGTGCGGATGCACGCAC
>JAYQSR010000081.1:0-2656 GCA_038146945.1 Ilumatobacteraceae bacterium
GTGTCGCGTCGAGCAGCGCCACGGGCCCGATGTCGCTCGGCGTCGCGGCAGGTCAACATAGTGGGACATTGGGTGCCGGCATCGCACGACGCGCCGCCGACGCAGCAGTGGGAGCAATCCTGGCCCTCGAGTCCGACATTCGCGCCTGGTCGGTGGACACGTTGCAAAGTGCCGACCGCGATCTGGCTGTCGCCGCACTTCGATCGATGATCTCCAAGCTGGGTGAAGCCGCCACCGGGGGCCTGCGCGATCCTCGCTCGGTGGTGGAACCCTTCGTCGGTGGGTTGTTAGCCGTGCGCAGCGTGGTGCGAGCGGAGAAACGCTTCGATTTGTCGGACCTGGTCCGCGATCAATTGTTGGCAGCGGGCGTCGAGGTGCGGGACACCAAGGACGGCGTCGAGTGGGTACTACGTTCCGGCTAAGTCGGTGCTTCGTCGCACCGTGAGTGGGTAGATCGCCACAATCAAATATGGTGCAGTGATGCGACCCGCACCCGGGCACGACGACCAGCCAGTAGATACATTGCGGTGAACCGCCGCCGACACCAGGATGATGGTGGCACCGGCACTGGTGTCGAGATGGTACGACAGGTTCATTCCCACCAGACAACTCGTAGCCCCGAGTGCCGGGGACAAGAGCAACATTCGTCCGAAGGAATTGGTGATCATGCGTGCCGTCGCCGCCGGAATCACCAACAACGCCGAGATCAATAACGTTCCTATCACCCGCATGGTCACGAGGATGGTGACCGACAGCATCACCATGAGCATCACCTCGATTAGCGCGACGCGCTCACCCGACACCACGGCTACCTGTGGGTCGAAGGTGGCGTAAAGGAAAGACCGGTAGGCAACGAGAACCACGCCCAGCACGAACAGCGTGACCGCCGTTATCGCGATGATGTCCACCCACGACACTCCGAGCACGCTGCCGAACAGCACTGCCTCGATGCTCTTTCGGGCCTGTCCGTAGCGATTCAGTAATGCGATACCTCCCGCAAAGCTCGCGGTCGTAACGATGCCGATCGCTGCATCCGCCCCGAGGATTTTCCTACGAGCGATACGACCAATGAGCACACCCGAAATGATTCCCCACACTCCTGCTCCGACTAAGAAATTGATCTACATCACGGCCGACGCTGCGGCGCCGCCGAAGACGGCGTGAGAAAGGCCGTGGCCGATGTAACTCATGCCCCGAAGCACGACGAACACGCCGAGTATTCCGCAGAGTGCCCCGGCCAACGTTGCGGCAACCATTCCGCGTTGGAAGAAGGCGAAGTCGTAGGGGGCCAGAAGGTCGAGCGCCAGCATCACTGGTTTGCCTGCCGTGATCGACGTAGCTCACGTTCCGCGTCACGCAACGATTCGGAGAGTTCGTAGTCGTGATCGAGCACGATCGGCATTCCCCCGTGTTCCAATACGTGCAGTGGCGCACCGTAGGTGCGCTCCAACACTTCGGGAATGAGGGTTTCTCGTGGTGATCCGTCGGCTACCACCTCGCGGTTGATGCAGACCAGACGCGGAAGGTGGGATGCCAAACCGTTGAGGTCGTGCGTGGGCAGGACGATCGTCGACCCCTTTGCGAGGAGGTCGTGCAACAGGTGCAGAATCTCGTGACGCGTGCGGACGTCGACACCCGACGTGGGCTCGTCCAACAAAAGGACATCCGGCATGGCGAACATGGCTCGCGCGACGAATACGCGCTGTTGCTGTCCACCACTCAGTTCCCGTATATGTCGGTTCTCCAATCCACCCAAACCAAGGCTGGCGAGTACCTCCGCTGCTTCGTTTCGCTCCTGGTCGGTGATGGTCGGCCATCGACGTCTGGTTCTGGTCATCGCCAACACCTCGCCGACGGTGATCGGAAAATTCCAATCCACCGACTCCACTTGCGGTACGTATCCGATTCGAACTCCGCGCGTTCGTTCGACGCTTCCCCGGGCGGCACGCACCGCACCCGTGAGTGCTCGCAGTAGCGAGGTCTTCCCCGAACCCGACGGACCGACGATGCCCACGAACTCACCCCGTCGAACGTGGATGGTCACGTTCTCGAGCGCGATATTGGAGCCGTAGGCAATGGTGAGCGCGTCGCAGCGCAGGATTGAGTTGGAACTCAACGGCTGTACTCGGCCCTATCGACGACTGGAGACGACATCTTCAACTCCCGAAGCGTAGTTGCATCGCCGCCGAGCGCCTCCACCATGGTGATGAAATTGAATCGCATCAACCCTTGCCACGAGTGATCCGCCTCGCCCGCCTCGCCCGGAAGGTCGTCATCGCGCAGAACATCGATGTATCGAGAGCCGGTCTCGGCCCCGATCTGCTCGAGCACGGGTGACGGGAACACCTCGCTTCCGAAGATGGCTGGAACTCGTCGATCACGAATCTGCTCGATGAGGTCGGAGACGTCCTTCGGAGTCGGTTCATCAAAGGATGATGGCTGAATTGCCCCGACCACCGTCCAGTCGTAGTGCTCGGCGAAATAGGCGTACGCATCGTGGTAGGTCAACAACAGCCGAGCGTCGACGGGTATGGTGGCGGTGGCACTCGCCATTGCGGTATCCAACGCATCGATCTGCTCCGCGAGGAACCCGAAGTTGCGCTCGTACACGGAGGCATTCGATGGATCGAGGTCGCTCATCACGTCGCGCACGATC
>JAYQSR010000082.1:0-2621 GCA_038146945.1 Ilumatobacteraceae bacterium
TCTTGTTTCAGGTCGACCCAAAGCAACCCTGCCTCGTCCTCGAACACATGCCCTTCAACACCACTGACAAAAGCCATCGCATAGTCGAGCTGAGTAACGAATCGCGCGTCGACCTCGGCCAAGTCAAAGCTCAAGCGCTTCTTCTAGACGGAACCCGATCGGCGTCCTGCTACAAAGGACGCGATCTCATTCACGGTATTCAGTGGGTGCACGACAAAATCAGAATCCCGCACTTCGATGCCGAAGGTACGCTCGACGAATTCGGTTAACTCTACGGCACCGAATGAGTCAACATACCCGTAGTCGAACAGGTGCGTGTCGTGGTCGAAGGCGGGGTCGCCCTCAGATATGTCGAACCGCTTCTTAAGGAAATCGCGGATCGTGTCGGCAATCTCGGTGGTCATCGTGTTTGATCCAAGCTAGGGTTGGAGAACGCTATTCCGCAGATTCAAGGAAATGCCAGATGGCCTGACCAGCCGTACGACTGGTCGTCGGGCTGTAGTGCGGGTCACCGCGAAGTCCAAGATCCTGGCCGGTCCGAGTCAACTCGGCCAAGGCAGGCCGGAGGTCAAAGAAAGGGATGCCCAGAGCGGAAGCACTAGACTCCGCGATTGACACTGGCACATCAAGATCAACTCCCCGCCTACGCTGGATGCCATCGCGGTCGCTCCCAGCATCAAATTCGAGGATGAACGGAACGTAGGCAATCGCCAGATCAGCGCCCTCGCCACGTGCCCATTCCACGATCTCACAAGATCACCCGCAGCTCTGTTCAGGGCATCCTGGTCCACGCGGCCATCGACATAAATTCCAATGTGCCGGGTCCGGCTCTGTTCCCCGAATATTCCAGAACGTGTTCCGGAGCACGCCGTAGATCGCCGTGTTCGTCTTCGCCCACATTGAGCGGTTGATCAAGCCGGGTCGTGACCCCAGGTTTCCCATCTGCTCACGACGGCCCGGTTGTAACCCTCGGCGTTGGAGATCAAATACGGCGTGAGCAGAACGATAATCTGCCCAACGTCACGTCGGCTGGAGGACGCCACGGCCCACTCAGTTGATTCCTTAGGTGGTGCCCGCCAACGCTCCGTTCCCGATCGTTCGACGCGGCGAACCCTCCTTCGCCAGCCGGGCCATCTCTCCGACGTGCTCTCATCGAAACTCACTCCTGACTAAACTTTTCGGGAATCACCCAGTACGACCAGGAGATTGATCCGTTCGGGCTCCCTCCAATTTCCGGATCGCCCGACCGGAGCCGAATCGTCAGTGAAGACCGTAAGCACCAGAGTACCATCATTGCGGTGCGAACGCCTGCTCGGTGACGTACCCCCTCCGCCAAACTGTTCGTAGAGCCTTCCCAGATCGTTTGACACGCCGCGCCCTGGCCAAGCGGTACGAGAAATCGGATCGGTACGGAAGCCGCAAAGACGACAGCCGCCGCCACTGAGTGGATCCATGCTCAGAAGGACATAGACGAACTCTGGGAACCCTCCAGCCCCACCGCTGGAAGATGAGCGTCCATACGAGGGCGCTGAGCATCGCCATCCATTTCAGGACAGCCTCGTTGTCCCTAAAGAACGCCCGTAGGGATGCAAGCATCATGGCAGAAACCCCGAGAAGACGAACAGTATGTCACTGGGATTCGGCAAGAACAGGACTGCTCCGAGCGCCACACGCAGGTTCGTCCAGCCGACCTTGCTCCAGTAACTGAGCCCGTACCGCTGCGCAGGCGGCGTAGTGCGGACGCCCAGGACACCTTCCAAGCCAAGGTGGACTCCGTGCCAAAGACCCCAGGCAAGCCAATATGGGGTGAGCCCATGCCAGAGCCCAGCCAAAGTCATAACGAGCAGGCTCAGGGCTGCCGCACGATTCCGTCCTGCGGTCCGGCCGCCCAGCGGGATGAAGACGTGATCCCGGAGCCAATCGACGAGCGTGATGTGCCAATGTCGCCAGAACTCGGCGAGCGTCGACGCAGTGAAGGGCTTCCGGAAGTTCTCTGGCACCCTCACGCCAATCAGACGGCCGAACCCGATCGCTATGTCAGAGTAGCCAGCGAAGTCGAAGTAGAAATAGAGGTAGAGTGCGACAATCACTCCGATGCTGACCGCGGGTGTCGCTTCCGGGAACTCCAGGAGTCGCCCTACGGCCGCGTACAGCAACATCGCAACACACAGCTTCCTGAAGTACCCGCGCGTGACGCGGTAGAGTCCCTCCCAATAGTCGCCTCGAGTGGGTATGGAAGCAGCCTGAATCTGCGCGCGGAAATCTAGGAACTTGTGAATTGGGCCACTGGTCAGTGTTGGCGGAAAAAGCGAATAGAAGAGCAATTCATCCAAACGGACCTTGCCCAAATCCGTCAGATGCTGGATGTAGAGGAAATTAAGGGCTCTAAACAGGAAATATGAGAACCCGACAAGAGACTGCACCCGGCCACTTAGAAGCCCCTCCCCCATCCAAGGAACTGAGAACCTCTGATAGAGCTTGAACCCCACCATACACGCGACTAGCAGCACCACACCCGTCACGAAGACGGGCTTTGCAAGCCCGGCACGTTGCTCGTCCTTGCGGAGATGCTGACCGAGCCGATGCAACGGAAAGAGCCATAGCCCGGTGACCGAACCAAT
>JAYQSR010000083.1:0-2600 GCA_038146945.1 Ilumatobacteraceae bacterium
CGAACGCGGCTCGTCGCAGCAAATGCATGAAGATCCGCTCATCGACAGGGCGCTCGCACAGCCAAGGGTCGGGCTTTCGTGGGATCATGACTCCCCCGCCGAATGGCACCTTCGCGGTGTACCTCGAGATCGAGTCCGCGACTTTCATGACCTCTTCACAGTCCAAGGGTGGATTACAGTACTTGGCGTTGTGAGCCAAGAGCGCCTTGCAGATGTCCTGGGCGTCAAAGCCCAAGGCCCTCATGCCACCCCCCATGCTCGCGAGGCCATCGTTTCGCTCACCGTCCTGTAGCTGACGACCACGATGAGCCGGGGCCCGCCCGTTGGATCGAGTGCTCGCGGCAGGAGCTTGCTGCGGACGCGAACGCTTCCGCTGAGTCATGAGCCTTAAGAAGTCGGGGACGGGGACTAGAACGTCCTCGTGGGCCTCCACCTCGTAGAGACTGCCCGACAGGTGCCGGGACCCTGGGCCAACCACGTACCCGCCCACGGCCTTCACGTCGATGTCAGGGTATTCCTTAGGGTCTAGCTTGCCACCCTTGAGTGCCTCGCCGCCGCGTGTGAAGAAGTAGTGCAGGCCACCACTACCTGTGCGCACCAGCATCGTGTCCGGAAGCGGGCCATACGCCTCCTGCAACCTCGCAAGGCTGGAGCGCCCCTGTTTCCCGTCCGCCACGTCCACGTCGAGGACGCACAGATCGGATGCATCGGTCGAGATGCCAAGGTTCGAGTCCGGCCATCTCGTCCACCACGCTCGGATCTGCGCAGGTTCAGTGGTCGCGTCTTTGAAGCCGTGGCTGGTTCGGGGGTGCTTGCCTGGGTCCTTGCACTTTGGGTTACCACAAGTGCACGCACCCTCCACAACTGAGTGGACCGGAAAGACTGCCCAGCCTCTACCGGCGTAGAGGAGGGCGGTCTCCCCCAGAGTCACAGATCGCCCTCGGACAGGTCCGCGAGTGTTGCTCCGATCTGCCGATATGCACGCCGAACGAGGGCATCCAGGTCAGATAGGGTCTCGACGTGCTCAAAACCGTCGTGGATCAGGTGATCAAGCATCGCCTTGAGGGCGAGATCCAGACGTCCATGCCAGGTGGCCTCGCGCCACTTCAGTCGTTTCGGTCGCTCGTCACTCCACCATCCAACGGACCAGCAGTCGCCCACCCATCGCAGCGTCCATCCGCCGACCGTCAGTCCGTGACGTCCGTTCTCTCGTATCCCCTGACCAACGTCCTCGAGGTACGCGAGGCTCCCGTTACCCATCCCACACCTCCGACGAGCCTTGAGCACCCCCAAACCCTCTTCCCTCGCCGCGTCCTCTTGATTTGAAGCGGGTGGCTCGACCCATGTCCGAAAGCCGTTTCCGGTATTCGGGTGTGATCCGCTTCTTTCGACGCACACCCGCGAACTTGATCGCGAGGTCGGCCTGCCCCCTGTCGGTCGGGTCGAACGTCATCGTCCCCTCTCGATCTCCGTTCTGCATGACGGTCATGCCGTGACGTTTGCCGGTGCGCTTCCGGTAGCCCCACTCCCTCGCGGTGAGATCGAGCAGCATCACGGCGAAGTATACTGAGCCGTATTCGTACATCTCACCGCAGTGGCCACGGACGAATTCGCTCCGGTCGTCACTGAGTCGAGATCTTGAGTCGGTGCTCGCTCGCGAACGAGCGGAGATTGAGCGCTCATGCCGCCCCTCCTGCTGTCGAAGAACTCGCGGATCGCTGACCGGGGACACGCCACGTCTTCCCGTGCATGCGCGAGCCGCCGAGGAGCAGTAGTCACGGACAGTAGACACAGACCGACCCATCACGTCCGCCACATCCGGCAACTCGAGGTCCGCTAACTCCCGCTCGGGCTCACCGAGCAGTGCCTTCACCCAGCGCACTGGGTACTTGCGCATCGTCAGGCAAGCGAGCAATCGCCCCAGCCAGCTCTCGCGCACTCATCGGCGCGGCGCCTCCTGCCCGAGTTCCGAAGCGCGTTCACGGATCAATCGGCGAATGATGGCCGACAAGGTTAGCTCCTCGCTTTGGGCGATAGCCTCGAGCCGTTGACGATCCCTCTCCCCCAACTTGAGGGTGAGGGTCTGATTGAGAGTGAAGTCGGTGGTCATGCCATCCCCAATGAGTGTTGTTGTGGTTCATGCCACGTAAATGTATCTTGATGCACATATCAATACGTTCGTGGTCACCCCTACATTTATCGTCCCGGAGGAGAATGTGCCGAGAAAGCGCAAAGACCGCAGAAGCCAAGAACAAATGGCAAACCGGCTGGAGGCCGTTCGCGCCGCGGCTGGGATCAAGACCCTCAAAGCATTTAGAGAGGCCCTCATTGAGGCCGTCGGCGAAGACGATCCCCGGGTCCCGTCATACCAGGCTATACAGAACTACCATGCCCATCGTGAATCCCCCGTCACCTACCTCGATCTGGTGTCCGAGGTCTTCGCACAGCTCCCCGAGGCCGACTTCACCTATCTGGCAACAAACCGGAGGCCCATGCTCGACTTCCTCACCATGCTCGACGAACTGGCATTGGAGGGATTTCTGGAGAGTGAGGAGCAACGGCTCGAGGCCGAGCGTCGGTACGACTGGTCACAGCAGCGC
>JAYQSR010000084.1:0-2591 GCA_038146945.1 Ilumatobacteraceae bacterium
ATCCCTGCGACGGCATCCGGGGTTAGGACCAATCCCTCGAGCCCGAAGATGTTGTACGCGAGGGTGACGGGGTAGCTATACAGCGGAACGTAGATGACATCTCCCGCTGGGCACCCGGCGGTGTAGTCCGACACATCTTCAGGTGATGGTGTCCCATCGACGACCTTGAGTTTGGCCGGCTCTTGCGGCCCTACTTCCATCAGAGTCTGCTCGGGACAGACCGCAGTCAACGCATCACCGACGAAGGTCATCGCACCAAAGAGATTGTCGGGGACCGAGACATCGGTGGAGCCTGTCTGGCACTCGATCTGCGATTCGGCCTGCGCGGCCAAGACATCCGGCGGCATCGGTGGGGTGCAGGCGAACGCTGTGGCGGCAACGGACAGTGCGAACGCCGAGAGGGCGATGCCGCGACCACGTCGTGGGTCGAGCATCGCCCTCTCGCGCTGATTCACTTGTCTGTCAATTCCCTACGTCACTTGATCTTGCGGACGAGTTCCTTGGCCTTGGCAAGAACCTTGCCACCCACGGGAACGAACCCGAGCGAGGATGCCCGCGAGGGACCAGACTTCTGGATGACGTAGTCCTGGAACTGCCGGACACCCAGACCGTTCGGGCCGTTACCGTCCGTGCGAGCCAAGCCGTAGCTGAAGATCGCGATCGGGTAGGCACCACTGACGTTCACGTTGTAGTTCAGATCAACGAGCCCGCTGGATTGCACGTCCGTCTGGTTCGCCAGGTTGCGCGCTGCGCTGCGAGAGGAAGGTGCGACGTACTGACCCTTCTTGTTTTGGATCCGTGCCGCCGGGTAGCCCTTCGCGTCACCAAGGTCGACGTAGCCGATTGCGCCCTCGGTCTTTTGGATCTGTGCCATGACTCCGGCGTTCTTATTTCCGGAGATGGAGTTTGACGGAGGCTTCCCACCGGGGAACGCCGTTGACATGATGTCTTCGACGGAACTCCAGATCGATGGTGACCAGGCGTTGAAGTGCTGAAGCAGGTTGTTGGTGGTACCGGACTTGTCAGCTCGGTAGACCACGGTGATCTTCTGCTTCGGGATGCCAGCCGCGATTCTCGGGTTGGACTTCAGGATTTCGGGGTGGCGCCAATCCGTGATCTTGCCGGCCATGATCTTCGTCAAGGTGCTCTGCTTCAACTGGATAGCCGAGCCCAGTGACCGGCCGTTGTTCTTGATCTTCAGCTTGATGGGGAAGGTGATCGCCCCCGATGGGGAATGTAGGCCATCCCAGGGGATCAGTGCCCTTGAACTTCAGAGTCGCTCTGCGCGTAAACAAAGGTTCCTTGGTGAAGTTGCCCTTACCGGTGCCCGAACCCGTTGATGTGTACTCAACGTTGAAATTCTTCTGAGAGGCATTGAAGTCGGTGAGGCACTGGGACAAGAAAACATAGGGGAAGGAAGCGCCGCCGCCGGCGATGTTCTCGTCTGCACTTGCCGGAGAAGCCATAGCCACCGTTCCTGCGGCCAGGGCTGTTCCAGCGACAATGGCGATCGACCGTCGCACGATAAAACTCCTATCTGTTGGAAACTGACGTGAGGAAATTAGGTGCGCCACCTGAACTCTCTTCTCAGTTTCCGTATCCGACCGTCAACGTTTAGGTGAACTCTGTGTGACCAGGTGAACGCAGTCTTAACCGAAACGTCCGTTGACGTAGTCCAGAGTTCGTTGATCCCGTGGACTCCCAAAAATGTCCGTCGTTGGCCCCTGCTCGATGACGTACCCGGGTTCGTTCTCCGCCGCAAGGAAGAACGCCGTGTAGTCCGATACCCGCACAGCTTGCTGCTATTGTGGGTGACGATGACGATGGTGATGTCTGGACAACTCTCTGATGGTTTCTTCAATCTTCAACGTCGACGTCGAGCGCGAGCACGGCTGTCCAAGGAGGACGTGCGGCTGCCTGGCGAGGGCGCGGGCGATGACGAGTCGTTGTTGCTGACCACCTGACAGCTCCACGGCAGAGTCAAGGCGATCTTTGACCGTTCCAGAGCCTGCGGAGGTGAGGGTCTTTCGACGATGCGTCGTTGATCGCCATGCCTGGCGCTAAGCCTGAGGGACATTTCCGCGAATCGTCTGCTGGGGTTGGTTGGCTTGGAAACCATCCGATCTGGAGGCGAATGTGAACGGTCGATATCCGTGTCGTATATGTCCCCTCGTACAGGACGGATCCGGCGAAGCGGCACCGGGGATCAGTTCGGTGAAGTCGATTGAGGTTCGAATGTAGGTGACTTTCCGCATCCTGATGGCCCAATAAGGGCGGTCACCGTGTTCTTGGGAAAGGCTATGTTCACGCCCTCGAGCACCTTGCGCTGACCGAACCACACGGAGACGTCTTGAGACTCGAGCTCAATGGGTCCGACGGATTTTTGCTCCATGAACTGCTCTTCGAGCACGGTGACATCACCTTCGTGTTCAGTCGTTGATTCGTATTCAGCGGTTGACATGTATTCCTCCTAGCGGAACCTATTCAGACGGTCTCGCCCCAGAATTCGAGCGAGAGTGAACAAGATGAGTACGAGAATCATGAGGACAAGCGCCGCTCCCCAGGCGCGAGTGACCGCACCCGGATACGGC
>JAYQSR010000085.1:0-2565 GCA_038146945.1 Ilumatobacteraceae bacterium
CCCACGCTATTCTTGGGGGTCTCACGAGAGTATTTGCCGGCTTGGCGCAATTGGTAGCGCATCCGACTTGTAATCGGAAGGTTGCGGGTTCAAGTCCCGCAGCCGGCTCCACTTACTAGTCTTGCCTCGTGGCCGGGGACTCTATCGAAACGCGTCTAGTTCGGGTAGCCCTACCCGCTGTAGCCACCGCTCTCGTTTGGGTGTTAGCCGGAGCGCTTTCACATAGTGCGTGGCCAGAGCAGCCGGCCGAGGCTCACGAGAATGTTGCTTCCCTCGCAGGGGATGCTGCCGCGCCGCTGAATAGCGAAGCCATCGAGCGACAACAACCTGCCGGCTCTCCTCTGGGTCAGAGAATCCGTACCTGCGCGTTACCGACGGACGTTTTCGAACTGGAGAACGGAGAGCTTACTGCTGCCGTCACTCATTCGACCGGGGATCTGTTGTGGTCGCGCCTCGCCGACGAGTCAGTCGCTCCGGCGAGCGTGCAGAAGATATTGACCGCGACGGCAGCCTGGAGGGTCCTAGGGCCTGACTTTCGATTTGTGACCACGGTGAAGGCTGACATGGCGGGTAACGTCTGGCTTGTTGGAGGCGGCGACCCAACTTTGACGAGGGCCCCGGGAAACAACTACTACGACTCTGAATCGTCACTCGCAGAGCTCTCCGAACAGACTGTCATGGGCGTTAGTGAGAAGAATCTCCCTATACCGCACACCCTCCACATCGATACCTCTCGCTATGAGGCCTTTCGAGAGTGGGACGAGAGTTGGCGAACAGGCTCCTGGGCACTGGGCTATGTGGCCCCCGTCACGAGTCTCATGGTCGATGGGGACAGAGATAGTCCCCTGCTCCGTTTAGGCGCTCGCAGCACCAATCCCGCGTCGAGAGCCCAAGTGTGGTTCTCCGAAGCTCTGGCGCAACGGGGCATGATTTTCTCCGCTTTCGCACCAGCAAGCCCCGCACAGATGAGGTCGCTCGATTGAATCGGCACTCCTCCCAGACCTCCTTCATCATGCTCAGACAGCGACAACTCTCTCGCTGAGGCATTGGCTCGAGAGGCGCTCTCGACGGCGACCGACATCAACAAGCTATCGTCAACGCTCTCCGGTCGGCGCAGAAGACCAAGGGCCTCTTTCTTCGTGATGGTTCTGGGCTGAGTCCGCTGAACAGCTTCCTGCATCCTGGTTGATGGGTGCTCGGCGATGGTGACAACTTGGAACTCGCCCCATTGCTCGATGGCCTCGCTATCGCTGGTGAAACGGGATCGCTTCAGCGGCGATTCGGCGGTGACTCGAGCGCTCGAGGCATCATCAGGGCAAAGACCGGCAGCATCGCTGGGGTGCGAAGTCTGGCGGGAGTGTTCAACGACAGGGAGGGTAACTCGATTGTCTTTGCGCTGAACGTCTCAGGCCCGCAAGTGTCCGACCGAGACCGCGACAGCCTCGATGCTCTGACAGAGGCCCTCTATGACTGCGGGGAAAACCTGGCACACTGGGAGAGAGTAGACGTTTCGACCACGGAGTAGCCGATGCGCGGATTACTAATTGTCGATGTTCAAAACGATTTCACTGAGGGTGGAGCCCTTGGTGTTGAGGGCGGTACGGAGTTGCCCGAGGAATTACCCGTTACCTCCACGACCACGCCTCTGATTACGACGTGGTGATCGCCTCGCGCGACTGGCACGACCCCGATAACGACAATGGCGGGCATTTTGCCACGGGTGACGAGCCGAATTTCGTCGATACTTGGCCTTCGCACTGTGTGGCGGGCACTCTTGGCGCGGAATATCACCCGGAGCTTGACCTCGCCCCGATCGACATCCACGTGAAGAAGGGCCAGGGGGAGCCCGCCTACTCAATGTTTGAAGGCATCACCGACGACGGCCACACCGTCGCCGAAGTGTTGGACGCCCGGGGAATTACCGAGGTTGATGTCGTCGGAATTGCCACCGACCACTGCGTGCGTGCGAGTGCGCTCGATGCCCTCAAAGAAGGGCAGAAGGTTCGTATTCTCTCGGACCTGATCGCTGCCGTGTCACCGGGCACAGGAGAGCAGGCCCTCGCCGAACTTCAGGGTGAGGGCGCGAGCGTTCAGACCAGCAGCTGATGTTTGGCGAGGTCTCGATACAGGGGTGTTGATTTCACGAGCTCCGAGTGGGTTCCCTCACCGATCACTCGTCCGTGTTCAAACACCACGATGTGGTCGCTATCGACCACGGTGGAGAGTCGGTGGGCGATGACGACGAGGGTCCGACCTTCGGAGACGGTGCCTATGGCATCTCTCATGAGTTGTTCGTTCACACCATCCAATGACGACGTGGACTCATCCAGCAGGAGGATCGGGGGCGCCGCGAGGAGGGCCCGAGCGATGGCGAGGCGCTGACGCTCTCCACCCGAGAGCATGACCCCCGCTTCGCCGACGGGTGCATCCAAGCCTGCGGGGTCTCGCTCGAGCACAGACTCGAGGTTGACCGACTTCATCACTTCGACGCACTTTTCTTCAGTGGCGCCTGGAGCGGCGAGTAGGAGGTTGTCTCGCAGTGACCCGGCGAGGACTGGGGCATCC
>JAYQSR010000086.1:0-7609 GCA_038146945.1 Ilumatobacteraceae bacterium
TCAAGGATGCGTGCCATGGATGCCCGCGACCTCGCCCGCGACTGAAGTGCTGCCGTCACCCGATCGCGGTCGGCAATGACGTAGTCGAGAAGTTCCTGACCAAAATCTGAAGCCACATGAATGGTCTCACGATCCTGCTCGGACAGGTTGACCCCCAGAACGAGCTCGTCTCCACGATCCTGCTCTGGAAAGATCGCATTGAAGGATAAGCCGAGCTCCCCCAGACCTGCGCCGAAGTGGGCGGTGAGGGAGTTCATCAGTGGGAGGTGCACAGTGATGGCCTCGAACCGTTCGCTTTCAAAGCGGACGATGAGCCGCTGCAGGGCCTCGACGAAGTCCTGCCCGTAGTCGATTACGCGAATCTGGGCGTGCTTGGTCGCGGACAGTAGTTCAGTGGCGAATTGGGACTGCGCGGTCAGGTCTGCAGGAGGACGACCAGCATCGGAATGCATGGTCCGCTGGAGTCCGACCTCTCCGTAGATTCGAGCGGCGATGTCGTGATAGCGAGCGGGCACGTATGCCGACTCCACGACCGATTCACCGAAAGATCGGTAGAGGACCATGACGGCGCGACGAAAGCCCTTGGGTCCGTCAAACCCAAGGAACTCCACGTCGGATGGCTGCCGACCGAGAACGAGCCCGGTCTCGCGAAGCCCAACCCTGCGGATGGCGGCCTGGCTGGCCGGATGTGCCGTCACTCCCTCCGCGTAGAGTCCGCGCAGACCCAGGCCGACGATGTGCGGATAGAAAACCTCGTCGAGGCGGGTGACGATCCCACGCTTGCGGAACGCCGGATCCACTGCTGCTGGTCCGCCCGAGGCCGACTCCGAATCCGCAGTGGGCCGTCCGATGCCGACGTGGCCCACAATGCGACCTGAGGGCAGGACCGCGACATAACCCTCATGGAGCCGGGCGTCGATCTTGTGCTGGAAGACCTCGGGTTCATACAGCCAGCTCGCACCAATCTTCGTGTAGCCGTAGGTACGGAAGTACAAGCGGGCGACCTCGACGACATCTTCACGAGTGATCGGACGGATGACCACGTCTTCGTCGTCGATGGAAAGGTCTGCTGCGTCGTCCTTGGCCGCATCGTCCACGAACGAAGGATCGTCCTTTAGCGTGCGTGTGATTACCTCCCGGCTGATCTGAAGCTCGCTGCCCCTCAATCCGTCGCTTGAAAATGTTATGGAGTCGGCGTATCCCAGGCTCAGCAAGGTCTCCAGTCGGATGGGCAACTCGCCGCTGACATACGTTGAGGGAGCGCCGCGCTGCTGGAGCACAATGTTGACGCTTCCCGGTTCGTGATTCACGGCGACGTCCACATCAATCACATCGGCGCCGTCGAAGGAGTCGGCTATGACCGCTGTGAGAGCCTCACTCATGAGTGCCTCAAGGTGGGTTCGCTCTGCTGGGCCGAGACCTAGTGCTCCAACAGTGTCGGCGACCGCCCGGGCAGCGACACCGAGCGTCGACGCGTGGGTCAGTGACATCTTCAAGACCAACGTGCTCACGCTCGTGCCTCTCGATGAAGACGGTCAGCAATTCCGCGAACCTGCTCCGACCACGGATGTGCTGGCTGCAGGAGTGAGAACAGACCGCCCGATGCATTTACGACGACGTCCTCAGACAACGGAAGAACGGCGATGGTCTCGGCCCCATATGCCGAGTCCAACTGCTCTCGAAGATTGGCGAGTCCCGCGGGAACTTTGTTGGCAACCAAGAACAACGCTGGTACCTCGAGCTTTCGGGCAATGTCAACGGTCACAGCCGTGCCCTGGTAGTCCTGACGGTCGGGCCTGAGGATTAAGAGCAGAACATCGCTCATCGTGATTGACAGCAGGGTTTCCTCGTTGAGACCTGGATGCGTGTCGACGAACAGGAAGTCCAAATCCAATTCATCCGAAAGCTGGCGCATTCCATCGCTAAGGGCCTCGACGTCATACCCATCACGAAGAATTCGAGCAATATCCCCTGGACGCATACTGGATGGAACGAGATGGAGGGAACCCCCGTTCGCTACAGGAGTGGACATCGCTACGCGATCGGTGATGTCGTGTGCGACTTCTTTGATCGTACGGGTTCCCCAGAGATAGTCATTCAACGTTCGCTCGAGCGTTTCATCAAAGCCGAAGAGAACATGGATTCCCGGACTTTGAATATCGCAATCCATAACGCCGACCCGGTGACCCAGCGCAGTAAGTATTGCGGCGACGTTGGACGTCGTATTGCTCTTACCCGTGCCACCACGGAACGAATGAACGGAGATCACCTTGCCACGCACAAAGTGTACCATTGCTAATGGGAGGGAAAGTATCGAGATAATCGGCATAGCAGGTTCGTGACCCACAAAGCAAATCTGATGACATGGATCGCTCGGATTCTTAGCGCAACTAACTGCAACGCAACCGTAGTTGGACAAGTGAAAGTCCAAAATGGGCGAGGATGACGTATTGACGGCAAAGCCGGAAACTCCGCGTCGCCATTCGCGACTGAACCTCAGTTGGCGAATCTCGCTGCTGATCGCTGTCCTGCTCTTCGTTTCCGCAATCGCGTCGACAGCCTTCGCCGTCAATTCGGTTCGTGTACAGCTCTACGCGCAGTCAAACGAAGCGGTGGGAAACGTGCACGCTTCGGTCGCAGCCCTCGTCGAGGCCGAGTTCGACGGCATCGACAGCTATCGAGAGCAGACCCTCGAGCGACGCAAGCAGACCCTTCGAGACGTAGCCGCTCCTTTGGTCGTCGCACTTGACGAACTGAGGGCCTCCGAACAGGCGGGTGAGCTCACGAGAGAACAGGCTCAGACCCGTGCCAAGACACTTCTCAAGACAGTTCGGTTCGCGGACAACGACTACTTCTTCACCTACGACCTCGATCTCAATGCGATCGCCCACCCAGACGAGCGCTTCCAGGGAAGCAATCTCACCGACTTGCGGGATCCCGACGGCAAGTATGTCCTGCGTGAGGCGAGAGATCTGGTGCTGAAGCAAGGCAGCGGCTACACCTACTACCGCTGGGAGCGGCTGAATGGCGCGGAGCCATCATCCAAGGTTGGATACGTATTCCTCTACGAACCCTGGGAATGGATGATCGGCACCGGCGTCTACGTAGACGACATCGAGGCGGACGTGGACCGGCGCATTGAAGAACTCAGCAGCAGTCTTGCGAATCACTTCGAGGAGATCAGTTTCAACGGCAATGGATTCGTCTCGATCATCGATCGATCCGGAGATGTGATCGCGAGCGGTGCACCCGATCTCGCGTACCACGCTGCGACGCCCGAGGGCAAGCGCGCCTTCGACGCGATTCTTTCCGAGGCACCGGCCGAACCCGGCATTGAGGTCGAGCAGACCATCAGCGCGCCCTGGGCCAATGGATCTCAGAAAGCATGGTCTGTGCGCGTCTCAACCACGGGAGGCGACCTGGACTGGGTAGTGGTCTCGGCTGTACCAGAGGCGAACCTTGAAGCGCCCGGACGAACCCTCGCACGTAATCTCACCGTGCTCGCCATCGTCGTCCTGACCATCGGTCTCGCGCTGGGTGTTTTCGTCAGTCGACGAATCACCAAGCCCGTCGATGACATCACCAGGGCGGCACGCGACCTCGCCGCCGGGTCTTTCGACCCCACGTCCCTCGAGGCGGCCTCGCGGAGATCCGACGAGGTCGGCGACTTGGCGCGCACCTTCCAGACGATGGGCACCGAGATCATCGAACGTGAACGACGCCTTCGTGATCAAGTCGAGAAGTTGTCCGTGCAGATCGATCGAGCCAAGGTCGCGGCGGAAGTTCAAGAGATCACCGAGAGCGACTATTTTCAGCGGTTGAAGTCCCGGTCGCGTGAACTTCGAGACCGAGATGGGTGACGCTAGAGACCATGATCGGCTGGAAAGGCCCATTTTCGTTGTCGGATCGCCTCGTTCTGGCACGACCCTGCTGCAGAACCTGCTCTGCCGGGATCCCAGCGTCTTCAAGCTCGGGAGAGAGAGCAGGTTCCTGTGGCATCGGATCGGTGGGCAGGAAGTCACTGGCGTCTTCCCTGACCAACGTCATGTCGCATCCGAGTACCTCTCGGAGGCCTATCGAGGCGAGCGTGCCTGGACACCGGAGGAGCAGAGGCGGTGGGCGTTGCGCAGCACCAGTCAGGGCATGCCCGCCCAGTACCTCGATCTTCCCCACGACCTGATCGAAGCACTCCGCACCAATGTCGTCGGTCCGTTCGCCGAATCGGTGCAGACTGAAACTGCGCCATTCACCCTGCCGCCCCTCGATGCGACGTGGGCCACGGATACGGACGGGCCGGTGCGCATTGTTGACAAGGACACCGGCCACTGTTGGCGCTTGCCTGAGCTGGCGCACGAATTCCCCGACGCGCAATTCGTCTTTGTGGTGCGCGAACCTCAGGACGCCATCCGCAGTCTGGTCGCCGGTTGGCGACATCCGACATGGTTCTTCACCTACCGCCTGACGACGTCGTTGAACATCACCGGCTACAGCGACTTCGCGCCGTGGGGCAAGCACTGGTGGAACTTCAACTTGTTTCCCGGCTGGGAGGGACTTGTCGACGCTCCCCTAGAGGAGGTCGCATCACAGCAGTGGGGCGCCGCGATCTCCCCCGTCGCCGACCACGGCATCCCACTCATCAAACAAGGCCGAGCTATCGTGACGACCTACGAGCAAATCGTCAGCGAACCTCACGGAACGCTCGGAGCGATCGCCGAGTTCACTGGGCTGAATGCTGACGCGCTGATCGGCAATGGCTTAGATCGCAACTACATGTCGATGAGTGCTTCAACGTTCGACCCTGGCAGCGGTGACATCAGGTCATTCGCCGAACGCGTACGCTCACTCATGGATCCGCTTGCCCAGTACCTCGACTTGGGATCCTCATGACACGGGCTGGGCGCCTACCGATCGCGTTCCTGAGCCTGTCCCTCACGTACCTCGCAGTCAACGTGAATGTGAGCGTGACGAGCATCGCGCTGCCGTCCATCGGAACCGATCTGGGTGCATCAACAGCACAATTATCGTGGGTCTACAAGATCACGCCGTTGGTGAGTATCGGCGTGATGCTCTTCGCGGGCGCCTGGATTGACCGGTTCGGACGCCGAAGGGTGCTCGTCATAGGACTGACTATCTTCTTGGTGAGCGCAATCCTGTCGGCACTCACCCGCGATGTGACACTCCTGATCACAATGCGCGCCATCACGGGCGTGGGGGCCTCCCTCGCCATGCCTGCGGCATTGGCTCTCACCTTCGACGTAGTACCCGACACGAGCCGCCGAACCGCCGTCGGCCTACTGGGCGCGACACAGGCAGGAGGTTCACTCATCGGCCCCGTCCTCGCTGGCGGTGCGATGGCCATGTGGTCGTGGCCAGCCGCCTTTCTCACCGTGGTGCCCTTCATCGCGATCGCGCTGATCGGTGCTCGTCGGCTTCCTAAGAATATGCCCGGTGCCGACACACCGATGGACTCGCGAGGAGCGGGCCTGACCTTGATCGCCAGTGTCGCAGCGGTCTATTCTGCGACAGCGCTTTCAGAGCGCGAACTTGTGACGGCACTAATATCGCTCGTGATAGCGATCGTCGCGGTCGTCACGCTCATCAATTGGGAGCGCCGTGCCCAGCACCCGCTTTTTGACTCCGCTGTTCTAGGCCAGCACCGCTTCCGGGTTGCAATTCTCGTGGTGTTTGGTGCGCAATTGGTCCTGGGCGGAGTTCTGTTCGTCCTAACCCAGTACCTACAACTCGCTCTCGGATACTCCCCACTCATCGCCGGGTTACTGCTCATCCCTGCTCTCGCCGGCTGGGTGCTCGCTTCTGCCGTCGCAGGCCGTACAGCAGCTGTCCTCGGTGCGCGCCGGGCCGTTACCTTCGGCCTCGCGTTGTCTTCAGTCGGACTGGCCGTGCTTGCATTCGCTGCATCTCATCGAACCGCGCCGAGCACAGGCTTGCTCATCCTCGGGCTCGTCCTCACCGGTCTGATGGCCATCGGTCCAGCACTCATGACGCATACCGTCGTTGACTGCTATCCCACCGAGCGCCGGGCAGTCGGCTCCGCTACGAATGGAGCGGCGGCTCGTTTCGGGTTCTCGATGGGGATAGCCCTACTCGGGGCCGTGCTTAGTTTGGTCTATGGCTGGGGCTTGGGAACCTCGACCCAACCGTTGACCGCAGCCCAGGCTGAGACCGTCAAGGGCGGCCTTGCCGGTGCCCTCCGCGTAGCGCAGACCCTTCCCGACGGCATGATGCTGACCGAAGTCGCCCGCTCAGCATTCATTACCGGATACCAAGCGACCACGGTTCTCTCCTCCATGATCATGGCAACATTGACAATTGTGGTCGCTTTCTCCTCACCGGAAGTCGACAATGCGCGCCATGGGAAACCGTAACCGAACTAATACTCGCCGTATTCCCCTCCACCATGCTCGTCCACGAACTTACCCATAAGAATCTCATGGTCGAAGCGTCGCTCCAGCCCACGAGCTGTCCCGCCATTCCACAATTCAGGGTGACGGTGAAGTCCATCGGGGTTCTGTAATTCATCAGAAGCATTTCCTCTCTCCAACAGTCGAGGTCTATCTCGATTTGATGCCCTGACACCTGTGCGGAGATCCGCCACTGAACGAAATCCCCCAACACGTCATACTGAAACTCTTGACGGGCTTGGGTCCAGAATTTCGCGAAATTGAACTCATGAAGCCGACCCAGCAAATAAAAGCAGTCAACAGCCGTCTCGGTGAGAGACTTCCGAAGCGCAACGGCGTACCACCGCCAACATCTTGGCATGTGACAGGTCCTCGCTCGCCCGTTGAAGCATCCCCCTCGGGTCGAACTTTCAGGGATTCAAGCCCTGATGTAACAACTGCAACCACTGTCCCCACAAGTGGTGAGCACAACGACGGAGCGTTCATACGCAAACTGTAGACAACTCCAGCAGGCAACGAGAAACTAGTGTTCGTCAATGCAAAAATCCTCGACATTGTTCCCCACAAAACTCGTTTTCTTCCTTGCAATCTGCGGTTTGCTGCCAGCGGTAGCTAGTTGCTCCAATTCGACACCCGGCGAAATCGGTTCCGAAATACTCCTCAATAAAGAAGCAAAAACCATTCTTGAAGAATCTTTTAACTACCCAGTCACCGACAACCCAGAAGTGAGTTCAAGCATTATCACCTTGCCTCCAGGTGCTCAAACCGGATGGCACCTCCACGAGGCACCGATGTATGCATACGTTCTTGAAGGAACACTGGAAGTGACCTACAAATTGGACGGAACTGAAAAGAGAAACGTGTACAAAAAGGGTGAAGCAATCATGGAAGGGCTGTACACCCCACACAACGGTGTCAACAACACAGGAAAACCCGTGAAGATTCTTGTAGTGAATTTTGGTTCTCGCGACTTAGAAAACTCAGTAAAACTCTGACCAGAAGATCTACGGCAGAGTAATCGAAAAAGTATGCGACCATCCTTCATTGCCCATATTTTTCGACACCGCTTGGCCGGCAGCACCTTCGTACAAGCCGGACCCACCGATGATCGGCCGTATCGTTTCATTTCCAGGAGCGATTGTCGCGCCAGCTGGTGGATAAAGCGAGATACCACCGAGTACTACTTG
>JAYQSR010000087.1:0-7938 GCA_038146945.1 Ilumatobacteraceae bacterium
GGAGCGTTGGTGACATGGCAGGTGGCCCCTCCCACGCTCCACCTACCAGCGATGAAGACTCCGAGCTAGCCCATCAGACAGGCCAGCTCTCGCAGACCGGTGGCTCGGCGAGTAGTTCAGGGACGGCGCGCCGACCATCACCAGATGGGCGATCGTCCATGCGCCCCACAACCACGTACGACCCCAAAGCCGTTGATGAAATGATCGCCAGGAAAGACGCTCTCGCGATGAACGCCACCGGCTCGACGTCCGGACTTCGAACGGCCCAACGCGTAGCGGACGGGGCTGATCAGGTGCAAGATCACGCATCGAAGGCCTCGTCGCTGGACAGCACGACCGGGCTACCAATCGCCAGCTCAGTGAACGCGGCTGCTCTCTTGACGGAAGCCACCGCGCGCAAGACTGCACAACAGGATTCCGAACGCCAGCGTCGATCGGTTGAATCGGAAAGCATCGCGCACGAGCGACACGAAGACAGTCATCAAGCGGTAAAGGACATGAGGAGCCTTCCGGAGGGCAGCGACGAGCGCAAGAAGGCTGCTTTGAACGCACTCCGAAAGTCTGTGAAGACCGTTATCGGCCACAACAACGCACGCAGGGACGCGCTCGCGGCCGGTCGTCACGACTCTCTGATCAAACCGATGACCATGGAGCACAGCGTCGGTGAGACCACTCCCATCGCGCTCGCTGACGGCACCGTTATCGACGAGAGCTTGCCGCAACAGGTTCGGCAGCAGAAGGACGCGCGCAAGGCAAGCCTCAAGTCCAACGAGGATGAGATCAAGGCGAGAAAGGCCTCACGCGCCTCGGGAACCGACGATGAGTTTTCTCGTCACGTCGCCGCACTTGACCAGGAGAAAGCTGGCCTTGAAGAAGACAATCAAGCGTTGCGCGATCAGCGTGACTCCCGCGAGTCCGCACGAGATGTGCGCAAGGGCTACAAGTACGCCCTCACCGAAGATGAATCGACTGAGTACCACTCCGCACGAGAGGCATGGTCGAGCGCCGGTCAGAACATCGAGCAAGCGCACAAGGCCCACGTCGATGACCTTCACAGTCAAATCAGCGAGTTGGAAGCAACCGGCAAGCAGCAAAAGCACGATGATCGACACCGAAGCGGCGGCAGAAGGAAGGACAAGTTCTCCAAGAAGCCCCGCATGAAGGAGTTGGAGAAGCAGCGCGATCAGATGCGCACCAAGCAATCTGCAGCCATTCAGAGGCACCTGAACGAGCTGAAGAAGAGTCGCAAGCAAGCAGGATCGAAAGTTCAGCAGCAGTCGCTCGATGATGAAATCTCTCGGCACACCAAGTTGCTGCGCGACTCAACGAGAGACAAGGCTTTTGTCTCCCCACAGTTTCTATCGAAAGAAGATCAAGCCACTCTTCACTCCAGCAATAGCGAACTTGCCACTCTTCAACGCGAAAAGGACTCTGGGCTCACATCCGAGCAGCAAGAACAACACCGATCCCTGCTTAGCCAACTAGACCAGGCCCGCGCAGACACCACCTCGGGTGCGAGCGAGGAGGACGTTCGTAATCGAGAGTCCCACGGCATGACAGTGGAGCGCTTCCGCCACATCAAGCGAAAGGGCGTCACGCCCGAGGAGACCGAGCGCAAGCTGGCGAACAAGGAAAGACTCCTGGAAATCAAGGGTGTCAAAAACTCTCGGTTGACTGAGGACGAGCAAGCAGAACTGGCTCGAATCAAGCAAGAGCGAAAAGACATGAAGGGTCTGGTCAAGCACTCGAAGGCATTCGCCAAGAAGCACGAGGGTGAGAAGGTCTGGCAGGGCCGCGTTGGCGGCGTCGGGACTGACCACCGTGACGACAGGGCGGTCACGTCGACCAAGGATTCAGCCCTGGCCTCGATGAACAGCATGAGTCACGGCCTTCACTCCGTGGGCGAGGTGGTTGAGGGAGACCTGGAGAAGGGTCGCGAGGCCGTTAAGCGTGGTGAGTACCGAAAGGGGCAGGCGATCGCTGTCTCTCGGCTTGCCCAAAACATCGGCGACGTCACCACATCTGCTTTCGGTGGGGGTGGCGTCAGTGAACTCGCATCAACCATCGGAACAGGTATGCAGGGTGCCGGGAACGTCGCCGGTGGCGCGACATATGCGGGCGCTGATCGAGCGAAGTTCGCTCAACACGCCCGATCAATGCAAGAGAACGCAGAAGGAGACACGGCCCGCTATCAGCGCGTGCAGCACGGGATCATCGACTTCCACGGCTCTGAGGACAAGCCGTTCGAAGGTGGAGTCGGCAAGGGAGCCAGCCAACTTCTCGGTCTCGCGCACGAGCAATACGGCGACCAAGTCTCCGAAGGTGTCAGCAACGCACTTGGCGGTTCACCCGTAGGAGACCTGGCGGACAGGGCTTCATCAACCGCTTCCGGTGTGGCCGGCATGCTCCCCGGCGGCCTCTCCGAGAAGGTTCCCGATGGCGGAGCTGTCACGGACGCGATGGCAGAGAAGGCAGTGGAATCTGGCGTAGAGCGAGCACAGGAGAAACTCGAAGGCATGGACGGTCGCTCGACACCCACCATGTCGAGCGATACTCGACAAGACGCGGGTTCCATCCATGAACACTCCCCCACGGGTGGCGACTCAGACCACGATTCCGACGCTCCTACTCACGACTCGGGAGAGCCGACGCGTCCATCCGAAGGTGGAGACGACGACCGACCAGACGTCGCACCCGCGCCAAAGAAGCTCGGGTGGTGGGGCCGGTTCAAGCGCTGGGCGGGTCGAAAGGCGACCAGCGCAAAGAAGGCCGTTCGACGAATGGGTTCGCGGTTCCGCAGTTGGTTCCGCTGATACGTCCGGCGAACCTACGGCTTGTTGCCGTCGGCTCCCTTGAAATTACTGCCTGTAACGGTTGCCCGCTTCCATGAGACACCCCGCAACTTTGTCGCTCGCATATCGGTGTTCTTGATAGTTGCGCCGTCAAAATTACTCTTGTAGAAGTTGGACGAACTGAAATCACCCTTATTCACGTACGCCTTCTTCCAATTACTCCTCAGGAATGAGGTGCCCGTCGCTTTCGGCTTCTCGAGTCGCACTTGAGAGAAGTTCGCATCCACAAGCGACCGCGCACCGAGTTGTGTGTTGACACCTGTCGCACCAGAGAATACGGCGCCCTTCATGTAGGCATTCGTGAAGATCGTGTCACTCAGGATCGTGTTCTGTAGTTTCGTATCCTTCATGTAAGCACCCGTGAAGTCCATATTGGCAAGGTTTGCTCCACTGAGGTTCACATCCTTGAGGTTGTCTCCCGCACAGGATGTTCCTGGGCGAATGAAACAGGACTTGAAGACCGGGATGACATAGTCACTGTCGCGTGAGAGATACAACGGACTGCTGACGGAATTGAATCGCTGATCGCCCGGTCCGCTGGCACGCAGGGAGTCCCAGGTGGCGCTGAGTTGGTTGCCTCCAGCGTTACTCCATTGAACACCGAGCAGGGAGTAGTCCGTGGCCGTGTACTGGTACCAGAAGGTAGCCGTGATTCCCAACAGCCGGGAGTCTGCGTAGGTGTAGTCCATGAGTTGATTGCCGTCTTCGGTCGACCAGTCGACTCCCGGGCGAGCCCCCGGACCCTTGAGCCCGTAGTTCACCTCAGTGTCGTAGATCCCAATCCCTAGAGCCTGCGAATCCGGGCCGAGCGCGTCCACCAGGGCGTTCTGCCACGAGATGATGTCGTCCGCTCGTCGGGTCGCCGCCATGCGCGGGAAATTTTGACCGGTACTGAAATCACGACCCGCGTCTCCATTCGGGTAGGAATGAATGGTCCACGTGTCGAAGGGGATCGACCCACTGCTGGCCACTTCACCCGCGAAAGCAGATGTGAAGCGCGCTGCTGATCCCCTGAGTCGAGTCGTGATGGACGGTGCAGCAACCACCGCGCCGGGGTTCGCCGCCTTGATGATGCCGCTGGCGCTTTGTGCCATCGCGAATAGTTCGCTTGCGGATCCTTGCCAGAAGGTGGTCAGGTTGGCTTCATTCCATAATTCGTAGCCAGCAATGCGACCGCCGTACCGGTTAGCTACCTCTCGCACATAGGTGTTCCAGTATTCGATATTCGCCGGCGGGCTTGCACTCCCCGCGCCCCAACGCGGATCACCGGCACCGGGGTTCTCGGCCGCCCACCGCGGCGTCAGACCAAGGACAAGAAATGGCCTGCCTCCCCAGGACTCGACGAGAGCGATCCGCCTGTCGAGGATGGACCAGTCGAAGACACCGGGCTGGGGATTGACGTTTCTCCACGCAACATCCATGTCCCACAGTCGATACATCGCCGCCGGCGGCGGCCGAAGACTTTCCAACCCTGCATTCCACCCCACCTGGGGTGCGACCGACAAAGAAAACTCGTTTCGCCGAAGAGGGTTGCGCTCTGCAACGTCGTCAAACCCTCTTCCTTCGCCTGGTATGGGGTCAATTCGCTCGCGTGTGCGGGGGATGCAAGTCCGATTGCACTGACGCTGAGCACGAGGTGACGGAGCGATGGGTGAAAGAACGCGTTTCATGGCGTCGATAGTACGTGGCGACTTGATAGCCGGCGCAGTCCTCATCAGTAATTCCCTCCCTTGGTACTCGTCTCTAGCCGGAAATTTTCTCCCTGAGCCTGGCTCTTGTTCTTTCGGAGGTGGACCAGGATCTTCAGGTTCTTCGGGTATCTCTTCGACTCCGGCTCCGGAACCACAGCCTCGGTTCCGCCAGGGAGTTTCTTCGTCGGGTCTTACCTCGGCCTTTGGTTTTTGGTCCTTCTTCGGCTCCTGTTTCGTCGGTTGTGTGCTGTCGCCATTCGGCGACGAATCGTCGACACGTTCCGTCTTCTTCGCGCGACTCGTCAATCACGGCAAGCCTGCTACGAAAGTCATCTATGCCATCAGGTGGGGACGCTCTCATCTGTTCCGCGGACGGAGATACCGGACGCCAGATCCTGTCGCATCCACGATGAACTCGCGAACGGAATCCTGAGCAAGACTCCGGGAGAGTGAACTCCACCGGATCCGCATCGGATCGATTGAATCGAGGACACGATGCGGGCGTTGCCCTTCAGTCAAAGCGCCGAGCATTTCCCGCAGTTCAGACTGCAGCTCAAGCACCACGGACAGCTGATTGTTGATGAGAACAAGTCGATCGCCTTCTACCTGACGACTCGTTACCGCCACAGATCCGTCTCCCGCGATTGCCACGTCAACGCTCGCGCTCGTGGAAGGTCAACTTCCGTGGCGATACGCAGGAAGCAGACATCCCAAGACACCACTCGCGGCGCACTCGTCGCTGCCTGGTCAGGCGCAAACGTCATCGAAAATCAATGTCCGTCACTTGTGTCGGATCCCATTGAGGCGAAACCAGCACCCACGGCACCATTCGTCCGCAGTGGTGTGTGGTGACAGGACTCGACGGATCGGCCATGAGTTCATCCGCGCTCACGACTTCCCGATACCTCGACACGGACGTCCATAGCGTCACCGCCGCCGGGTGAGGTCGCAGGACATGGACGAGCGCGCCGGCGAAAACATCAACAGATTCACCACACGGGCAGGAGCAAAGGGTGGAGATTGTGGAAACGCTCTGGCCTCCACCGGGTAAGATCGATCGATCGATTCCACCGGAAGAACCACTGCCGATCGCAGCACCGTTACTGTCTCGGGGCTGGTACTCCCACCGACTTCCATCGTCAGAAATACAGGTTGCTCGAGTCCAGGAAATTCGTTGTCAGCAGCCCACTTTTTCCCATCCCTGACTCGGAATACCGAACGGCCGAAGGCGTAACCGGTGTGACCAACTCCGGGGCTTGCATGCAGACCCATGGTGTAGGTGGTCCCCGATTGCAATGACGTGCTGAGCCACTCGGCGATTTCCCCGGAGTTGCATCTTTCGGAACTGCAGTTTCGGCTGAAGATCCGGGAGCAGCTGGCTCGCCCACGGTTGCTCAGATCGACTCGACGACGGGCCTTGATTGGCGCAGGCGAAGGTAAAAGGGGCGTTGGGGTTGTACATATCGAGTGGTCGGGTTCCTTGAAATATCTCCTGCGCAAGGGCGGCCATACCTTCGCAATGGCCGACTGTCATGGCTGAGTTTGCTTGCGTCAGCCACTGATCAGCGCTCGGGGACAGTAGGCATTCGTCTGTCCCGCCCTCAATACACACCACTTCTTCCCCGAACATGTCGACAAGGCTGCTGGCATCGAGCGCACCCGTGTCACTCCAGTTGGCGAAACTAAATCCGTCCGGATCACTCAAAAAGCCCGTTTCCACGCACTGCGGAACTTCACACTCGAGTGGACTCTCGGGATCGGCCACATCGACAGCCTCTGGCGTCTGCTCAATCACTGATGATGAGTCGTCCCCGGCAGAGCAGGCACCGATCCCAAGACACAGGAAGGCCGCGACGAAAGCATGCGCCACAGCTCCCCTGCTAGATGCTGCTCTCATCGAGCATCGTTCACTGAGGTGACAACCGTGATGCCCTCGAACTCTTCCGGAGCGTCAGCGACCGGACGACCGTCATCGTCGACCGCCCACATGACGATGACTGGATCTTGCTCACCGATAGCCTCCGGCAGCTTCGTCAGCAAATCTGCGAGAACGGACCGGCTTTCCTCGCCCCACCCGTCCGAGGAGAAGGCTCCCTCGGGAACCGTGACAACGATGCAGGTATCTCCCGACGAGCAGACATCTCGTGCTCGCGACTCAGCCACACCATCCTTGGTCTCGGGGACCAAGACCACAGGCACGGCGCTCTCCTCGCCAAAGCCTGCCGGTAGCCACACCCGACTGCTGAACTCCGTTGACCCACCCGCAGACACGTCCACCGTGATGAGTCCTCCCGTGGCAGTCACTCCAGCGCTGTCCTCAGGGCGCTCATCGGAAACATCACCCCGCACAACTTGGTCACTCTCGCCAACCGCCACGACATCAGCGTTATCGACGTCCGATGACGGCACCAGGTAAACCAACGAAAGACCCCCGACGACCGCCACCGTGATAACCGAAGCCGCGAGAGCCAGCATCGACCTCGAGTACGACTTCCCGCGCGGAGGAGTCGTGGACGCGTCTCCCTCGTCGTGGCTTCCGCTCACTTTCCGTGACTGCTCGTCCAAAGCCCGCAGCAAATCTTCCTGCACTTCAGGCGGAGGGTCCTCGTAGGCGTGACCATCCGGGGTCAACTCATCCATGAAGGTCGCAAGCACTTCCTTCGTGAAGAGTTCATCCTCTGTTGGGTGATCGGCGGTTGCGTCGTGGGGGTCGGAGGATTGATCAGTCATCGCGCACCTCCTCTCGACCGTCGCCAGCTCGCCTGGACCGCATTCCTGGACTCAAGTGCTGGAGATCCCGAGCGAGAGTCTTCCGAGCCCGAGAAACTCGAGACTTGACCGTGCCTTCCGGAATCTGCAGCACCTCGGCGGCTTCCACTTGTGAGTAGCCGAACATATCCACAAGAACAACAGCCCGCTGTTGGTCTTCCGAAAGACCCGACAGCGCTTCGGATACATCAAGACAAACATCGACCTGATCCGCGAAGGGCTTCGCTCGGGTTTCCGGCACCGTGGCGAAGTCATCGTCTGTAATCGATTGATGCACTGTGATCTTCTGCTTCTTTCTCCGCTGGGACAGCGCTGCATTCACCGTGATTCTGTAGAGCCATGTGGAGAAGGCAGCATCCCCCTTGAATGAGGTGGCTGCGCGGTGAGCAGCGAGAAAGCTCTCCTGGTACGCGTCCGCGGCATCGGTTGGATTGCCGGTGATCTTCAAAGCGACTGACCAGACGAATGACGCCCTTCTCTCCACAATTACGGTGAAGGCATCGCCGTCACCGTCGATGTGGGCAGCGAGAAGCTCCTCGTCACTGCGCGGATCATCGAGCGCCACACGATGAGCGTATCTGGATTCGATCCAACGAATTCCTCGATCAACTATTCCGTGACGTGCA
>JAYQSR010000088.1:0-3611 GCA_038146945.1 Ilumatobacteraceae bacterium
TGATCGCGTCGCCTGATCATCCACCCAAGTAGAACGTCCTCCACATTGATGTGCATGTTTCCCTGGGCACTCGAAGGCGATAAGCCCTGCTTGCAGGTTCCATATTCGCTGATCATCTGGGCCCCGAATGCCTTCTTCACCATGGTTGATATGCATCGAGAATCATTTCGACGTCCCCTTTGACCATCCAAAGGTGACACGGTGATGCCGGCTTTCACGACATATTTTGCCACTTCATGATCATCGACGAGTATCCGCCGATGCATCGCGCCCCATTAATCGTTGGGCAAATCGACTGATCTCGGGGCATCGTAGGAGCAGAAGAGGCGGAAGCGGGAGTTTGGAGCCCATCCAAGACCCTGACCTTACGAGCTTGGCTGGGAGAAATGTTGTAACCCCAGAGATATCCCGATACAAGCATAAGTACAGTCGAATCCACCCGTATGCGCGATGGACGTGGGGCTCTCACTGCCGAGTCCCACTTCGTTTTTCCGAAACTCCAAAGCCTGCCCCGAGGACCCGCTGGTTTCCGCTTCGGAATTGACGGCGAACGATGCCGAGAGTGGATCGTCTGGTTGTGCTGAATTGCGTCGCTTCACGCGGATCGGTAGAACTCTGAGTTGCTCAATATCTGTAAACGTGGTCGGAGAGAACTGGCTTTTCCGGAATATTTCTCCGTAGTAGGGGGAATGCGTGTCGACAAACATCAAGAACGCCTGCAATCGGGCGAACTTGACTCGCAGGAGGTCGTCGCGAGTCATGCCCTGCCGAGAGACGCGCCAGTTCCGCAGGGAGTGACGGGTTTCGTAGAGATGCACCGCTGCGGTAGACGATTCTCGCGAGGCGATCGTTCACTAGTTTCGAGCTCCGGCTTGACGTGGAGAACTCACGATAGGCCCCCGGCCATGCGCCTTCCGGATCACGTCCCAGTCATAGATGTCTTCAGCGGTTTGGCGAGCGTTCTCGCCGGCCTGCACGCACTCACGCTCGCGTCCAAGAGACGCAAGACGGCCGCACGCGAAATCAATGTTGCCGTCGGCGAGAATATGCTGGCGTTGTTCTCGGTTGCGAGTCCTTCAGCGCCCGCGCTGGTCGAGATGACTGCTTTCCCTGAGCGCCCACGCGTCAAGGATTCAGCCTTGTCCTGCCGCCAACTCTGAGGGACGATGAGCACCTTCGCCCCGTGAGCATGCGGTCGAATGTCATCCACGAACCCTGCTGCTTCGACGCCGAGCTTCGCGTAAGTTCGGAGGCGCGTTCGACCATGGCAACGCCCACCGGACGCTCCGACCCTGCGCGATGGCGCTCCCAAGCTCACCGGCAGCGAGGCAACGGACCCGGGCTCGTGCGCGTCCGGCCACCACGCCTCGTTGGCCCGGCCTCCCGGGATCCGTCTATCGGCCTCGGCGCCCGACCCGGATGGCTCTCTACCAGGTCGTGCAGCACCACCTTGAAACGTTCCTGGCTCGCGCGTCCGCAGACGACCCGATGGGCTACGGATTGCCGGAGTGGGTCGAACGCGACTTCCGCGGCTACCTCGAGTGCGGCATTCTGGCCTATGGATTCGCAAGGGCCCGCTGCGAGGATTGCGGTCACGAGCGGCTCATCCCGTTCTCGTGCAAGGGCCGGGGCATCTGCCCTTCATGCAATGCCCGGCGCATGTGCGAGGTCGCCGCCCACCTCACCGACCACGTGCTGCCACACGTCCCCGCGCGCCAGTGGGTGCTGTCGGTCCCCAAGCGCCTCCGTCCTTATCTCCACCACGATGTGCGCGTCGCCAGCGCCGTACTCCAGATCTTGCTACGCGCGATTCGCACGACGCTCCGGCGCTCCAGCCCAGGAGCGCCGCCTCGCGCCCAGCTCGGAGCCGCCAGCTTCTTTCATCGTTTCGGCTCTTCTCTCCATGTCCACCCGCATTACCACCTCGTCGTTCTCGACGGCGTTTTCGGCAAGCACGGCGGCGGCGAGATCGAGTTCCACGAAGCCTACGAGCTGACCAGCGATCGCGTCGCTCAGGTGGAGTCTCTCGTCCAGAAACGCGTCCTCCGTTACTTCCGTCGCCACGGCCTCCTAGACGAGATCGACACCGCCGGCATGCTCACCTGGCAGGGCTCGGGCGGCTTCAGTGTCGACGCCTCCGTACGCATCGAGGCCGAGGATCGTGCCGGGATCGAGCGTCTCGTTCGGTACTGTGCCCGCCCGCCGTTCGCGCTCGAACGCCTGCACGCACTCGGCTCGACCCCCTCCCTCACCTCACCCGAGAGCCGCCTGGTCTACCGATTCCCGAAACCGGACATCCACGGTCGCACCGAGGTGCTGCTCACCCCTCTCGAGCTCCTCGAGGCCCTCGCCAATTTCGTCCCGCCCCCGCGGGTCCATCGTCATCGCTACCACGGGGTCCTGGCTCCGAATGCCAGGTTGCGGCCTCACGTCGTGGCCCTCGGGCGGCCCGAGGCGCTGGCGGCCGAAGGGGATTGCACCGCACCCGCCATTGCCGCCGAGCCGGCGCCCGAGCGCGCCTCCCCTGCCCGAGCCGAGCGGCCGCGAAGCTAGCTCCGCGAAGCGGACCAGTAGGTCTACCCGCGAGACGATCGAGGATCGCCCCAACGGGGCGACCGGAGATCCATCCGCTGGGCCGTCCTGCTCGCGCGCATCTACGACGTGCTGCCACTGCTCTGTCCCGCGTGTGGGGCCGAGATGAGGATCCTCGCGTTTCTGACTGACCCGCCCGTCGTCTCCGCCATCCTCCTCCACCTCGATCTCCCCCACAAGCCGCCGCCCCTCTCACCCGCGCGCGGACCACCTCAAAGCGATCTCCTCACCGGGCTCCTCGATCAGACTCCGGCCATCGACCCCGCCGCGCCCGAGCCCGTCCCAGACTTCGACTTCGACCAGTCCCTGCCCGACGACTTCGACCCCTGAAGCTCCTGAGTCCGCCCGGCCTCCGGGGATTCTCCTCCCAACCGCTTCCCTGCCCATTCAGGCATCCCATCGGCGCGTCCGCGAATCTCGCGACCCGTTCACCCGACCTCGCCTCTGCCACTGCCCCCCACCGCCCACGGACTGCCTTCGCCCCACCCTCGTCGCCCCTCGCCTCTATCGCCCCGCCTCGGCTATTGTCACGAGAACCCCTTTGGATTTCCTATCCGTGGCTGGGCCGGCACGTCCGCGCATGACTTCGACGAGCTCGACACACGGGCCCTGGGCGCCGTCGCCGTCGAGAAGGCGATGCGCTCGCAGCAGCCGCGCGCCGTGGAGCCGGGTCGCTGGACGGTCGTCATGGAGCCGACGACAGTCGGCAACATGGTGACCCTGATGGTGAATCAGATGAGCGCGCGGAACGCCGATGAAGGACGCTCGTTCTTCAGCGCACCCGGCTGGTGTTGGCTCACCTGGTAGTTTACGAGGACACCTTGCTCGGTCGCCAAATTTTGAATACGTAGTAAACGCCAGCGCCGGGAATCGGCGGTCTTTCCGACTACGACGGCTCCGCGTCTCCCAACGACCTCTCCTAGGATCGGGTAATTGTCCGCATGCAGGTTCCTCCGATAAACGAACTACATCCCCAGCCGATAACGATAATGGGGAAAGGAATACGATACCGTTAGTAA